>JADFSP010000024.1 GCA_022560695.1 Pseudomonadota bacterium
ACAGCATTTGTCGATGTTGCGAGCAGAGAATATGGCATCCGTGGCCGGCCAACAAATATTTCCCGGATCGCTGTGATGACCGGGTTGACACGAAAAGAGGTTCGCCGACTGCGAGACAAGATTTCTAGTGGCAGTATCGCTGTTGTTGTTAAGTCGACGCCACTAGCCCAAGTGCTTCATGGATGGTTTGCAGAAGATGAATTTCTCGATTCAGTGGGCCGGCCGGCTGCCCTGCCGTTTGCTGGTGATGCAGGATCATTTTCATCGTTGGTAAAAAAGTTCGGAGGTGACATTCCACCCGGAGCGATGCGAACCGAACTTAAGCGAGTTTGCGCAATAGAAGAGGATAGCGAAGGAAAACTTCGTGCAATCAGACGGAGTATTCATCCGAAACTTCGGCATGAGAATTTAGTTCTCGCGCTGATGCATGGCGCATACCCCATGTTGTCAAATATCGCTCATAATTCAAGTCCAAATATTAAGGATAATACGTGGCCGCAACTTACGGCGTTTACGCCGGATGTGAGAAGCGCCGATTTGGTCAGGCTTCGGCGGATCAGTTTAGATCGACTAGCTGGTGTTGCGGAGTCTTTCGATGATCTCTTTATGGCATATGAGAAGCTTCATGAGACGAACGACTCCTCAAGTGAAAAAACCACAGTTGCGATAGGTCTCTATTATTTTGAGGAACAGGATAGAGAAATCGCGAACTCATGGTAGCTAACTACGCAGGAAGGGACCCAAAAATAACCTAGAAATACGGCTTGTGATGTAAATTTGAAGTCAATTAAATTGCGTTTTTTCTGTTGATGGGCAACCTCGAAAAAAAATACTAATCTTGCTGCCGATAATCTCGATACCGATATCGCTGATATACCTGTTCTGCTGGATCATCTATCTCCGCGCAAGCGTAATCCACTGTATTCCGACATCTAGCATGCTTTTGGCTAGTGGCAACTACAACAGCAGAAGCATAACCACGCCCACGATATTTTGGTGACGCATAAACAGCCGAGATTCTAATTCCATGATTCGTGCGACCGGATGGTGTGATCGATGTCGATCGGCTTCCGTTTTCCCAAATGTAAAATCACCCCTATCGAGCTTTTGACTCGTGAAATCAGCGACATTCAAGCAGTACGGATTTTTCCTTGTCGTAAGTGTGTCCCAACATCCGAACAAGCCCGGAATCAGAATTTTATCCTGATAGCAAATTGCCCGGCGCGTCGATCCGCGGCGAATTGAGTTGGTCTGCACGATAAACATGCCACCGAGATTGTATTACTGCAGATATATTCATTTTCTCGCTCCACAAATCTGCAAACTTCTCAGCTGTTTCGACTGGACCATACAGGTGACAAAGTTGATCACTAAATGGACCAAGCGACTTGACCACGTAGTGCGAAGCTAAATCCGGCATTTCAGTTATTACTAAGCCATCTGGGCGAACGTGGATGCCGCAGCCGATAATTTCGCCATTGTCTGTGACACCGCCGAACCAGTAAGGAGGGCCAAATGCATGTTCTTCATTCAACAGTCCGGATGCTAGGTTCAATAGGTCATTGTTTAAATCTTGTTTCTCCATCATGCAATGATAATAGCGTTGTTGAAATACAGCGGCTGCTGCATGGCGTGCAATTCTGATATTCAATTTAGAAGTCAAAAATCTTAGGTTCAGTGCAATCGCAGATTTAGATCTTGGTCAGCCGGACAAGTGTGAACAGGCTTTAAGGCCGCTTTTATTCGCGCTCAGTATTCGGTCAATCACGTAATTGGATAATTCCGCATCATCCAAAATCGAGGACCATCGGCGGAAGAATATTGATTACACTATCAACCCCTTTGAAGGATGGAGCATACCCAACATGATTCCCGGCAAGATACTTCGATTAGTGACCTATTTTGTCATTGCACTCATTATGCTTGGCTCGTCGTTTTCTCTGTTCTACTTAGGATCAACCAGTAAATCGACGTCGTCAATGACTCTAAATAGAGGACTAAATGGCGAGCCGGAGTCCCTTGACCCACAAAAATTTCGAAGCACTCAGGCGGGGGACATATTGCGTGATTTGAGAGAGGGATTGGTCGTATTCGACCAACAGGGTCAGCTAGTAGGGGGTGTTGCATCTCATTGGACGGTGACAGCGGACGGCCACGAGTACGTTTTTTACCTGCGGCCAGACGCGCGTTGGTCAAATGGTGAACAAATAACCGCCGAACACTTTGTGTTCGCTTTTCGGCGTTTAGTCAATCCGCAGACGGCCGCGACATACCCAGAGTACCTAAGCATGGTGGAGAACTCCGGTGCGATAGTAAATAGGCAAATGCCACCCGAATCACTTGGAGTTCGGGCATCAGATATGCGCACCCTCAATATCGAACTGCTTACTGCAACGCCATATTTTTTGCAGCTGCTGACTCACCCCAGTACATTTCCTCTCTATTCCAAGAATCCAAACGACACATCTGGTGTCTACTCGCAAGCCGAATTGAAAGTGACTAATGGCGCATATGATTTAGACATGTGGGTGCCAGGCTCGATGATATCGCTTAACCGAAACGAAAATTATTGGAATAACAGTAATTCAGGATTTGATAATGTCATATATCATTTTCTTGATGAATCTACTGAAATTAGACGATACCGAGCTGGAGACATAGACGTGACAGGTAATGTGGTATCGGGAATGTTTCAGGTGATGAAGGACGAGCGTCCAGCTGAGTTAGAGGTGTCGCCATTCTTGGCAGTCTATTATTTTGGTTTTAATTTGATTCAGCCACCCTTTTCGGAAAACCTGACATTGCGGCGCGCACTTTCCATGGCCATAGACCGAGATGCGTTGGTCAAATATATTACTGGGAGGGGCGAAGAACCTGCGTACGGCTGGATCCCATCAGGAATTGATAATTATTCACCACAGAAATTCGATTATTTTGAGCTATCTAAAGAAGCACGCGAAGCTGAATCACGACGTCTTTATGGTGATGCCGGGTATGGAACAGAAAATCCGCTCATATTTGAGTTGCGCTACAACACATCCGGTGAGCAAAGAAAAATTGCTTTAGCAGTTCAGTCAATGTGGACAGATGTATTAGGAGCGGAAGTCATTTTGGTGAATGAAGAGTTCAAAGTGTTGATTTCGAATATACAAGCAATGGAAGTGACTCAACTTTTTCGCTTAAGTTGGACCGCCGACTACAACGACGCTTACGCTTTCTTGCAGTTGTTTCAGTCAAATAATCCATCGAACCTAACTGGTTATTCTAGTCCAACTGTCGATGCACTATTTAGCCAAGCGTCTATAGAATTAGACATTGATAAGAGGCGAGTACTATTGGAGGAGGCAGAGCGAGTAGCCTTAGCCGACCACCCGGTAATTCCTTTGTATTTCTATGTAAGCAAACACTTGGTTCACCCTAGGATTGATGGTTGGAAGAGCAACATTCTTGATATCCACTACAGCAAGCATTTGAGTCCTGCTAGGCATTAAAAATCGTAGTGAATTTATATAGGTGAAACTATATTTGAGAACAAATGAAAATAGTGTCAGGTCGTTTTGGTGCCAAGCGGTAATATTTTTTGCGCTCGGAATTTGCGCGAATTCCGACGATTCTAGCTTCTATATCATTAGTACTCGGCTAGCTCGAAGGAGTTGGTGTCGGCCATGCGACTAGTTCATCTATCGTTTTTCAACGCTCCTCGATGTTGACGGTTGGAACTATATTAAACATAATCAATATGTTACATAACACGCTTACTCTTACTTGAGATGAAAACGCAGCAACTAGTTGACATAATCACCATCTGGGACACAGATGGGTTTCGAACCCCAGAAGTGGATCTTTTGAGCCGCTTGCGCATATCGGCGCCGAACGGTACTTTACATATTGCCGCGGAGTGAGTCTCGCGATGGGTGAGGAAGTTCAAGAACATCTAAGACTCGCTTTGAGGAGGATGTTGAAGCCGCTAATTAGGCTTCTAATTAGCCAAGGAGTTTCACATGCAGACTTTTCGGAGGCTGCCAAGGACGTATATGTTGAAATCGCTGTGCGGCACTTTAGTGACGGAAATAAGATCAATCGCTCGCGAATCGCGATACTCACTGGACTGACGCGAAAGGAGGTAAAAAACGTACTGGATCGTGCGGTAGCAGCGGAAGGCCACGGTAGATTATTTTCTCGCCCGAGCAGAGTTTTAACCGGATGGTACAGCGATCCAGCGTATACAGGACCATATGGAATTCCGTTGGACCTGCCTTACGAAACACAGGAGCCAAGTGGAGTCAGTTTCGTAAATTTGGTCCGGATTTATAGCGGGGACATGGCTCCGCGCCAGATGCTTACTGAATTGATGAGATCTGGATCGGTTATTGAAGTTGACGGTCGTTACAAGGCTGTGCGCAGAAACTATGAGCCGCAACCATTGTCGCCAGAACTAATTAACCGTCTTGGTGACCTTGGCTACAGAGTTTTTTCGACAGCAGCACGAAACATAGACAAGGAATATCTGGGTAGTGGCTACTTTGATCGCCACGTATTTGCAGATAACGGATGTACTGATGAGGTAATAGAAAGATTTGATAAATACATCAAAGTGAGAGGGCAGGAACTTTTGGAGGAGATTGATGTTTGGTTTTCGACAAATGAAAAGGCGAATGCGCCGGACGCGACACGGAAGGGCACCGGCCTATACATGGTTCATTATGTAGAAAATCCGGACGAAAAATCGACGTTAACTGATTTGTTGTTGGAAAGAGGGATAGAAAAAAATAACGGAAATTCTTCATCTGAAAGCTAAAGAGAGAACTTCAGGCTCAGCGAGCGCATTTGGAGAGCGCTTGCGAGCACTAAGATGTAGTTAAAGGGTTGGAGTACTGAAACAATAAGGAGCGAATAATGCGTATCGCAATAGGCGCCAGAGCATATCGAGTTCTGGGAGCGACGCTGATTGCAAGCGTTCTGCTGCATACTGCAGATGCGGCTGAGAGCGACAGTTCAGCACTCGGCATCGATCAGGGTTCGTTGACCGGGATTGACCAGGGTTCAGTGCTCGGCATCGATCAGGGTTCGTTGACCGGGATTGACCAGGGCTCAGTGCTCGGCATCGATCAGGGTTCGTTGACCGGGATTGACCAGGGCTCAGTGCTCGGCATCGATCAGGGTTCGACACAAAGAACTGTCGTTACTGGTCTCATATTGCGTGGGCCGGTGACTTCTATCGACAGAATCAACAGCGTCTTCGAATCCATGGGCCAATTTATCTTGGCCTCGCAAAGCATGCTTAACAGCATGCGAATTGGAGATTACGTCTCAGTCAATGGCACCGTGATTTCAAGCGGCTGGCTTTACGCTGACGATGTTTCGGTACTTGGAGAGTCGTATGTCCCAGGTGCATCGGCAGTGTTCGTCACCGGGATTCCGTCTGCAATAGACCTGTCAACAGGGCGAGTTCAAATTGGTGGACTGACCATCGATTACACACCGGCTCTGAGTTCGGGCGATCTAGGCGTCGGATTCGAAATGAGCTTCAGTGGCATACAGCCAGTGACCAGAGGATTGCTGATTTCGGACGCCGTGAGCGTGAGATAACAGTTTTTGCCGACAACGGGCAGCGCCGGCTTCGCTCGCCGGAGTTTGAATAAGAAAAGAACTGTCCGCTCGCCGATGAGAGAAATAAGGCCACTTCGGTGGCCTTTTTCTTTAATGTGACTGAATTTTGTCGGTGCGTGGCGCACTAAAAGAAGGCAAAAAAAAGTCGGCGTCCCTGCCGACTTTGATCTCGTATCAACCAATAAAGGGAGATGCGAGGGTTGGAGAAGCCATCCCTGAGCGATTAGAGATGACTCGCAGACAATGTTAGGTCCCACAGCTCCTCGATGATGTGACCGTATTCACAAATTGATTCGCACAAAATAAAAAAGAGCGTCCGAGGATGCCCTTATGCAAAATCGTGATCCGATTAAGTAAAGTTAATCCGAATTGGCATATTCATCTCGTAACCCCTGAACATAACTCTGGAATTTCTTCCGTTCGATTTGTTGCTTGATTTCCGCGCGAACGCTTTCCAGGGTAGGGGCCGCACTTGGCCGGGATTCCTCCCGAAGAATCACGTGCCAGCCGTATTGAGTCTGTACCGGTGTCGTTGTATATGCCCCATCCGCGAGCGTGGCCACTGCATCCGCAAACGGCCTCACCATTTGCTCCGCAGGGAACCACCCCAGGTCGCCGCCATTGGGCCCGGATGGCCCTGTTGAGTGGTTTTTTACAAGTTGCTCAAAATCTGCGCCGCTATCGAGTTGGTCAATGAGCTGCACGGCAAGCCCTTGTGATTCGACCAGAATATGCCTCGCCTTGAACTCCAGCGACTGCTGCTCTTCGTTCTGAGCAGTATATTGCGCCAGTATCTCTTCATCGGTAGCCTGATTATTGGCCAGGAAATCCGTCGCGGCAGTCTGCACAAGAGTGGACCGATACTGCAACTCGAGCTGTGCTTTGACTTTAGGCTCCTGTGCCAATTCCCTGGCGCGCGGCTGCGTGGTTATCAAGTAGATGTCGGTGATTTCATCGAGGATCGTGGCGCGCTCGTCGGCAGTGGCTTGCTCTGCGGGCTTCTGCAGCCGGCTTTCCAGGTAGGCATCGAAAACAGTGCTATCAATGTCTGTACCGTTGATTGTTGCGATCGACTCGGCCAACACGCTGGTCGTCAGTGCGCCACCAAGTACCACCATCAGGCAAAGCGCGCCGAATTCTTTGGAACCGAAATTGAAAGTCATCCGGGTGTCCTATGTCGGGTTCAAAAAAACACGTGAATCTGGAGCGGCAACCGACTGCTGACAAAGTCTGTCACTTACGCTCCTCGAGCGAATACGCTTGAATGGCCAGCGCGTGAATATCGGTTTCCATCAATGTGCCAAGAGCGTCATAAACCATTCGGTGTCGTTCAATCCGCGTCCGTCCGCGGAACGCGTCAGTCACTATGATGACTTCAAAATGGCCCTTACCATCTTTCGCCCCGGCATGCCCAGCGTGTAGTCGACTCTGGTCCTTGACCAGCAGCTCGGTTGGCGAAAACGCTTCGGTAAGCAGCCGCTGAATTTCGTTCGAACGCCACATCAGCGCATCTCGTCATGATCGATTTCGACTTGCGGATCGGGACTTCTGGACATGATCCAGAATCCCTGTGCCGACACAAATACGATCGTGAGGCCCAGTAAGCCGAACACTTTGAATTTGACCCAAAAGCTCTCGCTGAAATTGTAAGCAACATAGATGTTGAGCAAACCGGACGTCAGGAAGAACGCCACCCAGAGGAGGTTCAGAATTCGCCACTGCCTGTCAGGAATCTGTCCTGTTGGAAGGTCACCAATCTGCTCGAGGAATCGCTGCGCAAGCGGCTTACTGCCAATCCACATACTTCCCAAAAAGGCGATCGCGGCTGCCCAGTTGAGGGCTGTCGGCTTCCAGTAGTAAAAAACCGGATTGCGAAAATACAGTGTCGCGGCGCCAAGAACCAGCAGCAAAATCGTTGACCACATGTACATCTTGTCGATGCGCTTGTTCTTGAAGTACTTGATCGCAAGTCCAATCGGCATGGCAATCATCAGGACGGCCAACGCAAAGTAGATGTCTTTCAGAAAGTATGCGACCAGGAAAAGGATCAGCGGAAAAAATTCGGCCAGCGCCTGCATTCTGTGCCCAAAGGTGGCTATCGAGAAGGTGGCGCATGATAGCCCAATCCGAATCCTCTTGGCCATAAGGCGTCGCTCTGTTCCTGGCCGCCGGTCTGGCCTAGAATCCGTGCGTGGCACGACTCATAGAAATTCATCCGACCCATCCGCAACCGCGTCTGGTGGCGTCGATCGTGCAGATCATCCGCGGTGGTGGGCTGATTGCCTACCCGACCGATTCCAGCTATGCGTTCGGCTGTCATATCGGTGACAAGCGGGCTATGGACCGCATACGAAGGATTCGACGGACGGACGACACGCACAATTTCACGCTGGTTTGCAGTGATTTGTCGGAAATCAGTGTCTACGCTCGCATCGACAACTGGGCATACAGGATGCTGAAATCCATGACCCCGGGGCCGTATACGTTCATCCTGCAAGCGAC
Source organism: Pseudomonadota bacterium (assembly GCA_022560695.1). Taxonomy (GTDB): domain Bacteria; phylum Pseudomonadota; class Gammaproteobacteria; order Steroidobacterales; family Woeseiaceae; genus UBA1847. The sequence continues at coordinate 8,113 of JADFSP010000024.1, forward strand.
CCGGGAGGTGCCCAAGCGGTTGCAGAACCCAAAGCGCCGGACGATCGGGCTGCGAGTCCCTGATCATCCATTGGTCCTCGCGATGCTTGACAGCCTGGGTGAGCCGATCATGAGTTCGACGCTATTGCTCCCAGGGGATGACCGGCCGCTGACCGACCCCGCGGAAATCGAAGCTCGCATCGGGCATCAGATCGACGCGATAGTGGATGCCGGTCCAACCGGAATTGACCCGACCAGTGTCATCGATTTGTCGGGCGGTTCGGCTGAAGTTCTCAGGGTGGGACGCGGCGAGGTTGGCGCATTGCTCACATGAAAGGTTGGCTTTCAGGCTCGGCACATATGCTGCTTGCAGCGCTTTTTGCGCTAGAATGCGCGCTTATCGCGTGGGATGCACGATGAAGCCAGATCTCAGAGTCCTGACGTCGGAAGACGCGCCCAAACCGCCACAGGACGAACGTCAGATGCCTGCACAGGGAGAGATGCCGTTCGCCGTTGTCGACGGTGAACCGGTCACTGCGCTGCCCCAGGATCTTTATATTCCGCCGTATGCCTTGCAGGTATTCCTGGAGGCTTTCGAAGGACCGCTGGACCTGCTCCTGTACCTGATTCGTCGCCAGAACATCGACATCCTCGATATCCCGATCGCTGAGATTACCAGGCAGTATGTTCAGTACATCGAAATGATGAATGAGTTGCAGCTTGAACTGGCAGGGGAGTACCTGTTGATGGCGGCGATGCTGGCGGAGATCAAATCGCGCATGCTGTTGCCACGGCCCGAGGCCGACCACGACGAGGAGGAGGACGATCCGCGTGCCGAACTCGTCAGGCGACTGCAGGAGTATGAGCGCTTCAAAAAGGCAGCGCAGGACATATCAGACCTGCCACGGCTCGAGCGCGACGTCTTTGTCGCAACCGCCGATGCACCCGAGCGCAAGGTGATCACAAAAATGCCGGACGTGACGCTGAAGGAAATGCTGCTTGCTTTTCACGATGTCCTCAGGCGGGCGGAGATGTTTTCCAACTTGCACGTGCAGCGAGAACCGTTGTCGGTCCGCCAACGCATGTCGGAAATTCTGACCCGCATCAAAACCGCTTCATTCACGGGATTTGCCGACTTGTTCGACCAGGAAGAAGGCCGGATGGGCGTTGCTGTGACCTTCATTGCGCTCTTGGAATTACTGCGCGAATCAGTCATCGAAGTTGTACAGTCCGACGAATTTTCACCGTTGCATATCCGAGCCTCGTCGTCAGTTCACCTGGTCTCCGATGACAAAGGATTCGATTCCGCGTCGCTGAAATCGCCATAAACACCGAGATAATCGCTTAATGGACGACGCAGAGATTAAATGCTTTGTTGAAGCTGCATTGCTGGCGGCGGGCAGGCCTTTGAGTATCGACCAGTTGCGCCAGCTTTTCGATGATGGCTCGATTCCGGAAAAATCGACGCTTCGCAAGGCCATCAGCGATCTGATCGAAGATTACGAGGATCGCGGCTTTTCGATCACAGAGGTTGCGTCCGGGTTCCGCCTCCAGATCAGGTCAAACATGTCTGAACGATTGCACAAACTTTGGGAGGAGCGTCCACCCCGATATTCACGTGCGCTTTTCGAGACGCTTGCCTTGATTGCCTATCGGCAGCCGATCACTCGCGGCGAGATCGAGGCGATTCGCGGCGTGTCGGTAAGCAGCAACATCGTGAGGTCTTTGATGGAAAGAGACTGGATTCGCGTTGTCGGACACAGAGATGTCCCAGGCCGGCCTGCGATGTTCGGCACGACGAAGTCCTTCCTGGATTATTTCGGCCTCAAGAAGCTTGACGATTTGCCGCCTCTTGCCGATGTGTCTGACTGGGAAAACCTGCGCGTGCAACTCGATTTGCCCGATGTCGAGGAGAGCGCGTCGTCGGACCTTGGCGTCGCCCCTGATGCGCCGGCTCTGTTTGCCGCGGTAGTGATCGACAAGGGCGATGGCGAGAAGGACAAAGACGCGACTGCCGGCAGCGCCTGAGGGCACTACCGTGGCTGAGCGTGTTCAAAAAGTGCTGGCCGCGGGCGGCCACGGTTCACGACGTGCGGTCGAGCAATGGATTCGTGAGGGACGCCTGAAAATTGACGGACGCATCGCCCAGCCCGGCGATTCCGTGAGCGGAGGAGAACGAATTACACTGGATGGAAAAGTCCTTGCGCTTCGCTCAACAGGGCAGTCGCACCAACACATTATCTATAACAAACCCGGCGATGAGGTCACGACGCGCTCCGATCCGGAGGGCCGCAACATCGTCTTCGCGGCGTTGCCACGCCTCAGGGGCGCACGCTGGGTCGCCGTCGGCCGGCTGGACATGACCACAACCGGATTACTCATTTTTACGACGGACGGAGCCCTGGCGAACGCCTTGATGCACCCATCGGCGGAGATTGTGCGGCGGTATGCGGTGCGTGTACACGGGAACCCGACGGCGACAGGGCTGGCGCGTTTGAAACTCGGGATCGAACTCGAGGATGGCCAGGCGCGCTTTGAGACGGTCGAGGCGAGCGGTGGCGACGGCAGCAACCGGTGGTTCAAGGTGGCGCTGCGAGACGGCCGGAATCGTGAGGTGCGGCGCCTGTGGGAGGCCGTGGGAGTCGAGGTCAGCCGCCTTATTCGTACGGGCTATGGACCGCTGGATTTGCCGCGCAATCTGCGCCGCGGGGAGCACGTGGCGCTGACGCCCGCGCAGGCGCGGAGTCTGTACGTTGCAGCAGGCCTGGAGACAGCGATGGCCACAAAGAGATATAAGAAAAAATATAAATAACAATTAGTTATAGATCATACTTAATCTTAATTCCTATTGAGCGTCCAGGCTCTCGCCCGTGACCCCGCGGCTGTCGGGTCCGAGCAGGTAAACGTAAGTCGCAAGTATCTCTTCGGGGCGTTTCAGCGCGTCCCGGTCTTCCCCCGGATACGCGGCTAAACGCATGTTCGTGCGTGTTGGGCCCGGATTGATGCAGTTCACCGTGAGGCCGCTGTGGCGGTGTTCGTCGGCGAGTACCTGAGACAAACCCTCGGTGGCGAACTTCGAGACCGCGTATGCGCCCCAGAAGGCCCGGCCTGTTCGGCCAACACTGCTGCTCGTAAAGATCACCGCGCCATTGTCCGACTTGTGCAGCAGTGGCAGACAGACCTGGGTCAGCGCCACGGCGGCAGTTACATTGACATGCATGACCTTCTGCCACAGGGCTGCGTCATACTGTTCGATGGCATAGCGTTCGCCGAGGATGCCGGCGTTGTGCACGAGACCATCCAGGCGCCCGAAGTCATCGGCAATGCTGTCTGCGAGCGTCGTGTACGCGTTGCTGTCGGCGACTGCCAGATCCATTACCGCGATGGACGGCCGCTGTGCCCCTGCCACAGCTTCGATTTCATCGTAGACTTTTTCGAGCTTACGCGTATTTCTGCCGTGCAGAATCACCTGCGAACCGAGTTTTGCCGTGTGAATAGCCAATGCACGGCCAATACCGTCGCTCGCGCCGGTGATGCAAATGATACGGTCGCGTAACAGCTCGTCGGAATACGTATACGTACGATGATCCATATCTGTATCAGGATTCTTGTTCGACGCGGGTCGTCGCTACTGCAGCGTCTTCTCTTGCGCTTTGCCGACCTTTTCGGAGGGCTCGTCTTCGTCAGCGGAGCTTTCGATCATCGTCCTCGGAACCGGATCGAGTGTCTCGAGTTTCTCCATTTTCTTCTTCGCTTGCACACCCAGCTCGACGAATTTTCGGGCTCCCGGCAAAACCTTGCGTTCAAGGGATCCCACGGCACGATTGTAGTTTTCGACACTGCTGCCCAGTTGCCGGCCAAGCTTGTTCATGTGGCCCACGAACGTCGACAAGCGACTGTACAGGTCCTCGGCGAGTTCGCGAATTTCAGAGGCGTTGTCGGCAAGAGCGAGCTGCCGCCAGCCATAGGCTACGGCTTTCAACAATGCGACAAAGCTGGTTGGCGTCGCAAGAATGATTTGTCGCGATAACGCGTACTCTATGAGATCGGGATCTTCATGCAACGCGGCGCTGAGAAACTGGTCACCTGGAATGAACAGGATGACGAACTCGGGGCTTGCGGAGAATTGCGCCCAATAGGCCTTCGATGAAAGGCTGCGGATGTGCTCGCGGATATTGCTTGCATGCCGTTGCAGATGCAGTTGCCGTTGTGTGTCGTCGTCGGCTTCGATGGCCTCGAGGTAGGCATCCAGCGGTGTCTTGACATCGACGACGAGCTCGCGCTGCTCCGGCATGCGCACGATCATGTCGGGCCGGATAATCTGATCATCGCCGACACTGTGCACCTGCTCGCGGAAATCGCAGTGCTCCACCATGCCGGCGAGTTCGACGAGCCGCCGCAGCGTCATTTCCCCCCATCGGCCGCGCACCTCCGGCCGCCGCAATGCCTTGACGAGATTCTGTGTTTCTTGCGCCAGCGACTTCTGGCCGGCTTGCATCGCTTCGAGCTGTTCCTTGATACCGCCATAGGCTTTGCTGCGCGCATTTTCCAGCTCGGCGATTTGCTTTTGCGAAGCTTTCAGCGCCTCGTAAATGGGTTTGACCAGGTTTTCCACAGCTTTTTCCCGTTCACTGAGCGTGTGCTTCGCTTTTTCGTTCTGCACACTCAATTTCTGTTCCGCCAACCGAAGAAAAGTCTCGCTGTTCGATTTCAGGGATTGGTTCGACAGATCGGCGAAAGCCTTTGCCAGGCGCGATGTGGCGGCTTCGAACGCGGACTCACGTTCGAGTTGCAACGCATCCTGACTCCTGATATCCGCATTGAGGCGCGCGATGTCGGCCACGAAGTCACGCTGCCGGTGCCGGGCAACGAGCCACGCAATCGCTGCACCGAGTAACAAGCCGATACCGAGGGCGGACAGGCCGACTTCGATGTAACCAGGATCGAGTGTCAATGACGTCATCAGGGTTCCAGATTAACCCCTTCGAGTATCATTTGCAGAAGCTCCGTGGTATCCGCCGCGATCCGATCCGCGCCCCAGCTCTCAGGATCATCGTCTGCCATGACGTAACCGTAACTCACTGCAATCGTCGCCATGCCCGCACGCCGACCTGCTTCCACGTCACGTTCGGCGTCGCCGACATAAACCGTACTCTTCGGATCGAATCCTGCCAGGTCGCACGCGTGCAGCAGCGGCGCCGGGTGCGGCTTTCTTTGTTTCAGTGTGTCGCCGCTGACGATGCACGCGCAGCGATGGGCCAGCCCCAGCTTGTTGAGCAACGGATCCGTCATGCGTGCGGGTTTGTTCGTAACGATACCCCACGGACGACTGGCCGCGTCGAGGCGATCCAGCAGCGCCTCGAGGCCAGGAAACACTGCGGAGCGCCGACACACGTTTGCTGTGTAGCGTTGCAGATACTGCTGATGCAGATCACTCCGCTGCTCCTCATCGGCATCGGGAAAGGCGATACGAATCAATCCAAGTGCGCCATTGGAAACGCGCATCCTGGCCACGTCATAGGAAATAGCTGCCTGGCCATGATCACGCTGCAAGTCTTGCAAGACAGCAACCATATCGGGTGCGGTATCGACAAGTGTGCCGTCCAGATCGAAAAGCACGGCACGAAAATGTCCGATTCGTGTTTGACCCACGCCTTACTCGTTATCGGGCAGGCGGAAATGCATCAGGTAATTCACGTCGAGGTTTGGCCCCAACGAATATTCCATGCTCAGCGGGTTGTAATGCATGCCGATGCTTGATCGGAGTTCGAGCCGGGCCGCTCTGGCCCAGGATTCGAGCTCCGACGGCCGAATGAATTTTTGATATTCATGGGTGCCTGCCGGGAGCAGCTTCAACACGTACTCGGCGCCCACGATCGCAAACAGGAATGATTTCGGATTTCGATTGATGGTCGAAAAGAACACGTGCCCGCCCGGCTTGACGAGTTCCGCGCACGAGCGAATGACCTGCGGCGGTTCCGGAACATGCTCCAGCATCTCGAGGCAGGTGACGACGTCGAAGCAGCCCGGGCATTCGGCCGCAAGTTCTTCAGCCGTGGCGTGCCGATAGTCGACGTCGACGCCCGATTCGATCTGATGCAGGCGGGCCACGGCGAGCGGCCCCGTGGCAATGTCGATGCCGGTCACCGTCGCACCGGCTTGCGCCATCGCCTCGGCAAGGATGCCGCCACCACAGCCGACGTCAACGATCGTGCGGCCATCGAATTCGGTGTGCTGCCGGATCCAGTCCAGCCGTAACGGATTGATTTCGTGCAGTGGCCGAAAGTCACCGTCAGGGTCCCACCAGCGCGCGGCAAGTGCGTCAAATTTCGCGATCTCCGCCTCGTCGACGTTGTCCCGCAGTGTGCCGGTTTTCTTTGTGTTCATGTCGGCTTACTTCATGCCTTGCGTTATGCGCTGTTGCCACTCTTCACTACGCTCGAAGAGGCTGGCGGTGTCGATATTCGTCAGCTGGCCCGCATCGAGCTGGTGGCGGCCGGCAACCCATACATCACTCACCTGATCGGCCCGGGCAGTGTATACGAGCTGCGACACAGGATCGTATACCGGCTGGCTGTTGCAACGTTGCAAGTCGATGCAGCAGATGTCCGCCCACTTGCCTGCCTCGATCGAACCGATTTCCCTCTCGAGACCGAGGACTTGCGCGGCATCAATGGTCGCCATGCGCAATGCGCGGTCTGCCGGCACGGCGGAGGCGTCAGCGGCGACAGCTTTGGCTACGAGCGCCGCCGTGCGCAACTCCGACAGGATGTCGAGAGTGTTGTTGCTGGCGGCGCCATCGGTACCGATCGCGACCGTGACGCCTGCCGCGTGATAATCGGTCACGCGGGCGAATCCGCTCGCCAGTTTCAGGTTGGACTTTGGACAATGCGCCACTGACACCCCCGCATCGGCCATTTGTTGAATTTCGGCGTCCGTCATGTGCACGGCGTGCACAGCCAGCAACGACGCGTTGACGAGACCCAGATCGGTCAGCCGCTGCAGCGGCCGCTTGCCGGTGGCGCGGACCGACGCGGCCACTTCGGCAGCGGTCTCGTGAAGATGAATCTGAACCGGTACATCCAGCTGATCAGCCAGCACGCGAAGTTCGACGAACGCCTCGTCGGACAGTGCTGAAGTGGAGTGGGGTGCAAAGCAGGTCGATATCAGTGGGTGGTCGGCAAATGGATCGTGCACGAGGTCTGCGCCCCTGCTCAGGCATTCCTCGGCGCCGTCGGCCCAGGCCGTCGAAATATCCACAACCGGCGTCCCGATCATCGCACGCATATGCAGATCGACAGCTGTCTTGGCAACAATCTCCGGGAAGAAATACTGGTCGCTGAAACAGGTAACGCCTGCCGACAACATCTCGGCGATGGCGAGTTCCGTCCCGTCCCGTACCATTTCCGCACTGACCCAGCGTTTCTCTGCAGGCCAGATGCTGTCCTGCAACCACGCCTCGAGCGGCAAATTGTCCGCCAGGCCCCTGAACAGAGTCATTGCTGCGTGCGTGTGCGCATTGATCAGACCCGGGATCGCCGCATGGTGCGGGCGCTCGACGACGACGCTCGGCTGATACGATTTGCGGGCATCACTGGCGGGCATGATGCCGACGATGCGGCCATCGACAATGACGATCGCGTGGTCCAGTAATACTGTTGCAGCTGGCTCCACCGGGATGCACCAGCGTGGCACGATCAGGGTGTCGCAATGTTGCATGCTCAGCCTTTAACTGTGAGTCTCGGAGGCGTTTCGGCGGGGTCATTTCGAGAGCGCAGTATACCGTCACCAAGCCCATCCGCCAGCGGCCATCGCCGGGACGTTGACGGCGTCTGAAACGATGTTGCGAAGGGCCCTGTATGGTATTATTGAAGCCCTGATTTGGGCCGCAACAGGGTCGGATCGGGCCCGGTAAAATCGATTGCATTTTTCCGCATTGAACCCAGATTTATTGCTGTCGGGGTTCCGCTCAGAGAGCGGAATCGCGCTGAGTTTGTGAGAATTTATGGCTGAAGTTGCTCGGGAAGTGCTGTCCGTCAGTCTCGAAGAGGAGATGCAGCAGTCCTATCTCGATTACGCGATGAGCGTCATCGTCGGGCGCGCCCTGCCGGATGTTCGTGACGGCCTGAAGCCGGTGCATCGGCGCGTGCTGCACGCGATGCGCGAACTCGGCAACGATTACAACAAATCCTACAAGAAGTCCGCGCGCGTCGTTGGCGACGTCATCGGCAAGTACCATCCTCATGGTGACACCGCGGTATACGACACGATCGTGCGCATGGCGCAGCCCTTTTCGATGCGCTATCTGCTCGTTGACGGGCAGGGCAACTTCGGTTCAGTCGATGGCGATGCACCTGCCGCCATGCGTTACACAGAAGTGCGCATGTCCAAAATTGCGCACGAATTACTGGCCGACCTCGACAAGGAAACGGTCGATTTTGTCGAAAACTACGACGGCTCGGAAAGCGAACCGTCGGTCATGCCGACCCGCATACCGAATTTGCTCGTAAACGGTTCATCGGGAATTGCCGTCGGCATGGCGACGAATATTCCACCGCATAATCTGTGCGAAGTCATCGATGCTTGCCTGGCTCTGATCGACGATGCGTCGATCGACATTTTGGCCTTGATGAAACACGTGCCAGGCCCCGATTTTCCAACCGCCGGCATCATCAATGGCGCGCAGGGAATTTATTCCGCGTATTGCACCGGTCGTGGCCGCGTGCACATGCGTGCCCGAACGCATATAGAGCCGCTGGATGATCGAGGACGGGAAACCATCATCGTCACTGAGCTGCCGTACCAGGTCAACAAGGCTCGTTTGATCGAAAAAATCGCGGAGCTCGTGCGTGCCAAACGCATCGAAGGCATCAGCGAACTCCGGGATGAATCGGACAAAGACGGTATGCGCATCGTGATTGAGCTGCGTCGCGGCGAGATCACGGACGTTGTCCTGAACAATCTTTACAAGCAGACGCCGATGCAAAGCGTCTTTGGCATCAACATGGTGGCGCTGATCGAGGGTCAGCCGAAGTTGATGAACCTCAAGCAGATGCTCGAGGCTTTCCTCGCACATCGCCGCGAGGTCGTCGCGCGACGGGCCATCTTCGATCTGCGCAAGGCGCGCGATCGTGCCCACATACTCGAGGGACAAGCCGTCGCGCTGGCTAGCATTGACGAGGTCATCACGCTGATCAAGGCATCAGCATCTCCGGCCGAAGCCAAAGGGGCCCTTGTGGCGCACCGGTGGAATCCGGGGTCGGTGACCGCAATGCTCGAAGGCGCTGGCGACACCGACACGCGTCCGGACGCACTCGAGGAAGGATTCGGCGTGGTTGACGGCTTGTACCGCTTGTCCGCGGTCCAGGCTCAGGCGATCCTGGACCTCAGGTTGCACCGCTTGACGGGACTCGAACAAGATAAAATACTTAATGAATACAAAGAGATATTGGTTAAAATTAAAGAGTTTTCTGATATTCTTGCCGACCCTGACAAGCTGCAACAGGTGATTCGTGATGAATTGCACGAGGTACGCGATGCCTACGGCGACGAGCGACGCACCGAAATCGTGCAGGATCATTCCGATCTCAGCATCGAGGACCTTATCCCGCGAGAGGATGTCGTCGTTACGCTGTCTCATGGCGGCTACGCCAAGGCCCAGCCAATCGATGATTACCAGGCACAGAGGCGCGGCGGCCGCGGCAAGTCGGCGACGAAGGTCAAGGACGAGGATTTCATCGACAATCTCTTCGTCGCGAATACGCACGACACCATTCTGTGCTTTTCGAGTCGAGGAAAATTGTACTGGCTCAAGGTCTACCAGGTCCCGCAAGCGAGCCGCGGTTCGCGCGGCAAGCCGATCATCAATCTGCTGCCCCTGGACGACGGTGAGCGCATCAACGCCGTCTTGCCGATCAACGAGTTCGATAAGGACAGTTTCGTGCTCATGGCAACGTCAGGCGGAACCGTGAAGAAAACACCGCTGAGCCAGTTTTCCCGGCCACGCGCGAGTGGCATTATCGCAATCGATTTGCGCAACGGCGATCGCCTCGTTGACGTCGCGATTACCAACGGAGCAGCGCAGATATTGCTGGTCGCAAGCTCCGGAAAGTGCATACGCTTCCAGGAGTCGGACGTGCGGCCGATGGGCCGCGGCGCGGCAGGCGTGCGCGGCATCAAACTTGCGAAGGGACACGAAGTTATTGGTCTGTCGATCATTGAACACGGCCTGATACTGATTGCGACCGCAAACGGCTACGGAAAGCGCACGCCGGTCGATGAATTTCCGATTCAGGGCCGCGGCGGTCAGGGCGTTATCGCCATACAGACATCAAAGCGCAACGGCCGAACTGTGGGTGCGTTGCAGGTCGAAAACGACGATGAGATCATGCTCATCAGTTCGAACGGCACCTTGGTCCGAACGCCTGTGGCGGACATATCGATCATGGGCCGCAACACTCAGGGTGTGCGGCTGATTCGTGTCGGCTCCGGGCAGCGTCTTGTGGGCCTGGCACGCATTGAGTCGATGGACGACGCGGACTAGCACGCGCTCAAGGCAGGAATTGACGGGTTCATCAAGTATTGAAGCGTACGGCCGTCCGCTTATTCCCGTGCCGCATTGCCATAGCAGACCACTTCTGGTGAAATCGCGCCGCGAAACCGTGACAATGCGCTGCTTGGAATGACTGCTGCAGGCCAGTCACGTTTCTTCAATCATGGATTCCAGCGACATGTCTCGCGTATTCAATTTTAGTGCCGGGCCGGCCGCGCTGCCGCTTGAGGTTCTCAACGTCATTCGTGACGATATTCCGGATTGGCAGGGCACGGGCATGTCCGTCATGGAAGTCAGTCACCGCAGCAAGGAATTCGTCGCCCTCGCAGCGCGGGCGGAGGCGAATCTTCGCAGCCTGCTGTCGATATCGGACGATTACGCTGTCTTGTTCACACAGGGTGGCGCGACGATGCAATTTGCGATGGCACCACTGAACCTTACGAATGAAGGCGCTACGGTTGATTATGTGCAGACCGGAAGCTGGAGCAAGAAGGCCGCGGGCGAGGCCGCCAAGTTCTGCGCGGTCAATATCGTGGCCGATAGTTCGGACGAGAATTTCACCCATATACCCGATGAGGCGACCTGGCGGCGCAGCGACGATGCCGCTTACCTGCATTTCACGCTGAACGAGACGATTTCAGGTGTCGAATTTCACTTTGTTCCGAGTGGCGATGCGCTGCTTGTGGCCGACATGTCGAGTACGATCCTGTCGCGTCCAATCGATGTCAGCCGGTATGGCGTCATTTATGCCGGCGCACAGAAAAATATCGGGCCTGCCGGCCTGACGGTGGTCATAGTGCGTAAGGACTTGCTCGAGCGTGCACGGCCAAGGATTCCGCATCTGATGATGTGGAAGGCATATGCCGATTCGGACTCCATGACCAACACGCCGCCGACATTCGCCTGGTATGTCGCGGACCAGGTTTTTCAATATCTGCTCAGACTCGGTGGTATTGAAGTGATGGCCGAAATCAATCAACGCAAAGCGAGGAAGCTTTACTCGGCGATCGACGCATCGGGTTTTTATGACAATACTGTTCGCGAAGATTGCCGTTCATGGATGAATGTACCGTTTGTGCTGGCGGATGCAACGCTCGACGCGAAATTCCTCGAACAAGCCGGTGCCGCGGGCTTTGCCGGCCTCAAGGGCCATCGCTCGGTCGGCGGCATGCGTGCCTCGATCTACAACGCGGTACCCGAAGAAGCCGTCGATGCACTGATCGAATTCATGCACGAATTCGAGCGCCGCAATGGTTGATCCGGTCGCGACGAACCCGAACTCACACAACGAATTGCGATCATGATCAAGATACTGACACTCAATAATATCGCCGTCGAGGGACTGCGGCGGTTGCCAGGTGACCGCTACGAGACCGCGTCCGCATTTGCACATCCCGACGCCATAATTGTGCGCTCGTTTGACATGCACGGTATGGACATTCCGGATACCGTTGCGGCCATAGGACGTGCCGGGGCGGGAACCAACAATATTCCGGTCGAAGCCATGAGCAAACGTGGCGTGCCTGTTTTCAACGCGCCCGGAGCAAATGCAAACGCCGTGAAAGAGCTGGTCATTGCCGGTCTGTTGCTCGGGGCACGCAACCTATGTGGTGCGCGTGAATATGTCCGCGGTCTGACCGATACCGGCGCAGCGCTGAGCAAGGCCGTCGAGACCGCCAAGAAGAAGTACCTGGGATTCGAGCTTCCCGGCAAGACGCTTGGCGTCGTCGGCCTGGGGGCGACCGGTGTCGTGGTGGCCAATGCAGCACTGGAAATGGGCATGAAGGTCGTCGGATTCGACCCGAAAATAACGGTCCGCCGGGCGTGGCAGTTATCGGCAGGCGTGGTGCAGGCCGATACGCTGGATCAGCTATTCCAGAACGCGGACGCCGTGACGCTGCACGTGCCGCTCCTGAACGGGACCCGGGATCTCGTCAATCGCGGCAAGCTCAGGTTGATGAACGACAACGCCCTGCTGGTCAATTTCGCGCGTGGTCGCGTCGCCAATAACCAGGCTGTTCTCGCGGCGCTCGACAGCGGCAAGTTGCATGCCTACATCTGCGACTTTCCGACGCCGGAATTGATCGCCCACCCCAAGGTGATCGCGCTGCCGCATCTCGGTGCGTCGACGACGGAGGCCGAGGAAAACTGTGCGATCATGGTCGTGGAAAACGTCAAGGATTTCCTCGAGAACGGCAACATCCGCTGTTCGGTCAACTTCCCCGAGTGTCGCCTGCCGAGAATGGATGCACACCGTTTAGCGATCGCGAATGCGAACGTACCCAACATGGTCGGGCAGATCACCACCTGTCTCGCCGAAGCCGGCCTCAACATTGAAGACCTGCTCAACAAGTCCATTGGTGATCTCGCGTATACGATCGTCGATGTCAACAAGCCGGTCCGCGAGGCGACCGAGGAGCGACTGCGGGCCATCGACGGCGTTTTGACGTTGCGAAATCTCGGCAAGCCTGTAACCTGAACAGCGATCGATCGGAATCACGGATTCTTCAGAAAATTCCCCACAAACCACGGTGTTGCGGAACACAGCTGACAGGGCACATGAACTATGGCTGCTAACAAGAAGGCAACGGCAACCCCGGATCTCGACAAGATTCGCGGCTGCATTGACGATATCGACGAACGTATTCAGGCGTTGATCAACGAGCGGGCGCGTTTTGCGCAGCAGGTCGGCGTGTCGAAGGGCGATTCGGCCGCCGCGGTTGACTACTACCGTCCGGAGCGCGAGGCCGAAGTCTTGCGCCGTGTGCAGCAGCGGAACAAAGGCCCGTTGCAGGACGAGGAAATGCTGCGCTTGTTTCGCGAGATCATGTCGGCCTGCCTGGCGCAGCAGGAACCCCTGAAAATCGGCTTCCTGGGTCCCGAGGGCACCTTTACCCAAACGGCCGTGTTCAAGCATTTCGGGCATTCGGTCAGAGTGCTGCCGTTTCATTCGATCGATGAGATTTTTCAGGAAGTCGAGAGCGGGGCGGCCGACTTTGGTGTCGTCCCGATCGAAAATTCGACCGAAGGCTCGGTCAATAACACGCTGGATATGTTTCTTACGTCGCCGTTGAAAATTGCCGGTGAGATCGAATTGCGAATCGAGCAACACCTGCTTGGGCGTATGACGGGTCTCGAAAACATCCAGCGAATCTGTGCACACGAGCAGTCACTGGCCCAGTGCCGAGGCTGGCTGCGCGAATATCTTCCCCAGGTTGACCTGATCGGCATGTCGAGTAATGCGGCGGGCGCGCGGCGCGCCCGGGACGAAGACGGTACGGCGTCGATCGGCCCCGAGGTCGCCGCTGACGTCTACGAATTAAAAGTGCTCGTCAGCAATATCGAGGACCGGGCGGACAATGCGACGCGGTTTCTTGTGGTTGGTCGGAAACTCCTGGCGGCCAGCGGCCACGACAAGACGACGATCCTGGTATCCACTGGTGATACAGCCGAAGGCGCCGGCGTGCTGCATCACCTTTTGCAGCCGCTGACCACGCACGGTGTCAGCATGACACGTATCGAGTCGCGGCCCTCACGCCGCAAGAACTGGGACTATGTCTTTTTCATTGACGTTGACGGCCACGCCGAAGAGCCACCGGTGTCAGACGCGTTGGCCGAGCTCAAGGAGCGATGTTCATTATTTCGGGTACTCGGCGCATATCCCAAGGCAGTCGGCTGAGCATCGCGATCAGCGGTCAGGGAACCTCCGGGAGTCATCCACCACCGGCGTAGCCGTGAAGTCATTGATCAGAGGTTCCCAGGTCATGCAATTCATCGTACAGCCATCGAAACTTCGCGATGCGACGGTCTCGGTACCGGGTGACAAGTCGGTGTCACATCGTGCCCTGATGCTCGGCAGTATTGCGCAAGGGAGCACGCGCATCAGCGGTTTTCTTGCCGGCGAGGATTGCCAGGGCACGCTGGCCGCAATGCGCTCACTGGGCGTCAGGATCGAGCAGCCGGCGGCGACCGAAATATCAATAAATGGTGTGGGATTGCACGGCCTCGTTGAAGCGGAATCGGAACTCGATCTCGGTAATTCGGGCACCGCAATACGGCTGCTGGCGGGCTTGCTGAGCGGGCAGGCATTTGTGAGTGCGCTGACAGGCGACGCATCGTTGACCGGGAGGCCGATGCAGCGCGTTATCGCACCGCTGCAGCAAATGGGCGCCCGAATTGACAGCCACGATGGCAAACCACCGCTGACGATCCATGGCCGGTCGCCACTGCGATGCATCGATTACGCGATGCCGCTGGCCAGCGCCCAGGTCAAATCGGCTGTACTGCTGGCGGGACTGTACGCCGCCGGACAAACCAATATCACGGAGCCCGCGGCGACCCGCGACCACACCGAGCGAATGTTGCGCTCTATGGGTGCGCGAGTTGCAGCTGCGGGCGGACGCATCTCAATCGATGGTGGTCAGGAGTTGACGGGCTGCCATATTCAGGTTCCGGCCGATCTTTCGTCCGCCGCGTTTATCATGCTGGCGGCACTACTGGCCGAAAAAGCGGATATCCTTATTCGCAATGTCGGCGTCAATCCGACGCGAACCGGAATTATTGATATCTGGCAGGCCATGGGTGCGGACATAAGCCTCGAAAATCCGCGGTCGCTCGGCGAGGAACCCGTTGCCGACGTACGTGTCCGCTCGTCGAAATTGCAGGGGGGGCGGGTCGATCCGGCGCTGGTGTCGCTGGCGATCGACGAGTTTCCTGTGCTGTTCGTGGCGGCTGCGGCTGCATCGGGCAAGACGGTCTTTTCGGGAATCGGTGAGCTGCGCGTCAAGGAAAGCGACCGGATCGCGACCATGGCCACCGGACTGCGAGCGTTGGGTATCGATGTCGAGGAATCCGAAGATGGCGCAGTTGTGCACGGCGGCCGATTCACTGGCGGCAGCGTCGACAGTCATGGTGATCATCGCGTGGCAATGTCGCTGGCGGTTGCTGCGACCGTGGCTGAGGGCCCGGTCACGATCAACGACGTTGCCGCCGTGAATACCTCGTTCCCGGGCTTCGATGAATGTCTGCGTGCGCTGCAGGCTGAGATCCGCGTCGTCGATGATGTAGCCACGTGAGCGCCCAAAGTCAGGTCCCCGTCATTGCCATCGATGGGCCCAGCGGGTCCGGCAAGGGGACGATCGCGAGAAACGTCGCGAGCCGCCTCGGGTGGCACTTGCTTGACAGCGGGGCGCTGTACCGGCTGGTCGCACTTGCAGCAACACGCGACGGCTTGCCGCTCGACGACGCCGAAAAACTCGCAGAGGTGGCCCGCAATCTCGAGGTGCAGTTTGACAGCGACAACTCGGGGGGCGAGCAAATCTGGTTGAGCGGGAGCATCGTGACAGACGAGGTAAGAACCGAGGAGTGCGGCAAGGGGGCATCAACGGTTGCACCGCTGCAGCCGGTCCGAACAGCGCTGCTGACGCTGCAACGGGGCTTTCGTCGCATGCCGGGCCTGGTGGCCGACGGACGCGATATGGGGACCCACGTGTTCCCCGATGCGGGGCTCAAGGTCTACCTGACAGCGAGCGCCGGCGAGCGAGCGAAAAGGCGTCATAAGCAGTTGAAAGGCAAGGGTATTGATGTTAGCCTTGCCGCCCTTTCGCGGGACATAGAGGACCGTGACCGGCGCGATTCGGAGCGTTTGGTTGCTCCCCTGAGGCCAGCGGAGGACGCCAGGATTCTGGATTCCTCGAGCCAGAGCATCGAGGCCGTCACCAGGACGGTGCTGGACTGGGCGTCAGACCTCTGAAGTTTTCCAGGAAAGGAACAGGTGGGATCGGACATGGAGTCCGGTTCTTTTTTTTGTACTGACCGTCAGCTGCGGGATGCGGCATGACACTGGGGTGAGGACCAACAGGTTCTCTTGGCTAATCACATGTCTGAAAGTTTTGCTGAATTATTTGAAGCAAGTTTTGCCAGTCAACACATAAAGCCGGGTTCAATCATCACCGGCATCGTTGTTGCAATCAACGACGACGTTGTCATCGTCAGCGCGGGTCTCAAGTCCGAGGCCGTCATTCCGATCGAACAATTCAAGAACGATATTCTCGAACACGACATCTCTGTCGGCGATGAAGTCGAGGTCGCTCTTGATGCTGTCGAAGACGGTTTCGGCGAGACGCGCCTGTCTCGCGAGAAAGCGATTCGCGCACGTACCTGGATCGATCTCGAGACAGCGTTCGAGAAAGGCGAAGTCGTCGAGGGTGTCATCAATGGCCGCGTCAAAGGCGGTTTCACGGTCGAAATCGACAATGTCCGTGCGTTTCTGCCGGGTTCGCTCGTCGACGTTCGCCCGGTGCGGGATCCGGCCTACCTCGAAGGCAAGAGTCTCGAATTCAAAGTCATCAAGCTGGATCAGCGACGCAACAATGTCGTCGTGTCCCGGCGTGCCGTCGTCGAGCAGGAATATTCGGCGGAGCGTGAGCAATTGCTGGAAGAGTTAAAGGAAGGCAAGACCGTCAAGGGTATCGTAAAGAATCTCACGGACTATGGTGCGTTCGTCGATCTTGGCGGTATTGACGGCTTGCTTCACATTACCGATATGGCGTGGAAACGTGTCAAGCATCCTTCCGAGGTGGTTGAAGTCGGCCAGGAGATCGACGTCAAGATCCTGAAGTTCGATCGTGAACGTCAGCGCGTTTCGCTGGGCATGAAGCAGCTCGGTGACGATCCGTGGAAGGATCTCGCGCGCCGCTATCCGCAGCATACGCGCATGTACGGCAAGGTCACCAACATTGCGGATTACGGCTGTTTCGTCGAAATTGAAGACGGCGTTGAAGGTCTTGTTCACGTGTCCGAGATGGATTGGACAAACAAGAACGTTAATCCGTCGCGGATCGTGCAGGTGGGCGAGGAAGTCGAGGTCATGGTCCTCGAGATCGATGAAGATCGCCGCCGCATATCACTTGGTGTGAAGCAGTGCAATGCAAATCCGTGGGCCGAGTTCGCAGCAACGTACAACCGTGGCGACAAGGTTGCGGGCCAGATCAAGTCGATTACCGACTTCGGTATCTTTATCGGCCTCAATGGCGGTATCGATGGGCTAGTGCATTTGTCCGATATTTCCTGGGAAGTTGCAGGCGAAGAGGCCGTACACAACTATAAGAAGGGGCAGGATATCGAGGCGGCCGTGCTGGCCATTGATGCCGAGCGGGAGCGCATCTCCCTGGGCATCAAGCAGCTCGAGACGGACCCGTTCTCAGCCTGGCTGGCCGCGCATCCGAAGAACACGATCGTCAAAGGCGTGGTGACCGAGGTTGATGCCCGCGGTGCGACGATCGATCTCGGCGACGGCGTTCTTGGATCCTTGCGTGCATCCGAGCTGGCACGTGGCCGCGTGGAAGATGCGCGTACCTTGCTCAAGGTAGGCGAAGAGGTCGAGGCCAAGTTCACGAATGTCGATCGAAAGAACCGTACGGTTGCGCTGTCGATCAAGGCCAAAGAGGTTCATGAGGAAGCTGAGGCCATTAGCAGCTATAAATCCGACGCCGGCTCGAGCCCGGTTGGCACGACTCTGGGCGAGCTGCTCAAGGAAAAAATGTCCGGCGGCGGTAAATAATACCAAAAAAGAGTAGCCCGGACAGGCCTGTCCGGGCTATATTTGTCAATACAATCGGTAGGTTACGGGCCACAGGCACGAAAGCAAATCGAACAATGACAAAATCTGAACTAATAGACGCAATCGCGCGCAAGCAAAAGCACCTCCCGGCAAAGGATGTCGAGCTTGCTGTCAAGCATATGCTGGACATCATGAGTGACTCCCTGGCCAGGGGACAGCGCATTGAGATCCGCGGTTTTGGCAGTTTCTCGCTGCACTTTCGTCCGCCCCGCATTGGACGCAACCCCAAGACGGGCGAGGCAGTCGCTCTGTCCGGCAAGTACGTCCCGCATTTCAAACCGGGCAAGGATCTGCGCGAACGTGTCGACTCGAGCCGGCATTTTCCGATCAAGAGCTGACGGCACAGCGCCGGGCACGCAGCGGTTTCCACGGTTACCAATTCCCGGGTAACTGCAATACACTCCTTGTCATCAAGGGCTACTGTGGCGTTTATGGAGTGAGCGCATGTTGAAACGTGCCGGTCTGCTGTTACTCGTACTCTTCATCGTCGTCGCCATGTTTACGTTTACCGCGTTAAACGTCGGTGTCGTGGAAATCAACCTGGCCTTTACCACGGTCACTGCATCGATGCCGGTCGCATTCACTATGACGTTCGTCCTGGGCTGGCTGTTCGGTGTTCTTTGCATGGGGTTGTTTGCGCTGCGGCTTATCACCGAACGCCGCACATTGCGCCGCTCGCTCCGCAACACCGAATCGGAAGTCAGTTCGCTGCGCAATCTGCCGTTGACCGATGCCGACTGAATCCACATTTCTTCTGGCGGGATTGTTCTTGCTGCTGGCAGCCGCCGGCTGGGCGCTCGGCCGATTCGGTGAAAGGGATGAGGAAAACGTGCCTCCACCCCTGAATATCGATTATCTCAAGGGCCTCAATTTCTTACTCAACGAGCAGACCGACCAGGCGCTGGAGCACTTCCTGAAAATGGTGCGGGTCGACGACAAGACGATCGAAACCCACTTCGCCCTGGGCAGTCTTTTCCGGCGCCGTGGCGAGGTTGATCGGGCCATACGCATCCACCAAAACATCATTGCACGGCCCGATCTGGCCGCCGAGCAGCGCGATCAGGCACTGTTTTCACTCGCCAAGGATTATATGAGTGCAGGCCTGCTCGACCGGGCCGAAAATCTGTTCACGCAACTGGCTCAGGGCTCGCGCTACCAGGTTCAGGCACTCGAGAATTTGTGCCGCATCTACGAGCAGGAAAAAGAATGGCAACTGGCGATCGAATCGGGGCAGAAGCTCGAGGTTCTCGGCGGCCGCTCACTTGCGTTGGAGATCGCACACTATTATTGCGAGCTCGCTGAGGCGGCTGCGGCAAGCAACGACTACGAGGCCGCGCGAAAATATGTAAAACGGGCGCAAACAGGACGCCCCAGGACGATGCGCGGCGCGCTGACGCGCGCGCACATTGCGCGCGAAACCGAGGATAACAAGACCGCTTTGCGGCTATACCACCGTATCATTGACGAGAACACCTATCTCATTGCCGAAGCACTGCCTGAAATTGTCGCGATCTACGAGCGCGAAGGCGCAACAGCCGAACTGGAGCTCGCGCTGGAATCCCTGCTGAAGAAACACCCGGATATGAGCACGCTGGTGGCGTACACCGCGATCGTAAACGATATTGGCGGCGTACCGGTCATCGACGCCTGTGTCGAGGACTACATGCTCAATGAACCAACCCTGGGCGAATTCGTGGACTTGCAGCGCCTGACGGGGCCTGATCAGACCGACGCCACAGCGCTGGCCAAAATTCGCAAGGCCCTGTGCAAGCTTGCAAGCGCCACACCGCGATACCAATGTCAGGAATGCGGCTTCTCCAGCCAGCGCCTGCTTTGGCAGTGCCCGAGCTGCCGGAACTGGGAAACGCAACGCCCGGCATCGCGCGTGCAGTTCGACACGGTCCTGCAACACAGCATCACGCAGCGCTGAAATTTCCGCAAATTACATCGAACCGGGCAATTTCGGCGACAGTTGCCGCCCACCACGTGCACTAAGCTCCACGCTCGTGCTGCACTGATGCGGCAACGTGCAATCATTCATCAAAGGAGCCTAACGATGAGGATCTGGAAACACCTTCTGCCACTGCTTGCATGCACTTACCCGCTGATGCTGCTGGCCGGCCCGGTCAACGTGAATACGGCGGACGCGGACACGATCGCAGCGGAATTGAACGGCATCGGGCCCGCCAAGGCGCAGGCGATTATTGAATACCGCGAGAAGCACGGACCTTTCAAGACCCCGGAAGACCTGTCGCTGGTCAAGGGCATCGGCGACCGTACGGTCGAAATCAATCTCGCCGATATTCTCGTCGGCCCGGCGGCCAGGAAGTAGGCGACACGCCGTCGGCAAATTCGCGTCGTGCCGGCTACAGCCGGTGCGGCGCGATTTCTGTGCGCGCGATTCCGGTATACACGCCGACAGCTTGAATTGGCTATGATGTGCGACTTGTCACTGCCATTGGAGTGCGTCGTTGGTGCAAGCGATAAGAGCGGCCGTATTTCCGGTCGCCGGGCGAGGGACGCGGTTTCTGCCCGCGACCAAGGCCAGCCCGAAGGAGATGCTGCCAATTGTCGACAAGCCGCTGATTCAATATGCGGTCGAGGAGGCCATTGATGCCGGCGCCACGAAGCTGATATTTATCACCGGCAGCTCGAAGCGCGCAATTGAAGACCACTTTGACACCGACCCTGAACTCGAGCGGGCCCTGACCGACGCCGGAAAAGACGAGCTGCTGCAATCGATTCGGGGAATCGTGCCTGATGGCATTACCTGCATTTACATTCGACAGGGCAAACCCCTGGGGCTCGGGCACGCTGTGCTGTGTTCCCGTTCGGCCGTCGGTGACGAGCCTTTTTTTGTGCACCTGGCGGATGATTTGATCGCCGGCAATCCTCCCTGCCTTACACAGATGGCGGCCGAATACGCGAAACACGGCGGCAGCGTCATCGCTGTCGAGAAGGTGCCGCCCGAAGATACTTCGAGCTATGGAATCGTTTCCGTCGATGCCGCTAATCAGGATCGCATCATGGCAATCGTCGAGAAGCCCTCTCCGGATGAGGCGCCATCGAATCTTGCCGTGGTCGGGCGCTATCTGTTACCGGCAAAGATCTTCGACAAACTCGAGACAACCAGTCGCGGCGCCGGCGGCGAAATCCAGTTGACGGACGCGATCGCCGATCTGCTGGAGGAATCTCCGGTCTACGCCTATGCCTTCAGCGGCAAACGCTTCGATTGCGGCAGCAAGCTTGGTTACCTGAAGGCAACCGTCGCCTACGGGCTTGATCACCCTACTATGGGTAAGGCGTTTCGCGAACACCTGCAAACGTTGCTCGACGGCGAGTAAAGCCATCGAGCATTGTCGCTGACGGCCCGTCTTACGTCTCGGCCGACTGTGCCGGCTGCTCTGGCGCACGATTCATGAATGCCGTGAGTATCCCCAGCAACACCATGAGCGCACCGTCATAGACCATTTGTTGCACGACATGGCTGCCCGGCATCGGCTGTACAACGTAGTAGATGATGTATAGGGGTACCGGCCCCAGCAGAGCGACTGCGATGCCGAAACGCGCACCTTGTTGCAGCCAGGGCTTATTCTCCTGGCCACGCTGGTAGATCCAGACCAATGCGCCCGCCATGATGATATGAGCCAACAGCATCAGGTGGAAATACTGCTGCGACTCGGCATCCGAGCGGAACAGGTTTGGCAGCTCCGCATAGCCGGCGCCCAGCAAGACGACGTGCACAACGAAGCCTCCGGCCATCGATGCGACGAAAACGACAAGCCAGGAAATGAGAAATTTCTTATTCATGTGAATCTCCAATCGGCGCGTACTTGCAGCAGGCAAGGTGCTTAGGCCCGCTGGTACTCTACTATAGTACCCGGTGATTCTTCGATACGCGGCGCGCAAAGATGACCGAGTCGAAGTAGGTTAAACTTCCGGTCAACTCCCTGGCCACCCCCGACATGCGGCAGAAGCAATGCGTTCTCTGATTTTTTCTATCCTGTTTGTTTTCTGCGGCAACGTCTGCGCGGATCAAAGATTTTTCGTCGACTGGGATGCTGTCGGCGAGGAATCGATAAATCACCTGGTTCAGCTGGTCCGAATCGACACGTCGAATCCGCCCGGCAACGAGACACTGGCGGCAAATTATCTGCAAGCTGTACTGGCGAAAGCGGGCATCGATTCGACGCTGTATGCATTGGAGCCCGACCGCGCAAACCTGGTGGCGCGATTGAATGGCAACGGGTCGAAGCGCCCGATTCTGATCATGGGCCACACCGATGTTGTTGGCGTGCAGGAAGACCAGTGGACTGAGGATCCGTTCGGCGGCGTCAGGCGAGATGGCTACGTGTATGGTCGGGGAACACTGGACGACAAGGACAATGTCGCGGCCGGGCTTATGGTAATGCTGCTCTTGAAGCGCTTCGATGTCGAACTGGACCGCGACATCATCTTTCTCGCTGAATCCGGAGAAGAAGGGACTCCGCGCGTCGGCATCAACTACATGGTGGAACAGCACTGGGATGCGATTGCGGCCGAGTACTGCCTGGCCGAGGGCGGCACGAACATCATCGAGAACGGGACAACCCATATCGTCGGTATTCAGACGACGGAGAAAATGCCGAGGCGCGTGACGCTGGTCGCGCGGGGTACGCCGGGACACGGTTCGGTGCCTCTGTCGGACAATGCCGTGTCGATTTTGGCGCAGGCCGTTGCCAAAGCAGGCGCCTGGAAAACGCAGGTACGCCTGAACGACACGACGCGTGCCTATTTCGACCGGCTCGCGGCGATCTCGGACGACAAGGACAGATATCGTTACGAGAACGTCGAAAATCCCGACGAGACCGAAAAGATTCAGCAGCATTTTCTGGAAAATTTTCCGTACCACAATTCAATCATGCGGACATCGGTCGTTCCGACGGTAATGGACGCCGGTTTTCGCAAGAATGTCATTCCGTCAGAGGCGTCGGCGATCCTGGACATTCGCATGCTGCCCGACGAGGATGTCGAGGAATTTTACGTACAATTGGCCGAGGTGATCGATGACACGCGTGTCACGATCATCCCCGAATCAATCTACCGGCCGGCAGCACAGCCATCCGCCATCGACAACGAAATGTTTGTTGTATTGGAGCGAGTTTCGGCGCGCCTGCATCCCGATGCAACCGTGCTCCCGACAATGTCGACCGGGGCAACGGATATGGCACAGGTTCGTGCAAAAGGCGTGCAGGCCTACGGCATCGGGGGCGGGCGCACGGTGGAAGAGATCAACAGCGGTCGCGGTGCGCACGGTGACGACGAACGAATCGCCGAGGCCGAGTTCGTTCGGCTCGTGCAATTCATGTGGGAAACGGTAATCGAAATCGCGGCGACAGGAGCACGTCGCTCATAGCGTCAACGTATTGCTAAACTGCATGCCGTTTCAAATCGCTATCGGTCCGAA
>JADFSP010000025.1 GCA_022560695.1 Pseudomonadota bacterium
CATGCCACCGGCGGCCTATCGGCAAAAATTTCTCGCCATTCGACACTAATTAATATCCCCGCCACTGAGGGCGGGGATTTTGAACTCGCGTGATCAGGTATCAGTCGCGCGCACCAATCGGCACCATTAGGTGTGCGTACGGTGTGCCTGTCCACATGACATAGGGTCCACCATTCTCCGGGTCCGTTGAATACCCTTCCAGCAGAGCGGCAGGCGCGAGAATCATCAGGTGCGCTCCCTCTGTTATCCACTCGTTGTCATCGGTCGGGCCTTCTGCGTACGGATCGATATTGCTGGCGCCGCCATCACCGGCCAGCATGTAAGAGATGCCCAGCGACTCAGCCGCGTATTCCGTCTTGTTCTGCCACGCTTCAGCCCACTTCGCCCACTCGCTGTCCATGCACATTGGTGCGGTGCCGGCCAGTGTTGGGGGCGTCGGAAAACAGGTATACCCGTTGGAGCCTTCCCTGAGCACGTTACCTTCCCAGTCCATGACGGTAGCGCCCTCCGCCATACCCGGCCACGCCGCACTCAGAGCGTCCGCCACAGCATCTGACTCGTTCTGGGCACATCCGGCAACCGGGCCAATCAAGATTGCCGCGGCCAGCGTGACCAGTCCAAAATCCAAACTGCGGTGTATTCTTTCTCTCATTTCAATCTCCCTTGGTATATTGTTGCACTAACACGACGCGCCGAAATGGGGAAAAACAATGAAATCAATTGTCCGACTGTGCGGTCTTGGACTCATGCTGCTTATGTTCTCGGCTGTCGGCAGTGGTGTTCTTGCGGATAGTGGTGAAGACAAGCAAAAGGCCGTACTGGTCACCGGTGCGAGCTCCGGAATCGGTCGCAAGATTGCCGAGGTGCTCGCTGAGCAAGGTTACTTCGTTTATGCAGGTGCTCGCAAGCAAAAAGACCTTGATGCGCTCAACGAGATCGACAACGTTCAGTCGATCAGACTGGACGTGACCATTCAGGAACAAATCGATGCTGCCGTTGAGATAGTGAATGAGGGCGGGCGAGGTCTATACGGACTCGTCAACAATGCCGGCATTTTCATTGGAGGGCCACTGGCCGACGTCGACCTGCAGGAATTCCAGTGGCTTATGGACGTTAATGTCTATGGAGTTTACAGAGTGACACAGGCGTTCGCGCCCATGATTATCGACGCGCAGGGCCGCATCGTGACGATTGGCTCAATCTCTGGAACCCTGTCCGGCCGGTTTTCCGGCCAGTACAGCATGAGCAAGCACGCCATCGAGGCCTACACGGATTCCCTTGCCGCAGAAATGGCCCCGCTCAACGTACACGTCAGTGTGATCGAACCCGGCAACTACGATTCCGCGATTGCCGATACGGCGCTTGCGCGGCTGCACGCGAACAATGACGGCTATGCCAAGGAAGGATCGCCATTTGCCGAGGACTTTGCGCGCTGGATCGATCGGCCCTGGGATCGCAGCCAATACAAGAAGCCGGATGAAGTCGCCGAGGCGGCGGTACACGCACTGTTCGCTGACGAGCCTTTGCGCCGTTACATGGTGGTACCGAATAAAGAAGAAGCGGGCTGGACGATTGGCAAACAAATCGAAGAACTGGTGCAGCTCAATCAATGGCAGGCATATTCCTTCAGCCGCGAAGAGTTGATTGCCATGCTTGACAAGGCAATGGCTGGCAAACACTGATCCATATTCTTGCTGCAGTGGTTACCGTTGCTCCGGAACTGCAATATTTAACTTCGTGGCGTCATGGGAATTGAACGTCGACTACAGGTCCAAAGGGAGAGCGATAATGGGTATTGAAGATAACAAACACGTAATAAAAGCATTCTATGAGGCCGGCAATCGCGGAGACATGGATGCTTGTTTTGCTCTATTGGCCGATGACATTAAATGGACCAACATTGGCTCCACAAAATTCTCAGGCACGTTTGTTGGGAAGCAGGTACTGACTCAGCAGCTTCTGGGTCCACTTTTCGGGCAACTTAAGGCAGGAATTTCCTCGGTTGTTGAAAATATGATAGCCGAAGGAGACTTTGTGGTAGCTCAGACGGCCGGCACCGCTGAAACAAAGGATGGCAAGCCATACAACAATTCTTACTGTCAGGTAATCAAGGTTCGGGAAGGGAAAATCGCCGAGGTGAAGGAGTATTTCGATACGGAGCTGACGAGTTCGGTATTTGGGCGTGACTAGGTCGAATTTACCCGCTACCGACCGCGCATTCACTCAAAACCGGAACGGCCGCTTCTGGCCGAGGCCTGAGGCCCCACCTGGAGAATTTGATCAGCGCGATTTGCGCGAAATTCGAGCTCCGATATATGCGGCCTCGACAGTCAACGTAATCAGACGAACGGCCTGACCCCGAACAACATTTCATGGAGCCATGAAACGGTTGCCGCATATACGATCAGACCAAGCACAACAGCGATAATATCGTTTGCTTTCGATGCCGGCATCGCCGGTACTGCGCGCGTAGCCCGACGCTTCATCGAGATACGAACTGCCACGGCCCACAGCAAAAACGATCCAAATAGCAGCAAATCGGCCAATGTGCCATTTACCAACAGATGCGACACGGCCCATAGCTTCACAGCGACCAGCTGCGGGTGTTTTGTGACACTGCTGATTCGCCCCGGAAAGTAAGGCGCAACAAAGAGGATGAAGGTGGGAAGCAACAGAACCGCCACAACGTGGTATAGCCACACGGGTGCCACATAGAGAATCGTGGGCGTCAACCTGAGATCCGCATAACCCCTCGACATTAAAATGAGGCCGGTGAGCGAGACAACACCGTAAATTAATTTCCAGCCAATTTCGCTTTTTGCAGCGAATTTATCGCGCAGCGGCAACGCTAAAATGGACATGGAATGCATGCCAAAGAACAACGCAAGACCTGACAGAAGTTGCAGCATCGGCAGATCCAGATTACCTATTGCGAAGCACTGCTCTTGCCGGCGCCACTTGAACCTTCGTCTGCGCGGATTTGAACCGTCATGCCCGTACTCAAACGCTCGGCGCCACGTATGACGACACGGTCATCGGGCTGCACGTCACCGATAATTTCAATGAGGCTGCCCGCACCCAGGCCGGTTATTACATTAACCTGCTCAGCCGTCATGTCCTCCTTGATGCGAAATACGAAGGTGCCCTCACGACGCAACACCAATGCGTCTCGCGGCACGGTCATGACTTCTCTGGCGTGTGCCGTCGGCATCGACAGACGAACGCTCTCGCCAACGGTCCACAGGCTCGGATCGATATTCAACCGCACTTCAAACATATGCGACTGCGGATCGCCGAAGGGCACGGTTGTCCGAACCACACCATTGCCCTTTCGGTAATCGTTGTGAACTTCCAGTATGTCTCCGTCTTTGATGAAGTTGACGGTATTCAGTGGAGCACGCGCGACGACTTCAACCGAGTCTGGATTTACAAGGTGAATGACTTCATCGGCTACCTTCAATCGTTCGCCGATGTTGCGCAACTTTTCCGTCACGATGCCGTCGAACGGCGCCCTGATCTCGGTCACGAACATCGCGACCTTCGCCTGCCCGAGTTGTGCCTCGGCAATGGCCTTGTCACTTTCAGCGATGGCAAGATTCGACGTCGTTTGATCAAGCTGGCTCTTCGCGGACAGATTTTCCTGGCCAAGCCGTTCCAGCCTCTCCTTTTCCGCGCGTAAGAATGTTATGCGTGCCTGTTCGCGGTCAACGCGGCTTTGTGCTTCCATCTCCAGCAATCTGAAAGTGATATCGTCCAGGCGCGCAACGGTATCGCCTTCTTTGACGACGGTTCCGACGTCAGCGATCCATTTCAGTTTCGCTGACAACTCGGACGCCAGTCGTGAGTCATTTCGACTCACAACCGTGCCCGGGACATCGATCGTTGGCGCCAGCATTTTCATTCCCGCGTCCTCCACGACCACAATTGTCGGTGGCATCTGCTGCGCGCTGGCCGACATGCCTGATGCAAGGCAGATCAAGGCGCATACTGTAATTCGAATCGTTTTCATAGAATTCTCAGCCCGTGGCCGGAGCGTTTTCTGGCGATGACTGTGCCATCAGCACCACCGGCGCATTCTCGCCCAAACGCAGCAGGCTGGGAAGCAGGATGAGCGTGAATACCGTGCTGACCGACATGCCACCGACAATAACAGCCGCGAGGCCCTGGTAAACCTCCGAACCCGGTCCCGGTATCAGCAGCAGCGGCAACATGCCAAACAGACTGGTCAATGTACTCATCAAAATGGGACGCAGCCTGCGTCGAACCGCCTGCTCGACGGCAATGCGGCGATCGAGACCCTCCCGTTCCGCCGAGCGCGTCTGATGCACCAGCAAAATCGCATTGTTGACGACGAGGCCCAGCAGGGTGATGAAGCCGATCATCGTCAAGAGGTCCATTGGCAGACTCATCACGCGCAGCAACACGACACCGCCGACCGTGGCGAGCGGCAACGCCGCCAGCACCAGCAGGCTGTCACGAAAAGAGCGAAAAAGTCCGCTCATCAGCAGATAGAGAACCACGATCGCAAGTGCAAAGCTGCGTGACATACTGGTTAACGCAATTTCCAGATCGTCGGCGCTGCCGTAGTAGCTGATCTCCCCGTCGTCCGGAAGAATGGCAAGGAGCTTCGGTTCAACATCTTGTTTGAGAATCTGTATCGACTCCTCGAGCGACAAATCATCCGGTGGCGTAATGACCAGCGTGACTGCGCGGCGCCGGTCAACGCGCCGAATTTGATTTGGACCGGCCGTCCGCTGCATGCGAACGAGTTGATCGACAGACTGAACACCGGCGGCCGGTGTGGCGAGCGGTGTGTTCGCCAGTTGCTCCGGACTGGTCCACTCCGATGCCCGCAAGACAATGTCCATGCTGCGGTCGCCGTCGAAATAGTCACCGACAAAAACACCATCACCCAGCGCCCTCATGACCGTTGACATCTGTTGTCGGGTCCAGCCCGCCTCCGTGATACGCCTTTCGTCAGGGGTAAACAGGAGTTCCGGTTCCGAGAAATCGACACCGGGTACGGGCCGGACCTGTGATCCCGGCAGACGCTCATTCACGATCCGCATGCCCGCGCGGGCCGCGGCGAGCATTGCATCCATGTCCCGGCTCTGGATATTCAATTCGATATTGCCGCCGCCGCCGATGCGATCAAAAGTCCCCCGGATATCCGCAAAGGCCATCGTATCGGGGAATCCTGCCAGAATCTCGGAATTGAGTATGTCGACAAACGGATCGACGTCGCCGCGATCTTTCATTCGAACAACAAGAAAACTGAATGAGCTAAACATGCCGTTGACATAGGCCTTGACCTGAAGATCGGCGCCATCCTCTAGGTGCGGAGCCATTCTCTGGGCAACGACATCTGTGAATTCATGGCGCGCCGCAGTCACACTTTGCCCTGGCGGTGGAATGATGAATGCGAATATCGCACTCTGTTTCCCTTCGGGCAGATACTCGGCCGGCGGCATCAAGGACCATGTGAGAATTGACGCCCCGACAAACGCGCCGACAATGATTGCGTGGCGCACCCGTGCAACATCCGTCCAGCGCATGACGAGTCGCGTGATACTGTCCCACCACTCGACATGTGGATCCTCCAGTTTGATTTCCTTCAACCATTTGGCGGCGGCCGTTGGAATTATTGAAATCGCAATAATCAGTGAGGCGCTGACAGCGACCGAGATGACGAGCGCAAGATCGGCAAACAGCTGTCCGGATATATCCTGAAGATAAATAATCGGCAGGAAGATGACGACGGTCGTCGCCGTCGAGGCGAGCAAGGCACCCCAGACTTGCTCGGTACCCTTGATCGCCGCGGCCTCCGCGTCCATGCCCTTTTCGCGCAGACGAACGATGTTTTCGAGCACGACGATCGCAGCATCGAGCACCATGCCCATCGCGAATGCAAGACCGGCCAGTGAAATCATGTTCAGGGTTCGGCCGCTGATTTGCAGAATCAGGAACGAAACAAGCAACGACACAGGAATTGCCAGTGCCACCATAAAGGTCGCGCGGAATCTGCGCAGGAACCACCACAGAATCCCGATTGCAAAGGAAATGCCGAGCAGCAGGTTGGTAGTGAGCATTGCTATCGACGCGTCGATGTAGATTGTCTCGTCGTAAACCTGCTCAATCTCGAGACCGGCGCGCTGCAGAGGACCCTCGCGCAACTCCTCGACGGCGGCTTTCAATTCATCCATGACCTCGAGGACATTCACGCCTTTCTCAACCTGTGCGTTGAACGCGATCGAATCGATGCCATTCTTCGTCAGGAACCCTGAACTGTCACGCATGACGACGTCGACGGTGGCAATATCGCGCAAGCGGACCGGGTTGCCGCCACGCCAGTCAAGCACCATGTCACCGAATTCCGCAAGGTCGTACTTGCCGGCATAACGCAATGTGTATCGCCGCCGGCCGATGTCATTGAAACCGCCAGACGTGTCGATGTTGTTCCCGGTCCGTACCGCCAGCGCCGGTATGTCTATCCCGTGCGCCGCTGTTTCGTACGGGTCGAATGTGATGCGAACTTCATTGTCCCGGCCTCCATACGCATCTGCATTCGCCACACCGGATACGCGCTCGATGCGCGCGAGCACCACTTCTCTGACGAAATCGCTGTAGCTGGCCATCTCCCGCACGTTGCCGGGTTTCGGTGTGATGGCAAACCACGCGATGGCCGTCCCGAACTGATTCCGACCCGCGTAAATCCGTGGTTCAGTGACATCATTAGGATAACGAGGTACCTGGTTGAGCCGATTCATGACTTCGATCAGGGCACGTTGCAGGTCGGTCTCGACGGAAAATGACAGGCTGATGCTTGCGCGGCCGCGTGACGCGGATGACACCATTTTTTCGAGTCCGGGAATACCGCGCAGCATGTCCTCCTGCGGCTCGATGATTTCCGATTCGACTTCCCCCGGCGCGGCAGAGCGCCAGCCTGTATTGATCTGAATATACGGACGCTGGACATCGGGAATCATCTGCACCGGCAGTGACAACAGACCGATGACGCCCATCAGAAATACCAGCAGGACTGCGGCGATGACCGCAACGGGGTTGGATAAAGCCAGGTCTGTCAGTTTCACTTTGGACTCCGAACGAAATGTCCACGTGTCTTGTCTGCGGTCAGACCACTATTATGCACGGGGGTTCGCCTTGTTCGCCAGAACACGAACATTGACAGCAATCGCGACTCAATCAACTGGCCTTATGCAGCTTGTCGGTCAGGGCGGATACGACATCCGCAACCACGGCAAGCGCCTTGTCGAGCAACTCGTCACCGATTGTCAAAGGCGGCAGGAACCGGATGACGTTGCCGCGCACGCCACAGGTCAGCAAGACAACTCCCCGGTTCAGGCATTCGGCGGCGATTGCCCTGGTCAGGCCGGCGTCCGGCTGGTCGGCATCACCGCCCCGAACGAGTTCGATCGCACACATCGCGCCCATCGTGCGAACGTGTCCGATGCAGGTATTTTGCCGCTGCAAGCCGTTGCCCCATGCGCGCACCTTGTCGCCAATTGAAACGGCCCTGGCACAAAGACTTTCCGTCTCGATGACCTCCAGCACCGCGAGTGCGGCAGCACAGCCGAGCGGCGATCCGCCGAAAGTACCGCCAAGTCCACCGGGCGCAACCGAATCCATGATGTCAGCCTTGCCGATGACCCCCGACAGCGGAAATCCACCGGCCAGGCCCTTGGCAACGGTCATCAGGTCCGGCTCCACGCCGGCGTGTTCGATCGCGAACATTTTTCCCGTACGTCCGAACCCGGTTTGAATTTCATCGACGATGAAGACGATGCCGTGCTGATCACAGATTTGCCGCAGTTGTCGCAGGAATTCGACCGGCGCCGCGTAGAACCCGCCCTCGCCCTGCACGGGCTCGATGATCATCGCTGCAATGCGTGACGGCTCGACATCGGAATTGAACAACGTGTCCAGCGCAGCCAGCGAATGCTCGGCCGTGACGCCGTGATAGTCGATCGGAAACGGCACATGAAACACCTCGGCCGGGAACGGTCCGAAGCCGGCCTTGTACGGTACAACCTTTCCGGTCAGCGCCATGCCCAGCATCGTGCGCCCGTGAAACGCACCCGAGAATGCAATGACGCCGCTGCGGCCCGTGTATTTTCTGGAAATTTTTACTGCATTTTCAACAGCTTCAACGCCCGTCGTGAGAAACATCGACTTCTTTGGCGTGGAACCAGGTGCGACATCGTTGAGGCGTACCGCGAGTTGCACATAAACGTCGTAGGGTGTGACCTGAAAACAGGTGTGACTAAAACGCTCGAGCTGCGCCTTGACGGCCGCGATGACGACGGGGTGATTGTGTCCTGTATTGGTGACAGCGATGCCGGCGGCCAGGTCAATGTAACGCTTGCCCTCGACATCCCAAATCTCGGCGTTGCGCGCCTTGTCGGAGAATATCGTGGTCTGCGTGCCCACGCCGCGCGCGGTCGCAGATTCCCGCAGAGCCAGTAATTCGTCGTTCGTTGTCACCCGATTTCTCCCTTGAAATCGAACAATTACGCATCCATTTGGCAAGCCGTGAGGCGGCATCGCCCGGCATTATCTCGCCGACGCGTCAGGATACGTCAATAAGGCTTAATAAGCTGAGGTCCCTTGACTTGAAAGCGCCCCGAAACTGCCGATTTAGGATATGATTCGCGGCTCTTTCAAGGAGCATCATCCATGCGTGACATGCTGCAATTTTATATTGACGGCAAATGGGTTGACCCGGTGACAGCCAATCCACTTGACGTCATCAATCCGGCGACCGAAGAGGTCTGCGGACGCATCAGCCTCGGTTCGGCCGCCGATGTCGATCTGGCCGTTGCCGCAGCCAAGGGCGCCGGGGCCAGCTTCGCGCGCACGACACGCGAAGAACGCATCGACCTGCTGCAGTCCATCCTCGATAATTTCGCGAAGCGTCATGATGAGATCGCGGAAGCGATCATGGACGAGATGGGCGCGCCCTGGGGGCTCGCGAAGCACTCGCAGGCCGCCAGCGGACCGCAGCACATCAAAGCCGCCCTGGTTGCATTGAGGGAGTTGCCGTTCGAAGAACAACACGGCACGACCTTGATCGTTCGCGAAGCAATCGGCGTCTGCGCATTGATCACGCCATGGAACTGGCCGATCAATCAGATCGTTTGCAAGGTCGCGCCGGCGCTGGCCGCCGGCTGTACGATGGTACTGAAGCCAAGTGAGATCGCGCCGTTCGACGCGATGATCTTTGCAGAAATCATCCACGATGCCGGCGTACCGGCGGGCGTCTTCAATCTCGTCAACGGCGACGGACCCGGTGTCGGCACCGCGTTGAGCCAGCACCCGGACGTCGCAATGGTGTCGTTCACGGGATCCACGCGTGCCGGCATATCGGTGGCACAAAATGCGGCACCGACGATCAAGCGCGTCGCGCAGGAACTGGGCGGTAAGTCGGCAAACATCCTGCTCGACGATGCTGACTTCGAAAAAGCCGTCACGACAGGTGCAAAAGAGTGCTTCGAGAACACCGGGCAGTCCTGCAATGCGCCAACCCGAATGCTGGTTCCAAAAAGCCGCATGGACGAGGCAGCGGCCATTGCCGCGAGCGCTGCAAATGCCGTCAAGGTCGGTCTGCCCCGCGCGAAGGGCGTCGAAGTCGGCCCACTCGTGTCGGACATGCATTGGCATAAGGTGCAGAGCCTGATCCAGAAAGGCATCGATGAAGGCGCGACGCTGGCCGCAGGCGGCACGGGGCGGCCCGAAGGTCTCAAGACCGGCTATTTCGTCAAGCTGACCGTGTTTGCCGACGTCACCAGCGACATGACCATCGC
Source organism: Pseudomonadota bacterium (assembly GCA_022560695.1). Taxonomy (GTDB): domain Bacteria; phylum Pseudomonadota; class Gammaproteobacteria; order Steroidobacterales; family Woeseiaceae; genus UBA1847. The sequence continues at coordinate 9,822 of JADFSP010000025.1, forward strand.
GCGCGAGGAAATATTCGGCCCGGTATTGTCAATCATGCCCTATGACGACGAGGATGACGCTGTGCGCATCGCCAATGACACGCCATACGGCCTCTCGGGCTATGTCTCGTCGTCCAACCTCGATCGTGCACGCAAGATCGCCTCGCGCCTGAAGACCGGCATGGTGCACATCAACAACGCCCACCTCGATTCCATGGCGCCGTTCGGCGGCTACAAGCAATCCGGCAATGGCCGCGAATGGGGATCGCACGGCATCGAGGAATTTCTCGAGGTCAAGTCGATCTACGGTTTCGAGGCGCGTAGCTGACAGGAAAAAACTGGGGTCGAACCGAAGTTTTTCCTAAGAACTGGCGACTAAATGACTCCATCGAGCAAAAACTTCGGTTCGACCCCAGTTTTTTGCACCGAAACTCTGAAGCTGCCGATCTGTCGTAGTGAATACTTGCTGAAGCCATCAATATCATCTTGACGGAGTACTGGTGAATGAGACGTGTTTTTCTCCTGCTGACCTGCCTGACTGCAATTGTTCTGGGCGCCTGCACCGGCGATTCGAGTCTGCCCACCGCGACCGGGAAGGGCAGCATTCGCACGATCAATGCCATCAAGACATCACCGGACTTCGGATTCCTGATTGAGGAACGACTGATCGCAGCGGTCAGTTTCAAAGGCTCGACGGGCGTGGCGCGTTATGACGACCTCGACTACACGTTTAATTTCGAAGTCCTGCTGTCCGGAAATACCTTCGCGACGCGCGTCGCAAGCCAGTTTCTGCATGTCATCGCCGACAAGGACTTCGTCTTCCTGATCAGCGGCGCATTGACAAATCCGACCATTACGCTATGGGAAGGTGACGAACGCACTTTCGACGGCACTGAAACGGTCTTCGAAGCCCGCTTCGGACACGCCTCGGAATCACTCGGACCTGTCGATGTCTACCTTGCGGCGCCCGGAACCGCACCGGCGATCGGCATGGAAGTCGCCACGTTGTCGTTCAGAGAGGTGGTGCCGGCCGTCGATTTCGCCGAGGGTGACTATGTCATCACCGTCACCGCGGCGGGTGATCCGTCGACCATCCACTACGTGTCGGACACCATACCGTTCGCGCCACGCAACGCGCTGATCATCACAGTCTTTGACGCCGACGCGAACGATACGGCCCCGGTTTCTGTGCGCGCAATCACCGCCGGTGGCGCAAGTTCCAGGCTGGCGGATGTCAGATTTCCGCCTACCGCTCGATTCATTCACGCCAGCGCCGATCTCGGCGCCGCCGACATTTACGACGACGCAACACTGGGCACACCGATCGTCACGAATCATCAGTTTGGCGATACCACCGCCGATCTGGATGTTGCGATCGGTGAATCAACGATCAGTTATACCGCCCCCGGCAGTCCGGGCGTCCCGCTTTTCGACAGCACGCTGAACGCGACGGCCGGCACCCACAATGATGTTGTCGCCGTTGGCCAAAGCGGCAGCATCACGACATCGAACTTCGTTGCGGACAGGCGCTCTGTCGAGACAATCGTCAAGTTTCGTCTGTTTCATGCGGCAGCGAATCACGGTCTCATTGATGTCTATGTCGTCGACGCCGGCACGGCAATTGATGACGTGCTGCCCCGGCTGGCACAGTTGAATTTTGGATTTCCGTCGTTAACTGTCGCGCTCGACGCCGGAAGTTTCGACGTGTACCTGACGCCGACCGGCGACAAGACGATGCTGCTCGCCGGACCCGTGCGCATCGATCCTGTGCTCGGCGACGTCATCGATGCGATCGCGCTCGACACCGTCGATCCCGCAACCGCCGAAATCCGCATTATTCCGTAACCCTGACGTCGAATAGCCGGCGCCCGGGCAGCACAGTACGCACTTTTTTAGTTGCAGCAGCGCGTTTCAGGCTCGGGCCGTGCGCCTGCGGCAGGCGCAAAGTCTTCACCGTATTGAGTTGTCCCCTCGTGCGTAACAAATGTCTCCCACGCGACGTCATCCGGGTCGCGCACCCAGGTCTTGGTGGAGCGCGCGTAGCAGCAATGCGCATCCGGCTGATCGAAAACTATTGCGTCCGCGGCGCGCAAGCGCTCCTGGATGTCACCTAACTGCTCGAGCGTGTCAGCTTGCAGACCGATGTGATTGATACCGCGATGACCCTTCGACAGACTGATTGCAAAATTGATGCGCGGATCATCCAGCATCCATTTCGCATAGTCGTCTTTGTGGATCATCGGTTCTTCACCGAATAACGTGCGGTAAAACTCGATGGACTTTTCCAGGTCAGCAACTGAAATATTGATGTGAAATCGATGCATGGCAACTCCTCAGCAGGCCAGTGACGCAGCAAGTGGCTCGCGCAATTCAGCCTCGCCCCTGCAGCAATCCTCAAGCAAATACAGAATCAGCGCGCGCACCGTCTGGAAGTCCGCGCGATAGATGATATGGCGGCTTTGCCGCCGACTTATCACGATGCCGGCACGCGAGAGCTTCTGCAGGTGGCTCGACATCGTGTTTTGCACGACGCCCAGGCGTTCTGCAATCTCGCCCGCCGACAGGCCGTCAGGCCCGGCCTTCACCAACAGCCGAAAGACCGCGAGGCGCGTCTCGTTCGACAGTGCCTCGAACGCAGCAATGGCCAATGTCGTATCCATATATCCAGTATAGTCGATTTAAAATGATCCAACAATCCCCTCTGCGCGTCGCTGCGCACCGGCCAGGTATGTGCTTACGATGCGATTGCAGCTTCGACGTAGGCGGCGCAATCGTTGCCGGCCTCATCCTCGCCGATTGCCTTGGCGTTATACATCGCCTGGTCGGCGACGCTGATCAGGTGCCAGAGCTCTTTCCCGTGCCGCGGGATCAGGGCGATGCCGACGCTGGCCGTGCATTTGATCTCCTGCCCCTGGATGATGTACGCCTCCGATGCCGTCTGCACGAGTCGCTCCGCCACATGTTTTACGTCGTCAACTGTAACGCCCGGCAACACGATCGCGAACTCGTCCCCGCCGAGCCGTCCAAGGACGTCCTCGGGCCGCAGACAAAATTCAAGCCGGTGGCCGAATGCCTTGAGCAGCGCATCGCCCGACCGGTGCCCGAAGCGATCATTGATTTGCTTGAAATCGTTCAGATCGAGGTACAGCACGGCTCCCTGTTCGCTCTGTCGAATTCGATCCTGGCTCTCTTTTTCGAAACCGCGCCGGTTCAATACGTTGGTCAGCGGATCGCGCAACGCGTCGGCGAGCATTTTGTCTTCGTTGCGTTTGCGTTGTGTGATGTCAATCAGCGTTATCGAGAAGTCTTCACCGACTGGTTCAGCAACGATGCGCAGCCAGTCATGACCATCCAATGTTTCTGTCGGCACCTCGAAGCTGGTCGCCGACCTCGTCACAGCTTCACCTGAGAAGTGAGCCAACAAACGCTCCGGCTGCAGCGCCGTCAGTTTTTGGAGCGGCATGCCGACGAGCGTGCCGCTGCCCGTGCTCAGGTAGGTCTCGGCCGCACGATTGGCAAATACGCATCGGTACCGGTGCCGCTCGTCGTTCTGGTCGCGCGAGAAACGCAGAATGCCGTTCGACGAAGTCTCTATCAATGTGCGAATCAGGTGTTCACTGTCGGCGAGTTGACTCCGTGCCTGCCGGCGCTCGGTGATGTCGCGGCAAACGATGACGACACCCTGCTTCCTGCCATTCGCATCGGTCAGTGGTGCAATGCTGGTTTCGTAGATCTTGTCGGCCTGCAGTCTGAGCGTCTTGGTCAGATCCAGATCCCTGGCTTGATCGAGTATCGCCCTTGCCTCGGGGAAGTCATCCCATAATTTCTGCCCGAGCATCTCGCGCTCCGTCTTGCCCAGCATGGCTTCAGCCTGTTTGTTCGCGCAAATGATCCGCTGGTCGTTGTCGAGAACGATGATGGAGTCGCGAACATGGTCGAACAAGGTCTGATATGCGAGCGGGCTGAATTCGTAGACGCGCAGCGACAAACTTGCGTAAACATAGACCGGCAGCAGCAGCACGAGGGTCGACGACAGGAATGGGAACGCCGGCGGACCGAAACCGAGAAACGTATTGGCGATGCTGACGGCGAACGGCAATGCGGCGCAGATCAGCAGTATCACGACGGTGCGCTGATGCGCGAGCGCAATGCTCGGCAGCCGGCTGACCATCGCTATCAAGGAATAGCCGAGCAAGCCGTACGCGAACGGCGCATGGACGCGATTAAACCAGAAGTGGTCGGTACTTAAACTAAAGCGCAGCCCCGATTCCGTCTCGACGATCGCCCAGATCATGCTGTGCATTGAGTTGCTCAGCGCAAGTATCGTCGTCGCAATCGGGATGAGCGACATGAAGGCAATCACGATTCTTTTGGGCGGTCCGACGGCATATTGACGATAGATCACGTAAAACGCGACCGGAAGAAAACCCCCGGAGAAGAAATTCAGTACACGTCCAATGCCATACAGGCCGGCATCGGTGGTGCCGTAGGTGAACGCCGTTCCGCCGATCATGACACCGATCAAAAACAGGAAAAATCCGATGATGCTTTGTGGCGACGAACGCGAGACGTACACCGCAAGTCCCAGGTACAGCACTGCCGAAAGACCGAATACCGGCGTCAGCAACGCCTCCAGCGCGCCCGGCATCAGAGGGCACCAGGCAACAGGTTGTCAATTATCTGCGGCATCGCGCCATGCTATCGGGGACCGATAATTCAAGCTGCGACCTGTGCCGCATTCCTGGGTCGGAAAGCCGCGCCAGATCACAGTTTCCAAGATTTCCGCGCTGTGAACGATTCGGGCTAGATGCCCTCCGCCGTATCGGCAATGAGCATATCGACGACAGCCTTCAGGCTTTCTTCCACATCCTTACCCGCCGCACGCTCGACTTCATAGCACTTGAGCTGCCGATGGGCGCTCGTGCCGCGCGTCAGGATATTGCGCGCTGACGCAACTTCTTCGGTGCAACCCAGCGCGTCGGCATCCTCCGCAATCAGGGTCAATATTTCATCGAGCAACTCATCGAACGGCACGACGACACCCTTCGCAAAATCGATGAGCCCCTCGTCAAAGCTGTAACGCATCGCACGCCAGCGATTTTCCTGAATCAGCATCGGCGTGTAGATGCGCCAGCGCTGGTTAGCCTTTCGCAGGCGGTACAACATGCGCAATATGCACGTGAGGACCGCTGCCAGTGCAACCGCATCGTCCAGTCGCGTGCAGACATCCATGACGCGCGTTTCGAGCGTCGGAAATCGTGCACTCGGGCGCAGATCCCACCAGATGCGCGTCGCGTCCTCTATCAGCCCGGCGTCCATGAGAATATTGACGTGGCGCTCGTACTCGGCGTAACTTGCGAATCGTTCCGGTAATCCGGTCCGTGGCAATGCGTCGAAAATTGTCAGCCGGTAGCTCTTGAGCCCGGTATCGCGGCCGTCCCAAAAAGGCGACGAGCACGATAGCGCGAGCAGATGCGGCAGGAAATACGCCATCTGGTTCATCAGGTCGATTCTGAGTTCGTCGTCGCCAATGCCGACATGTACGTGCATGCCACAGATCACAAGCCGCCGCGCCGCTGCCTGCATTTCGATGGTCAACGCTTCGTAGCGATCTTTTTTTGTTTGTTTTTGTTCGGTCCAGGGGCTGAACGGGTGCGTCGACGCCGCTATCGGTGCCAGATTATGGTTCGCGGCAACATCGATGATGATTTTTCGCAGGCGTGACAGATCCTCGCGTACCTCCTGAACGTTGTTACAAACCCTGGTTCCGATCTCGATCTGCGAACGCAAGAGCTCCGATGTCACCTGACCACTGCACAGCTCTTCGCATTCGCTCATCAAGCTCTGCGGTGGGTCGATCACGAGGGCACGCGTATCTCGATCGACCAGCAGGTATTCCTCTTCAACGCCAACTGTAAATTCGGGTTTCTTCGTGATCTTCATACTGTCCCGTCGCGGCGGCCTTTCCACTATGCCGGAATGCGTCGCCTCTGCAATCCGATTCGTTCCGGAATCGATGCAACGATCCGCTGCATCACTGCCGCAATTTTGTTGACACCGGCTGCGTCGGCGATCAGGTCCTGTCGAATCTCGATCCCGACATGCGGCAGGCCGATGTCCTGCGCATGATGGTCGATCGTAAAGTCTTGCGGCGCTTTGCCCGAATACGGTTCGTTGTCGCCGACCTCATATCCTGCATCACGGAAATCTTCGAGGAACAGGTCGGACAAGCGCTGGTCCGTCTCCCAGAGCACGCCGACCTGCCATGGGCGCGACGCACCGTTCAGTACCGGCGTGAAGCTATGCACGGCGATAAAGGCGGGCGGTGGGCCGATCACTTTCAGGCGCCGCAACTGTTCGTCGATGGCACGATGGTAGGGCCAGTAAATCGCGTCGCTCCTGGCAGTCTTTTCGGCGGCCCGCAGGTTCCGGTTGCCCGGCACAACGACGCCGTCACCGAATTCGAGAAACGCGCTCGGGTCGAGCAATTGCCGATTGCAGTCAACGACCAGGCGCGAGTATCGCGCCAGCACTGCCGTGATGCCGAGGTCCTCCGCAAGCCGCTCGGTCAGGGAACCCGCGCCGATGTCGACAGCCAGGTGGCAACGCCTCGCGAACGGATCGAGTCCCATGTCGCCGAGCGACTCCGGAAATCGGCGGCCGGCATGGTCGCAAACGAGCAGGACAGGCATTTCGGCCAGCGGATTGATGACTCTGAAGGGTGGCGGCTCGCCAGTGGACAGCAAGGATGCGGCCGGGTTGTTATTGTCGCCGTCTGGCATGTGTGACCGTCTCGGTTCTGTCTGACGGTCAGTGTACCGCATCGCGGCCGCCTCGCCACCGGGGCGACGCGACTTCTGGATTCAGGCGCGTCGTTCGAATTTCCCGACGTTCCAGGGTTCGAATGTCTGCACCGACGCCGGCCGCGCGATGTAATAGCCCTGGGCAAATTCAACGCCGAGCGTCCCGAGTTTATCGAGTACTCGTTTCGTTTCGACGCGCTCGGCAATGGTTTCGATGCCCATCGCGTGCCCGACATCACTGATCGCCTTGACCATACTCTCGTCGACTGAATCGTCCACAACGTTGGCGATGAACTGGCCGTCAATTTTCAGATAGTCGACGGGCAGATTCTTCAGGTAGGTAAATGACGACAGGCCGCTGCCGAAATCGTCGAGCGAGAATTTGCAGCCGAGCTTCTTCAACACCTGCATGAAATGCACGACACGCGACAGATTCGATATCGCAGCTGTCTCTGTAATTTCGAAGCACACCGCGCCGTTCGGCAGATTATGCCTCTTCAATTCTTCGGTCACGAACTCCAGGAAGCGATCCTCGCTCAACGACGTGCCCGACAAATTGATTGCGATCGTATAGCGTGCATCGTCTTTGCTGTCACGATCGGCAAGTTCCGAGAGTGCCTTGTGGACGACCCAGCGATCGAGCGTGGACATCAGGTTATAGCGTTCGGCCGCCGGGATGAATTGATTTGGACTGACGAGTGCGCCGCCCTCGTCGCGCATGCGTAACAGCAATTCGTAATGCCCCCGGCTTGTGCCATTGCGCTTGCCGATGCCGATGATCGGCTGGAAAAAGAGTTCCAGGCGCTCCTCTTCAACGGCGCTTGTAATCCTCGATACCCACTTCATTTCCTCGTGGCGCAACGATGCGTCGCTGTCTTCGTATAAATGCACCTGGTTGCGGCCCATGTCCTTCGCCGAATAGCAGGCGACGTCGGCCGAACTCATGACATTGGCGACATCGGTGTCAGCGCTCAGCATGACAACGCCTATCGAACAACGAATCGTCGTGAATGAGTCCTGCCAATCGAATCGATAGCCCTCAACCGCGCCACGGATGTTTTCGGCGACCTCCATTGCGCGCCGTTCGCTGCACCGCTCCAGCAATATGCCGAATTCGTCGCCGCCAAGCCGAGAAAAAACATCGCCAGAGCGGATGTTCTTTTGCACCAGCTCCGTAAGCTGCCTGAGCAGTTCGTCACCGGCAGTATGACCAAACGTGTCATTGACGACCTTGAACTGGTCGAGATCGATGTACAGCAGCGAATGAGAATCACCCGGGTTGTTCTTGAGGTTATCCAGCGCGGCGACTATGTGGTTTTCGAATTCACTCCGGTTAATCAGGCCGGTCAACGAATCGTGCGATGCCTGATAGCTGAGCTGCCGGAACAGTCTCGACTCCTTGCTCGTGTCATGGAAGACCATGACGGACCCAATGATGTTGCCGATGCGATCGCGAATCGGCGCCGCCGAATCCTGGATCGGAATTTCGTCGCCACTCCGGTTGATCAGGATCGAGTGTTCGGCCAGGGTGATGACACGACCGTCTTTCAGGCAGCGTGTGACCGGATTCTCGACCGTGATCCGGGTATGCTCGTTGACGATCGTCATGATTTCGTCGACGGTCTTGCCGCGCGCGCTGCGCATGTCCCAACCCGTCAGATCCTGCGCAACCGGATTGATGTAGTCAACACAGCCGCTGGCGTCCGTCGTAACCACGCCATCACCGATCGACTGCAACGTGACCTGTGCGCGCTCCTTCTCCTCGAAAATACGCGTCTCGGCGAGTTTGCGGTCCGTAATATCGGTGATCGTGCCCTCGTGCGCGATGACCTTGCCATCATCATCAAGCACGGCGCGCGAGTTTTCGAGTACGACAATCTCGCTGCCGTCCTTGCGTCGCAGGCGACACTCGAAGTTCTTGACGAGTCCGTCCGCCTCAAGCCGCGCGAAAACGCGTTCGCGATCAATTGGATTGACATACAGCATCGTCGTGCGTCCGCCCGCCTTAAGCTCTTCGACGCTGTCGTAGCCGAGCATCTCGACAAGCGCCGGGTTTGCCGCAATCAATTCACCGTCCCGTGACGCGATGTAGACGCCGTCGATGACGTTTTCGAACAGCCCCCGATAGCGTGCCTCACTGGTGCGCAGCCGCTGTTCATCCATTTGCCGCTTGATGGCAATGCCGGCCAATCGCGCCAGCCGGCCCAGCGCGTCCAGTTCCTCCGTCGTCGGCCCACGCGGCTCATCAACGTAAACGTCCAGTGTGCCGATGATGCGTCCTGCAGCGCCGTGTACGAGGAACGACCAGGCTGCGGCGATGCCGTGTTTTTCCGCCTGCCTTAGAAACGGGCCCCAGCCGGCCTCGTTCGAAATGTCCTCTGTGATTCGGTCTTGTCCCTGTGCCACGGCGGAACCGCAGGTAATGCTTCCCGGGTCCACGGTCACGAAGTCGAGACACAGCTTGAAAGCCTCGGAAAGGCTTGGCGCCTCCTCCACGCTCAACATCTGATTCTTGGTATCCAGTCGCGTGATAGCCGCCTTGAGCCCTTTGCCGGAGCGCTCGACGAAGCGGCAGATTGCGCGCAACGTTCGGTCGTGTGGCATGCTCTCGGCGATCATTTCGAGAATTTTGTTTTGCGCGTACGCCAGCGTCTCATTGCGTTTGCGATCTGTGATGTCGGAAATACTCACACGGATGAGGCGGCGATCGCCCGCCGGCAATCGACTGAATCGAACTTCACAAGGTATATCCTTGCCATCCGAGTCCTTGTGCAGCCATTCAAAGCTCGGGTGCTCGCCCGCGAGCGCCTTGTCGATGTAACCGCGGCGCACACCGAACGATGGCGTGCCGTCGGGCTGCATTTCCGGACTGATTTCCTGCGGCCCGATGGTTAGCAGGCGCGCCCGTGACAGGTTGAACAGCACACAGGCATTGTCGTTCGCGTCCGTAAAGCGGTTTTGATCGACGTCGAAGACAACGATTGCCTCTGGAGCATTCTCGACCAGTGCGCGATAACGCTCTTCGTTATCCTTAAGTGCGTTTTCGGCTTCTTTGCGGCCCGTGATGTCGCGCAGGCTGATCACAAAAATGCAGCCCCCTACGGTATCGAGCTGACTCGCATTGATCTCGGCGACGAATTTCTCGCCGTTGGAACGGCACGCATCAACGTCGCCACCCGTAAATTCGATATTCGTGTCGTCCGGGTCGGAAATGAAAGGTCTGAGGAATTCGGCGAGCGGCTGGCCCTTGGCTGCCGGGACATATTGCTCGAACTTCGAGCCGATGAGCTGCTCCTTGGGCAGGCCGAAGTAACGTGCGCACACCTTGTTGCAGACACGAATGACGCCAGTCTCGCTGATCGACATCAATGCCTCAGTGACGCTGTCGAAAATCGTCTCTACGGGCGTGGCCGTGGCGATCGACTGCGTGATCGTCGCTTCCATCTTTTCGTAGTGCTTGTCGACCAGACGCAACAGCTCGACAAAATCCGACTTTTCGATGCCGGATGACTCCGTCGCTCTCTTGATCCTGTCTCTTAGATCCCGATCCATGCGCCGACTAATCCCGTCCACCAAACCCGTCGCGAGCCGCGCCGCGAAGCACCCTCGATGCTCATCCGGAACCCGTTTTAATCCTGTGCGGATTCCCGGCAGGTTGGTGTACACCGTAAGATTTCAAAGCTTTACGGTCTGTGACCTGACGCAAATTCTCGAAATAATTTTGGGAAAATTTTCCCGGTTGTGGTAAGTCGAATTATGTCAAAGGCCCGTAAAACTGGGGTCGAACCGGACTTTTTCGCCATCTCACTATCTTGGGAAAACTTCGGTTCGACCCCGGCCTAGTCTTCCCGCGCTGGCAACGAGCGGATCAGCTCGCCGTTTTCGTCCGTCATGACAACGCCGTTTTCCTGCAGTACACGAGTGCCGCTGCCGACCTGTATTGGAATCGCCGTCACGGTCGACATCGTTCCATCGCCCGTGTCGAATTCCGCCGCCACATTGAGATACAGGCGGCCTTCGCGCAGCGGTATCACAATGACCTGCTGCGTGGTGAAATCCTCACCAATGTTTGGCACCACTGCCACGCTGGCAGGCTGAGATTCCGGCAGGCGCATTGCCGTGACGTCATTGATCCGGTAACTGACGTTGAATGGCTGATCCTCGAGCGTCGACGTGATCCGCAGATCGATCGCCAGGGGCTCGCCGACGATGGGCTTGCCGATGATCCGGTAGCTGATCTGAATCGGCCCGCTCGGGCTGGCCATGGCCGCACCGTCGTTCTCGGGCGTAAACGTCACGGACGGCGATGTCGTAGCAACATCGGCACCCTCCTGGCCGGTCATCTGATCGACCGTGCCGTTACCACAGGCCGTGACGAGCAAGGCCATCGCGAGCAATGTCATGTTTGAATTTCTGTGGTTCATGTGAACACCCTGTGTTGGGTTATTGAAACGGAGAGACTGTCACATCGAAACAGGTCTGCTCCGGAAAATCCTGGGGGGAGTCCGGATCAGCGTAGCGAAATTCTCGTATGTCCAGGACATAAGTACCAACGCTCAAAGTGTTGGTCGTGGTCTCTTCACTGTTCGCCTCGCAGCTAAAGCCCAGCCAGACCAGTTGGCCAGCCTGCCAGAGCGAGATGTCCGGATCGCTGTGCATGTGAATGTTCGGGTCATCGACGTTGGCCGGGTCGGAACAATCGAAGCCGTCCGGCGGCGCCGACACCGGGTCGACTGTAACCATCGACAACGCATAAGCCGACTGCGTCGTGACGTTCATGCGCAAGTAGCGATATTCCGACAGTTTGTTGCCGTAACGTTCTCGATTGCCGTCAATGTCATCGACTCGCCGATCGCTGTGGGCATTGCTGCAGATGCGAAGCGGCGTGCCGTCGGGTACGATGTCCGTGTAAACCGGCAACACGTCGGGTCGGGCGTTGGCATCATTGCTCTCGTTGCTGCCCCAAATGTCGAGACCCGCCGATGCGATCCCCTCGCGATCGAGCTGCGAGTCGAGAAAATCCTGATCTGACTGTGACAGCGACGCCCGCAATTCAAACGCAAACGAGAACACGCTTGTGAAGGCCTCGGTAAAAATGTGCGGTCCCGTCATCGTGCTGTAAAGCGATGCGAAGCCGATAGAACCGGGGTCGTTGCCCTCGTCATTCGTATCCCACAGGTCGTAGATGAACGTCACGATCGAGATTTCGTTAAACCATCCCTGCGTGCCGAAGCCGCCGGTCTCGGCATTGAAACCGAATCCGCCGTTCGTGCCGGCAGGGCCCGTATCGCAGAAAACAGGATCGTTGAGGGCCATTGCAGCCAGTGCGGACGCCCAGCCCTCGCCAAACGCGAGGCGGGCATCAAGGCGCTCGCCGAGCGCATGATGTCCGCCCAGCGAATCGGAACGCGAGAAGTTGTCTTCGAAGTAATGTCCCCATTCATGCAGAACGACGTGATCGTCAAATTCATCGGTATTGTCGTCGGCGTCCCCGCGCAGAAACAACGAATCGATGCTGCGATCGTAAAAAGGCGAGCCCAACGCGCCGATATCAACGTCGCCACTTTCGGTCGACGTGTTTTTGACACTCCAGAATGCATCCAGCGGGGCGAAAGTCGCAGTCGCGTCAGCTGTCAGCACAAATTGGACGGCCGAGTAAATCGAGTCGAGGATCGCAAATGGCGCTGCAGCTCGAGCCCCTGTGTAACTGTTAGTACCCCAGCCCGTGGCTGCCGTCAGATTTTCGGTGACATTGGCACTGCCGGTATCGAAATCCGTCCCGTCGAGCACGTACAGCGGACGGCTGACCAGTGCCGGGGGATCGGGCTCGTTGGGATCGACCACATTGTCCCGTACCTCGACGTCCCAGGACGGTGAGCCCGGTCGCTTGAGCTCGGCGCGAACACGCAGACGCACCATCGTATTGGCGTCAACATCGGCGAACGAATATTCACCCAGCGCACTTGAAACCATCGTATCGATGACGTTCTCCGTCGTCGCATCGATGAGCTGCACCGTCGCGCCGCGAATCGGCCGCTCAACCGTGCCGTTGAAATTGAGCCCGTTGCAATTTGGGCTTGGCGGCACGAATTCGTACTGCACCAGACCGGATACGGTCACGACTGGCAGGGGTTCCTGGACTGTGATCGCAACCGTGTCGCTGCCGCTCGCCATACCGTCGCTGACGGTCAGCTCGAACGTCAGGGTTTCGGGCTGATTGACGGGCACATCCGGCGCCGTGAAGCTCGCCTGCGGTAACGTACTGTTCGTGATCGCGACCGTCGTGCCGCCGGTTTGCCCCCAGGAGTACGTCAATGTGTCGCCACTATCCGGGTCGCTGCCGCTGCCGTTGAGCTGCACCGTCGCCATCTCCGCTACGATCTGATCGGGGCCCGCATTTGCCGTCGGGGCTCGATTCGCCATGCCACTACCGCCACCACCACCGCCGCCACCACAAGCGGCGAGGATCAGCAGCGGCAGCGCGAGGCCGACGGTTCGCATTCGTCGCGATAGTGCCGGCACGCGCGTGAGGTTGTCGTGTAAGACTTGCTCCACTATTCTGCTCCGTCCGCCCCATGGCGCCACGATATCGCCGCGCCGGCCGATCCATTGTCGATCATCATAACTACGCGCGCTGGACGAGGACATAAGCACGAGCCTCTCACCTGGCAAGCGATCCGCAGCACGCGGCTACTGAATTATGTGCGATCCGTATGCGCCTTTCGGCGGCGACTATTGATAGACTTTGGCCCACGGTCTGGCCAAGGGTTCAAATAAAACGTCATCCGCAAAATTGAGGTTGGCGCGAGACCTATGAAAAACAAAGCAATACTTGTCACCGGTGGCGCCGGTTATATCGGCAGCCACGTCACGCATCAGCTCGACGCAGCCGGCGAGCAGGTCGTGACGCTCGACAACCTGTCGACGGGTTTTCGCGAAGCGGTCACGGCGGGTGACCTCATTGTCGGCGACACGGGTGACCCGGATGTGCTCGAGCGCATATTTTCGGGCTATGACATCGGCACCGTGATGCATTTCGCCGCGCACACAATCGTTCCCGAGTCAGTGGCCGACCCGCTTAAATATTACGGCAACAACACGTCGAGCAGCCGCACGCTGTTTTCGGCAGCCCAGAAACACGGCATCAAGCACATCGTATTTTCGTCCACGGCGGCCGTTTACGGCATCCCGTCCGGGGGCAAGGCCTCGGAGGCCACGGCAACGAAGCCCATCAATCCGTACGGCAGTTCCAAACTCATGACGGAATGGATGCTGCGCGACCTCGCCAAAGCCGGCGGGCCAAGTTACGTATCGCTGCGCTATTTCAATGTCGCAGGTTGCGAGCCATCAGGCACCATCGGGCAATCGACGCCAAAGGCCACGTTGCTCGTCAAGGTCGCGTGCGAAGCCGCGGTCGGCCGGCGGCCGGGCGTGTCGATTTTCGGCACCGACTATCCGACACCCGATGGCACGGGCCTCCGGGACTATATCCACGTTGTCGACCTCGCGGCCGCACACCTCGACGCACTGGCCTACCTGCGCAAGGGCGGCAAATCGACGACTCTCAATTGCGGCTACGGACACGGTTACAGCGTGCGTGAGGTGCTGCAGGCCGTGGAAAAGGCGCACGGCGAACCGCTCAACATCAGCGAGGAACCGCGGCGGCCCGGCGATCCGCCCGAACTCATCGCCATCGCAAAGAAGATACGTGCGGTGCTCGGCTGGACGCCGAAATTCGACAACCTCGACACGATCGTGGCAACGAGTCTCGAATGGGAGCGCAAGATTGCAGCCAAGGACCCGAGCGCTTATTGGGCGGCCTGAGAGCCTTATGGGACGTCGGTCGGTGCTACACTGCCATCATGAAGTTTGGTCGCCCAAGATCACTTAACGGCCTGATTCTCGTAGGATTTGGCCTGGTCGCTCTGCCGCTGCTGGTGGCCGTCCTGTGGGCGCTCGTGAACCTGGGTCGGCTCGCCGAGCAGAGCGAGCAACTGATCTTCACGGGCGTGGCGGCGGCCGAGAACAATCGCCTGCTCGAGGAGCGGCTCAGTTCTCTCGAACGCGTGGCACGCCAGTACCAGGTGCTGCGAAATCCCGACAGCTTGCTGCTACTGCGTCAGGATCTCGATACGCTGGACGAGCGTCTGCTCGAGATGGCGCCGCTGACAAGCCAGGCCGGCGTATCCGCGCTCTCCGATTCGATCGGCATCAATGCGCGGCGCATCGTCGACGCGCTCTCACGACCCGAGCTCGACGATCTGCGCGCTCAGTTCGCCATCGCCCGTTTTGCGCCGCTGCGCCGCCAGGTCAGTGAATTCACGGGTACGCACAGCGACTACGTGGACACCGAACTCAAGAATCTGCAGGAAAGCACGCGTCGCGCACAACGCGTATCGGCCTGGCAGGTTGCGGCCCTGATACCGGGAACGCTGATTCTCGTGCTGTTTTTCACGTCGCTCGTCGCGCGCCCTATTCGCCAGATCGACCAGGCAATTCACCAGCTCGGGCAAAGCGGCTTCTCGAAGTCGATTGCGATCAAGGGACCGACTGACCTCGAGCGTCTCGGCCTGCAACTTGAATGGCTGCGCGTGCGGCTGCTGGAACTGGCGCAGGAGAAAAACCGTTTTTTGCGCCACATGTCGCATGAACTGAAAACGCCGCTCGCCAATATTCGCGAAGGTACCGAGCTGCTGCTCGACGGCACGGTCGGGGACCTGAACAAGCCGCAACGCGAGGTAACCGACATTCTTCGCGTCAACGGATTGAAGCTGCAACAGCTCATCGAGAACCTGCTGAGCTTCAGTGCATGGCAAACGAAGAGCGAAGTTCTGACGCTGAGCGATTTTCCGTTGCGGGCGCTCGTTATCTCGGTAGCCAAGGAGCAGCGGCTCGCGCTCAAGGCCGCGAACATCCAGTTGCGGCTGGAAGTCGACGACATAATTGTGAACGCGGATCGGGATAAGATCCGAACCGTTATTGATAATCTGCTGTCTAATGCAACGAAGTTCACGCCCTATGGTGGTTATGTCACGATTCGCGCAACCCGATTTTCCACGAGTTTCACGATCGAGTTTGCCGATACCGGACCGGGCATCCCCAAAGACGAAGCGCCGAAGATTTTCGATGCATTTTTCCAGGGCCAGCACGAAGCGGGCGGCCATGTTGCCGGCACAGGCATCGGACTGTCCGTTGTGATGGAATGCGTGCAGGCTCACGATGGCTCGGTCGAGATCGTGGATACCAGTGAGTTCCCGGGTGCGCACTTCCGGATCCGCATTCCACAGAAACGCATAGTGGCACAAGAGAGAATGGCGGCGAGTGCGTAAGCAAACTGCAATAATTCGGGCGCGGCAAATTGCGCCTCAAATCACGCTGGCAATGCTGTGCATGGCGATGCTGGCTGGTTGTGCGGACACCAAGGCCTGGCTGGCCAAGCATTTCGGGCGCCCGCCGCCGGATGAGTCAAGCCTGTACGTCGCGCCCGCGACCGACGACTACCTCGACGAGTTGTATCGTCTGGCCGGCAGCGATCCAGCTGCGCAGAAGAAGATATTCGCCGATGCCGCCGCCGCGGCCGATCTGATGCCCGGCCCGTCCACCAATCTTCGCTTCGCGCTGATCCTTGCAACGCCCGGACACGCGGGAGCTGACCCGGAACGCGCGCAAAGTTTGTTGCGCGAATTGCTGGCGCAGTCGCCGCTGTTGACGCCGGGCGAAGTGTCGCTCGCGACGATTCACCTGCAGGCAGTTGAAGAGCGCATCGTCCTGACCGCGGAAGCGCGCCAGCTGCGGGCGTCCGAGACCGAAGAAGCCGCGGTAAGCCGGCGCCTCGACGCGGTCGAGGCCGAAAACCGCCGCCTGCGTGACGAGCTCGACGACGCCGAGGACAAGCTCGAGGCGATTACCTCGATTGAGCGCTCGATTCGCGAGCAGGACCAGTAGGGAAAAGGGGTCGAACCGAAGTTTTCTCGCGCAAATCTCAGTTTGACCCCAATCTTCAATATTATGTCGTGCAAGCGCGCAAACCGGGGGCTGACCCGCCTTGGCGATAAAACTTCGGTTCGACCCCAGTTTTCGCGCGGTTCGACCCCAGTTTTCGCGTCGGTCAAATGCGACATCTTGCCCATGCCCCTCAATCCCTCTAACCTTTGCAGTCCCGTTGCCGCACGTCTCACCCTATGCAGACCAGCGTCGCTAAATCGAAAGGCAAGATCCTGCTCGTCGACGACGATCCGGGGCTCCTGCGCTTGCTGAGTATTCGGCTGCGCGCCGAGAGTTATGAAGTCGAAGCCGTCGACAACGCGCACAAGGCACTCGCAACCCTGAATCGCTTCGCTCCGGACCTCGTCGTAACCGACCTGCGCATGGACAAAATGGATGGCATCGGCCTGTTAAAGGAGCTGCAGACGCGCTCTCCGGGCCTGCGCGTCGTCATCATCACGGCACATGGCACGATCCCGGACGCCGTTGTGGCCACGCAGGGCGGTGCATTCGGTTTTCTGACCAAACCGATCGACAAGGACGAACTGATGTCCACGGTCGAGCGTGCGCTCAAGGTGTCGGGTTCGCACGCCGTCAGTGAAGACTGGGCGCGCGACATCATCACGCGCAACCAGGCCATGAAGGAAATTCTGAACCAGGCCAAGATGGTTGCCGCCACGGACGCCCGCGTGCTGATCAATGGCGAAAGCGGTACCGGCAAGGAGTTGATGGCCAGGGCCATTCACCGCGCCAGCCCGCGGAGCAACCAGCCGTTCGTCACCATTAACTGCAGCGCAATGGCGGAAAATCTGCTCGAATCACAGCTGTTTGGCCACGAAAAAGGTGCGTTTGCGGGCGCGACGGCTAGTCAGACCGGCCTGTTTCACGCGGCCGAGGGCGGTACGTTGTTGCTCGACGAGGTCGGTGACATGCCGATGCGATTGCAGGTCAAGCTGCTACGCGTCCTGCAGGAAAACAAGGTGCGGCCCGTCGGCGGTATTGAAGCCTGTGAAGTCGACGTGCGCGTGATCTCCGCCACGCATTGCGACCTGCAGAAATTCATGGTGCACGGACGCTTCCGCGAGGATCTTTATTACCGCCTCAACGTCGTCAATATCCGCATTCCGACACTGAGCCAGCGCCGTGAGGACATCCCGCTGCTCGTCGCCCATTTCCTGCAACAGATTTCAGCCGAAGCTGATCAGGAGCGCAAGGTCTACGCACCCGAAGCCGTGGAAATGCTCGTTACCGCAGAGTGGCCGGGCAATATCCGGCAGTTGCACAACGCCGTGCGCCAGAACGTCGCGCTGTCGCGGTCTCCGGTCATCAGCGCCGAGCTGGTGCAGCAGTCACTTGGCGAACACGCCGGCAAGCTGTTGTCCTTCAGCGATGCGCGCGACGAATTCACGCGCAATTACCTGTCGCAGATCCTGCAGATAACGATCGGCAATGTCAGCCAGGCAGCGCGGCTTGCGAAACGCAATCGCACCGACTTTTACAAGCTGCTGGCGCGCCACGACCTGAACCCGGAACAGTTCAAGGCCCGATAGAAAAGAAAAAAAAGTGGGGTCGAACCGAAGTTTCCCAATGGGAAAGTTCGGTTCGACCCCACTTTTTTTTCGGTCAATCCGCCGCAATGGCGTTCTTTTTCGAATATCCCTCGGCCGACAGGCCATACTTGCTCATGAGGTCGTACAACGTCGGCCGCGTGATGCCCAACAAATCCGCAGTCTTGGAGATGTTGCCGAAGTTGCGCGTCAGCGCGACCCGTATCGCTTTCGATTCAGCGTTTTGCCGCACTTCGCGCAGGTTCAGGGTCTCTGGCTGACCGTCGCCGGCGGACACCCCGAGATCCGCCGCAGTGACCAGCTTGCCGTCAGCCATGATGACGGCACCCTTGATCTTGTTTTCGAGTTCGCGCACATTGCCGGGCCATGCATACGACTCGATGGCCGCGACGGCATCTTCACTAAAGCCGTTCAGCGGCCTGCGCAGCTGCTTGGAGTATTTCTGCAACAGGGTGCGCGCGAGGATCAGCCGTCCTTCCTCGCGCTCACGGAATGGCGGAATGTTGATCGTAATTTCGCTGACGCGGTAGTACAGATCCTCGCGGAACAGGTTTTCCTTGATCATCAATTCCGGATTTTGGTTGGTTGCACAGACGACGCGGACGTCGACCGCAATCTCCTGGAGGCCGCCAACGCGCTCAATGACGCGCTCCTGCAGAAAGCGCAGCATTTTTGCCTGCAACGCAAGCGGCATGTCACCGATCTCGTCGAGAAACAGGGTGCCACCATCGGCAACTTCGATCTTGCCGTGTGTCTGCTTGATCGCACCCGTGAACGCGCCCTTCTCGTGACCGAACAATTCCGACTCCAGCAGGTTCTCGGGGATCGCCGCGCAGTTGATGGCGACGAATTTCTGATCGGCTCTCGGACTAAGGCGATGCAGTGCACGCGCGACCAATTCCTTGCCAGTGCCGCTTTCGCCGAGAAGCAAGGTCGTGACGTCGGTCGGCGCGATCTTCTCGATCATGCGGCAGACCGCGAGCATGGCCTCACTCGCCGCGACAATGCCGTCCAATGGTGACTCGTTGACCCGGTATTGCAGCCGCCGGTTTTCGGCTTCGAGCTCGGAGATGTTGAACGCACGGTCGACCAGCAGTTTCAACGTGTCCGTGTCGACGGGTTTTTCGTAAAAGTCGTACGCACCCTGCGCAATCGCGGTCAGCGCATTTTCCTGGTCACCGTTGCCGGTGACGACGATGACTTTTGTGTACGGCGCTAGCTGCAGCGTGTCCCTGAGCGTTGCGAGCCCCTCTTCGACGCCTTCAGGCTTCGGTGGCAGACCGAGATCCTGCAGCACGACCATGGGCTCGTGGCGCCGCAGCTCAGCAATCGCGGACTCGCGGTCCTCGGCCGTGACCACCTCGTAGTCATCGAAACACCAGCGCAGCTGGCTCAGGAGACCGGGGTCATCCTCGACGATCAGGAGTTTTCGGTTGTGCTCGGTCACGGGTCCCTGGTCAAAGCGATGGGCGATGCGCAATGTTGCCACGTTGGCGCATCCCTGTGTAGGAAGATCTTTGTGGTCAGGACGACCTAATGTCGCGGAGCACAGGGATGTGCGAGAGCGACGACGGTCAGGACGACCTAATGTCGCGGAGCACAGGGATGTGCGAGAGCGACGACGGTCAGGACGACCTAATGTCGCGGAGCACAGGGATGTGCG
>JADFSP010000026.1 GCA_022560695.1 Pseudomonadota bacterium
TGATATCTCGCAACATATCGCGCCCCGTCGCATCCCTGGTCGCCCAGACGCCAACAGAATTCTCAGCCGTTGTATGGAATGTCCATAGCAACTCGCCGGTTTCCGCATCAAAGGCTTTGACAAATCCGCGAATTCCATATTCGCCGCCGTTGGTGCCAATAAGGATTTTTCCATCGACTGCGGTCGGAGCCATCGTCTCACTGTAACCGAGCTCGGGGTCTGCAATCTGCGTCTCCCATTCGATAGCACCCGTTTTCGCATTCAAGGCTACGAGCTTCGCATCCAGAGTACCCAAATAGAGCTTATCGCCATACGGGAACACACCGCGATTATTCGGTCCGCAGCAATAGGTCGTAATCGGACCCATTTTGTGTTGGTAGTGCCAGATCTCCTTGCCCGTTTCTGCATTCAAAGCGTAGACATGGTTGAATGACGTCGTGACGTACATGACGCCGTTTACGATGATTGGCGTCGTTTCCAGGGACTCCACTACTTCGGTCTTGAACGTCCAGGCTCGTTCCAATCGTTTGACATTGTGAGTGTTGATCTGGCGTGCCGGATAGTAGCGAGTCTGATTGTAATTGCCGTTGGTATGCAGGAAATTGTTAGCGTCACCGGCTGCGCGATCCAGCATATCCTGGGTGACGGTCAACATGTTGCCGTACAGCGTGCCACCGGCAACCTCCTGAGAATGTACCGAGATCATGCTGAAAAGCGCGATACCCGATCCGACGATCAGATTGAAAAACAGTTTACTGCTTTGTTTCATGCCCATCATTCTCCCCTCCCGCGTGTGAATTTTATTGTTACTTGATCTGCACAGCAGATGCATTATCACATAGTGACAAATACGGCCCGCATTTGCGCGTCTAGTATAAACGGTAACAGCAACCATGTAGTCCTAAAATTGCGCCTCGGGCTGTTTCTCGAATTTACCTTATATACAACTCGCATACACTTGATCCAAAAGGACAATATGCACTGCAATCGCTTGATCATCGAGCCGATCCATGGCTAGCCGGCGGATTTGTCGACTGTGCCACTCACCGGCAGGTAATGTTTTTCCATGACTGGTCGCATGGCCGCATTGGCAAGCAGAGCGACGAACAGCAGCGCAGCCATCAAATACATCGTCGTGTTGTAAAGGCTACTGGTGGGATCGATAGTGCCCGCCGGTGCGATTTCCATCAATTTGGAAATAGTGACGGTCTTTTGTGCGACCAGCGCATCGAGTTGGTCGATACCGGCGCCGAATTTCGCGGCAAACAGGGCCGGATCAACTCTCGCCACCAAATCCGAAATCGCGCTGCTGATTGAGGATTCCCGCAAAGACGTGATGGCCAGCGGCCCCAGCACGCCTGCCGTACTCCAGGCCGTCAGCAGCCGGCCGTGAATACCGCCGACATATTTTGTGCCAAATACGTCTGCAAGGTATGCAGGTATCGTGGCGAAGCCACCGCCGTACATTGTGAAAATAATCATGCTGGCGGCATAAAAGTAAACCAGCCAGACGACGTTCGGATCGGCACTCACATGTTGAGCGGAAAACGGTATCGAGCAATACAGCACAATGCCAAGGCCAAGGAAAATCCAGTACGTGTTGCGCCGCCCGATGAAATCGGATGTACTCGCCCAAAAGAAACGCCCGATCATGTTGAAAACACTGATCATCACCACGTAGGTCGCGGCAAACGCCCCATCGACGATGTTTGGAAGGGTGCTGCCGAATATTTCGCTCATCATGGTCTTGGCAACGCCCAGCACGCCGATGCCTGCCGTTACGTTGAAACACAGCACAATCCAGAGTTGATAAAACTGTCTTGTCTTAAGCGCCTGATCGATATCGACATCGCGGTCAGTAATCATTCGTTTTGCCGCTTTGACGGGATCTGGCGGTATCCAGCCTTCGGGTTGCCAACCCTCCGCCGGCACGCGGTACGCAAAAGCTGCAAGCAGCATCACAACGAAGTAGATAATGCCGAGTACAACAAATGTCAGTGCCACGCCGGTGGACCCGGTGCCAACTACGTAGACGCCCTCCGGTCCCGGAATAATCATGCCGGCGAGGTCATTAGCGCCGATGATCACGACTTCTTTCAATTCGCCGGCGACTTCGGCAAAACGCTTGCCCGCTTGTGTGACCAGGTTGAGGTCGGCGACCGAGCCAAGGTAGTCAGGGGCACGGTAAAACATTCTGATGAAGAACCCCTTCAACGGTGCGCCGATCATGGCACCGCCACCGAAGCCCATGATCGCCATGCCTGCCGCCATGCCCCGCCTGTCGGGAAACCATCGAATCAGGGTGCTGACCGGAGATACGTAACCCAGCCCAAGACCAACACCGCCGATAACGCCGTAACCCAAATAGAGTAACCACAACTGATGTGTATAAATACCCAGGCTACCAATCAAATAGCCACCGCCCCAACAGCAGGCGGCCACGACGCCGACCATGCGCGGTCCAACGCGCTCCAGCCAGCGGCCGGCAAACGCTGCTGACAGTCCAAGAGACACGATGGCCGCAGTGAAAACCCAGACAACTTCTTTGAGTGTCCAATCGCTGGCGGCACTTGCAACCACCCCATGCATTTTGATCAGCGCGGGATTGTAAATGCTCCATGCGTAAACCGAACCGATGCACAGGTGAATTGCGATAGAAGCCACAGGAACACGCCAGCGATTGAAGCCGGGTTCCGCAATGATGTGTTTTTTCGACAAGATTTCGAACATGCTAGATTGCCATCCTTAAAACGATGATTCTTCCTGGGGCTCTAATCGTCATCTGGCAAGGCCGCGGGATCGGTGTCGGGCACGATATCGAGCAAAGGCACGTTGTAGGCGGCGAAGATCGCTTCCATTGGCACCGCGGTCTTGCGTATCAGTTCTTCCAAGACCCGCTTGCGATCACTGTCGCCGTACCTCACGCCCGCGGAAATCGCGAAGTCGAATTGAATGCCGGGTTCGGAATCCAGCGGAATCACGACCATTTCGACACCGCTTGCCCGTTTGGCGAAAAAACCTGCCATCGGTCCCCAGATAACAGCGGCATCGAGTCTACCGCCCGCGAGCTCCTTTTCGATGATCTCTCCCGGGTAGGCTCCGGGGTCGCCGGACATGGCGGAAAAAGCGACCATTTGTTCGGTCATGCCATGCCGTGCAAGCCATTTGACCCCGGGCGTCGGCGTAAATGCACCGATTCTGAGTCGGTCGCGAATCTCAGGATTCAAATTGATGAAGTCGTCGCCGCTTTTCACGCTGTCGAGATTCCGTGCCTTCGCGTACACCAGCGCATACGTTGAGCGGTAGTACGGCTTGGTCGTCATCAGGCGGTCATACCCCGACGCTACGCCCATGACGACGTCGCACTTGTACTCGCTGCCCGATTCATTCAACGCCTTGAGGGTGTTGCGAATAAATCCGCGCCGTTGCGGAAACCAGGTGTACTCGAGTGGCAGCCCCAGCTCCTTCGCCCACAATTCCGCGATCCTGTTTTCAAATCCATCCTCATTTTTCGACGACAAGGGCAGATTGTTTGGATCCGCGCAAACCCGAAAGGCGGAAGAATCCTGACCCGGAGCGCTTGCCGACAGGCCCAAACCAATTAGCAGTACGACCCATCGTCGCATTCGGAGACTTATCGTCAACATCCTACGTGCCTAGGGTTTCTTCTTCGGGCGGCCGCGCGGCAGAGCGCCGTCAGATCTGGCCTTGAGATAAGCAAACAATTCCTTGTATCGTTTGCTGACATTCGGGTTGTCTTTCCAGGGCGGCATCACGCCGACCTGACCCGTGAATCCGTTCGCCGTTCGATCCACAAATGCATCGAAATCGAACCCTTGAATTCGATCCAGCAGGTTCGGTGCGAATGTGCTGCCCACCGCATCCTGTGCGTGGCACCGGTGGCAAAAACCATGGAAGGTTCGCCACCCAATGTACGTATCACGGTCCAAATAACAAAACGGCTCACCTGCATCGTTCACCTGTCCACATTCGACGGAGTAAAGCGCGGAGGCGCTGTCCGTCGATTTCTCGTCCTGGCCCGCATCCGCCATGCCGGCGGCTTTTTCTTTGGCGGTTGATTCAGGAGCTCCGTCCACCACTTGTGCCGATAATTTTTCTTCCGTGCTGTCCGCGGCACACGCAAATAGCAAAATCGCTGTAGCGACAAGAATCATGGGTGCGATCCCTTGTTTGCGCCCGCGAAGGTTGTTGCAAGTTCCCATGGTTCCCCCAATTTGGTGCGCTAAAAAAAACCCCCGGCCGCTGCGTGCAGCCGGGGGTCGCATTGTCATCAAAAATGCTGGTCAAACCTCGCAGTCTAATCGGGCAACGCAAATACCGTCAAAACACCACCCAACTGCGTGTAGTTATCGAGCGCCTTGTAAGCACCGACCGCACCAAGCCCATCGGTGTCACCCGTCAGTCCTGCTGCCATGCCGATGCCGGCCCAGCCCCCGATACCGGAGAGCACGCCGATGTACTGCTTGCCGTCATGTTTCCACGTATTGACGTTGCCGATGATGCCAGACGGTGTTTTGAACTTATACAGCTCCTTGCCCGTCTTGGCGTCGACGGCTTTCAGATAGCCCTCAAGCGTACCGTAGAAAACGATGTCTCCCGCAGTTGCCAAGGCACCGCTCCACACCGAGAACCGTTCAGGCAATGACCAAACGATTTTACCTGCTGAAGCATCCCAGGCAATGAAGTTGCCCAGATTGGTGGTGCCATCGCCGGTAACCCGGCCTGCCGGAAACATGCTCAGCGTCGCACCCACATAAGGCTGGCCAGCGACGTATTCCACCTCAAACGGCTCGTAGTCCATGCACAAATGGTTTGTGGGTACATAGAACAGACCGGTCTTTGGTGAAAATGCAGCCGGCTGCTGATCCTTGCTGCCCAGTGCTGCCGGGCACACGTTTTTCGTGTTCGTGTCCTGACCAGTCGCGTGCGTGCTGTATTTGGCAACAACCGCGGGCCGGCCGGTTTTCATGTTCACGTGCGTCGCCCAGTTCACTGAGGGGTCGAATTTCTCAGCCACCAGCAGTTCGCCCGTTACGCGGTCAAGCGTGTAACCAAAACCATTGCGGTCAAAATGCACCAGGACCTTACGATTCTTGCCTTTGACCTTAATGTCGGCGAGGATCATCTCGTTGATGCCGTCGTAGTCCCACTCATCATGAGGAGTCATCTGGTAGAGCCACTTGGCCTTACCTGTGTCGAGATCGCGGGCAAAGATCGTCATGGACCAGCGGTTGTCGCCGGGCCGCACCACGGGATTCCAGGTGCTTGGATTGCCGGTGCCGTAATAGACCAGGTTGAGATCCGGATCGTAGGTGTACCAGCCCCAGGTCGTTCCGCCGCCTATTTTCCATTGATCCCCTTTCCACGTATTGGTGCCGGAGCTTTTGCCGACCGGCTTACCAAGGTGGGTGGTCTTGATGGGATCGATGAGCGTGTCCTTGTCCGGCCCGACGCTGAAACCTTTCCAGGCCAGGCTGCCATCCGAGATATTGTAAGCCGCCAGGAAGCCTCGCACGCCGAACTCACCGCCACTGATGCCGGTCAACACTTTGTCTTTGATGACGACCGGCGCGTTGGTATTGGTACTACCCTTTTTCGGATCACCATTCTTGATGCGCCAGATCATCTTGCCGGTCTTGGCATTCAGCGCCACCAGGTGCGTGTCGGCCTGCTGCAGGAAGATCTTCCCGTCCGCATACGCAAGACCACGGGCCACTGTGTCGCAGCACATCACAGGAATCGTGTCCGGGTCCTGTTTAGGCTCGTATCGCCAGATGATCGTCTGGTCGTTCAGGTCAATCGCAAACACCTTGTTCGGAAACGGTGTCATGATATACATCGTATCACCGACAACCAATGGCCCGCCTTCGTGTCCTCGCAGAACCCCGGTTGAAAATGTCCACGCCACCTGCAAATCGCCAACGTTCTTGCTGTTGATCTCATTCAATTTGCTGTATCGCGTGCCGGCATAATCGCCTCCCCAGATCGCCCAATTGTCCGGGTTATCCATGAGCTTCATCAGCTCAGTGTTTCCGGACGACGTGCCAGGCGCAATTACCGCCAGTGCAACACCGATCATTACAATTATTCGCTTAGTCATTTCGCCACCTCCATCGATGGTTTTTTGTTCCTTAGCACGGTAGCGCTGGATTCAACGCATACTGCTGCAAGCAGCCCCTCCGCCTTACAATTCATAAGGTCGGCATTACACCCCCTAAAAACTTATCCGCTCTCGTTTTCTTTGTTGGCGGTATGTGTTCTTAACGGCACGAAGCACGATTTTGTCGCGACTTCAGTGATTTTAGTTAATTTTCTGACGAGTACACTCGCTCGCTCGGGATCTCGGAACACGCCGCCCTTTTCTCCCGGCGTGGAACGCAACTGAGTGAACACTTCCCCTTCCACGAATTCCTCGTATGCAATATTCTCTGCTATCTTGTCAATGATGCATACGCACGAATACATGTTTTCGTATTTTTGACCGCCATTGGAATCCATGCAGCGCAAAACATATTCTATTCGAGCCTGCGTCGGAAAATCATTCGCAGCGGCAGGGCAAGACACAAAAAGCGCCCACAAAATCGATGTAACAACCGCCCATTTCACGATTTCGCCGCTTCCCGCAAACGCCTTTTCGCAGTCATTAGGGTGGATGCTAGCAGAGCACGGGCAGGGTGTCAGCACACAGTCTGGATACCGACGTCGTCTGCGCCAGGTCGAATCATGAAAAGCCCGAAAAATCAAAGTGTATCGTGAATATCCTCAAGGAGTTTCATGACTGAAAATTTGAGCTCAGACGTACAATTAGCGGATTGGCAGGCTCTTGCACTGGCCATTGAGGGAGCGCTAAAGAAGGTCATGGTCGGGCAGGACAAAGCAATACGCTTGCTCTGCATTGCAACCTTCGCTCGTGGCCACGTCATTCTTGAGGGCAACATCGGTGTCGGTAAGACCACACTCTTGCGCGCGCTGGCCCGCACGCTGGGCGGCGGTTACGAGCGAATCGAAGGCACCGTCGACCTCATGCCGAGTGATCTTGTCTACTACACCTATGTCGACGCAGACGGGAAGCCACAGGTAGCACCGGGACCGCTGCTTAAACACGGCGAAGCGCTCGCAACGTTTTTTTTCAACGAGGTCAATCGTGCCAGGCCTCAAATGCACTCGCTGATGCTGCGCGTGATGGCGGAGCGCAGCGTGTCCGCATTCAATCGCGAATATCGATTTCCGCACTTGCAGGTGTTCGCAGACCGCAATCGAGTCGAACGAGAGGAAACGTTTGAAATACCCGCAGCGGCACGCGACAGATTTCTCATGGAGATCGAAATTGAACCACCTGCGGATCCGGGCTTGTTACGAGATCTGATGGTCGATCCGCGGTTTCACGACACGGAGCAGCTGCTCGATGAGGTTGCGACGGCAATCGTAGATTACCGTGAGTTGAATGGCGTCTCGGTGGCCATACAACGCAACATTCATACAAGCGACGCGATCCAGCAATATGCGCTGAATCTTTGTCGCGCCACCTCGGACCCGGTCGCGCTTGGCATTCGCCTCCCCGACACCGACATGGCGAGATTGATACTGGCGGGCGTCAGCCCACGAGGAATGAGTTATTTACTGCGTGCTGCACGCGTTGCCGCCTGGTTAGACGGACACGAGAGTGTATTGCCCGAGGACGTTCACGAGGTCTTTTTGGCGGTCGTCGCACACCGGGTTTTTTTTCGGCCAGCCTACGAATTGCGGCGCGGGGAACTGGCGAAAGAGCTCACCGAGCAGATAATGCAATCGATCGCCACACCCTAGGTCCCGACGTATGACAGGCGCGGCCGAATTTCAATATCGCGTCCCCTGGCGGGCCGCGTCGTGCTATCCGGGCAGCCACCTCGGTGTCCAGCGTGGCGGTGGATACGAAATCCACAGCCTCGCACCCTTGCACGTCGCCGGCGATCCCCGGCGCTTCGATGTGCGTGCGTCACTGCGAGATCCGTTCGGGCGACTGCTCGTCCGCATCTACAAGCAGCGCAGCGTTGTTCCCGTGTCCGTGCTTGCCGATGTGTCAGCATCGATGCGCTTTGCCGGCCACACCTGTAAATTCGATCTCCTGGTCGAGTTCGTCGATTCGCTGGCATATTCCGCCTACAAGGTGGGGGACCCATTCGCCTTCACGGCTTGCGACACGGTCATTCGTGATGAGCTTTCGTTACCATTGACCCGGGCCCCGGGAGCGGGCTCGCTGGTCTGCGACCGTCTGCGCCGATGGACCCCTTCCGGAACTGGCGCAACCGGCCTGTTGCAGGGTGCGCAACTGATACCGGGCGCACGGGCGCTGGTATTCCTGATCTCTGACTTTTACCTGCCGATCGAATTGCTGCGTGCGGTATTGAACTGCCTGTGTCCACATGCCGTGATTCCCGTCGTTCTCATCGACAGTGGGGAGGGCCGGATCCCGGGTATCGGCATAACCCATCTTTACGATCCGGAAACCGGTGCGCGACGTACGATCTTGTTGCGGCGAACCCTGGCCAAACGACTGCGCAAGAAACTACGCGACCATGACGAACAGATGCGTCAGTGCCTCGCAGACTACGAATTGAAGCCGCTATATCTGATCGACAGATTCGAAGCAGAGGCCGTGAGTCGATACTTTTATGAATAAGAACGTCAGCCCGCGGTCACGCGGCGATACTTTGTGCGTCTGGACGGCACTGGTCTTGTGTTTGACGCCGGCAGCGATTGCGGCCCAGTCGATATCCGATATCCGCATCGTGACGCCCAGAGATTTCGGATACACGATCGGCGACAAGATCAGGCATGAAATGCATCTGAGTCTCTACGAACCGCATCAACTTGACACTACCACTTTGCCCAAAACGGGCCGGCTGAATCGGTGGCTCGAAATTGCACAAGCGGAAGCGATTGTCGAACACCGCGACGCAATCGTCTTTTATCGCATCATCGTCGATTATCAGATCTTCAACGCCCCGCCGCAGCTGGCGTCCGTAACAATACCGCAACTTGAGTTTCTGACCACCGGTGGCGCAAACCCGATTCCGGTATTCATCCCTGCGTGGACGTTCAGCATCGCGCCGATCACAAGTCCGCACGCACGGCAAAGCCTGAGCTTGCGGCCGGATCGTCAGCCGCATGCGATTCCGGTTATCAGCCGGAGCATCCGGTTGCTGATTTCGGCACTCCTCCTTACCGGCCTGCTGATGTATCTGGCATACCGTCATTGGCTGTTACCGCGACTCAATCGCGAGCGGTATCCGTTTTCGAGCGCGCTTGCCAAATTGCTCAAGTTGCAACGCCCGGACTCCGGGCCGCAAAACTACCGATTTGGACTGAAGGCATTCCACGCCGCCGTCAATGCAACTGCGGGCCACGTCGTCTTCGCCGGAAATTTGCACGATTTCCTTTTGGCCAACTCGAAGTACGCTCCGATTCGGGCTGAACTCGCGGCGCTTTATGCCCGATCTCAGGACATATTCTTTAACGATGCCGAGGCAGCGGAACCGCGTGCGTCACTGCAGGAACTGGTCGATATCTGCCGGCGTTGCCGCACATTTGAGAGATCCGTCGCTTGAAAATTGCCTTTTTGTATCCGTGGGTTCTATTCTTGCTGGTGCTCTGCGCCGTGCCGTTGTTTAGCAGAGGTGCTGCCGTCGTGCGTTTCTCAACCCTTGCCCTGATCCCCGAGGACAGAATTTCCACACTGATCGCGGTGATTCTGCGCCTGGCCCGAAGCGCAGTGCTGGCGTTCGTGGCGATCGGGCTGAGCGGCCCCTACCTGCCCGAAGAAGCGATCGAGAGAATTGGCGAGGGCGCGCAGATCATCCTTCTTCTGGACCGAAGCCGCAGCATGGATCAGCCATTCGGCGGTCAGCCGTTTAAAAATCCTCTGATTGCCGGGGATGCAGAAGCGAAGGGCGCTGTCGCGCGGCGACTGCTGTCTCAATTCGTGGCGAACAGGCGCAACGACAAATACGGGATGCTGGCATTCAGCACCGAGCCGATACAGGTTCTGCCGTTGACGGACAAGACCGATATCATCCTGGCCGCAATCAACGCGGGAAACATCGGCCACGGGCTGTCCGAAACCGATGTCGGGGCGGGGATCATCGCTGCCATCAAGTTCTTTGAAGGCCAGCCCTATACGGGTTCGCGAGTCATCATGCTCGTGTCAGATGGCGGGGCCAGGCTGAATCAGCTGACCCGCAACCATATCGCGGATATGTTGCAGCGTTATCGCGTCGCATTGTACTGGGTGTATATCCGGTCGAGAAACAGTCCCGGCATAGTGACAACAAGTCCCGGGGAGCAAAGTGACGACGTAGCGCCGGCACGCGTGCTGCATGAATATTTTCAGACGCTGGAAACACCGTACCGCGTGTTCGATGCCGAAGACCCGAGCGCGTTGGCCGCGGCGATCTCGGACGTCAATGAATTACAAAGTTTGCCAATTCGATACATCGACGTGGTCCCCAGGAAGCAGATCGCAAACTGGTGTTTCGCCGCTGCAATGGTCCTGATCACCATGCTGTTGATCGTCGAACGAGCGGAGATCAGGCGATGGTGATTCCGGGCCTGAAACTGGCTACTACCGCATTTATTTCTGCATTGATTCTGGTGATCTGCTACGACGGCATCCGCCTGGCATCCGAGCAACGATTCAATGATGCCCTGGCCACAGGTGACGCAGACCGGGTCACTGACCAATCCGGCGTCCACCGACAGTTCGCGAAAGCCTATGCTCTCCAGCGACAACGCGACTTCAGGGCAACGGTGGCAGCCTATGCCGCTATTGATGCGACCGCAGGCAGTCAGATGCAGATGAATATAAAATTCAACCTTGCCAATTTGTATTTCCGCCAGGCATCGCAATTGCGCGAAGCAGGAACCGATGACTTGGCAATGCCGCTGCTGGAACTGGCGAAACAAAACTACAAGGAAGTGCTGCGCACCGACAACGACCGCTGGGACGCAAAATACAACCTGGAGTTGGCGCTTTTTCTCGCTCCCGAATTGGCTCTTGTCGACGACCTGGAGGAGCGTAATCCGGAGCACAGTCCGCGTGCACTCACGAAGAGTCCGTCGCGCGAACCGTTGCCATGAGAATTCCTCGACGCTTCGCTGAACCCTTACTGCGCGCACCATGGCCGTGGCTGCTCATGGCTCTCGTTCTGCTCGGTTCCGCGATCAGGTATTCGACGTTCCGTGTCACTCAGGACACTTATCGTTACCTGTTTGTAGTTGATATTACGCAAAGTATGAATGTCGCCGATATGGAACTGGGTGGCATCGCTGCGACCCGGCTTGAATTCGTGAAATCAGTGATCGAGACCGCATTCGGGTCCCTCCCCTGCGGGTCTGAAGCCGGACTCGCAATTTTTACGGCGCATCGCGCGTTCGTAATGTTTACCCCCGTCGAGATATGTGAGCACTATCGGGCATTGTCGGAGATGCTGGAGAAAGTCGACTGGCGTATGGCCTGGACGGCCCGCAGTGAAGTCGCCAAAGGCCTCTACTCCGCCATCGATGCGGTAGGCCAGATCGAACCCGAAACGCGCCTGGTCTTCCTGACAGACGGTCACGAGGCACCGCCGGCCAATCAAGATATAAGGCCCCCCTTTGGAGCGGAGCCCGGTGCCGTCACGGGACTTATTTGCGGTATCGGTGGACCGGTACCCGGCAGGATTCCGCATTTTAATGATGCAGGCAATATCGTCGGGTACTGGAGCCACGACGAGGTGCTGCAGATTGACGTATACAGTCTCGGGCGTGCGGCGACGGAGCAAGGTGAAGCGATGGTTGGCATCGATATGGCGAACATCGCACGCCGCATCATGCTGGGTCAGGAGCACTTGTCATCGCTTCAGGAGGACCATTTACGGGAACTCGCAATGCAGACGGGGCTGGACTACGTTCGCGTCGATTCGCCTTCGACATTCGTGGAAAGCCTGCTTGATGACAAGTACGCAAGGCGTACGCCAGTGTTGTCCGATTTTGGCTGGATTCCGGCGACGCTCGCGTTTTTCTGCTTGATTTACGGCCTTGTCGTTGTGCCGTGGCGCAGTCGCCCTGAATCAGTAATTGGACCGTCGTTGCACCTGGGCTACTGACCGTTCAATCACATGTCCTCGCTGACAAGGCCCAGCGCTGCGGTTGGCGCCACCTGCAAGGTCTGGCTGAATCGGAGACCCTTCGTATCCGTTATTTCTGCGGCGAGCTCGCCCTCACTGTCTGGCACGAAGAAAAATCTGAAACTGGGATTTTCGCTGATACCAAAGCCGGTCTCGGCGGAAAAAACTTCCTCGCCGTTGAAACTGACTTTGACATGCCGGACGAAATGGGCCGGCGCATAAAGTTGTGTGACCTGATTCATCTGCAGTCCATTCAGGTTCGGGTGGCTAATCATCAACTGCGCCTGTGCCGGCTCGGCAAGTTGTAGAACGCCATTTGTTCTCAGCTTGATTTTCCCGAGGCGCGCCATTGCGGCATCAAGGTCAGAACCTGCAGGTGCGGAACAACCGCCCGTTGCCTTGATAAAGCGGCGACTCATGTACAACTTGCCATCATTGGTCTCTGCGATTGCACGTATCGGAGTGTAGGCATTGACCCGCACGCGGAACGCCAGATCCGCGCGACCACTTTTCGGTGTGAAGCGAAACGTGCCGGCCAATGGACCCGGATTCTTGTCGATGAACACATAAATGGTCTGGATATAATGTTCGTCCGTTTGCGGAATCTGCGCCGTGATCGAAATGGGCACGATGGCCGCATCTTCGGCACGATCCGGAATGTCCAATACGATCAGGTCGTCCGACTGCGTTATCGCGCGATCGCCGAAATAAGCGCTCCGAAGACCGCCGGTCCAGACCATGTCCTCCTCGACCGTGGTCGTCCCACCCACAACTGGAGCAAGTATTACCAACAGGGTCGCGCACCGGCCCAGGCCGGCGAACGCGCCACAATGCGAATTGCCAATCATTCCTGTCAATCCTCCCATTCCAGTTCCGCGTATGCGGCGCCCACATTGCGCCGGTGATAGCGTTCCGACAGCCGCCAGTCCGCAATTCGGCCGTGCCCAATATTATCCTGCGCTGACGCCAAATCTCCACCGCTGCCAATCCAGGCCCGCACATTCTGCCGCAGATCGGCCAGATAGCGCACCGTCGGCCCGGCCGCCGCGGGCCAGCTTGCGCTCGTCGGGCCATGACCCGGTACGACATAAACGAACGATTCGCCGCTCATTGCCTCGAGTTCATCGATCCAGCCGTTGATGCTGCCGTCAATGACCGGAATATGCTCGAGAAAAAGCAGGTCGCCGAGAAAAGCGATCCTCGTCTTCTCGTCGACGACGCTGATATCGTGGTCCGTATGGGCGCTCTTGTGGGCCCGAACGGTCAGGATCCTGTCACCGATATCCAATTGGACCGTGCCTGTCACGGTGCGGTCGGGGAAAACGAAAATCGACACGTCCAGTGCCCTGCTCTCGTACGCGGACGCCCGTTCAAGATAAACATCACCGCGCAACGCCAGTGCCCGAGGCAGTTTCGCGTCGCCGAGAAATTCCACGCCGGGCCGCTTGAATGCCAGGTTGCCCAGCAGATGATCCGGATGGACGTGCGTATTGATCACGTAACAAACCGGCAGATCCGTTACGTCCCGGATCGCGCAATCCAGCGCCCGCCCTTCCGCAAGGCTGCCACCCGTATCGACGACCGCAACACAGCGATCGCCGACCACAAAACCGATGTTCGCAATCTCGTCAGCTTCAAATACGACCGCAGCGTGCCCAGGCCGAACGTAAACTCCGGCGGCAACTTGCACGACCTCAGCTGACGGCGAGCAGGATGCCTGCGCTGGCAGCTGGCCGGAACCGCACGACAGCGCGAAAAAGCCGCAGCTCAGTTGCAACATCACCGACCTTCTGACACTGTATCTGCGTTGGTGGCTTGGCATTTTCGCATCCCAGTCTATAGAATTCCGGCGCGGTCTGTTGCTGCCGCAGGACAGCAACCGGCGCGAGCCAGTCGAATCAATGACCTGTGCTGGACAAGTGGTCTCGAAGTATTTTAGACTGAGTCTAATGCGATGGGCTTTTCCGATCCGCGTCGACTGGAGAGAGTGGGCGCCAAACAAGCTCGAATGAGAGCGGGCAAACCCGACTAATTAACCGCTCAGGCTCGTGCGACAATACCTCGAATAATCACCGGCGATGCGTGCGCCAGTTGCACACTTGCCTGCCAATTCAACAATAAGTGAGTACAAGAAAAATGAAGCGAGAAAGCAGGTACCAGGCATGGCTTGGTTTGACCTTCATCGCGGCGATGCCGTTTGCGAGTGGCGGCATTGCGGTCGCTGACACATCGGATCGAGGCACCGAAGCGGCGCGGCTCGACGAAATCATCGTACGCGCCACGCGCATGGACAAACGTATCAACGAGATACCGGCCGCGATCAGCGTCATCACGAAAGACGAAATTCAGCTTGGCCGTCAGCAACTCGGCCTGGACGAGTCGCTCGCAGGCATACCCGGTCTGTTCATGCAGGACCGATATAATTTCGCGCAGGATCTGCGAATCGCGATCCGTGGCTTCGGTGCCCGTTCGAATTTCGGCGTTCGCGGCGTCAAGATTTTAGTGGACGGAATTCCGGAATCGCTGCCAGACGGACAAGGCCAGTCCGACGGCATCGATCTCGGCTCGATACAGCAAATCGAAGTCCTTCGCGGGCCGGCATCGTCCCTGTACGGCAATGCATCCGGAGGAGTCATCAACATCACTACGGAACGGGGACCGGCCGATCCCTTCGTTGAAACCCGTTTGAACGTCGGTGAGTTCGGCTTCAATCAGATTCAGCTGAAAGCCGGTGGCAACGCGGGCCGATTGAATTATCTGCTGAACTTTTCGGACATGGAATATGATGGTTACCGCACGCACAGCGAAACGGAAAACACGTTGCTGAATGCCAGATTCGTTTACGCAATCGACGATGAATCGGAGTTCAGCCTGGTTCTCAATGCGACGGATCAGCCCGTGGCCAACGATCCCGGCGGCATCACGCTGACACAGATGCAAACGGACCCCACGTCGGCGCGGCAGCGAAACATTGACTTCAACTCAGGCGAGGCTCTGGATCAACAGCGTATCGGCCTGAGTTATAAGAAATCGTTCGGCGAGCGCCATGAGATCCGGTTGCGAAATCACTACGTGTGGCGCGATTTCGCCAACATGCTGCCATTTGTGGGCGGTGGCGCCGTGCAGTTTGATCGTTTTTTTGTTGGTGGCGGCGCGACTTATGCCTACAGCAGCGAATTGTGGGGCCGGCCGTACAACCTGATCGTCGGCACGGACATCGATCGCCAGGATGATGACCGCAAGAGGTTCGACAACAATACGGGCGTTCTTGGGTCGCTGGTACTCGACCAGACTGAAGTCGTGACCAGCATCGGCGTATTCGTGCAAAATGAGATTTCGCTCAGTGAAGAATTTGCATTGACGCTGGGCGTGCGATACGACGAAGTTGAATTCGACGTTGAGGATCATTATCTTGCCGATGGCAACGACTCCGGCAGTCGAACCCTGAGCGAAACGAGCCCAATGATTGGCATCGTTTACTCTCCGTCTGAAGCGACCAACCTCTACGCGACGATTTCCACGGCGTTTGAAACGCCAACGACGACAGAATTTGCCAACCCCAGCGGGGCCGGCGGCTTCAACCCGAGCGTTGACCCACAACTCGCCACGAACTATGAGGTGGGCATCAGGGGAACGCTCGGGGAGCGAAATCGTTACGAGCTGTCACTCTTTACGATCGATGTCGAGGACGAGCTGATTCCGTTCGAATTGGCGACGCAACCCGGTCGCGATTTTTTCTTCAATGCCGGTAAATCGACGCGCAACGGCGCCGAGTTTTCATTCGTCAGCCAGCCAGTCGAAGGATTGAGGATATCGCTTGCTTACACGCTTTCGGATTTCAAATTCGACAGGTTCCTCGATGACAATGGCAACGACTTCTCCGGCAATTCGCTTCCCGGTATTCCCGACAACCTGTTTCGAGGTGAAGTGGCGTACAGCCATTCCTCGGGTTTTTACGGTGCCATCGATTTACTCAACGTTGGCAAGTTTTTTGTCAACAATGCCAACTCAGCCGTCAACGAATCGTACCGTGTCGTGAACCTGCGCGTCGGACATGTCGATTTGCGATTCGGTGACTGGTTGTTATCGCCATTTGTCGGTTTGAATAATCTGACTGACGAGCAGTACGCCGCCAATGCGCGTATCAATGCATTCGGTGGCCGCTATTTCGAGCCGGCACCGGAGCGGCATTTTTACGGCGGCGTCGCGATCCGCTATAATTTCGGACGAGGGCAACAATAGACGCAAGACAAAACGCCCGACGGAGGAAACAATAATGAAATCAAAAGCAGCCGTCGCCTGGGAGCCCGGCAAACCACTGTCCATCGAGACCGTCGAAGTCGATGCGCCAAAAGAGGGCGAAGTGCTGCTGCGGGTCGTCGCCAGCGGCGTTTGCCATACGGACGCGTTCACGCTGTCCGGCGAAGATCCCGAGGGCCTGTTTCCGGTCATCCTCGGACATGAAGGCGGCGCCGTCGTCGAAGAAATCGGCACCGGCGTAAGCAGCGTCAAGGTGGGTGATCACGTCATTCCGCTTTATACGCCGGAGTGTGGCAAGTGCGACTTCTGCAAGTCAGGTAAGACTAATTTGTGTCAGGCGATCCGCCTGACGCAAGGTAAGGGCGTCATGCCCGACGGTAGCTCGAGATTTTCCCAGAACGGCAAGATGATTCACCATTACATGGGGACATCGACGTTTTCAGAATACACCGTTGTAGCGGAGATCGCCGTCGCGAAAATTAACAAGGCTGCACCACTCGACAAGGTGTGCCTGCTTGGCTGTGGAATCACGACGGGCGTCGGTGCGGTCTTGAATACGGCGAAGGTCGAGCCGGGATCTACGGTAGCGGTATTCGGCCTGGGCGGCATCGGCCTCAGCGTTGTGCAAGGTGCCGTGATGGCGAAAGCGAGCCGCATCATCGCGATCGATCTGAATCCGACCAAATACGAAATGGCGAAAGCGCTCGGCGCCACGGATTACGTGAATCCGAAAGAACACGACGCGCCCGTTCAGGATGTGATTGTCGATATGACCGACGGTGGCGTTGACTATTCGTTCGAGTGTATCGGTAATGTCGAGGTGATGCGCGCAGCGCTCGAGTGCTGTCACAAAGGCTGGGGCGAATCGACGATAATCGGTGTCGCCGGCGCAGGTCAGGAAATCTCCACCCGGCCGTTTCAGCTGGTCACAGGCCGGGTCTGGCGCGGCACGGCGTTCGGTGGCGTCAAGGGACGCAGTGAATTGCCCGGCTATGTCGAGAACTACCTGGACGGAAAACTGAAGGTTGACGAGATGGTGACACATACGATGCCTATCGAGGAAATCAATCACGCCCTTCATTTGATGCACGCGGGAGAGAGTATTCGTTCAGTCGTCACGTTCTAGAACGAGCAGCGTTTGAAGTAAGGAAGTCGTTGCATGCTGGCCCGGCCAGGCACGCTGCATCGGGCAAATTTGAAAAAAAACCGAATCGAAGTTGACTCAGGGTTGGCGGAGCAGCATTCTGTGGCGTACCAACCATAATGACAATCGTGACGGCCAGCATAGTGAGGGAAACCGTTACGTCTGAAACCAACGCCCCGGCTGGATACCGGGTCCTAATGAACGGCAGGAACCCGCCTTCAAGGCACCGCGCGGTCGTCACGGTGAGCCGCGATGAATTGCAACAGGCTTTGACTCGCTGGTTTTATTTCGTTGAGCGATGCGCCGGGAATTGACGGGGCATATTCAGAATACATGGGGAGATCCGAAGATGGCTATAAAACAAATGAAGTGCTGGGTTCCAGGTCTTGCGGGAACAATCGTGCTGCTCATGACATTGACCAACGCTCAGGCGTTCGAGTCGATCAAGATGGGCGACTGGGACGTTGACATCAGCGGTAATATCAACGCATTTTTCACGAGTATTGATTGCGAACCGAATGTCATCGGCGACGATGTAGACGCCGGCTTGGCGTGCGGGTCAAACGGTGTAGATCGCACCGTCGGAAATGTACAGACGGGCTTATTGCCGTCCTGGTTGGGGTTTCACGCTAAACAGGAATCCAGCGGTTATACCACGGAAATCACTATCGGCTTCCAACCGGGTGTCGACGGAGGGGGCGGCGCCATTGACACTGGCCTGGCTCTGAACTCGGAAAACCTGCGGCAGGTCAATCTCAAGTTCGGTAGCGACTGGGGCACGATTATGCTCGGGCGCGACCTCGGAGTATTCGGGTCCGACGCGATCCTTGCGGACATGACCTTGCTGGGTGTCGGCACCGTGTCCGACTTGGCTGCTTTTGGTGGTAATACGACACTGGGTCGGATCGGGGTCGGGTATCTGTATGCGGATTGGAAAGCCCAGATCCAGTACTCGTCACCCAGCTGGGACGGTTTCTCTTTTACTGTTGCACTGGTCGATCCCTGGGGCCTCTTCGACCTGTCCGGTCAAAGTCTCGATCAGGGTTCCTTCGATCAACAAGGCGATACCTACGGTTTCGAAGGCAAAGGCGTCTATGAGTTCGGCGGCGGTGAAGGCTCCACAGTTAGTGGCAAGGTGTGGGCCAGCTTCATCACCCAGTCATTGGATAGTTCGACATTTGCCAGCCAGGATGCAACCGGATTTGATGTCGGAGCCAAAGTCGCGTTTAACGACTTTGAAATCGTCGGGTATTTCTACAGCGGCGAGGGAATCGGGACCCTCGGCTTTCTTTGGGACGCCGTAGATGACAATGGCAACACTCGCGATTCGGACGGTTTCTACGTGCAGGGAACTTACAAGCTCCCAGGCTCGGGCACCAAGCTCGGCATCAGCTTCGGCGAGAGCAACCTCGATCTCGCGACCGGCGAGGCGGTCTCTGACCTGGTAGAGACCAACGAGTCATTCGTCATTGGCTTGTATCATCCGTTGACCCCATCGCTGAACCTCGTGCTCGAGTACACAAAAACCGAAGCGACAGCGCACAGTGGTAATAGCGCAGAAGAAGGCACGATCGCCATCGGCGCCATCCTGTTCTTCTAGTCGGGGCGGCGTTTACAAGGCAAAATAACGTGCGGGGCGGCGCCTTTGGGCGCCGTCTTCGTTCTGCAGGCCTGATTTTGATTGCTTGCCAAGCGCGCGGGAAAATAAAAGTGCAAGACCGAAAACTCGAGTTGCCGCATCGATCCATGCCACGGCCTTGGAGTGTCGCAGGGTTGCTGGTGGGATATTTTTGCGCCACCATGACGTGTCCGCCGAGCGCTCATGCCGCGTCGAATGACGTAATCTGGGAGCGTGGCGATCAGATCGTTAAACTGGTTCGGCAGGATGACGACTCGGCTGCCGCGAACGATCATCCGGCCAGCATCACACGCGGTGAAATCAAGGCGATGCTCGAGACATTGCGCTTTCGCTTTGCTGACGAAGATCCCGGTGGCGTCTCCGTGCAGGTATTCACACGGACGGATATCGACAATCTCGGCAAGGCCATCGCAACCGGACTTGACCGCGCTACGCCGTCTCAGGACCTCATTTTCCATGTGATCAGCGCCCGCCGGCTTTCCAGCGGAGCGTTCGCGCGACGCAACCGGGTATGCGCCGGACGCGTATTCTACCGGGATGGAAAACTCAATATTATTTTCGGTCAGATCCAGTCGCCGTATCGTAAGAAAAACCTGTATGGCCAGATCAGTGAGGATTTTTATCCACGCAACTACGGCAGCCGGACGGTGGCAACAACACACGATGTCATCTTGTTGCCAAATGCGACGGTCAGCCTGTATCAAGTCGGTGGCGATGTGCGTGGTGACTGGATTATCATGGAAGCCGGCGTCGCTCCCGCTGCCAGCTCGCAGGACGACGATTCCAGGTTGGCACTCGCGCCAACTGGCGCAGCCGTCGAGGCGCCAGCGAAGCCATCAACAACGTCCACAACCGGTAATGAAACCGCGAGCCGGACCGGGGATAAGAGCGCAATGTCGTCGGCAGCAGACGTGGAGGAACGCTTGAAGGCATTGAAGCAATTGCGCGAGCGCGGGCTTATCTCCGAGGATGCATACGAAGCCAAAATGAAAGATATTTTGCAGGACCTCTAAGGGGTTTCGGATGAGGTTCTGCCTCCTGCTTTGCGCGATTTTATTGCCGGCTGATCATGCGCGAGCCGAGCCAACGAATATCACTGTGCGCGTCGTGGCGCGCAACGCGCAGTATGTCGGTGACCTCGTCGAAGGCGCGTTCGTGACGATCACGGACGCCGCGAGCGGCGAGATGTTGGCGCAGGGTATTACCTCCGGTAATGCCGGCAGCCCGGAACGCACAATGCGGACTCCACGCAATCGCGGCGCAGCAATGGCTGCCAAAGGTGACGCGAAATTTTCCGCAACGTTCGATATCGACGCACCGCGTTATGTGCAGGTGACCGCCTATGGCCCGCTGGACAAGCGATTTTCCGCGAATCGGGCTTCAGCGACGCAGTGGATTGTGCCGGGGAAACACCTGACCGGCGGCGATGGTTGGGTGCTGGAATTGCCGGGCTTGCTGGTATCACTGAACCTTGCGGCCAGCACCGTTTCGCTGTCAGAAGCGGCGAGCGGCATACTCATCGAAGCCGAAGTGCTGTTGATGTGCGGTTGCCCGATCAAACCGGGATTCTACTGGGACCCAAAAGACTACGAAGTGGTCGCGATCATACGCCGCGGCGATGAGAGCGTCGGTCAATTGCCGCTCAGCTATGCCGGCACTGCCAGTGAATTTGAAACAGAATTCAAAGCGCATGTTCCGGGGGTCTATGACATCAGCATCTACGCTTACGATTCGGTGTCCGGGAATACCGGTGTCGGCCAGATCGAATTAACCGTGACCGAGAATTGAGATCGCGCGAGGAAAATCCGATGGCCTCCCGATCCTCAGTCGGTCTCGGCCTCGGCGAGATTTTTGACTTTATCCAGGCCGATAATTTTTTCCTTGCCGATCAACTGCACGAGATAGGCGCCGGACACGTCGGAACCGCTTAAGTCCAAACCCGCAACGGACGCATTGGTCAGGTCTGCGCCCGTCAAATTCGCGCCGCGAAAATTCGCATTGTCCAGCAACACGCCTCGCATCGAGGCAAACTCGGCGTCCAAACGCAACGCGTTGACATTGCGCATGTCGGCGCCATCCAGCGTCGCCATTCGCATGACAGTGCGCATCAGGCCCATCGATTGATTCTTCATGTCGGCGCCCATATTGGCATACCTCAGGTCGGCGCCGCGCAAATCAGCGCGTTGAAAATTGGCAACGATTCGAGCTCCTGAAAGATTCGCGTCACGTAAATTTGCGCGTTGCAGTTGCGTGGACGCCAGGCTTGCACCGCGCAAGTCCGCGCGCTCCAGATTCGCACCGAGTAACCACGCCGAATCCAGAATGACACCGCGCAGATTTGCGCCTCTCAGGTCTGTGTTGTTTAATCGCGCCCAGCGCAAATTGGCACGCTTGAAATCGACATTCTGCAAATCGAGCCCGGAAAGTCGCTTGCTCGTCAGATCGACAGGTTCATCCGCCGTTGCCCTGGACAAAATTTCCAGCAGTTCCTCGCGCGTCAACTCTGCCTTGGTCATTTCATCGCTGGTCAGGTCGACATGATCCATCACGTCTTGCCCACCGGCGCGATCGACCGGCCACAAAAGTACAGCGCAGCCGATCACAGTCCAGAACACGCTTCGACCTGAATCCATCATTCCATCCTTAACTTGTTTTGTTGTTCGTACTCGTCCGACATCCTGACGATATTAGCAAACTAATGCGCCGAGTCTGCTCGGGTAGATGCACAGTAAATTGTTCGTAAATACAAAGCCTTGGGCGCTGCCTGATTCGTAATCGCGGTTAATTCCTCGAATTGTGACCCAGGTCACACACTTTTCTCAATTCTACCGGATAACCGTGAATTCGTGCACGGCATGTTTCCGGTGTTTCAAACAAACTGTATATGCGGCCGGTGTAGGCCAATTATAGTTTGGCCCTGTCGCTGGCCGCATGAGGTCGCGGAGCAAATTAGCTCTCGATATGAATGTGGTGGGCGACTATGGAAATGGACGCAATTTTGGTGGTTCTTCTCAGCTGGGCATCTCACCTGTCCGGCTATCCCATGCCGGCCGATCTGCCCGAAATACGGTTCGAACAACACGAATTTTTTGTCGAGAGTGCCTGTGGCGGCAAAGACTGTGATGTGGTTGGCTGGTATAACGACGCCGGCATTGTCTATATCGATGAACGGTATGACGATATCGAGAGCGGGTTCGCCACAAGTTTAGTGGTGCACGAGTTTACCCATTATCTGCAACACCAGAGCGGTGACTTCGAAACACTTTCCTGTGAAGACAGCATTTCTCGCGAGCGCGAGGCCTACTACGTCCAGAATCTCTATCTCATTGAGGCCCTCGCCAGGATCGATACGATCCGCCTGCGCCCAACGTCGTGCAACTACGCCAACGCCGGAATGAATACCGACGAGGACTAGCCGCTCGCGCCTCGAACCGAGGGCGTGTGAAAATGTCGATATCGTCTTTGCGCAGCCCACTTACCCGTCGTTGCGAGGAAGCGCAGCTGACGAAGCAATCTCTTAAAACAGTGACCGGCACAGAGCGGCCGGGAGCAGGTTGCAACAGCCGAACTCAACTCCTACGATTGGCTCGCGAAAAAAAGCACCGGCCGCAAAGGGCCGGGGCTTTCTGTTCAAGTCCCTGCGCCGATGTCAAACCGGCGCTGGCGATTTACCCTTGAGTAAGAACCCGGGCTTCTACAGCTGTACTGGTGGGAGCGACAACTGATCGCCGAGGTTCAGGCATTCCGGGTGTCCAAATCCACTGGCACTGACGCCCGCAACGATGTCGTAAATAATATTGTCCGGCCACCTCGCGTCACCGCTGACACCGCCCGTCGGTTCTATTCCTGAGAACCCATCAAGCATCAGGTTATGGCGCACACGCCAGCCGATCATATGGTCTGCGCAGGATGTGTCTCCGCTGACGCCGACGCCGCCGACGATCATCCCCATCTCGTAGAGTCCCAATCCACCGCCAAACACGTTCACGCCACCGATCTTTTTTCCGACCATCGGATCGTTATTCTGGCCGTAGGCCGTAGACGGGCCTTTGTAAGCGACGCCGGTGTCCACGGGATTGCTGTGTTGCAAGCCGTACAGAAAGCCTCCTGGCTGAACGGCCGAAAACAGGTTTGCCGTAGACAACGCCAGGGTATCGAGACTGAATGAATTCGCCGTGTTTGCCTTCTGGGCGGATATCGCACGACTGCCTGGCCACTGAGCACCCCTGTCGCCGCCCGAAAACGCGACAGCGCACACGACACCGTCTCGATTAACGAGCGTAGCCCACATCTGGAAATTGAGTCCACTTGTCTCATCGGCCACCGCAGCGTCCAGCGCTGATTTCAGCATCGCATGATCGGGCAGAGCGTCACATTTTGCTTGCCCATTTGCAAAGGCGAGCGCCGGCGAGAGTAAGAACGCGGCCGTAATGACCATAGCGTTGATAGTTATATTTTTCTTTTGATTCCCCTCTTGTTGAGCACTTAATTTTTTGTCGAGATCTTCTTGGCTCAAGCATATGATGTTTTTCACTCCCAAGCATAGTAGAGAGTTGGTCAGTTCGCCTGAGAATGAACATAATCTGGCCGTGTCCAGGGCGCGGTAATATCGGCTTAGGGTCGAGGACAATCACCACAGAAGGCCGCTACATCTGTGCAAGCGCCCTGAGCAGTTCCAGCTCCGCCGCCGTCGCGCCGGCCTCTCGATAGAATACGACGGCCGATCTCGACAGGTCGGCCGCCTGCTGTGGACGTGTCGCACGGGCCGCTTCGGATAGCTCGGTCAGCCTGTCCCCGAAGCGCTTCTTGCCTTGATCCGACAGGAGTCTCTGGTTGGCCGGATCCATAATTTCCGTCAGGTAATACGTGACCAGGCTGTCGGCCCACTCCCTCGGCACTTGCTCCGATTCGAGCGCCTCGGGTATCAGTGTTTCAACAACGCGATCGGTGAACGCCTCGTGCTGCCCAACGGAGAAATGCACCAATGCCAGGTAACACAGGGCCTGGATTCGCCGGGCATCCTCGTCTTCCTCGATGATTCGCCCGGCCTCGTCAACGGCCAGCTGTACCTGCCCCATGCTGAGCATGGTGGACAGGATATCGCGATCCGCGACCAGGTCTCGCAGCACGGTCTCATCCCAGGCGCTCGCGTCGACGTCTGCGTTATCCGGGACGGTGTTCTCGCGAACGAATTTCCAGTCCAGCGCCGCCCCGGTTTCGTCGCCCGATGCGTGCCGGGCGATACCGCGCCACAGGCGAATCCGCGACGCAAGGATGCGATTCTCATCAGAGTCACGGCTGGCGATCATCCCAAGAGCGTCGCTGTAATGCGTAACCGCCTCCGCAAACTGCTCGTTTAACAGGTAATAGTGACCCACGTGCGCATACTCGGCGATGTCGGTCGGGTACCAGCGGATCGCGTCCGTTTCGAGGTCAAGGACTGCCGCCGGATCACCCGGAGGCAGAATTGAAACCGTTGGCAAATAGGTGGCCCAGAAGGAGAGCTTCGCGGTCTTGTTGCCCCATCGCGCCGCAGAGATGTTCATCAAGCCGAAGCGATTCTCGGGAAGCGTCCCGTCTGCCTGCGCAACCACCAGGTTGTGACGTTCTGCGGCAGCCCATCTGACCCGTTGTCCAGTCGGCAGCAGCGCCTCGGTCGCAATGAAGTCCTCGGCCAATATCAGGTAGGCCATGTGAGTTCCCGGATTGGACCAGCCCATGAAACGCTCGAC
The DNA here is from genome assembly GCA_022560695.1 of Pseudomonadota bacterium. GTDB lineage: Bacteria > Pseudomonadota > Gammaproteobacteria > Steroidobacterales > Woeseiaceae > UBA1847. The sequence goes on from JADFSP010000026.1 coordinate 24,940, forward strand.
TCCGAGCACGCCTGAAAGTCCGGCTACAGCGCCACTCTGCGGATCCATGACCAGCAGATTATTGTCGCTGAGCAATGCCAGCTGTCGCCCGCCGGGCCGCCAGTGCAAATCCCTCGTCCGCTCTCCCGACACCGCGACGCTTCGTTGTGGCTCGTCTGTCGCGATGGCTGTCATCACCAGCTCGATCTCGCCCCGTGGCTCGGCGCCCGCCGTCGCTGTCGCCGCGGCGGCCGGAAGCCGCGTGTGGGCGAGCCACCGTGAATCCGGCGACCAGATGCCCAGACGCGCTCTGAGGTCGTGCAGCAGCGACTCGCCGCCGGCCGCCGCGCGGCCGTCCCTCAAAACCAACGCCGGAACGCGACGCGGGCCGGGAGCGCTTTCGATATTCTGCCAGGAGCCCTCGTCCGCGCCGATGGGACCGACCCACAAAGTGGTTTGCTCCGCATCTGCAGCGGCTACGTGGAGACGATCGCCCTGGGGGCTGATCGAGAATGCGAGGCTGGCGGCGCCGATCGGCGAGGCCACTTTGCGCTCGTGCGTGTTCACGTTGAAGGAGAACACCCTCTGCAGTCCGAATTCGTCGGTATCCAGGAAAAACACGCGGTTGCCGTCGGGGTGCCAGGTAAACAGCGCATCGGCCTTGATCTGCATCTCGGCACGACAATGCGCAGACAGGAGCTTTCTCGGAGTACGAGGTGTCCATCTGACCGGCAGTTCGACGGAATCGCCGCTGGCGCCATCGGACCCGGTGGTCCAGATCTCCTCCGGCGCCGGCCAGGACCACAGCTCGTAGGTCAGCAGCCCGCTCTCGGGATCCTTCTTGAGGTCAGAGACAGCGAACACCACGGCCCGCTGGCCTGGCGCCCAATGAGGAGTCGACACGATCGAGTCAGACGACCGCGCGAAGATCTTGCGATGCTTGTCGCCCTGGGTGCGCGCAACGTATATGCCGCCATTGTGATGGTAGGCAATCGCGCGATCGTCGGGTGAGAACAGGATGCTTCGGTCTTCCTGCCACTTGACGGATGTCGTATTGCAGCCGTGGAGCGTCACTAAGATGAGGCAAGCAGATGCGGCCCCGAGGAGACTTTTCAGCAACCCGGCGATGTTGCGCTCGCGACTATTCATGGTCCAGCGCCGTCAGTCTCAGTCTTGCAAGCTCGGTCTCGGGCGTGGCCGGGTACTCGTTGATGATCTGCCGGTACGCCGTGGCCGCGCCGGCCCTGTTGAGGAGGTGGCGCTCCATCAGGTCGCCGAGCATCAGGAGTGCCCGGCGTCGATGCTCGGGAGCAAGCTCGGCGCGCAGGGACTGCTCCAGGTTGTGGCGCGCCTTGTCGTACTGCCCCAAAGCCACGTTCAGTTCGGCCAGCCGCACGAAAGCCCGACCTCGCAAGTCGCCGTCGCGGGAGAGCCGGATGATGGCGGCGTAGTCGCTCTGCAGCTGTTGACGTTGGGCGACGGCTCGAATGGCGCCAGAATGCTGCTGCTCCGCGCGCTGCCAAACAGCATCCGGCTCGAGGATCTTGTCGAAGTGCCTTGGCGGAGTCGCGCAGCCCGATAGAAGAGCAACTGCAACCATCATCATCGTCACCTTACTGCTCCAACACATAATCTCAGTTCCGTCCTTCGCAGAATGCGGGATTGTGGCGCGCCGGGGGGATGCACAATGGCGCCGCCCGGGCACCCCCGCCTGACGACGTCATGATGATTTTGTGATGATAACCTGATGATTCGCACGAAACCCTGCTGGCTTCAACGTTTTCTGAGGTCCGAGGCCGTGTGAGTACGTTGAAGTCGTCTTTGAGTATATGGACTCCTCCTTTTCTGCAAGAGCAAGGATTGGTCACGGGTGGTTGAGCGCGTGCGTATATTCGGGCTCTCGATCGGAGAAGCGACCTCCTGGCCCCGGATGTGTTCGCGCACCTTCATGCCTTAAGGCATCACCTGTTCCTATTTACGAAAGCGCCGCGGTGACACCGAGTTCTTCTCCCAGTTGCTTCAAAGTGACACCAGGCACATTGGTCATTTCTACGGCTTCTTGTCTGAACTCTTTCGAGTATTTTCTTCCTGCCACGACGCGCCTCCACGGCCAATTAACGGCCTTTTCTGACGTGTCGGCGATATCAGGTGAAAACACGGGAAGGATAGGGGTTCATATACGGACATTCCTGTCGCTTCGTAGTGTCTCGATCAGGTTAACTATCAGGCAATCCAGCCAATCTTCTAGTACACTTAACAGTTGACAACGACAAATCCAAACCCGTTTAAAGACGAGGACAGAAAGCCACGGGGCCTCGCTTCCTTCGCGACACTGCCGCTACGAAGGACCTTAAATACTGGTGGACCCAAGGTCTATGTTTCACATCGGAAAGGAGGCCGGGGGAAGATCGCGAATGAAATTACTATCCTTAAGTAAATCCACCGCCGTCCACTTGGCACGCCGCTGCTCCAATGTGAGCCGATTTTACGGAGCCCGGGCTTTTGGGTGGGCCAGTTCGGTTTCAGTTGTTAGGCAAGGAAGGCGGATATACGACCATCAGCCCATGAGCATTAGGATCGCGATTCTTGTTACTTGCGCAGCGGGCGCGGCTACAGCAAGCCTGTCAAGTTACGCTGAAGAGCAGGATGCAGCGGCAGGTGCTGAAGAGCCTGCATATATCGTCCAGTGTGAAGAGGAGGCCAAATCGGCGACCAGATGCACAGTCGATAAAGATACTTACATTGGCTGGCGTACCTATCATTCTTCCTGCAGCCATTGTCACGCCCAGGAAGCCGTGGGTAGTACTTTCGCTCCCAGCCTGGTGTCTGGGCCTGCGAAAACGGCAGGCTATGCAAAGTTCAAGGATATAGTAAATAACGGCTACCAAGGTCAGCTCGGAGTGATGCCGGGTTATAAAGACAACCCGAATATTAAAGACAAGATCGATAACATTTATAAATTTCTAAAGGCGCGCGCCGATGGCGAATTGCCGCCAGGCAGACCGACTCGGATGAAGAAGTGAATGTCCGCTTCACGCCCTGAGTCACTCCGTCAAGTAGTTTAAGCGGTTTCTGCGAGATATTTCAGTAGCGGTGAACCCTTGCGTCGCAATGCCTGGAGATATGTTGACTCGTCATAGGGTGTGCGGTCCTGCCAGCAGCGATGCAGGATGCGTATCCACTTGAAGGCTAAAGTGCGCACCGCAACCTGGTAGGTACAACCTTTGGCGCGTTGTTGCCGATAGTAGGCACCAGCCCATGCGGAAGTGTCTGGCCCAGTACTCGAATGACGCCCTGTTTCTCACTGTCGGATATCTACCTATGTATAACGTCGGCAGAAGCCTAGGCTGAATCACTCAGGGCCCGGGGTGGCCCATAGATGGCGGCAAGCTGGTTTGGGAGCGTAAGCGCCGATGATGGCTCAGGCGGCACCTGAGGCGCTCAAATCTATGGCTGGTCGAATTTGCCTTCGTGCAAATCGATCTCAAACTCCGCCACCCATGTCGAAAGATGTCCGTCACTATATGTTATGGATTTGTCAGTCGATATCCTGTGCACCGTCACCGTGCCGGTTATCGGGTGCGGCTCCTTTGCTACTCATTTGCACCTCTCCTATTGCCATTTTGTATGGCTGAAAGGTGTCTAGCAAATCAGGGGCGATTCAGCTCTCCAACTTGTGGGCTACGAGGTGATTCCCCGAAAAGCAGGAAAACTGACGGGCGTTACTCAAAGTTGTAACGATACCCGATCCCCCATGCGTCCTGACCGCCCTCGTCAGTGATGTGCGCACCGGACTGGTGATCGATGAACAGCATGATTTGGTGCTGCTGGCTCTTTGGATGAGCAAAGGTTAATTCAATCGGCAACCAGAATTTGAGGTGAGCCCGGTACTCACCGGGGTGTCGCTGTTTGTCGAAGGTCCAGACTTTTGAACTGTATGAGACGCCCAGCCCTATCGCAAAAGTCGTGTATACGGTTCGGCTCCAGGGCCAATCCCGCCAGCGAAACATCAGGCCTGCGTTGTAATCGGGAAACAGGGCCAATTCTTCTTCGTCAACCAATGTAAGCATCATCGGCAGCTCGAGCTGCGGCTGAAAACGCTGTTTGCCAATCTTCCAATCGAACTCGTGCAACCGATAGTTTATGGAGAAATTATAAGTCCGACCCTCGCCGGCTCCCCAAGCGGCGTCAAAATCGAACTTGTAGTAATCACCTGGCGCGGAGGTGTCGCCGATTATGCCAACGCCAAAATTGAATGACCATCTGCTGCGCGTATCGACCAAACCATGAGAATCTTCAGCGGCCTCCAATCGATCTATGCCTGGCAAAAACGCCGCCGTCAGCATCACTCCGGCCAGAAGCCGTGCTAGAGCGTTCGTCCGGCTTTTTGAAATGATTCGCATTGCGGCATTCTCTAACCGGACGCATTACAGGGAAGAGTAGCAATATTTATCGCATCTGCAGCGCGGCCGAAGGATGAGCGCCTTGGGAGGAAGTGAGGACCCATTGCTTTGCGTCCCTGTCTTTCGACAGTTTTGGCGTTGTCGGAGTTGAATGTGAATTTAAGTATAGCGATTTGAACGCCGTTTGGTGGGTCCTGCCAATGTCCGCTACTGGCCGTTAGCGGCCTGTCATTTTGCTGATTATCGAGATACTTGAACGACCGCTTTGGAGAAAAGCTGCCGTTCAGATTTTGGCATTTGAAAAAGACCCGATGAATGGCCGGTTTACACTGGTGATCTCAACCGGTCGACGCAACACTTTAACCAAAACGCAGAAGATGGCGTGTATGCTGATGAATCAAAGGAGACGTCGAGGTCTTCACGG
>JADFSP010000006.1 GCA_022560695.1 Pseudomonadota bacterium
ATGACAATGATTGCGGCTACTGTTTGAGCCGAGCGGAGCACGGCAAATTTGGCATAAGCGGCAATTCGTACTCAACGGCGCTTTGGCAAGCAGCCCGAATGGCGGTTTGCTGAAATTGGCTTGGTTTTGGCGTACCATCGCCCTGTTCCTCCTTAGCGCGTATCCGATTCGTCCTCGGTGCGCGCTTCCTTCTTTGTGGAGCTGCGCGACGCGCTGTTATGGTTAGTGATAACCGCTAAGCGGCCTCCGATTGATTAACGTCTTGATATGCGTCGCCAACCGGCAATGCATCAATCCATGATTGAACGACGCTTGCGCGCCATGCGACACGATGCTCAGTAATTTGTACTGGCGGCGGGAACTGACCAGCTTTTACCAGTTCCTTGAACTTGGTAGCACCGAGCGTGATAGCGCGCAGCACATCGGCACGAGTCAGTAGCGGGTCATTGAGTGGCGCATTACTGTTCATACACCTTGCTTAACAGAAAGGTGGGGCATCTTGCGAGGGGTAGCAATCGGACAAAAGAAAATGTCCGATTCAAGGAAAATAGAGAAAGTAACTACTTGGGTTTCGACAGATTAACGAGTGGCAAATGTCTGCTGTTGTCCGGCTTGTCCGGCTTGTCCGATTGAAACTGCGCTAATGCCGTTTTGTATTCCTGACTTTCCAGAAGATCGCCGCCGGCTCTTTGATTAATAGCCTTGATTAAGCTGCTATCTTGGATAATTTTCAAACAACAATTCTGGTAGTTTAATGAATCATTACGCATAAAAATGACTACATCTTGCGTCGAATGAGCTGGGCGTCCCTTGTGTAGCATAAGTTTCGCTGCGCGCATGGCTTCTGCTCGCTGGCGTTCTGGTTTCGGTATTTTTTTCTTTCTCTGCTTAACCTTCGACTTGATTGGCTGCCAAGCTGGCGGCGCTTTTATCTCCATCAGTTCTAGCCATTTCAGCCATACCGCAGGGGAAAATACGGTGCAGTACATATCGTCATACCGCAGTGCATCAGAGTTAGCCCATGACCCGGCGAGTTCGGAAATCTCCTTGAATCGAGCTTTTATGATGCTGTTGCTATGAATGCTAGTGTCAGGCTCAACACCTATTGTTAGGTAAGTGCCCTGCGTAATCGTTATCGTCCGCATCAAATTCCAATGCAAATAATTAGCCCGCCAGTTCGGCGGGATATGAAATGTTTTTTCGGTTTCTTTCTCGATTTCTTTGGTCACGCGACGCCCCTTCTAGCGCCCTTCGTAAGACCCAGGGCAGGTCAGCGAAAGTGGCTGACTTTTCGGGTACGCATCCCTAGCCCTGGGGTTTTTAATTTAGCCAGTTTTGAGTTCGATTACCTTGGCTCTCTTGCCGCTGATGATGCTCTCTAGTTTCCGGCTCCAAGCGTTCAGTGCTTTGCGTTTTTCCTGATCGTAGCTGTATCGGTCATACACAGCGGTTATGCTTGTCTCAACGTGATTCAATATCTTGCCGACCGTCAACCTGGGCGTTCCCATGCTCGCCATGTGGGATGCCGCTGTGCGTCGCAAATCGTGCGGTACAAAAGACGGGATACCGAACGCTGTTCGATTGATCCGCACAGCCCGATTTACTGCGTCAGTGCAAATATGTCCACATTGCCCGTAGCTCGGGAACAGATATTCATCATCATCCGAAGCCTTTTCAATTGTCTTGAACAACTTGCAGGCCGGGGTCGACAGCGGTACACGATGTGGAAGTTTATTCTTGGCCCGGCTTTCTGGGATAGTCCACCAGCCCGAAGATAGATCGAGATGTGACCATTCCACTGATATGACCTCGCCGGGACGCTGGGCCGTTAGCAACATAATTTTCAGGATCAGCCGAATAGACGGGACTATTTTCATACCGTCATCATCAAGCGCCAGCCAGAAGGTTTTGATTTCGTCCGCTGTCAGGCATCTGTCGCGCTGGCGTTCCTTACTTGGTGCCTGCAGCGCCTCACAGGGATTGTGTGGCACAAGGTCTCTGGTTATCCCGAAACGGAACATCTTCCGCACAACGGCGAAAGTCCGATTGGCTGCAATTGGCGAGCCACGCTCGACTATTGCATCAAGAATCTGAATTACATCCCGGCGTGTAACGCTGGCGATCTTCTTGTGACCGATCAGCGGCAGGACATCGGCATTCAATTGTCGCTCATCTTCACGCCATGACCGCTTACGCGGCTTTGCCCACTTCTCAAGGAATTCGTCGGCCAGATCATTCACGGTTGGTGCTTCTCGATCTGCGCTCCGCGTCTTGACCAGCAGGGCGCCAGGGTCTTTGCCTTCTTCTTCAAGCAGCTCCTGCGCCTTGGCCTGCCGGGCTCTGGCATTGGTCAGGGATAGCGCCGGATAGCGACCGAAGGTAATGCGCCGGGGGCGGCCCTCGTATCGGTACAGCCAGAAAAACGACTTGCGCCCCTCAGGGGACACGCGGACGCCGAAACCGGGTGTCAGGCTATCCCAACACTCGTACCGCTCCGCTTGTGGCTTCAGCAGCTTCACGTCGCGATCTGTGCGGAAATTGTGCTTCCTTTTAGTGGCCATTTGCTACCCCAGCGCTGTATGGGTAGCAGTTTACACCGCCCGTCAGCGACTCGCAACGACCACCAACGACGAATTATCAGCAGAATATGTAGGGTTCTGCAAGACTTGGAATGCTAGAGATGGTGTAGTTTCTGACCACCGCGCCCGACATATCGTCGGGCCCTTCGACATCCGCGAACAGTGATAGTTGGGTCGCTGCGCTCTGCACAGCCCCGATTTTACGGACGTTTGCCGCGAAAGCGAACCGCGTTGTCCATCGTCATCACGCCCTCGACGCCGCCAACCTCGGCTGATTCGCTGATATAGAGTTCGACTTCGCGCTCGAGCCTGATTGCGCCCTCGACGCGAGAACCCGGGCCAATCACGATTCTGGGCTTGCGCTGCTTTCCCCAATTCCAGCCGCCCGGTTTTCGGACAATGATGTCGCCCCTGACGACCGCGCCATCGGCGAGTTCAACATCGCCACCCACCGTCGATACGTCGCCGCCGACCTGGCTACCCGTCAACTCGATCCGACCATTGATATTGCCGACGTCGCTGGCAACGGAGCTACCCTTGCCGACATCGATGCGACCGTTCACGGTTTCAACGCTGCCATCGACAGTCGTACCTGCGCCAACACGAATCGATCCGTTGACGGTCGTCAGGTTTTTGCTGTGTACTTTTTCGGCGACACGTATGGCGCCATTTACGGTTTCTGCGTCGCCGATCCGGGCGTCATGGTCGATTCGAATGGAACCGTTCACCGTCTCCAATGCACCCGTTACGGTCGCGCCCTGGCCGACCGAAATACTGCCATTCACTGTTGAGGCGCCGCTGGAGTCCTCGCCCGCAGCGATATTGACGCTCTTGTTCATACTGCCGTAGGCCGGCACTGCCAGCAGCAGCGCCAGGGCTGCCCCCGTAACAGCGCATCTGTTCACTAACATCATCATGATCGGATATCCCGTTTGAACGTTGTATGTATTTGATACCGCGCGCGACACTTTGGTTGCAAGACACGCCATTGCTGGCCGTTTTGCCGGCCATTCGCTAATCTATCTCCCTGGTCCATTTCCTTCGTCCGTCATCCCTGGCGGCACATTTTAGTTTACCCATGCGGACAGCCCTCGAAGCCCGACACCTGACAAAGCAGTATCCCGGCGTGCTTGCTGTTGACGACGTGAGCTTTGCGGTGCCCGAAGGCAGCTGTTTCGGCCTGCTCGGCCCCAATGGCGCTGGCAAGACTACAACGGTCGAAATCATCGAGGGCGTGGCCACAGCGACGTCGGGAGAGATTTACTACTTCGGGGAACTGGCCGGCAGCAGGTTTCGGCAGGAAATCGGCATCCAGTTCCAGAATACTGCCCTGCAGGATTTCCTGAGCGTTCGTGAGACGCTGCAAATGTTTCAGAATTTGTACAACCGCCGCGCCAATCTCGATCGAATCATCGAGGACTGTTCACTTGGTGAATTACTGCAGCGCGATAATCGAAAATTGTCTGGCGGTCAAAGACAGCGCCTGTTGCTCGCCGTCGCACTTGTCAATCGCCCAAAGCTCATATTCCTTGACGAGCCGACTACCGGGCTCGACCCACAGGCCCGCCGAAATTTCTGGGAGCTCATACAGCGCATTCTGGCCGACGGCGCGACAGTCATTCTCACCACGCATTACATGGACGAAGCGCAAGTTCTATGTGACGAAATCGCTATCATGGACGTCGGCAAGATCATCTTACAGGGCGCGCCGGACACCTTGCTGCAGGAACGTTACCAGGGTCTGATCATCGAACTGCCCATCGCAGATCTGAGCGGCGACCTGGCTGCGATCGAGCACCGCGTCATCGATAATCTGGGCGTCGTCGAAATCGTATCGGACGATATCGCCGCGAGCCTCAAGGAATTATCGTCACATGTGACCGGCTTGAATCGCATCAAGATTCGCCAGCCCACGCTCGAAGACCTTTTTCTTGATCTGACCGGTCATTCCCTGCGCGCCTGAAAGCGACCACCGATCATGCTGCAAAGAATCTACGCAATCTTCCGTGCCCGCAACCTGGAGTTTCTGCGAGATCGCGCCGCACTTTCGTGGAACTTGATCCTGCCCGTGTTGCTGATGTTTGGCCTGGCGTTCATATTCGGCGGCGGTGGGCGCAACGAGTACACGGTTGGCGTGCTGCAAGAAGGAAGCGAACTGATCCTCGACCAGCACCCGTTCCTCAAGACGCGCTATGTGAAATTTGTCGCCATCAATGATCGGGAAGCGGGATTTCGCAAGGTGTCCCGGCACCAACTGGATCTGCTGCTGCAACTTGAGGGAGACAGGCAGTATTGGGTCAATCCCGATTCACCTAAGGGGTATTTCGCCGAGCTTGCACTGCTGCAGTCGGACACTGCCGGCAGCAGTAACATCAGGAAATCGCAAATATCCGGCGAGGCAATTCGTTACGTAGACTGGGTATTGCCCGGTATTCTTGGCATGAACATGATGTTCAGCTGTCTTTTCGGTGTGGGATATGTCGTTGTACGCTATCGCAAGAACGGCTTCTTGAAGCGTCTGCGGGCAACACCACTGCGCCCCATTGAATTTATTGTGGCCCAGGTCGCATCGCGCATGGTGCTGATCATGACAATCACGATTGTCGTCTATGCCGGAACACACGTGTTGCTCGACACGCGCATGGAGGGAAATTACCTGACCTTGTTGCTCATTGCCGCGGTGGGCGCGGTGTCGATGATATCGCTCGGCGTGGTCGTTGCCGCGCGCGTCACCAGCGAGGAACTCGCGGGCGGCCTGCTCAACTTGATCAACTGGCCAATGATGTTGCTATCCGGGGTCTGGTTTTCACTAGAGGGCGCCGGGGCAGTCGTGCAACAAGCCGCAAATATTTTTCCGCTGACCCATGTTCTGAAATCTGCGCGAGCTGTAATGCTCGATGGCGCTACCCTGTTCGATGTCGCACCGAGCCTGCTGGCCATGACCGCCATGAGTGTCATTTTCCTCGCGCTCGGGGCACGGTTTTTTCGCTGGTCACAATACTGATGCCACACCCTCTCATCGATATTGGCGTCAATCTCAGTCATAACAACTTCGATGAAGATCGCGACGCCGTCATGAAACGTGCGGCCACTGCGGGCGTCACCAGGATGATCGTCACTGGCAGCAGTGACGAAAGCAACGAGGCGGCACTAAGGCTTGCTGAATCCCACCGTAGCGTTTTGTATGCAACCGCGGGAGTGCATCCTCACCATGCCTCGGACTATGACAATGCCACTGACGCCCGGATACGCGAACTTGCCGCGAGAGACGCCGTTGTCGCGATCGGCGAATGTGGGCTGGACTATTGCCGTAACTTCTCTCCTCGTGATGCGCAATTGGCCGCATTTCAGGCACAGCTCGAAATCGCTGCAGACAAAGGAATGCCCGTGTTCCTGCATCAGCGGGACGCACACGACGATTTCATTGAGATCCTCGAGCCGATGTTGCCGCGATTGCCGCGTGCGGTTGCGCACTGCTTTACGGGCGAAGGAGAATCACTGCGGCAATATCTTGCTATGGATCTCTACATCGGCATCACGGGTTGGATCTGTGATGAACGGCGTGGCATGCATCTGCAGGACATCGCATCGATCATTCCGGACGATCGCCTGATGATAGAAACCGACGCGCCTTATCTTCTGCCCCGAACATTGGAGCCGAAACCGAGATCGCGCCGTAACGAACCCGCCTTTTTGACAGAGGTACTACGTGTCGTCGCGGAGGCCCGTGGCCAGTCACGCGAGCATGTCGCCCGCATCACGACCGACAATGCGATGTCTTTTTTCGACCTCGGCTAGCGTATCAGTCGCTCACGAAACCGACTTTCTTGTGCTGGCCATCGCAGAACGGCTTGTTGTTTGAAGCACCGCAACGGCATAACGCGACCTTGCTGCCCTGCCATGTGGCCCTGCCGCTGCTGCTGGAGATCGTGACATTGCCCTGCAACATCAGTGGTCCGTCCCTGACCGGCCGTACCTGAAGTGGACCACCTCGCTCCCCATCGGCGCGTCCGGTCTCGCCAACGGCGCCATAATCGCGAAAGCCGTGCTTCTCGTGCGAGTTGTCGCAGTACGGCTTGTTCCCGGATTCTCCGCAGCGGCAAAGCGCCGCCCGGTACTTCAGGCCCGGCGCATTCGCCGGAGCGCCATCGATATCGAGATTTCCACGCACGAAAAGCGGCCCGTTGTAGGCGACATGCACAGTATTGATCACGTCGGCTTGCTCGACATGCGAGCCATCCGCAAATTCGACAGACAGCGCTCCGGTTGGACAACGCAGCACGACGTCGTCGACTTCGTCGTCGGTGGCTTTGTCAGGCTGACACCAGGGCTTGCGGCCACCGACAAACAGATCGCCCTGCGCACGACCGCATTCACCCATGTGGATGCACAGGCGACCGTGCCATGCCACGGTCGCACGATCGCCCGAATATTTGATAACTTTGTCGTCGCCCATTACCACTCTCCCCGGCAGCGTGCCTTGGCGGCTCAGTCACGGTGATCGACAGGTAACCACATCAGCAGGTCGTCGAACACATCGTCGCCGAGCCGAAATCGGGTGGTGCCTGCTTCGACAAACCCGCATTTCCTGTAAAAGCGCAACGCCCAATCGGCATTTTCCCAGGCGCTGAGCCAGATCCCCCGAAATGACTTTTGCTTCGCGATAACAATGACGGCATTCATGATCTTCGCACCAACACCGCTGCGCTGGTGATGCGGTGACACATACAGTTGCTGAACCTCGAGGGCGGGCTTTTCCGGCATGGCGATTGGTGCGTCACCTTTTCCGAGTTTCGCGAATCCGGCTGCCTCGCCGTCGCTTGTCGCGATCAGATAGGCCTGCCCGTCAATGCCGAGTTCCCTGGCGATCGAGGCCTCGCTGAAGTAACGCTCGACATGCTGTGCTATGGCGTCGACGTTAGCGGTGCCTTCATAGGCTGTCAGGAACGCCTGGCGTCCTACCAATGACAACGCAGCGACATCGTGCTTCGTGGCCTCACGGACTTCAATCTCGTGCGCGGTCATATCACCCTGACAGAGTTCTAGTGAGGAGGTCTCGCCGGGTTCCTGCCGGCCCGTGCACTCAGCGTTCGTTGCAGCATTCGGTCCCAGTGCGGCTTGAAGGCCTCAATATTTTTCCGTGCGGCAGCCTTGTCATGTTCGCTGAACTCTTCGAGCAATTCATCGAGATTACAGACAAGCCCCGGCACGCCTTTGGTAAACTCGCCGCCCTCGAGAAATAATACGCGGCCGGCAACCGGTACCTGATTGACGATTTGCCGCACGGCTGCAATGCGATCGTACAGCGCGGGCTGGGGGTTTGAAAACGTGTAGCGCCGATCGTCGCTGATAACCGTCCAGTCCTGCATCTTGTCGCTGCCGAAGACCGTGCCCTGCACGTCCTTGATGTGCAGGATCAGCACGCCCTGCGATGTCAGTAACAGGTAGTCAAGCTGGATTTCGCCGTCATCACCGTTGGGAATGACCACCGCGTCAATGCGCTCGTGCGCAATTTCCTTGAGTGTTCTTTGCAACTTGTCGCCGCGCCTGCTGAACCGGTACAGCAACCACACGAACAGTAACAGGGCCAGGACGGGTAGAAACCACGGCTCCTCGATGTATTGCAGGACTTCAGCCATTGGCGCCGGCTCGCAGATTCACGACAGTCCTATTAATGTCCGCCAGGTCTGCGCGCGTCAAGACTTCAATTCCCAAAATATTGATCCATGGCAGCAGCAAGTGCGCTGACGTCCGGCTCGATGACGTCGGAGCGGCTCGGCCGCGTCATCATCTCCGCGAGTTCGATGGGCAACGGTATATCCTCTCCGATGATCGGTTCAACGATGGTTTCGAACTTCGCCGCATGCGCCGTCGCGACCAAAATCCAGTCGTCTGCCACTCGTGCCTGCGCGTCGAGCTGCCGCCACGCATAGGTCGCGGTCGCCGTGTGCGGACAGGTGGCGAGATTGAAATCCTCGTAATTTCTCCTGATCTGCTCCTCGATCTGCGAGTCGTCAACGGAAACAACACCGAGCCGCTCGCGCAATATTTCAGCTTCGCCGATCAGGCCGCGCAATCGCTCCATATTACTGGGATCACCGACGTCCATTGCAGACGCCAATGTCTGCAGGCTGGGCCGCGGCAGCCACTTCAGATTCTCGAAATAGTCACCGATCGTTCGATTGGCGTTTGTCGCCAAGACGATCGGACCGATTGGAAGGCCCATTTCGCGAGCCATGATGCACGCGAGCGCGTTGCCGAGGTTGCCGGTCGGGACGATGAAGCCGGGCTTGTTTCCGTGCTCTCGATGATGTCGCAGACTCGCGTCGGCATAGTAGGTTGCCTGCGGCAGCAATCGTCCGATATTGATGCTGTTCGCTGAGCTGAAACGATACCGGGCACACAAATCCTCGTCAGCAAATGCCACCTTGACGAGGGTCTGGCAATCATCAAACGCACCACGAACCCGCAGCGACAACACATTGTCGCTCCAGCACGTCAGTTGCTGCGCCTGTCGTTCCGAAACACGCCCGTCCGGATACAGCACGACGACACACATCCCGGGCCTTTGATCAAATGCGGCGGCCACGGCTCCGCCAGTGTCGCCCGACGTAGCGACGAGTATCGTCAATGGTGATGCCGCATCACCCTCGAGCCGGGTCAGGCAGGCGGCGAGAAAGCCTGCACCGACATCCTTGAAAGCCGCTGTCGGTCCGTGAAACAACTCGAGCAGCGACGCTCGTCCTTGCTCGACGGGCAACGGCGTCACAATGATTGGAAATGAAAAAGTTTCGGCGAGGATGTTTTCGAGTTCGGCCGCCAGCGACGAAGCTTCGAAAAAAGGCCGCAACATCACTTCGGCAACGTCGATGATTGTCTTCGATGCCGAAAAGTCACTTTCCGCAAATATCGGCAGGTGCGTCGGCATGAACAAGCCGCCGTCGGCAGCGATCCCCTCAACAAGGGCCGTATCGAGGCTCACCGGGTCCGATCCACGCGTACTGACGTAGCGCATGGTTAGTATCCTGTCCCGTAAGTTCGCATGATTTCAGAACCAGCAAAAAGCGCTGTTACCAGGCGCGTTACGCAGGCAATATCCGGCATATTGGCAAGGGACGCAACGCCGTAGCGGCGCTTTTTGCTGCTTCCCGAAGGGCGCGTCCTTCAAGGCCTTTGGCGGTGTTACGCCGCTTGTCAATGAGCCCGCCATTAACGGCACGACATGCCTTGCCAAAGGCCTTGAGAGACCCGCGCTGAAACTGTGCGAACTTACGGGACAGGACACTAGGTTTCGAGGCGAGCGCCCGGAGCGCTCATTGAACTTATCCACGTTTGACACTCGATCTTGAACCCGCGGCAGGCTTGTGCCATTGCGCTCGCGAGTTCGGGCGCCTGCTGATCGTCGCATAACGCGAATATGCTCGGGCCGCTGCCCGACAGGCTGCATCCGAGCGCACCGGCGCCGATGGCGGCATCCCTGACAGCCTCAAAGTAAGGCAGCGCAGCCGTGCGCTGCGGCTCGATCACGATGTCCTTGAGCGTCCTGCCGATCATCGCCAGGTCACTCGATGCACAAGCGGCCACGAATCCGGCCAAGTAGCCCTGCTGGGTCAACCATTGCTCCATCGAGCAGGCGTCTGCAAGCCCGCGGCGCGCTTGTTCCGTGTTCACTTGCAAGTCGGGGTGCAGCACTACCGAACTGACACCCTCGGGTACCGATAATCGAATGACCTCGGGCAAAAGTGCGGGTGGGCACAATATCAGCCCACCGAGCAGGCTGGGCGCGACGTTGTCGGCGTGCGTCCCGCCACTTGCGTATTTCTCACCTTCGAGTGCATACGGCAACAGGTCCGTGGTCTCGAGCGGCGATTCCAGCAGGGCGTTGACCGCGACGGTTGCAGCCACGGCCGAAGCGGCGGAACTGCCCATGCCGGATTGCAGTGGCACGCCCTTGAATATTCGGAGCTCAACACCACCCGATTCGCCGTGCTCGTCCCACAGCGCCCGGGCTGCGATCGAGGCAGTATTCTCATCGGCCCGCGTCGGCAGATCGCGGTGCGGCTCTCCGTCAAGATCCCGCACCTCCGCGATCGTTATGCCAGCCGCATCTCTGCGTGTGGCGGTGACGCGATCACCGGCACCTTCCAGCGCGAGCCCGAGCATGTCGAATCCTACGGCAACGTTGCCGATGGACGCCGGCGCAAACGCAGTCGCCGTGTCGCTCATATCAATCGCCTGCACTCAGGTATTTTGCCAACCGCAGCAAGTCGCTGAATACGCCACCGGCTGTTACTTCCGGCCCGGCGCCGGGGCCCTGTATGACCAGGGGGCTGGATGCGTATCGAGATGTCTCGAATTGCACGATGTTGTCGGTCAAACTGATGTTGCTGAACGGGTGATCGGCTGCGACGGCTTCGAGCCTGACTTCGGCTGCACCACCGGCATCAAGCCTGGCAATGTAGCGAAGTTTCCTGTCATCGGCTGCGGCCTGCTCATACAAAGCTTTGATGTCATCGTCGTATTCGGGCAATCGATTGAGATAATCGCCAATGTCCACATCGCGCAATGCTTCGGGCACCAGGTTTTGTACCGGAAAGTCGCCGATTTCCACTGTCTGACCGAGTTCACGGGCCAGGATAGTCAGTTTTCGCGCCACGTCCATGCCGGAGAGGTCGTCGCGCGGGTCCGGTTCCGTGTAGCCGCTCTCAATGGCATCCCTGACGATCTCCGAAAATGGTGTCGTGCCATCATAGACGTTGAACAGGTACGCCAGCGTACCCGAGAAAATACCTTGCACCGACCGAATTTCATCACCGGTATCGATCAAATCGCGCAACGTGCTGATGACCGGTAGCGCCGCACCGACAGTGGTCTCATAGAAAAAATGCGAACTGCCTCGCTCCGCTGTCTGTTTCAATTTGTGATAGTCGCCGATCGCACCACTGACCGCTTTCTTGTTCGGCGTGATGACATGAATACCGCGCTCGAGCCAACCCGCGTAACAGGCGGCGATCGATTCACTCGCCGTGCAATCGATAATAACTGCGTGCGGCAAGTGATCCGGGTTGATATGACGTTCGAATTTGTCGAGATCGAAATCGATCGCCGACCTCTCGAATTCAGATGCCCAGTCGGCGAGATCGATGCGCCGGTCGCCCAGAAGCATTGAACGGGAACGTGCAATCGCGCGGACACGCAAATCCAGCTTGAATTCGCTCATCAGGCGCTCGGTTTGCATCTCGATTTGACGCAGCAACGTGCCGCCCACTGTGCCAGGTCCAACAAGGCCGATCGAAATCGTTTTTGATGACAGGTAAAAGCCGGAATGGACGGCACGCAGTGCCCGCGTCGCGTCGTCAGAATCGACCACGGCCGAGATATTCCGCTCCGAAGATCCTTGCGCGATCGCACGGACATTGATGCCGGCGCGCCCCAGTGTGCCAAAAAATCGCGCAGCAATTCCAGGCGTACCCGCCATGCCGTCGCCGACCACCGCAATGATACTTTGATCGTCGCTGATTTCGACACTTTGAATCAGACCGCCTGCGACCTCGTCCGCGAACGCCTCAGAAATGACTTCGCGCGCACGCTCGGCGACGTCGAGTGGCACGGCGATACAGATCGAATGCTCGGAACTCGCCTGTGATATCAGCGTGACCGACACACCGGCTTTTCTGAGCGCTGCGAACAGCCTGTCCGCCGTGCCGGGAACGCCAATCATGCCGGTGCCTTCCACATTCACGAGCGCCATTCCCCCAACCGCCGTAATGCCCTTGATACTGTCCACCGACGTCACATCGGCGGCGATCCGGCTACCCGGGGCTGACGGATTATGGCTGTTTCGAATAGTGATCGGTATGTCATTTGCAATGGCGGGTCCAAGGGCTTGCGGATGAATGACCTTGGCGCCGAAATACGCGAGTTCCATCGCCTCGGTATACGTCAGCTGTTCGATGACGTGCGCCTCAGGGACACGCTTCGGATCAGCGCTCATGACGCCGTCGACGTCTGTCCAGATGCAGAGTTCTGCGGCACCACAAAGCGCCGCCAGGATCGCCGCCGAATAGTCGCTGCCGTTGCGTCCCAGCGTGGTCTGCAAGCCATCTTCATCAACTGCGATGAATCCCGTCATGACCGCGATGCCGGAGAACTTCTTCGCTATTTGCGATGCGAACCTGGACCGCGAAACGTCCCACAATACAGATGGGCCTAACTCAGTATGACGCACAGTGATAATGTCTCGAGCATCGATCCAGGTGCCACCCCGACCGGGTGCTCGCCGTTCCAGCAACGCAGCGAGCAGGCGCGCCGACCAAATTTCGCCGTATCCGGCGACGACGTCCCGGCTGCGTTGCGGCGCCGACTTCACCGGCACGATCGCGCTCAGCACTTCCCTGATAACAATCGCATCCTGGCCCCAGGAATCGAGTAACGCGACAAGCCGGTCTCCCTCGATCAACGCCCTGGCCGTCTCCGAATAGCGTTCACCGATCGTGTTGAGTTCGGCATCGAATCCCCTGTCGCCCTGCTCCGCAACAATCGTGAGGTGGATCAGTGCGTCCGTCATGCCGCTCATGGCGGACACCACGACACCGATGCGTTCGTCCTGATAGTCGAGCAGCAAGTCCGCGACACGACGGAAACAGTCGGCATCCGCAAGGCTGCTGCCGCCGAACTTGTGAATTTTCCAGCGATTCTTCGCCACTTAATCCGGCACCTCCACTGCAAACGGCTGCATGACAGCGGCAGAATCAGGCACACAGCACGCGTTATTTGATGTTATTGCCGGGCGTCGTGAAACGGGAGAACTGGTGGGGCGTGTAGGGATCGAACCTACGACCAGTCGGTTAAAAGTGGAATTTTGCATTCCTGACCGAGTTGGAGGAAATTGGACCACCCTTCTAAAACCCTTTCATAGCATGTGTTGTAGCAAGACACACCCCGACGTAGTAAGATGGAAAAGTGAGACGCAGGTGAGACTTATTGCAAAAAATGAGACTTATCTGAGACGCGTAGAGCAGTCGGTTAACCTCTTAGAGCATTCGGTGCTATGGCAAATCAAAAGATACGGATCACAGCATCTCGGATCAGTCGCCTAAATTTTGATCCGAACAAACCCACAAAGCAAATCATTTTTGATTCACAACTGGCCGGCTTTGGCGTCCGCATCTATCCGTCAGGGCGGAAGGTTTACGTTCTCCAATATGGAAGCAGCGCAAGACGGCGACTGATGGTCATTGCGCCATGCACTACCGGCAAGGATGTCGACGTAGTGCGGGAAAAAGCACAGGAATTGCTCCGCAAAAAACACTCCGACGGCATCGACCCGCTGAGTGAGAACAAGCGTATAACCACATCAACAGTAGCTGCAATTGTGCAGTCGTTCATCGATTCAAAAGCGCCGACTTGGGCATCGAGAGAAAAAGCCAGCTGTGAATCCCGGCTCAAGAATCACATCGGGCCGCATATCGGTAATATTTCGTTGAAAAAGCTGACACGTGCCGAGGTAGTCAATATGCACGCCAGCGTGACGAAGACGACAATCTACGAAGCAAACCGGTCGCTGCAAATGCTTCGTGCGGCGATCAATTGGGCGATAACGAGCCAAGGCTGGCGAGTATCCGAATTGGTAGAAGGCGAAAACCCTGCAACGCGCATCAAACTCAATCCGGAAAAACGCCGTAAGGAATGGGTGCGCCCGAAGGAGCTTCCCGCACTTGTGAGGGCCATCAAGCAAGAGAAAAACCCTTGGTTTCGCGCATTCTTTCTCATGACACTTGCGACCGGTGCAAGAAAGGGCGAGTTGCTAAATTTGAAGTGGAAGGATGTCGATCTAAAAAACCGCGTGATTTTGTTTCGGGATACGAAGAACAAAGAGGATCACGAAATACCACTCGCAGCGGACACCGTGAAGCTGTTACGAGAGTTGCCGCGCACGCTAAAGAATCCCTATGTGTTCTGTGGTCACGTAAGCGGCAAGCCAATCAATAATCCGTACAAGCCGTGGACGCGAATCTTGAAGCGGTCAGGAATTGCTCGGCGCGTGACCATCCATGATTTACGGCGAACGGTTGGCAGTTTACTCGCCAGTTCCGGCTTCACGACACAACAAATCGGCAAGTTACTCAATCACAAGAGCGAAATCACTGCCAGGGTTTACGCCGAAATCGCCGACGAAGCGAAGTCGGATATGGTCGGAGCAATGGCGGAAATGATCAAGTGAAAACCACAATAGAAAAGCGCGGCCTTCATCGACGCGTGACCCTCACACCGGAAAACGAAGACGAATCTTGGAGCAACTTTCGCAAGTTGGCGAGCGCCCCCGATCACTACGTCGAAGACGCCAAGAACCGAGCGAGCCAAATTGCGAACAACGATCCAGAATACGACCGAGCGTTAGACGTTTTGGAATATTGCCGCGAAGCACAACGCGTCCTTGATAGCCCCGGGCAGCGAGACGCTTTTTCCCTCGGCGTCCGCCTTGCTCAATCAATCGGACATTTGAATGCCGATCGCGCGTGGCAGAAGCCAGTGACTGCCGGGGCAGGTGCGATAAGAGGTGGGCGAAAGGGAGCCGAAGTGACCCACGGTCCGAAAGGGAGCAAAGGCCAGAAATATCGGGATGCCTTCAAAGCAAGGCGAAGATTACATCCTGGCGAAACGAAAACCGCGTCGCGAAAAGCGGTTGCCGACGAATTTGGCGTTAATTACAAAACGGTCGAGCGACACACGAAAGAAAAATAAAAAGGGACACTGGCTCACACCGTCCCCTTACCGCGTGGTTTCCTCCCCTCTCACACCGGAGGAATCAATATGACACACACGGAACTAAACACGAGCGACCCCCTGCTTTGTCGACGAACTGTCGCCGAATATCTTGGCGTCAAACTCGTAACGCTCGAAAAATGGGCACAACTCGGCACCGGTCCAAAATATATCAAGGTCGGTCGACTACCTCGGTATCGAAAATCCGATCTTGATCGATGGCTAAACGAGCGAACCATCGAAACAGACACCAGCAGCGGTTTCCCAACCGCAGCCTAAGAAAAAGAAACCACCGGCACCGGCAGTGACTGAAACGTCACAAACAAAAACCCCGCGACTCTGGCTAAACAGGCGCGGGGCTAACGCATCTCTTGTCGAGGGAGAAAAACATGCCCGTGCATTTAAACATACCGAACGACCAACGAACAAGTTATGAACATTTCTTTCGTTTCGAGCAACGAAGTCGCCATCCAAAAAGTGAAATCGCACTCGAAGTTCCTACGCTTCCAATCAACAGCAACAGATGCTTGTGCGCGAGCTGTAAACAGTATTTCGGCGGCGTTCGTACCTTCGAGATACATAGGGTAGGCCCTGCCTTAGATCGTGCGTGTTTGGGCTTGGCTGGCATGGCTGAGAGGCGTTTGCAGCTCGATGCAAAGGGGTACTGGGTTCGTGAGCACACTAAACGTCACATTCAGTCGGCTCCGTCGTTGTGACAGTCGTCAGCTTGGATTTGCGGCGACCGGGAAAGCGGCTGGCGAATACATACTGTATTCAAATCAATCCAGTCTATATGCAAAAAATGCTCAAAGGTTTTCGTGGTCATGGATCAGCGGAATTTTTCCGCCAGCACACCGACGAACTCTGGGAAGCACAATTTAGCGCCATGACATGCGCTGAGTATGGAGCGTTCCGACGCATCCTCGCCATGTTCGCCAGAAGCAAAAAAGCCTTGAAGGAAAAAATGATCGTTATGACGAAGAAGGAACTCCAAATGCATGGCATTAGCGTGCACTTATTGACGCAAGTTGGTGAGCGTTTGGGTCACGTCAATATTTCGTTGCTAACTGGCTCCGGTGAAATCAAAGACTTATGAACATTTTAAGAGCCCCGAGAAGGAGAAGGATATAGATAAGGTTATGCATGTGCGTGCATGACTTCATGTTCCACATTGGTGGGTAGTACTAAGAGGGAATCTTTTCTGATTAACGGTGGCG
Source organism: Pseudomonadota bacterium (assembly GCA_022560695.1). Classification (GTDB taxonomy): domain Bacteria; phylum Pseudomonadota; class Gammaproteobacteria; order Steroidobacterales; family Woeseiaceae; genus UBA1847. The sequence continues at coordinate 16,562 of JADFSP010000006.1, forward strand.
AAATTGACAGTAAATGCAGATAGGACATTCGAACTTGGGGAAGGGGGTGATCAAAATCTCAAACTCAACTTTCCGAAACCGAGACGCCGGTACATTTTTTTTTGGAGGGTAAAGGCCCATGCGTGAAAAGAAACGACCGACTGCCATGGAGCTAATAAAAGGCGCCCCGGGGATTCAGACGGAAGCGGCGGTAAAAGAGCCACCGCAGCAACGGAAAACGCCATACGCGCCACCACCGCGCCTTAATGAGTCTCAAGCAGCCATCTGGGGTGAAGTAGAGGCCACAGTCAGTCTATCCAGTTGCGATCTGTTTATGTTGGAGACGCTTGTTTGCTTGTTGGACCAACAACGGGTTTTGCAATTATCAGTAAATCAGGACGGCCCCATCATCAAGCAAGCCAATGGCCGCCCCATGCATAACCCGGCAGCAACGGCTTTGCGTCATTTGGAGCCGCAACTGACTCGATGCTTCAAAGAGTTAGGTATGAGTCCGGCGACGCGGAAGCGTTTGAAGTTGGATTGTCGCGCGAACGAGGAATTCAACGAGTGGGCAGAATTTTGAATCTTGCGGAGAAGAAAATGCAACCTGAAATACAGACATTTGGCGAAGCGATCATAGCGGCGGCGCATGAGCGCATTTCACGGGAATTGAATGGCAAATCATGGTTAGAAATCGTCGATGAGTGGAATGCAACCGACGACCCGGCGCTTGCGGAAAAACTTCGAGCGGTCATTTCAGAATTGGCGAGAGAAAACATTCAATATCTTGGCGACAAAGTGGCAGAAAATTTGGAACTCCCGCTGCATTGATTGTTTTGATAGAATTGCATCAGTTGATTTGTTGAGCGCAGCCGTTGCTCGCTCCAATGAATTGGCAGAACGCAGTCTCACCGCGCAGCCGTTGCTCGCGGGACCAGATTCCAGCCGTTGCTGAGTTTCGATTTGTATTCGCATTTGTACCCGATCATTAGTTGATTCGGGTTTATGTGTATTGAGTCGAGACTGCGCACGATTTCCCGCATTCCCGGCGGGAGATTTTTATGAAAACCATTAAACAGATCAAAAGTGAGATGCGAGTGATCGCAGCACAAATGCGTGAAATGCAAGAAAACACGGTAGTAGAAGATCGTGGTTTCACCTCCAAGGAGAAAGTGAAGTGGGAGAAGTTGTTGCAGCGTTTCGACACCGAGGAAAAAGAGCTACAGCTCCTTGAACGAACGGGCGTGCCCGCTGGCGATCTTGCACATGCGATACCCCACCTTGGGAGCGTTATGTCTGGATCATCACGGTCGGCGAACTCGTACGCATCGCGGTTCTATGACGTAAAAACTGGTGAGGCGATTCGATCGTGGGATCGGTCAACTCCAATCGAGGCTATGCAAGAATCATTAGACCCGGAGCAGGTAGAGATTTGTCGCGGCCTTACGTTTGGTCATTTTCTGAGGGCGATTCAACTGGGCCCGAGGACCGAACAGGAGCAACGTGTACTGAGTATTGGCACGCCTTCTGCTGGTGGATTTACTGTTCCGCAGCCGCTAATGGTTGAGTTTATAGACAACTTGCGAAATGCAGCTGTCGTGTTGGCTGCTGGTGCCGTGATCGTACCGATGGAAAGTAAGACGCTGGACATCGCCCGGCTGGATACTGACCCTACGCCTTCGTGGCGTGACGAAGGTGCCGCGGTTACTGCGAGTGATGCTGTGTTTAGCCAGGTCAAACTGGACGCACAGGATTTGAGCGTCGAGGTTGTGACGAGTAGGGAACTCGCACAGGACAGTGCGAACCTGGAGGCAATCCTGATGCGTAGTTTCATCGAAACGTTTGCCATCGAGTTGGATCGCGTTGCTCTGGTCGGTTCTGGTACGACGCCCGAGCCAGAAGGCGTCCTCAACGCTACTGGAGTGACTGAAATCGATTTAGCTGCCACAACGATGACCCGATACCAGTCGCTTGTTGCGCTTCGTCGGGACGTTCAGAAGGCAAACGGCAAGCCGACCGCTTGGGTCATGAACCATACGACACAATCGGAGCTTGCTGGCCTCGAAGATTCAACCAATCAGCCCTTGCTTGCGCCTGCGTATTACTCCGATTTGGAAACGTTCGCGACCGGAGGGGTGCCTGACAATCTTGGCGGCGGGACGGATGAGTCGCCGGTTTTCATCGGCAATTGGAGCGATCTGCTTTTGGGCATTCGGCATGACACATCAATCTCGGTAAATCCTTTCCTGAAAGCGGGCACCGGTCAAATCTCGTGGTTTGTTCACCTCCGTGCCGATATTCAATTGGCGCGGCCTGCTTCGTTTGGCCGAATCATCGGCAATATCGGAGTTGTTTGATATTGGTATTACGTCTCGCGGCAAGCGAGTTTTTCTCATGTTTCAAAATAGGGCTTTGATTGCGGATTAGTCAGTGAGTACCGCACCCGGAAAACCGCTGACAGCTCATGGTCCTTTCTTTCATGGGGGCGCGATGGGCTATTCAATTAATGTGATTTTAAGTTTGGTTCTGACTTAATGTCCGCTTTTCCCGAAAGCGGACATTTAGATCACCAAAAATCGGGTGAAATTAGGGGCCGCTAACGGCCATGAGCGGACAGTAGGCAGTGTTCTATTCGACGTACATTTCCTTCGTCATGTAGAAGTAAGGCATCAGTCCCCTATTTTCGCTAATCGAGTTATAAAGATCGATGTCTCCGTCATGAACCATTCCTAAATTTTGGAGCACTTTCTGAGAACCTATATTGTTTTTGTAGGTCACGCCCCATATCTTCGGTACATTTGTATTGCCAAACAGCCAGTCCACGCTAGCTTTGGCCGCCTCGCTCGTAATGTGCTGACCCCACCATGACTGGCCGATACCGTAGCCAATTTCGGGGTGAGCGTCCGACAGCTCCCCGCAAAGAAATCCGCAAAATCCGATCAGTTGGTTGCGTTTCCCGATTGTGTCGTCTTTTAGAGTCACGGCCCAACCGCCCCAACCGAACTGCTTCCACGGATCGGTAAATGTTGAAATATACTCGCTCGCAATTTGTACGTGCTGCGCCGTGGTGTGAAGGTTATTTTCGGGAAGAGTTTTCATAACCTCTTTGTCACCAAATATCGTGTTGGCGAATGTATGTAGATCGTTTTTCGTGAAGCCTCTCAGTACTAGTCGTTCTGTTGTGAGCCTGGGTATGTGCTCCATCGATGTTTCTCAACTTATAAATGTCTGCTTTGGGTCATTAGCGGCCCCTCGCAATGCTACCAGTTCAATGGCCGCTTTAGGGTCGAAAGCGGACGCTTGACAAGAATTTTCCACAGCCGAATTTTGACAGTCGGCTTTTGCGCATGAAGCAGTCATTCAAGCGACTGGAAAAACGCTGCCGCGAAGGGCTCAAAACGGCCAAAAGCGGCCGTTTATCGTGGATCACTAACGCCTAGTTCACCGGCTGGTCTTGTGCTGCGCTTTCGTTATGGATCATATGTTCGGTAAGTGATTCTTCGGGCCTTTCCAATCAAAAGCATCCAGAGTCCTTTGAAATATTGACGTTAGTGCCTCCATTGAAGCTGGAGACACATCGACTTCACCATAGTGGCCATCTGCCATTGTATTGCCATATTTTGTTCCAATTAAGTTATTCAGAACCAGCGCTCCACCATCCGCCTTTATCAATTGATTGTCGATCGGCTTTAAATCTAGCGGCTGAGGATTTCTTCCAGCACCAAGCCCTCTAGAGCGATCTTCCATATGTTGCGACGTATTTCGAACGCCCCTTAGATCTGAAAAGGATTCTCCAAACTCTCGATGCAACTTTTGAATCGCAGGTGGTGAATTGCTCAGATTTTTTAATACATTGAGAAGTTTATCAAATGCATCAAGGGAATATAGGAATGACCGAGCATGCAAGAATGGCTGATTATGCTCAAACTCTCGGGGAAGTTTTCCAGCTTGCCACTGCTCACGTTTAAATATGACTTCTACTTCGAAATGAATTTCGTCATAAACTTCGTGATTGTAGGGATTTTCATATTTTTTCTCGACTTCTTTTCGAATTTCAGATCGCCTTTGAGCATCGGCTTGCCACTGTTCGCTTGAAGGGAAGTCCCTATTTTGCTGAATTACGTGAAGAAACATATTTAGCGACAGATTAGCCTCATAGAACTGAGACTCTAATCCTCTAAGAATACCTTCAGCTTCCCAAGACCAATCGCGGTCTTCGTAATCTAGCCAAGTCCCAAGCTTAACAATCTCGTATATGAACAAGAAGCTCTCCGTAATTCATAACAGCTAGTTACGATTTCAAGGATATATATGTATCACCACAGAATCGCGAGATAATTGGCCTATAGTTTAATGGCTGCTGTGGGTCGCATCCCGCCGTTCAGAACTCTGCCACCTCAACGGCAGCTATCGGTTGCAAAGGAGCCGCCTAAAAATTCTTTTTAGCAATACATCTGCCAGGAGAGACTTCCCGAGCGGGTCTGTTATGTGTTGTGAGCCATGCCGCCTCAGACCGCCAAGCCACGATTGCCGATTATTGCGCACCCTACCCCTACCCTCTTTCAATAGCGGCAAACTGTGACTTCCCCGCCTTTTTGTTCGAATGAGACTTAGATGAGACTTATTGACTGTCACTGACTGGGAAAAATCGTATAAGTATTTGAAATATATGGTGGGGCGTCGGGGAGTCGAACCCCGGACCAGTCGGTTAAAAGCCGAATGCTCTACCTCTGAGCTAACGCCCCGTGATCGGCGGATAGCGGCATGCCGCCGAAGTACCGGCGGCATCATACCGAATAAGCATCGAATGACAAGACGATTGCCTAGTGTCCTGTCCCGTACCTGGTTTCGCGAAGATGTCGGGTCGTTGTCACCGCTGGCAAGGCATGACGACGAGTAGTGGCGGGACAGGACACTATACGCCCTCGGTTACCATGCGCTTCAAACGCTGCCCGGCGAGACGTGAGGCGGTCGTCTCAGGATAGTTTGACTGGACCTTGGCCAGTGCCCCGCGCGCTGCATTCCAACGTTCAAGTTCGTAGTTGCAGTACCCGACCTTCAGCAATGCATCGGGTACTTTGCGCGAGCGCGGGTATTCGTCAATTACGACGGCAAACGCGGCCAGCGCATTATTGAACTTCTGCGTCACGTAATACGATTCCGCCAGCCAGTACTGCGCGTTATCAGCCAGTTCGCTATCGGCGTAGGTAACAAGAAACTGTTTGAACGCCATTGCAGCCTGCTCATAACGCTGTTCCTTGAGCAGCTCAAACGCTGCCTGGTAATTGTCCCGATCCGAGCCACCGGGAACCGGCAGTTGCCCCGGCGATAACTCACCGCCGTCGAGCACGCTGACGTTGTGCGCCTGCAGACCACTCTCGAGTTCCTGTATGCGGGCGTCAAGATCTGCGTACAGATCCCTCTGCCGCTCAGCCATCGTCGATGCGTCGTGCTCCAGTATCTCGGCGCCGCCTTGCAGCTCATCGACCCGCCGCTCGAGCGCCGCGACCTGTTGCGACATGTTGACGAGGCTCTGGTTTTGAATAACGCGCTCGACGGCCTGCAATCGACGTTCGAGCTCCGACAGCTTGATCAACACCGGATCTTCTGACGGCGGCGTCAGCACCGAACAGGCACCGAGCGCCAGCGCAGGAAATACAGCAAGGACGGAGGTCGTAATCTTCACGGTAGCGTTCCGAAAGCGTCAGTTGATGTACTTGATCTCGACACGGCGATTTTGTGCATAGTCGCTTTCGCTGCTGCCAAACGCCTGTGGACGCTCCTCGCCAAAGCTAACCGTCGATATCTGCCCCGCAGCGGCACCCTGTATCAACAACAAACGTCGCACTGCCTGCGAGCGACGCTCACCGAGACCGATGTTGTACTCGCGCGAACCGCGTTCGTCAGCATGGCCTTCGAGGCGGATCTCGAGCCGCGAATTGTTGGCCATCTGGGCAGCGTGGCGCGCGACGATGTCGGTGTCCATGGCACGAACCTCCCACGAGTCGAAATCAAAATAAATGATATTGCTGAGTTCGCCGGCGTACGGGTCGGCGATGGGCTCGCCATTACCATACGCATCATCGCTATACGTGTCGGTACTGGCACCACCATCGCCGCCATATTGCGTGTCGGCAGCATCCGGGTCCGGTAGTGTTTGCCCCGTACAGCCAACGAGCAGCACGGCGGCCAGGATAAATACGATCAATTTGTAGTGAGGCATATCAGGGTCCTTTGGTATCTTATTCCGTTTTGTATAGAAATTCATTTATTAACAATGATTTATACGTATATTTTCATGTAATACATTAACTTTCTAGAAGCGCGGAAACGGCGACCAAACCGGTTCCCGCACGTCGACCTGTCCGGACGCCAGTCGTTGCCGTATCAAACCGTCGGCCGACACGGATTCAAGCACCCCGTTGCGGCCCTGACGCGTGGCATAAATCAGTGTATCGCTGTTCGGTGCGAAGCTTGGCGACTCATCCTGCCGTCCAACCGACAGTATAAGCAGATCGCGACGCTCCACATTCATGATCGCGATGCGAAAATTGCCACGATCGTTGTGCACCATCGCGAGACGGGTGCCGTCCGGCGACAATCGCGGCCGCGCATTATAGCTCCCTTCGAACGTAATGCGCTGCGGAGTTCCGCCATCCACCGCTACCCTGTAGATTTGCGGCCCGCCGCTGCGATCCGAGGTGAAGTAGATAAATCGTCCATCCGGCGACCAGCTGCCCTCTGTATCGATCGCGCGGTGCGTCGTCAGACGTTTCGTTTTTTTCGTGGAGATATCGAGTATGTGGATATCGAGGTTGCCGTCGATGCCACCCAACGTCAGCACGAGTTTGCGGCCGTCCGGCGAAAACGCCGGTGCACCGTTGATACCGGGCTTGCTCGATACCCGTTGCCGGTTCCCGGTGCGAAGGGTCTGCACGAATACCGACGACTTACTGCCCTCGAAGGAAACGTATGCAAGCCGGCGACTGTCGGGTGACCACGCCGGGGACATGATCGGATCGGCGCTTTCCATGATCGTGTGTTCATTCTCACCGTCCTGATCCGCGACAACCAGTTTGTAGAGCTTGCCGTCACGCTGTTCCTCAACCGTTACATAGGCGACCTTGGTCCCGAAGACGCCTTTGATGCCGGTCAATTTTTCGTAAATCATGTCGGCGGTGCGATGTGCAACGCGACGCATCGTGCCACGGCTGGCCGGCATGCGGTAGCCGACAAGCTGGCGACGGCGAAATACGTCGAATAACTGAAACTGCACGGTATAGGCGTTAGCTCCGGTTTGCTCCACGCGACCGATCACGACAGCCTCAACTCCGAGTATCGACCAGTCGTCGAAGTCCAAATCGGCGCCTGCCGTCGGCTTTTGCAGCATGTCTCCCTCTGGAATCGGCGCGAAGCGCCCGCTGCGCGTCAGGTCAGCGCCGATGACCTCGGCAATGTCCAGCGGCATACCGGGCGATGTGCCCACCCAGGCGAAAGGCACGACCGCAACCGGCGTGCGACTGCCCGCACCTTGTGTGATTTCGATCTTCAGCTCGGCCTGGGCGGTACCAACCAGCAGGATGGCGATAATCAGTGTCTTGAAAGTATGTCGGAGCACGTCTGCCTCGTCGATTCAGGTGTCACGGCGTCATTGTTCAGGTTTGAACACTAACATCAAGTTGCGGTCGAAAATGTTGAGATTCGAGGGTTCCGGCAATGGCGATGCCTTGAATACCGCAGCCTCGATTGAGCGCCGTACAGCTTCATCGCCGTTACAACTCAGGATGATGACACTGACGACCCGGCCGCCAGGCAACTGCTGCACGCGCACATCGCACTCGAGGCCCGGCTGCGCACTTGCAGGCTTTACCCAGCTACGCGTGACTCTTTGCTGAATGGCGAATATGTACGCCTCTCGTTCCCCGGAACTGATGCTCTGCAGACGCTCATCCTCGGCGGCGATCTCATCCTGCAATTCAAGGGCTTCCTGCTGACGCCGACGACGCTCGTTTTCCTCTCGCTGTCGTTTTACGTCTTCCTGGCGAACGCGCTCCGCCTCTGCCCGCTTGCGCTCGGTCTCGGCTTCCTCATCGAGACGCTTTCGTTCTGCTTCTTGCAACCGGATTTTTTCGAGACGCTGCTGCTCAATCAGTGTATCTCGCCTTCGCTTTTCTTCCTCGGCCGCTATGCGCTTTAGCTCATCAAGGTCAGGTTCCGGTTCGGCCGGCAACGGCTCTGGCTCCGGGCGCTGTTCCTCGACGGGCGGTGGTGTGACAGCACTCTCGGCAACCAGTGTCGCCTTGATGGCCAGTGGTCCGAGCGGACGCGCCGCCACGGAAAAATCAAACCCAACCACGATCGCAGCAAACATCAGCGCGTGCAAAAGCAAGGCAAGCGAGATTGGAACAACGTTGTAGCTGTCGCGTGTCACGCGTTACTCGGGTATTGGATAGGTATCCAGAGGATCCGTTACAAAGCCGATGCTCTCGGCGCCGCCCCGTTGCAGCAACACCATTGCGCCGACCACGTTGCCGTAAGGTACCGATCGATCGGCCTTGACGAGAATCGGTGTGTCGGGGCTGTTACGCAATACCGCGCCGACGCGCGCGACCACTTCCTTGCCGCTGACCGGTTCGTCCTCATTGTCGCCGACGTTGACGTACAAATTTCCCTCGGCATCGATGCTGATGACGAGCGGCGGATGGTTCGGCACGTCGTCAATCGGTTCCGCGCCCGCCTTGGGCAATTCGACTTCGATGCCTTGTGTCAGCAATGGCGCCGTGACCATGAAGATGACGAGCAACACCAACATGACATCGATATACGGAACAACGTTGATTTCGCCCATGAGCTTGCGTTTTTGCATTGACGCTGGCATGTCATGCTCCCTTATTGCTGCGCGCATGTCGCTGCAGGATGCTTGAGAACTCTTCAGTGAAGCCGTCGTATCGATACTCGAGACGCACCACCTTGTCGACAAAGCTGTTGTAGGCGACGACTGCGGGAATCGCGGCAAAAAGACCCATGGCGGTTGCGATCAGTGCCTCGGCGATCGGTGGAGCCACGGTAGCAAGCGTGGCTGATTGCACGTTGGCCAGCCCCATGAAAGCGTTCATGATTCCCCAGACCGTACCGAACAGACCGACGTACGGACTCGTCGAACCGATCGTCGCCAGGGTCGCGAGGCTTTGCTCCAGCCGGTCGACTTCGCGCATTTGCGCCACGCGCATTGCGCGTCGGCATTCCTCAACCACTTTGTCGGCGTCAATGTCACCCTGCTGCTGCACACGATTGAATTCGCGAAAACCGGACTCAAATATGCTTGCCATGCCGATCGCACCGCCCTTGCTCCGGCTTGCGCTGCGATACAATGTATTCAGATCGCCACCCGACCAGAAACTCGCCTCAAAGTCGTCGGATGCGCCCTTGGTACGCCGAATCAACCGTCGTTTCGTGAAAATGATCGTCCACGACATGATCGATGCCACGACCAGAATAATCATTACGAGCTGCACCGGTATGCTTGCGCCCAGTACCATTCCAATGACCGACATGTCTGCTGTCATGATTTGCTTTCCTCGAATAAGGTCTTCGGTACCCGTAATGGCCTCAGCGAGTCCGCGTTGAGAATCGCTGCCTGTATCTTGCCCCGGCAACACAATGTGCCATCCAGGCCGCCACAATAAACATTTTGTTCGATGTCAAAAGTTGCCCTGGACATACCTGCCAGTCGCGCCGTTACTATCAGTTCGTCATTGAATCTGGCGGGTGCGACGAAATCGACTTCGGTCCTGACGACGACGAACAGGCGTCGCTCGACGTTCAGCATATGTTCCTGATTCACACCCAGAGACCGCAGCCACTCTGTCCGGGCGCGCTCCATGAACCTGAAGTAATTCGCATAGTAGACAACACCCTGCGCATCCGTATCCTCGTAGTAGACACGAATCGGCCATGCAAATGCCTCTGTGGTTGTCGCCGTTGTCATGCGCACTATCAGTCCTTGTCGAACAACGGCAAGTCCTGTGACATCTCACTCGCCGGTGCAAGCAAGCCGAAATGCAGATACGCATTGCGCGTCGCAACGCGGCCACGCGCCGTGCGCATCATGAAACCCTGCTGAATCAGGTAAGGCTCGATGACATCTTCGATGGTTCCCCGCTCCTCGCCAAGCGCCGCGGCAAGGCTTTCGATTCCGACCGGCCCGCCATCGAATTTCTCGATAATGGTCAACAGCAATCGTCGATCCATCGCATCGAACCCGGTCGGATCCACCTCCAGCATGTCCATTGCGCTGATTGCCACCTCCCCGCTCACAACGCCGTCGGCCTGTACCTCGGCGAAATCCCGCACGCGGCGCAGCAGCCGATTGGCAATACGCGGGGTGCCACGCGCGCGCATCGCAATCTGCTGTGCACCATCGTTCTCGACCGGCAGATTCAGGATGCCGGCCGATCGTCGCACAATGGTTTCGAGATCGTCGCTGGAATAAAAGTCGAGCCGTTGCACGATGCCGAATCGATCGCGCAACGGTGACGTTAGCAAGCCTGCCCGTGTCGTAGCCCCAACCAGCGTGAACGGCGGCACATCCAACTTGATCGAACGTGCAGCCGGCCCCTCGCCGATCATGATGTCCAGCTGAAAATCTTCCATCGCCGGATACAACACTTCCTCGACCACAGGACTCAGGCGGTGGATTTCATCGATGAAGAGCACATCGTTCGGCTCGAGGTTGGTCAGCAGTGCTGCCAGGTCGCCGGGGCGCTCCAGCACCGGACCGGATGTCTGCCGCAAATTGACGCCCATTTCGTTCGCAACAATATGCGCAAGCGTGGTTTTGCCCAGCCCGGGCGGGCCGAAAATCAGAACGTGGTCCAATGCTTCACCACGCTTCCTGGCCGCCTCGATGAAAATGCTCATCTGCTGCTTGATGCCGGGCTGACCGACGAACTCGGCCAGCGACTTCGGACGGATCGCACGATCGAATGCCCTGTCTTCGGCTTTCGATTCCGCGCTGCTCAAGCGATCATGCTCAATACCAGCCGCCATCTACTGCACCACCTGCCGCAAGGCCAGTCGGATGATGTCTTCCGCGGACTTGCCGTCGACATCGAGGCTCCCGACCAGTTTGTTGACTTCCCTCGGTTTGTAACCAAGCGCGATCAATGCGTCCACAGCCTCGCTGCAAGGACCGTGCTCCACTGTGATTGCGGTTGTACCCGCAGCTACCGGCATCTTGCCGATGCGATCGCGCATTTCGATGATTAAACGCTCCGAGGTCTTCTTGCCGATACCGGGAATTCTGACGAGCATTGCCGTGTCTTCGTATTCAACACAACGCTGGAAATCCCCGACGCTCATCGCCGACAGAATTCCCAGCCCCATCTTTGCACCGACACCGCTGATTTTCAGCAGCGTACGGAATAATAGTCGCTCGGAGTCTGTCGCAAATCCGTAAAGAATCTGCGCATCTTCGCGAACCAGCAGATGCGTAAAGAGAGACAGCTCCGCCCCGATCGGCGGCAAATCGAGAAAAGTCGACATCGGCGTTTCGATTTCGTAGCCGACTCCCTGACACTCAATGATGATCACCGGTGCTTGCTTGAACGTCAGCTTACCGCGGACAGAACCAATCATCGCAGACTTACAACGGGCGCAAGGCCGGCCAGTCGTGCCCGCGTGCGGTGCTGGTGCCCATGACACAGAGCTGTCGCAAGGGCATCGGCGGCATCGAGGCCAGGTAGGCTGTCGAGTCGCAGCAACGACACGACCATGTGCTGCACCTGCTCCTTGGTGGCCGATCCCGTACCCACAACCGCCAGCTTGATCTCGCGCGGTGCGTATTCGAACACCTCTACGTCAAATGCAAACGTCGCACACAATGCCGCCGAGCGCGCGTGGCCGAGCTTCAACGCGCTACCAGCATTCTTGTGCATGAACACGGTTTCGATTGCCACGATATCCGGCCTGTATTCGGCAACGATCTCGCCGACAGACGTGAAAATCTGCCTGAGCCTGTCCGGAAAATCACCGTCCGCGCTGCTGATCGTGCCGCTTGCCACGTAGACCGGCCGTTCGCCGTCGAAGTCCAGCACGCCGAATCCGGTCTGCCGCGATCCAGGATCGATTCCGAGTATGCGTCGCTTGTCCGTCAATGCCACCCTCAAATCTGTGCCAGCACGTCGTCGCTGATATCGGCGTTGCTGTACACCTCTTGAACGTCGTCCAAATCCTCGAGCATCTCGAGCAACTTGATCATCGACGTCGCTTCCTTGACGCCGAGATGCATGCTCGTCGAGGCGCGCATGGTTAATTGCGCCACCTCTGGTTCGAGACCGGCTCCCAGCATTCCGTCGCGGACCGATTCGAAGTTTCCGGGATCCGCCAACACCTCGATCGCACCATCATCGTCGACGACGACGTCTTCAGCGCCTGCCTCGATTGCAGCTTCGATGATCGCATCCTCGTCGCTGCCGCAGGGATACAGCAGTTGGCCGACGTGATTGAAGAGATAATTCACGGAACCGTCAGCCCCGAGATTGCCGCCGAATTTTGAGAACGCATGCCGCACCTCCGCCACCGTCCGATTCTTGTTGTCGGTCAGACAATCGACGATGACAGCGCTTCCACCGGGACCGTAACCCTCGTAGCGCATTTCCTGATAGTTCGCGTCATCCAGAGCTCCGGCACCACGTTTAATCGCTCGCTCAATATTGTCTTTCGGCATGCTCTGCGACCTGGCCTTGTCGATCGCAAGCCGCAATCTCGGATTCGAATCCGGATCGCTGTCACCCATCCTGGCCGCAACCGTAATCTCGCGAATCAGCTTGGTGAACAGCTTGCTGCGTTTTTTGTCCTGCGCGCCCTTGCGATGCTGGATGTTCGCCCACTTGCTGTGTCCCGCCATAGTCGCCTGCTTGACGCCTCAGAAACGAATCTCAAAGCCGATGTGCAAACCCGAATCGAAACTAAATCGACCCGGGCCGCCATAGTCCGCCTTCGTCGAGCGCACGCCGAGATAGACATCGGCATCGCGTACGACGTTGTAGCCGACGCGAGCTCCGACCTCGTAGTATTCCTGAACATCACCGAACGATACGACATCCGGTGCGTAATACAGATAACCCCCGACATTAAACCGGTTCGCGTTCGGCAATGTGTAGCGGACGAATCCGCCCAATGCCAGCGCGCCGCCATCGACGAGTGCGATGTTCGGCTGCGTGTAGACGAATCGAACGCCGAGTCCGGCTTGCAATGGGTCTTTTCCGTCGCTCGCTTCGTCAACCAGATGAATCCCGATGTGGATAACGTCGCCTCTGGTCTGATGATGCAACCAGCCCAGATCGGCAAGCAGCTTCGGATAGCCCGCTCGCAGAAACAATGCCGCCCGTGCGGCGTCATCATTGAGATTGATATCGAACGCGCGATGTGTGGTCTGCGCCGATGCCAAGCCGGTGCACAGGCCCAACGCAACGGTCAAAACAGCCTGATACGATTTCATGCCCTGTACCCTTGTGCCCAAGTGATGAAATCAGCCGGGCCACGGGCCGATTTCAGCGCGTATGATAACGGTTATTGCTCACGCTGGCACAATAGTCAAGTTCCGCCAAATGTCCCTTGCGAAGTCCCAAAAAGCCACGAATGGCGCCGAAACGGCCGATATCCTCGCCGCAACCCGGCGCTTCATCGATGCCCTTCCCGGCCCGGCGGACATGTCCGCCACGATCACTGAAGGGCGCGAGATTGCGGCCGTCGTCGCCTCATTGGGAATGCCGCCGGATGTCATCGCCGCGGCGCACGTTTATCCGCTGGTACGTGATCACTATATTCAAGAAAAAACTTTAGAAAATAATGAATTAAAGGATATTTCTCGACTGGTTATTGGATTATTGGAGTTACGCCGCTTCACGCTGCCACCGGAGTGGCGCCCGGGCCAGGCGCTCGCCGTGCGGCAGTCGGAAGCGCTGCGGAAGATGCTGCTGGCCGTTGTGTCCGACGTGCGTCTCGTGCTCGTGCGCATCGCCGAGCAATTGTATCGTTTGAGACAGGCGAAGGCGAGGCCTGAATCCGAACAACAGGCGCTTGCCATTGAAACTCGCGAAGTCTATGCCGCGCTCGCCAGTCGCCTCGGAGTCTGGCAGCTGAAGTGGGAACTTGAAGACCTCGCATTTCGGTATCTCGACGCGGCGACGTACAAGACGATAGCCAGGACGCTCAACGAAAAGCGCGCCGAACGCGAGGAGTTTATCGAACGGGTCAAGGCGCTGCTGCAAAGCGAACTCGCCGAGGCAGGCATCGAGGCGGATATTACCGGGAGGCCGAAACACATTTACAGCATCTGGCGCAAAATGCAGCGCAAGAATCGCGGTCTTGAAACACTGTATGACATCCATGCCGTGCGTGTACTCGTCAACGATGTCAAGGACTGTTATGCGGCGCTCGGAGTGGTCCACAACCTGTGGTCGTACCTGCCGGGTGAATTCGATGATTACGTTGCCAATCCCAAGGACAACGATTACCAGTCTCTCCACACTGCCGTGATCGGCCCCGACAGCAAGACGGTCGAGGTGCAGATACGCTCCCATGATATGCACCGGCAGGCTGAACTCGGCGTCGCGTCGCACTGGCGTTACAAGGAAGGCGGCAGCGCACCGGCTGCGTTCGATCAGAAGATTCGCTTTCTGCGCAATTTGCTGGAGCCGACTGGCGATGACAGCGATCTCCTCGACCAAATCCGCAATGACGTCTTCGAAGATCACGTTTATGCCGTCAGCCCGAAAGGTGAAGTCATCGAACTTGCGGCGAATGCGACACCACTCGACTTCGCCTATCACGTGCATACGCAGGTCGGCCACCGCTGCCGCGGAGCCAAAGTGAATGGTCGTATCGTGCCGCTGACATACAAGATTCGAAACGGCGAGCAAATCGAAATCCTTACAGGCAATCAGGCGCAACCCAGTCGCGACTGGCTGAGTCCGAAGCTCGGCTATCTGGCAAGCGCGCGCGCGCGTGCCAAAGTGCGTAGCTGGTTTCGACAGCAGGATCGCGATCAACACTTGCGTCAGGGGCGTGAAATCATGGAACGTGAACTGACGCGTTTGAATGTCAAAGATGTTGCGACCGATTCCGTCGCCTCGCAACTGAATCTGCGTGACACGAACGCGCTGTATATCTCCCTGGGCGCCGGCGATTTGACCTCGGCCTCGATCGCAACGGCCTTGCAACAGCTGCGCGGTACGGAGATGCCGAAGTCGATGCGTCGCAAGCGATCACCGCGCCGCAAGGAAAACAAGCCGGACGCGATCGCCGTCAGCGGCGTCGGCGACTTGCTGTGCAATTACTCGCGTTGCTGCAGACCCGTGCCGCCGGAGCCTATTGTTGGATACATCACACAAGGTCGTGGCGTCAGCATTCACCGCCAGGACTGTGGCAATTTTCTGGGCCTCAACCGGAAGCACCCGGAGCGAATCATCGAAGTCAGTTGGGGTGCGTCCGATTCCTCGACCTACCCGGTCGACCTTACCTTGCGTGCTTACGATCGAAGCGGTTTGCTTAGAGACATCAGTACCGTTCTGGCGGACGAACATGCCAATGTCACGGATCTCCAGGGACACACTGACAAAGACTCCATGCAGACAATCATGCAAATCAGCATCGAGGTAAGCGACCTGCCAACGCTGAGCACGACGATCACGCGTCTCGAACAAATTGCCAACGTCATATCGGTGAAACGCAACGCCTGACGTAAAACCCTGATACGCAAGCCGGGGCACTCGGGCACATTTATCAGGTACTATCCGTTGCGCGCGATGGCGCCTACATCGAGGAACAGGCATGCAGGAGATTGTCGACAGCATTAACGGACTGGTATGGAGCGAGGCACTCATTTTCCTGTGTCTCGGCGCCGGATTGTTTTTCTCCGTCCTGACACGTTTTGTTCAGGTCCGGCTTTTTCGCGAAATGATCAGGCTGATATTTTCGGGAAAAAGTTCCGAACGCGGAATATCGTCTTTCCAGGCGCTGGCCGTCTCGCTGTCAGGCCGCGTTGGCACCGGAAACATTGCCGGCGTCGCCGCCGCGATCGGATTTGGCGGCCCGGGCGCCGTTTTCTGGATGTGGGTCGTCGCGTTTCTCGGTGCTGCGACAGCTTATGTTGAATCGACGCTCGGCCAGATTTACAAGGAAGAAGATGAAGGCGAGTATCGCGGTGGCCCGGCCTTCTATATTGAAAAGGCGATGGGTCAGAGGTGGTACGCCTGGTTGTTTGCAATCACGACGATCGTCGCGACCGGCCTGCTTCTGCCCGGCATTCAGAGTAACAGCATCACAAGTGCCGCCGAACTTGCTTTGGGACCCGGCCAGATGATCGTAACCGATCTCGGCACCGTGAGCAGCACCAAACTGATTACGGCAATCGGCGTCGTTATCGTACTTGGCTTCATCATATTCGGTGGCGTCAAGCGTATTGCCAAATTTACGCAGATCGTCGTGCCGTTCATGGCGCTCGCATACAT
The DNA here is from genome assembly GCA_022560695.1 of Pseudomonadota bacterium. Taxonomy (GTDB): domain Bacteria; phylum Pseudomonadota; class Gammaproteobacteria; order Steroidobacterales; family Woeseiaceae; genus UBA1847. Next base: position 33,055 of record JADFSP010000006.1, read on the forward strand.
CATCGTTGCGGCAGTCGTCGTAGCACTCAACATCTCGGAACTTCCGGGAGTGTTCAGGCTAATTATCACAGATGCATTCACAGCGCAGGCTGGTTTCGGTGCCGCAATCGGCTGGGGCGTCAAACGCGGCGTATTCTCAAACGAAGCCGGTCAGGGTACGGGGCCACATGCGGCAGCGGCATGCGAGGTGCGGCATCCTGCCCAACAGGGTCTCGTGCAGGCTTTTTCGGTATACATCGACACGCTTTTCATTTGCTCGGCGACGGCATTCATGATCCTGATAACCGGCGCCTACAATGTCCATGGCGCGGATGGCGGCATGATCGTTGCAAACTTGCCCGTAACCATCGACCCGAATACACCGACCTATACGCAATTGGCTGTCGAGAGCATGATCCCCGGAGTCGGCAAACCATTTGTCGCGGTAGCGCTGTTCTTCTTCGCGTTTACGACGCTGCTGGCTTACTACTATATTGCCGAAACGAACATTGCCTACCTGCGCCGTTTCTTCAAAGTGCCGGGGGAACTCATCATTCTCAAGTTGGCGCTGATGGCGTCGGTATTTTATGGGGCCGTGCACAGCGCGAGTCTCGCCTGGGGCCTCGGCGAAATCGGCGTCGGCCTGATGGCATGGATCAACATCATCGCGATCCTGATTATATTCTTTAAGGGCAGTCCCGCTCTAAAGGCACTCAAGGACTATGAATCACAACGCAAAGCGGGCGTCACGAATTACACCTTCGACCCGGAGGCGCTTGGCATCAAGAACGCGGATTTCTGGACGAAAAATAACGACTAGCAAGGCCACGTGCGGGACGTCGTTGATCGGAAGTAACGTGCAGCGAAGCGAGCCATGACGATCGGCAGAGCCACGTGCCGGACCTTGTTGATCGGAAGTAAAGCGCAGCGAAGCGAGCCATGACGATTAGCAAGGTCCGGCACATGGCCCTTGCCTAGCGATTAACGAAGTTGAGCGCGCGATTGTCGGCGGCAAGCGCGGCTTCGTGAATGGCTTCCGCCAAGCTCGGATGAGCGTGAATTGTGCGCTGAACGTCCTCGGTGCTCGCCGAAAATTCCATCGCAAGCACGGCTTCCGCAATCAATTCTCCGGCCATCGGTCCGATGATGTGCACGCCGAGAATCTCATCGTCATCCTTGGCCGCGATGACCTTTACCATGCCACTGGTTTGTTCCATCACCTTCGCCCGGCCACTCGCGGCAAAAGGAAATGATCCGGTTTTGTAAGGTCGTCCGCTGGCTTTTACTTCGTCCTCGGTCTTGCCGACCCAGGCGATCTCGGGTGCCGTGTAAATCACCGAAGGAACAACATCGTAGTTGACTTCCGAACTCTCACCGGCGATCAGATCGGCTGCCATGACACCTTCTTCGGAACCCTTGTGCGCGAGCATGGGCCCACGAACGCAGTCGCCGATTGCAAATACACCTTTGACGCGAGTGCGACACGCATCATCGACGACGATGAAGCCGCGCTCGTCGAGCTGTATTCCGGAATCCTCGGCACACAAATCATCGGTGAACGGTCTGCGGCCAACCGCAACGATCAGTATGTCGACGTCGATCACCTGCTCGCCGGACGCATCGTCAAACTCCACCTTGACGCCTTTCTTGCCGGCTTTCGCCGAAGTGACTTTCGCGCCGAGGCGAATGTCGAGGCCCTGTTTCCTGAATTCCTTGCCAGCCACGCTCGCAACATCACGATCCGTCATGAACAAGAGTTCGTCCATCGCCTCCAGCACCGTTACCTTCGAACCGAGGCGCGCCCACACGCTTCCGAGTTCGAGCCCGATGATGCCGGCGCCGATAACGCCGAGGTGCTCCGGCACTTCATCAAATTCGAGCGCACTCCAGGAGTCGACAATCCTGTCGTCGTCGAAGGGCGCCAACTTGAGCTCCATCGGAGTCGAACCGGGAGCTAAAATTACGTGGCGCGCATCAATGATTTCGGCCTCGCCTGCGGCCGGTGTGAACTCGACTTTCTTGCCGGCCAGCAATTTTCCGTGGCCAACCAGCCCCTCCACTTTGTTTGCCTTGAAAAGACCGCCAATGCCACCGGTCAGTTGCCGAACGATGCTCGCGCGCCGCTTCTGCATGGCGGCGATATCAAGCTCGACTGCGCCGACCATGATGCCGTGCTTCTTGAACTCATGCTTCGCACGATGGAATAGCTCGGAAGACTCGAGCAACGCTTTGGATGGAATACAACCCGCATTCAGACACGTACCACCAAAGGCGTGCTTGCCGTCCTTGTTTTGCCATTCGTCGATGCAGGCAACGGTCATGCCGTGCTGAGCCGCACGAATCGCAGCAATATAGCCGGCGGGACCGGCGCCGATGACGACAACGTCGAAACTTTTGCTCATCTTTTCTCCGGTTCCTAAACCTGCAGCAACAGTCTGCTTGGATCCTCAAGCTGTTGTTTGATCGTCACAAGAAACTGCACAGCCTCACGGCCATCGATGATACGGTGATCATAGGTCAGAGCGAGATACATCATCGGCCGCGGGACGACCGCACCGTCGATAACCACCGGTCGCTGCTCGATGGAATGCATGCCGAGGATTGCGCTCTGCGGTGGATTCAATATCGGCGTCGACATCATTGAACCGAAAATGCCACCATTCGTAATCGTGAACGTGCCACCGGTAAGATCCTCCATACCGATCGAGCCATCCTGAACTTTCCTGGCCATGTCGCCAAGCTCCCTCTCAAAGCCGGCGAAACTCAATTGATCGACGTCGCGAAGGACCGGCACCATCAAGCCACGCTCAGACGAAACGGCAATTCCGATGTCGTAGTAATTGTGGTAGATGATGTCATTGTCTTCAACTGATGCATTGACGACCGGGAATTTCTTCAGACCTTCGACGACTGCCTTGGCGAAAAATGACATGAACCCGAGCCGGACGCCGTGCTCCTCCTCGAACGTTTCGCGGTAGCGGCTTCGCAACGCCTTGACTTCGGTCAGATCGACTTCATTAAATGTCGTCAGCATCGCCGCCTGCTGCTGTGCTGCAACCATTCGTTCCGCGATACGCGCACGTAGCCGTGTCATGGGCACGCGCTGCTCCTTGCGTTCGAGCGCAACGATGGTGCCATCGTCAGCACCCGCCGGTGCGGAATCGCCCGGTGCGACATTGCCGCCGTCATAAGACTTGAGAAACGACATGACGTCAGCCTTGGTCACACGACCGTCTTTGCCGCTACCGGTGACCATCGTCGCATCGAGATCGTGTTCGTCGAGCAATCGACGCACTGCGGGACTGGTCTTGACGACTTTGGCTGCCGCCGGCTCGCCGGGAATCTCTGCTGCGTCAACGGCTGCTGCGGCCGGCGCCGCGGCGACCTCGGCAGTAGCTCCTACCTGTAGAATCGCCAATACGTCCCCGGTCGTCACGGTCGTACCGTCGCCGATTTTGATGTCCTGCAGTACACCGGCAGCCGGTGCCGGAATCTCGAGAACCACTTTGTCCGTTTCCAGATCAACCAGATTTTCGTCACGAGATACCGAATCACCAATTTTCTTGTGCCACGCAACCAGAGTTGCATCGCTCACCGATTCCGGCAATGGTGGCACCTTGATCTCAATCGTCATTTGGACTTCCGTTTCGTTTTTCTGGGCTTGGCGGATTTGCTCGCCTTGATGTCAATGCCGAGAGCGGCCTCGACCAACGCCTGCTGTTGTCGTAAGTGAAGCTTGAATACTCCGGATGCCGGCGCCGCCGCACTCTGCCGACCCGCATAGTAAAGATGCTGGTGATCTTGCAACGGCTCCTGTAACCGATGCCGGATCTGATACCACGCTCCCTGGTTCTGCGGTTCTTCCTGACACCATACGATATTTTCGACATGCTGGTATTGCGATAGCAGTCTCGCATACTCGGCAATCGGAAATGGATACAGTTGCTCGACACGAATCAACGCCACGTCACGACAGCCGTGTACGTGCCGCGCTTCGAGCAGATCGTAATAAACTTTTCCGCTGCAAAATACGACACGACGCGAATCATCCGGCCCGATGTCTTCGACCTCCGCGATGATCAGTTCGAATTGGCCGGTCGACAATTCGGTGACCGGCGATGCTGAGATCTTGTGGCGCAACAAGCTCTTCGGTGTCATGACGATCAACGGTTTGCGAAATGATCGCAGCATCTGCCGGCGCAGCATGTGAAACATCTGCGACGGTGTCGACGGCACGCATACCTGCATGTTGTGCTCCGCGCATAGCTGCAGGAAGCGTTCGAGCCTGGCCGATGAGTGCTCCGGACCCTGCCCCTCGTATCCGTGCGGCAGGAACAGGGTGATGCCGCAAAGTCTTCCCCACTTCGCGTCGCCAGAACTGATGAACTGATCGATGACCACCTGAGCACCGTTGGCAAAATCACCGAACTGTGCCTCCCAGATTACCAATGTGTCCGGCTCGGTCGTCGAATAGCCGTATTCGAATCCAAGCACGGCTTCTTCCGATAGCAGGGAGTCGATGACGCGAAACGCATCGGGCCGATCGGAAATATGCTCGAGCGGCGTGTATTCGCGATTGTTGACCTGGCTGTGCAGGACCGCATGACGATGGAAAAATGTGCCACGGCTGCTGTCTTGCCCGACCAGCCGGCAGCAATAGCCATCCTCGAGCAAGGCCGCGTATGCCATCGTCTCGGCAAAGCCCCAATCCATGTCGACTTCACCAGCCGTCATTCGTTTGCGTTCGTCGACAATGCGCTGAACTCTTCCATGCAGCTTCATATCCGGTGGGAAGGTAGTCACGGCTGCGCCAATTTTCGCGACTCGACCCGGGCTGATCGTCGTATCGACGTACTCGTCCCAGGTCGCGTTGATATACGGTGACCAGTCAACCGTAAATTCGTTACCGATCATTCCCAGCGACGATTTTGGCACGGGTTCACCGTGGTCAAGCCGATCGCGATACTTTTCCTGCAGATCACTTACGCCGGCAGCCGTGATGATCTGCCTGTCAATCAGCTTGTCGGCATACAGCTCACGCGTCGTGCGATGCTTTCGTATGCGCGCGTACATGATTGGCTGGGTAGCCGCGGGCTCGTCTGCTTCATTGTGCCCGTGTCTGCGGTAGCAGACGAGATCAATGACCACGTCTTTCTTGAATTTCTGTCGATACTGAAGCGCCAGACGCGTCACAAAAATGGCAGCTTCCGGGTCGTCGCCATTCACATGAAATATCGGCGCCTCGATCATCTTCGCAACGTCACTGCAATAGTCGGTCGAGCGTGCATCGGACGGACGGCTCGTTGTAAATCCGATCTGATTATTGATGACGATATGAACGGTACCGCCTGTTCGAAAACCATTGGTCTGTGATATCTGGAAAGTTTCGGTGACGACCCCCTGTCCCGAGAACGAGGCGTCACCATGAATCAGCACCGGCAACACTTCCTGACGCTCAACATCGTCTCGTCGCTGCTGTCGCGCGCGCACCGAACCCTGCACGACCGGGTTGACAATTTCCAGATGCGAGGGATTGAACGCGAGCGCGATATGCACGTTCCCGCCCGGCGTTTTCATGTCCGCCGAAAATCCCTTGTGGTATTTGACGTCACCCGAGCCCTTGAGCTCCCCGGGGTCGTAGTCGCCCTCAAATTCCTCGAACAATTCGTCCGCTGACTTGCCGAGAATATTGACGAGTACGTTGATACGCCCGCGATGCGCCATTCCGATCACAATTTCGCGAATGCCGGAAATACCGCCCTGATGAATCAGATCGTCAAGCATCGGAATCAGGCTTTCGCCGCCTTCGAGGGAGAAACGCTTTTGACCGACGTAACGCGTGTGCAAATAGTGCTCGATGCCTTCGGCACTCGTCAGCTGCTCCAGTATCGTCAGGCGCTCTTTACTGGACAACGTATCTGCCGCTGCCCCCTTTTCGTATCGGCTGCGTAGCCATAGCCGCTCTCGAGCCCGCGAGATGTGCGCGAATTCGGCGCCAATCTTGCCACAGTAGAGAGACTGCAACAGGGCAATGATTTCCCTGAGCTTCATCCGCTTGGCGCTATTGCTGACCAGCCCACCGGTATAGAAATCGTCGTCCATATCAGCCTCGGTCAAGCCGAGGTAATCCAGCTTCAACACGCCAGGCACTGGCCGCTCCATGAGCCCCAGCGGGTCGATGTCGGCAATCTGATGGCCGCGTAAGCCATAGACCTGTATCAATCTGGACACCGCGGCCTGTTTTTCCCCGGAAGGCATGGCGCTGCCGGAGACTGCCGACCTGATACGGCCACTGCGGCGGCCATTCCTGGCAAGATTCAGCAGGTCGTCGCGGATCGGCGAGTGAGCAATTTCGCTGTCAGGGTCACCCAGCGATTCGAAATATTCAGCCCACTCGTCGGGAATCGATTCCGGCTGGTTCAGGAACTTTTCGTACAGGGCTTCGACAGCACTGGCGTTGGTGCCGAACAGCGGTGTCGAGGCGTACTGGTCCTTCAGGGAAGTGCTCATGACAATAGGAACTTGCGGGCCCTGCGAGGCCCCTCGTGGGTTGCTTGAATCGCAGCTTGCAAACGGGGCGCTAGTTTATCCCAAGCCATTGACGTTGGGAATCGAATCGCCGCTACAGCACCTTTAGCAGGTGGATGAACTCGTAGCAGACCAGGCAGCAGTAGAAACTGAAGAATATTGTGAGCAGCAATCCGGTCCGAAACCGATTCAGAAACCGGGCCTTCGCGAGAAACACGAGTATCAGAATACTGGTGCCAGTGAGAATCATTTTGCTGGCAGTAAACGCAGCCGTGCCGTGCCCCAGTAAAACTGCCATGAACGGGTTTGCCTCGATCATGCCCGCATCGAGCAACTTGAGCGTCATGATCGCATCGATGCAGCTCAGCAACATCGTGCCGACGGCGAGGAAGAACAGCCACGGATGGTGCCAGTCGAGGAACACAACATCGTCTTCGTCGCGTCTGCGTATGTCACGCCGACGCGAGCGGAGGAACCCGAATAATACAGTGCGCCAGGTAAACCTTCGCCGGTTCACCTCATCCCGTTTGTCATCGACTGCGTCGGTCACATCCATTCGTGCCATCCCCATTCGTCTGTTTTCTGTCCTGGCGGGTTCGGACCCATCATATTTGGGTAATCGTGTTCAAAGCTGTGACAGAATCTGCAGTTTTACGCCTGACCCGCACCGTGTTGCCGATTGGAGCTGTCCCGCAAAAGAGCGATAATCACGGCTTCCCGGTATTCGGCACATCACAAGACCCGACTCGATGAAAACGTATTCAGCAACATTATCAAGCGGCGAAACCGTTCTCTATGTGGACCGCAAGCGCTGGCTCTGGCTTCTGTCCGTCATCTACCCGCTGCAGCCATTGCCCGGAATGTGGCTGCACTCGATGACGGGCAGTCAGCTCTGGCTGCTGCTGCCGTTGCTGCTGAACTACGGGATTGCACCACTGATTGACTGGCTGGTGGGCGAAGATCGTAACAATCCGCCCGAGGAAGTCGTGATGCAGGTTAACGGGGACTTCTACTATCGGCGTCTGTGCTATGCCGCCGTGCCACTGCACTACGTTTCCATGATCGGTGTCGCGTGGTACATCGGCACGCAGGATCTGAGCTGGTGGGCCGTGCTTGGGCTGGCGGCAGTTGCCGGCATGGCGTCGGGGCTGGCCATCAACACGGGCCACGAGCTCGGCCACAAGAACTCGTTCCTTGAAAAGACACTCGCGAAAATCGTACTGGCCGTGCCGGCCTATGGCCACTTCACAATCGATCATAACCGCGGACACCATCGCGACGTCGCAACACCGGAAGATCCATCAAGCGCGAGAATGGGTGAAAGCATTTACAAATTCGCCCTGCGGGATTTTGCCGGGGCATTCATGCGCGCCTGGTCATTTGAGAGAGAGCGGCTCGCGCCTCGCGACAAGTCGGTATGGCACCCCAAAAATCAAATACTGCAGTCGTTTGCTCTTACTGCCACACTATCGTTCGGCTTGATCGCCGCATTCGGCTGGATAATGATCCCGTTCCTGCTCGTCCATAACGTGTTTGCATGGTGGCAGCTGACCAGTGCAAATTACGTCCAGCATTACGGGTTATTGCGCCAGCAAGACGAACAGGGTCGGTACGAACGGTGCGAGCCGCATCACTCCTGGAACAGCAATCATGTTTTCAGCAACCTGGTATTGTTCCACCTCGAACGTCACTCGGACCATCATGCGCACCCGTACCGACGGTACCAGTCGCTGCGCCATTTTGACGACATACCGCAACTTCCGAACGGCTACTTCGGAGTCTACCTGCTCGCCTACATACCGTGGCTTTGGTTCCATGTCATGGACAAGCGATTATTGAACCTGCCCCATGTCCAGGGCGATCTGGATAAACTCAACATCGACGATGATGCGCGGGCGGCGATCTTTCTGCAATACGGACGCAACCAGATGATCGAGCCAACGCTCGGTTCCCCATAAGGCAAACTGAATCTCCGGAGTCCGGTGACCGGTACAGGAAAGATCCGCGGCAACTTTGAACGGCGGGCGTGAGCGCTGTTTTGCAACGATTTGCCGAAATAATTGGCCTGGCGCGATGGTCTCACCGCGGTAGTCTGTGCGATCCAACTTTTCAGGACCCGATTCGATGACCGCAAAGCGTTCGATTCGTGCGCCAATCGTCGCAATACTCGTGATCCTGACTGCGGCATTGTTTGCACGATCGTTTTTGCAACTGCGACTGCAAGAACGGGGGGTTGACGCAGACTTCGCGAAGGACCTGAGTTACCTGGTCGTGCCGGTCATCCTCGGCATCCTGATGTTTCCGATTCTCAGAGACAACAAGACGTTTCTGCTCGGCTTGTTCCGAAGAAAGTACCTGACGTTGCGGCTGGTCGCCACCGCAATCGCTATCGGCGTATTGATGCGAATAGCATGGTGGTGCCAGCTCGTTGTGCGAGTTTCGTTTGGAATCTCCGTGGATCCCGATCCTGCGGCCCTCGCTGGACCGAGCTTCTCTTTTGGTTGCCCCCCGTTACCCGTTATCGCGCTGGGTTTTGTCGTCATGGCCGTGCTGATTCCCGTCATCGAGGAAATCGTTCACCGCGGCCTGATCCAGTCATCGATGAGCCGCCGCGGACCAGTGGTCGCTATTACTACATCGGCCATCCTGTTTGCCGTATTTCATCCACCAGCGTCGTACCTGTTCGTCTTCGCCTGGGGCATCGTCTTTGGCATTCAATTCTGGAAATCGCAGACTCTATTGCCTTCATTGGTATCGCATGCCACTTACAACGGTCTGATCCAGCTCGACTGGCGTTGCATGACGGGCACGTGGAACCCCCCGAGCTCCGATTTGCCGCTGATCTGGCCGGGTGTCGTCGCAATCGGCGGGCTGGCGTTTTCCATCGGCATGGTTGCCTGGCTTATTTTGAAAAATGTCGGGATGCACACGGCATCCCGACATTAGAACGCGCTACAGCGCGTCGGCGACGCGTTCGATGATGTACGACGTCGCTTCGATAAGGCCTTCATACAAATTGATCATTTCGTCGCCAAACGTGCCTGTATCGTTGATACCGCCATACGTGTTGCCGCCATCGCCCGAGCACGAATCGCTGCCGCCCGACACGAAATCCAGTTCACTTGCTGTTAGTTCCCGCATGATTCAACCTCCTTGTTGAATGATGTCAGTCGTCATTTGCGCGTCCTGCGCACTATCAACGTAATCGTTGCCTCAGTGGCTAACAGCCCGATTAATGCGGCATTTGGCCGATATTTGACAAATTCGGCGCAACTGACCCCCGAAGCGTCTCTCAGCCTGTGATACGCCGCACAGAACGTGCTGTTCCAGCGGTCTACGCTGCCAAGGCAATTCTTCGTTTGGGCAAACGGATACGATCATGAAAAATATTCTCGCAAGAGCTTGCCTGTTGTCGGTGGCATTTTGCGCGGCCGGCGTGGCAAGTGCAGACAATTCATTCGGCATAGGCGTGAAAGCCGGCACACTGGGAATCGGCATTGAGGCAATCTGGAGGCCGATTCCGTTCATGGATATTCGGGTCGGCGCCAATTCGTACGATTATACGTACAACGGTCCACAGGCAGGCCTGGACTACAACGGAACTCTGAAGCTCGATACCGTGTACGCGACGGGCAATTTCCACTTCCCGTTGAGCCCGTTCCGCATCACTGCGGGCCTGTTCTCGAATGGCAACGAGTTCCAGTTTACCAGCGTCGACAGCGGTACTTTCGATATCGGCGGCAGCACGTACACCCTGGCCGACGTCGGATCGCTGACCAGCGTCGTGTCATTTGAGGACACGGCGCCCTACCTTGGTATCGGTTTCGACTTTACCGTGTTCGACAAGGTCGGCATGAACCTCGACCTGGGCGTTCTTTGGCAGGATGAGCCGGTTGTAACGATGCAGGCCTCGGGTTTACTTGCGAATGACCCGACGTTTCTCGCGGCCGTCGAAATAGAGCGGCAGCAACTTGCCGACGAAATGAGCAGTTTCAAGGCCTATCCGGTCGTATCACTGGGCTTCGTCTTTAACTTCTGATCGGCGGCGATTATCGGACCATTTCGCGGCTCTTAGAGCCATGCGTAAACAGGTCGGACGCAGCTGCAGCGGCGGAAAATTCCTGAATTGCCCGCGTGCGATCGCGGGCCAGATGCATTGCTGCCGAATCGGCCATGCGACTAGTGTGACATTTGCGCAATTTTCAACATGGCCTCGAGACTGCGATCAACGTCAGCCTCGGTCGTCGACCAATTGCAAACGCTGATGCGCATTGCCGTCTTCTGCTGCCAGACCGTTACGCCGCACCAGCAGGTACCTTCACGCTGAATCTCGTCGATGATTCTTCGGGTGGTCACATCATCGCCAAAAGAGATCAACACCTGGTTGAGGACCACGTCGTTCAATATCTCGAAACAGGCCTTTCGAAACCCGTCTGCAAATCGTTGCGCCAAGCCGCAGCAGCGCGCGACAAGATCATCGACACCCTGCCGACCGAGTGATCGCAGCGCCGCCCAGACATCGATGCCGCGCGCGCGTCGCGAAAATTCAGGTGTGAAGTCGGAGGGATTACGAAATTCAGATTCCGTAGTCAGGTATTCGGCGGTTATCGACATGGCAGCCTTCAGGGCCGCCCCGTCACGCACGAACGCGACTCCACTATCGTAGGGCACGTTGAGCCATTTGTGGGCATCTGTTGCCCACGAGTCCGCGTCCTCGATACCCGCGGCCAGATGGCGGTAGTCTGCCGCCGCTGCCGCCCACAATCCGAATGCGCCGTCCACATGCACCCATGCGCCGGCAGGACGAACCGCCGCGCAAATTTTGCCGATCGGATCGAACGCGCCGGTATTGACGTTTCCTGCCTGTGTGCAGACGATCGTCGGGCCTTCGACCTTCGGTATTTCGTCCGCGATCATGCGACCCTGATTGTCAACCGGAATGCGCTCGGCGCGATCTCTGCCGAGGCCCAGCATGCCGAGTGATTTGATGACCGTCGGGTGCGCCTCCGCGCTGACAATTACCGTGATCGGCGGCGCTCCGACAAGTCTGTCGGCTTCGACGTCTCATCCAGCATTGCCAGAATTTCGGCATCCGTGGAACCCTCGTCAGGCATGGGCTCGATAAAGCCGGCTACGGCTGTGACAGCTTGCGCACTTGGCGCGACATGGCGATCCGCAATTTCGTCTCGATATCGAATGCCGCGTTTGGCGGCGTCCAGCAGAATATTCCTGATCGAATTCAAAACCTGACTCCTACATTTTTGTCATTGTCTGCGAGCGCCGCAGTAGTGGATCGCGGCGGACCAGGAGCAGCGCCACGAAAATGATGAGCAGAATCGGAATCGGAACGAGCATCAACCTGGACCAGCCGAAATAATGCATGACGGTGCCGGCCAGAAGAGATGCAATCGCTGATGTGCCGAATACGAGGAACTCGTTCGCCGCTTGCGCCTGGAAGCGCTCCGACATCGAGTAGGTGTACGTCAGCATCGTGGTACCGCCGACATACAGGAAATTCCAGCCGACACCGAGCAATATCAATGCTCCCCAGTAATGCAACACCGATTGTCCCTGCAACGCGACGATAGAGGTCCCAAGCAGCCCGAGCGCGCCAAAGAACATCATTCGCGTGACCCCCAGACGCTCGATCAGAAAGCCTGACACGAGTGACGGAACGTACATGCCGAGCACGTGCGCGCGAATGACGCCGGCCGTCTGCTCGATCGAATAGCCGTCATTGATGTGCATGCTCAGCGGCGTCGCCGTCATGACCAGCGTCATGAGCCCGTAACCGACGGTGCCGCCGAGCACCGCAACGAGGAATACCGGTTGCCGCACAATCTGCCGCAACCCCCGGCTCGGTCGACCATCGTCCTCATGGAATGACTCGTCCGCGGACTTCAGCCGCAGAAGCAGAACCGCCTGGACCAGGTAAAGCGCGGCAAGGGCCAGCATCGTCCCCGCGTAGGGCACGTCGCTAACCCAATTCTGGCCGCGCGTCGCGAGTTCCGGGCCTATCAGCGCACCGCCGATCGAGCCGACAAGCACGAATGAAACCGCCCTTGCGGTATAACGGGCTGGCACGCTTTCAGCCGCCGCATACCGGTATTGCTGTGTAAACGCCATGTTGATGCCGAACATCGCCGCGGCGACGATAAACATCGCAAAACTCGCTTCGGACAATGCGTACGCGGCGACAAGCACTGCGATAACAGCCGACAAAGAAGCGATTGCGAATCCACGGCTTCGACCCAATCTGCGCATTAACAAAGTCGCCGGGATCGTTGTCGCCGCGATTGCGACCACCATCATCGAAATCGGCAGCGTTGACCAGGCCGGATCGCTGGTCAGATCCGCGCCAATGATTCCACCCAACGTAACGATGACAATGGAACCGGTAGCCGAAATCAGCTGGCAAATAACGAGAATGATCAGATTGTTTTTTTGCATTCGCGGTGCCGCACAGCGAAATTTGTGCCGCATTTTCACACATTTGCCGCATGACTTTCTGCCTTTCGGGGAAAACGTATAATGCACTTGTCGTGATTATTGATCTGCATACACATACCACTGCCTCCGACGGAATATTGAGCCCTGTCGAGCTGTTACGGCACGCGAACGAAAACGATGTCGACATGCTTGCTATCACCGACCACGATACGCTCGACGCTTTCACGCAGCTGAACGGGCAGGCACCAGGAATTCCAAAGCTAATTACAGGAATCGAGTTGTCGACTGCCTGGCATGGCAGTGGAATTCACATCCTTGGTCTCAACGTCGACGCGTCGAACGACATACTCCGGCGTGGCATCGAGAGGCAGCAATACGCCCGGTTGCGACGCGCAGAGACGATCGCCCGGCGATTGACGAAACTCGGGATCGAAAATCCATTGCACGCCGTTCGTGCGATTGCAGGCAATGGCAGTATTGGCCGTCCGCATTTCGCACAGCATCTCGTCGACATCGGATTTGTGCGCGATCTGCGAACTGCGTTTCGCAAATACCTTGGCGCCGGCAAGCTGGGTGACGTCAATCGTGGCTGGGCATCGATGCAGGACATCGTTGCATGGATTCTGACCGCCGGTGGCATCCCCGTCGTAGCACACCCGGCGAAATATCGGTTCACGATGACCAAGCTGCGATGTTTGCTTGATGACTTCAAGGATGCGGGCGGTCAGGGAATCGAAGTCATCTGCGGTCATCAGTCCTCGGCGACGACGCTGCAACTTGCCAGTCTTGCCGAGGATCTCGAACTGCTGGCTTCCTGCGGCTCGGACTTCCATCAACCCGGCTTGCCCTGGTCGCGCCCCGGTGGCTTTGCACAGCTTCCGGACTCGCTTCGCAAGGTGTGGGAAGCATGGTAGCGCTTGTCCCTATTTCCGCCGACCTGTCGATTCCGCTGGACGATATCGAGTTCGCGGCAATCAAGTCACAAGGCTCCGGCGGCCAGAACGTCAACAAAGTTGCAACCGCCATTCACCTGCGTTTCGACATTGGCAAATGCAAAGCGCTGCCCGATTCGGTCAAAGAAAGGCTGCATGCCATCGATGACGGCCGGATCTCATCCGGTGGAATCGTCATCATCAAGGCGCAGCAATTTCGCAGCCAGGATCGCAACAAGCGTGCCGCAATTGAGCGCCTGCAAGACCTGATCCGCGGCGCAATGGCCGAAGAGAAACCTCGCGTGCCGACGAAGCCCAGCAAACGGTCCAGGAAACAGCGAGTCGAATCCAAGCGCCGCCGGGGACAATTAAAGGTAGCACGCGGCAAAATCAAGGACGATTAGAGGCGCCTTGATCACTGGGACACGTCACCGCCGCACTGGTCCAGGTGCAGCCATTATCTTCCCAGTATTGCGAGATGCCTAACGCGTCCATGAGATCGAGAAAATCATCGCGCTCGCGCAGCGGCTGCATCTCGGGAATAAACAGCAAGTCCATCTCGAATGCCTCACCCGGGGCTTCCAGTCGTCTTGCGACGTCCATCGCGCCGTCCAGATCGCCGAGCAGCCCGCGCGTTACGAATTCAGCCTGCCCGCTGATCTGATTCGCGGCCACGGCCATGTCGATTGCTTCGAGCGCAACGACGGTCGTCGCGGGATCTGCAAAAGCGGCGAATAACGGATCGATCCAGATCGCCGTCCCCCCGGCTCTCTCGATCGCGGCTTTGCTCCGCTCGTAGGCCTCATCCAGTCTATCGTCACGAGCAAGCAACAATGCGTAACCGAATGCGTGGGTAGTGCCGCCGGCCCCGAGTTTTTCCGATCGCTCGTAGAACTCGTAAGCCATCGGCCGGTTGTCCACCCAGGTGTAGGCGGCTGCCAGGCGACTGTTGATGACTGCCGACGTTGGATCGATTTCCTGCGCCGCGCGCACTTGATCCAGGGCTGCGTCGAGCCTGCCGACACTGGCGAGCATGCGCGAGTACCAGTTGAACGCGTTTGAATCGACAACATCCGCGTGAGTCGCACGCACATAAGCCTGTTCGGCCTGTTTCCAGTTTTTTTTCTTGTGGAAGATAAAACCGAAAACAGCATTGCCAGCATCACGGATACTGTCGTCGACCTCGATACCTTCCTCGACAGTATCGATCGCTGCCCGATACATCTCGTCCAGGGGCGCGTCGCGGTATTCCGGCAATAATGCATACGCGGTTGCAAGCTGCAGGTATGCAGGACCGAATTGCCGGTCGAGCCGAATCGTGTCCTGGAACAACTCGATGGCGTCTTCGAGATTGCCTGGTTGCCCTCTGCGCTCGAAAACAAACAAGCCACGCATATATCGGTCATACGCGCGGAAATTGGCAGGACGACTCCTCGACACCAATGTCTGAGGGGACGACCCGAAGAGATCATTGCGAACCATCGCCGCGAGCCGTTCCTGCAAATCAAATATTTCCTCGAGTCGGCCCGTGACACTGCCCGACGCAATGCTGACACCACTGCCCCCGTCGGCGATATCGTAAGATATCTTCAAAGTATCGCCGCTTCTCTGCACGGTGCCGACCAAAACGCTGTCGACCTTGAGGATCGCAGCGATTTCGATGAGTTCTTCGTCTTCATAAGAAACGCGACCACTCTTGACTGCAAAATCCGGAATGTTGTGCAGTGTTTGCATGAGCTCTTCCTTGAATCCGGAAACAAGATACTGGTCATCTTCATTGCCGCTGAGGTTGGCAAACGGCAGAACGCCGATTGAGCGCGGTGGCGCGGGCAGCATCGTCCATATGACTGCAGTTACCATCGCGAGCGCGGCGACCATCGCAATTATTTTCCAATGCCGCCCCGAGACGCGGTCCAGCAGCGCACCCGATGGCATGGCGACAGGCGCTGGCGCATCAGGGTGCTGCAACCTGATTTTCTTCTTGAGCCGGTAGCCGCGGCGCGTCAGCGTCTCGATATATTGATAGGGGCGATCCCGGTCGCCCAGGTGCCCCCGCAACTGGTGCAGGCAGCGATTGATCGGCTCGTCGCTTATTGGACGGCCATCCCAGAGTTCGCTGATCAGTTCGTCACGCGTGACCATGTCGCCGTCCCGACATGCCAGCGCCAACAGGACACCGAAGACCAGGGGCTCCGGGTGTTCCTCCTGGTCCCCGCGGCGCAGCACGCCCCGCGCAGGCAGAACTTCCCACTCCCCCAGCTCGAATCCCCTGTTGAGTTCCTCTTTTGTGGGCATTCAAACCATCTCTGACGGCGGCCCGCTTCCCGGCCGCCCCGTTTATATTAACCCGAACGGTCAGATTACGACGAGTTCGGGCGACACGTCGACGACCGCCGTGTCTGTTTTCCGGTCGTTCGATTGCAACATCCGGCGAACGGCTTGAATCGCGGGTCGCATGTCTGGCTGGAAGCGGCCCCGGTGAAGACCGCGGGTATTGCTGAGACCGCTTCTAAAAAAGCCCCTTGATCCTGCCATCGCTATTCAAACCTATGCTGCTCGCTGCCGGATTTCTCGGCAGGCCTGGCATGGTCATGATGGTGCCGCAAATTACCACGATAAACTCGGCACCCGCGGCAAGTCGAATTTCGCGAATCGGCACAACGTGACCTTCCGGTGCTCCCAGCAACTTTGGATCGGTCGAGAAACTGAACTGTGTTTTCGCCATACACACGGGATAAAGACCATAACCCGCGTCTTCAAACTGCCTGAATTGGTCACGGACTATCTTATCCGCGATGATATCGTCGGCTCCATAGATCTCTCTTGCGACACGTCGCGCCTTTTCCCACAGGGGAAGGTCGTCACTGTAGAGCGTCCGGAACTGTGCGGTCCCGCCGTCACATAGTTCGGCCACTTGTTCGGCAAGTTCGGTCGCGCCTTTGCCACCATCCGCCCAGTGGGTGCATTCGACCGCCTGCACGCCGAAATTTTCGCAATATTGCTGGACGGCCTGACATTCCGCATCCGTGTCGGCCGTGAACCGGTTGATGGCGACGACGACCGGAACGCCAAAATGCCCGAGATTACGAATATGACGGCCGAGGTTCCTGCTGCCTGCTTTGAGGGCGACGATATTCTCCTTGCCCAATGCATCTTTCGCCACACCGCCATGCATCTTCAGCGCCCTGATCGTCGTAACGAGAACCACCGCATCGGGTTTTAGACCGGCCTTGCGACACTTGATGTCGAAAAAATTCTCGGCACCCAGATCAGCGCCGAATCCTGCCTCGGTTACAACGTAATCGGCGAGTTTCAGCGCCGTGGTGGTTGCGATCACCGAATTGCAACCATGCGCGATATTCGCGAATGGCCCGCCGTGCATCAACGCCGGGTTGTTCTCGATTGTCTGCACGAGATTGGGTTGCAGCGCATCGCGCAACAATGCCGTCATTGCTCCCTGGGCATTTAGCTGCCGGACAGTGACGGGTTCATTCTTGCGCGTATAACCCAGGACAATGTTGCCGAGTCGATTTTCGAGATCCTGCAGATCCGTCGAAAGACAGAATATCGCCATGACTTCGGACGCCGCCGTGATATCGAAGCCGGCTTCGCGGACGACGCCGTTGTGAAATCCGCCGAGTCCCGAAGTAACGCTGCGCAAGGTACGATCATTCATGTCCACAACGCGGCGCCACGTCACGCGACGGGGATCGATATTCAGCTCGTTTTCCCAGTGCATGTGATTGTCGATCAGCGCCGCAAGCAGGTTATTGGCCGCACCGATAGCGTGAAAATCGCCCGTAAAATGCAGGTTGATGTCAGTCATTGGCACAACCTGCGCGTAGCCGCCACCGGCCGCACCGCCCTTCATGCCAAAACACGGTCCGAGACTGGGTTCGCGAAGACAGATAACCGCCTGCTTGCCCATGAGGTTGAGCGCATCACCAAGACCGACCGTTGTCGTGGTCTTGCCCTCGCCAGCCGGCGTCGGTGTCACGGCTGTAACAAGAATCAATTTTCCATCGGCCTGATGCCCGTTCTGGCGAATGAAATCGGCGCTGATCTTTGCTTTGTCGCGACCATAGAGAATCAACGACTCAGCCGGAATGCCGAGCTTCTCGCCAATCTCCTCGATCGGGCGCACGTCGGCGGACTGTGCAATTTCGATGTCGCTTTTCACGTTCACGTCGCGTCCTTGATCAATGGTTGTCAGAGCCGGCTGCGGATTCTATAGCAAAGGAGTATCGGGGGTGCAGCGATACGGCAACAAATGAAATCCCGCGCTGCGCGCCCAATTTCCCGAGCCGCGAAAAGCCGACCCAAACAACGATTTCCGTACCTGGGTCACGCATCTGTCGATGCAATCGACCTATACTCCGAACCTGTCGAAAATACCGCAGAAAATCGACATATCCTCGGAACGTGTCGATGAAATCGACACCAGCGCATAATATGTCGATAAATCGCATTTGTTTCGACATATCGTTGGAACCTGTCGATGAAATCGACACAAGTCCGTCATATGTCGATAAATCGCTGTTATATCGACATATCGTTGGAACCTGTCGATGAAATCGACACAAGTCCGTCATATGTCGATAAATCGCTGTTATATCGACATATCGTCGGAACCTGTCGATGAAATCGACACAAGTACCTCATATGTCGATAAAATGCTTATTATTCGACATATCCTTGGAACCTGTCGATGAATTCGACACATTGTCCGGCCGCCGGAGGGCCTCGCAAATGCCTGATTTCGATCCGAAACAGCCGTATAACGGCCTTCCCATGCTGCCGCCGCCGCTTGAACTCATCGAAACGACGGCCATTTTGAAAAAGTGCATCGATGCCCGCGTCGCCCTGGCTGAGCTCAAACAGGCAGCGGAGTTGATCCCGAATGCCGCTGTTCTCGTCAATGCCCTGCCACTCCTCGAGGCCCGCGCCAGTTCCGAGATCGAAAACATCGTCACAACAACCGATAAGCTGTTCGAGTTTGCCGACGTAGCCGAAGACAAGGCCGATGCCGCCACGAAAGAGGCCCTGCGATACCGCACTGCACTTTATGAGGGCAGCAAGATGGTGCAACGTGGCATGCTGACAACGGATATGGCCATTCATATCTGCAGCACGGTCAAGGGCCGGGAACTCGACTTGCGCGACACGTCCGGAACCACGCTCAAAAACAGAATGTCGGGCAAAGTGATCTACACGCCCCCGATCGGCCAGAAATTGCTGCAGAAGATGCTCGACAACTGGGCCGACTTCAATCAGGGCTATAAAGAAATCGATCCGCTCGTGCGCATGGCGATACAACATTATCAGTTTGAGGCAATTCACCCGTTTTCGGACGGCAATGGCCGTACCGGTCGCATTCTGAATATCCTGTTCCTCGTCGAACACGGACTGCTGGATTCACCGATCCTGTACTTGAGCCGCTTCATCATCCGCAACAAGGCCGATTACTACCGCTTGATCAAGGAAGTCACGTATTCGCAGTCATGGTCAGCGTGGATTCTGTTTATTCTCAATGGTGTCGAAGAAACGTGCATCTGGACCACGGACAAGATCAAGGCCATACGTGAATTGATGGACCACACGGCACAATTCGTGCAATTGAAGCTACCAAAAATTTACTCCTGGGAGCTTGTCGAATTGTTGTTCAAACAACCCTATTGCCGCATCGGAAATCTTGTTGACTTAGGCCTAGCGAAGCGACAGACGGCATCGACCTATCTGAAGCAGCTCTGTCAATTGCGTGTACTCAAGGAAGTGAAATCAGGCCGCGAAAATCTTTTCGTACACCCTAAATACATCGAACTGTTGACTGGAGAAGAGAACGTTTGGGTCTACTACGACGGCATCGACACCGAGACCGAGACCGCCGAACCCGTGGAGCTATCGGCCTGATACTCCGTCAAGGGTACATTGATGAAGTATTACGTTTCTTCTGCGGCCTGGGCCGAAAATTCCGGTTGATTGTCCATCATTCGCCGGTATAAGAGACCAAATGCCGTTTGCTTCAGTGTATCCGTAATGATGCCGTCAACATCGCAGCCTTCCGCAAGACTGACTAGTCGCTCGAATGTTCGACAGAAATTGTGCGTATGGCGATGACGAATCTCAGTGCCATATAACAACTCGCCCAATCCTCCCTCTTCCAGAAAATCAGCGGTTAAGAATTGTCGCGCAAATATCGTGTAGTCCCCGTTCGAGGCAGTGTGGAAAAGATCGTCCATTTGCTCACGGCTGTATTGGCCACTTCCGTTAGGACCAAGACCTGACATCAGCAGCATTCCAGAAATACCGCCGAGCTGCTTGTTGACGTTCTCCGCTATTTTGAAGAACGTCTCCTGCCGGGCGTTCATTTCAGTCGCCGCAATTGCCTGAGTTTGCTTTTCTGATTGCTCCAACGTTCGCTGTAGTGCCACAGTATTGCGTGCCAACTCACTCTGCTGTATGAAAAGACCCAGTACGAGCCAGAGAAACGCCAGGGGAGCAAACGCTCCCTCCAGAAAGCTGCCGATGATACCGAGGCTCACGCCTTGCTCCGGATTTGAGCGAACAGCGTTCGTGACAAACCAGATGCCGCCGGTCATCCAGATGATAGTCACAACTACGCCAAACCAGATACGCCAGTCCTGCTGGCGCACGAAGGCAAAAAATCGGCCTGTTCTTCGCATTTGTCTCATAGTGTAACTGCTGCATTGCGAAAAAACTCCCACCGTGCTTAGAATCTGCTGAACTGCAGGCGGAGCTTCCCCTTGAAAATCAACGGTGGGACCTTGTTCCAGCTATTCAAGTACACGGTCTACGCTCTGCTGTCGTTCAACGTCTACCTGTTCTTCGTACAGGAGTACACGGCAGCCCAGCTGCAGTTTCCGGGCGGCATTCGTACCGGTGAGCTCATTGAGGCCTATGCAGCGACCATCGATACGCTGGCGTGGGTAATATTGCTGCTGATGTTCGAACTCGAGACTTACGTGCTCGAGGATCGACATTTCACGAGGTCGGTTACATGGACGTTGCACACGTTGCGCGCTTTTTGCTACGTGTTCATCATCTATGCGTTTTACGGCTACATCCAGAATCTGATATTTATATACGCGGCCGCCCCGTTACCCGACATCAATAATTTGTGTGTGCTTGTCACTGAGCAGTGGTCTTACGCAACTGCGCTTGACGAGTACGTACGAATTACAGTTGAAAATTGCGGCACGTTATCCAGCACGGACGCCTTCCACCGCTTCGCCGGAATGGCCGCCGTCGTTGATACTGGCGGCCTGACCAATATTCGTAACCTTGCCTGGGTCGATGTGATCAACGCCGCGGTGTGGTTGTTCGTTGTCCTTATTCTGGAAGTCGATGTTCAGCTGCAGGAACGAAATCGCTTCGAAGGCCTGGTGCTTAAGCTGAGCAATGCCTTCAAAATCGTTCTCTATTCGGCGCTCCTGCTCGCGGCCATCTATTGGGGAGCAAGAGGAGATTTCGTCGACTTCTGGGATGCGATGCTCTGGTTGATCGCTTTCGTATTGATCGAGTTGAATGTCTTCGAATGGCGCCAGGAATCCCTCGAGCAAGCTGCTACCCAAGCGACGGCCGAAACCGGGTGACGGCTGAGGCGGTTTGCTGCCGTGCTTTTCCGTGATCCGGGAATACTGATCGATCATCTTAAAATCACGCAGGCATCATCGAGCGATCATGGCGTCACGCTGAGCTTCGGATTCTTTTCCGCTCTCTCGACCAGTGCGATCTCGGTGTCGCGGACTTTGATCGTTTCCAGCGCCAATGATTGGCTGAGCGACATCAAATACGGATGCCAGCGATCGTTTTCATCTCGTCGATAATAACCCGATATTTCCCAACCGTCTGCTATCGGGTAGATATAGACTTTGCCGACCCTTCGATTCGGCGTCAGCGCATCGACCAGTTCGAGATCGCCGATTGATAATGCATCGGCAAGCACTCGTCGTGACTCGGCTACGGCAAGCTCCTGCCGTTCGCGCTCCATTTTCGGGGCAGGATCAATGATCCACCGATAGGACAGCAACGCGACAACGATGCCTGCTACGGCGGCAAATATCAGCCTGCCCTTGCGATGATTCATCTTGCCCGCCAGTCGGCGCTAACCTTGTCGCGCCATTGACCCGATTTCGGGGACATCACGCGCCACCAGGTAGTCCTTCGTCAGATCTTCGGACACCCGCCACAGCCGCGCGGCCATCGCTTCGTCCTGCATGTGATGGTCGCCTGATATGGATACCGCGTTGCAATTCTCGAAATACTTGCCGCTGGTCATGTTTAGTAACGGGTTCGTCGAGACAAAGCAACTCGTTGCGGCGCCTTCCTCGATCGTTTTGCCGAAAACCCCTGCGAATATACGGAAGCCGAATTGCATGAAGCGGTTCATGTGGCGGTCAATCTCGGTATTGATCATACCCGGATGCAGCGAATTCGATGTGGCGCGGGAGCCCCTTAACCGCCGGCTAAGTTCGAGAGAGAACAGCACGTTCGCGAGTTTGGAATGCGCGTACGCACGCCTGTCACGATATCCCTGCGCCAGCGTCAAATCGTCAAACTGAATTCCCGAAGCAGGTGCATCGGAGTACGCCATCCCGCTGGCGACAACGACAACACGGCCTTGACGGGAATCCGAGAGGCGGTCAAGCAGGCGATTGACAAGAACGAAGTGGCCTAGATGGTTCACAACAAAATGCTTTTCGACGCCGCTGATCAGGCTGCGATGCTGACTACCGCCCAGGAAACCTGCATTGCAGACCAGCACGTCAAGCGATGAATGCAGCGAGCGAACCGATTCCGCACATTTGACGACCGATTCGAAATCCGAGAGCTCGAGTTGCAACGGCACCGTCGTACCATCGACGCGACGCATGGCAGCCCTTGCCTTCTCCAATGTGCGACTCGTACCGATGACGCTGGCCCCACGCATCGCCAGTACGCGCATCGTCTCGAATCCGATTCCGGACGTGCACCCGGTGACCAGTACGACCTTACCGCTGAGATCCAATCCGGCTGTCACCTCCTCCGCCGTGGATTTCGCATTGAACTCGCTTCGAGGGACGCCGTCCCTCCGCATCGTGCGGTGGCCACTGCATGCCGACACAACAGGAATCGCACAGGCCGCGGCGGACAATTTAAGAAAGTTTCTGCGACTGACAGTCATTGCGCCGGGCGCCTCGATCTCTCACTTGAAGAGCTTTTCTGCTTCGTCGATGTAATCATCCGATGACGCCACCGACGCATCATCCTCGCTGAACAACGAATCCAGCGCGTGCTGCACGGCATCCGCTTTCGCCTTTAACGCAGGATCGAATGCGGAATCGCTGGGAACAAACCATTCACAGAAATTGGCCTTCTCCTTGTCGGCCACATCTTCGGCGTCATCCTCTATACACTGCGACGGCACGGCGGCGTCGAAGTTCCGGCACATTTTGCAAACGTGCACGTCAATCGTGCATTGCGGGCACTCGTCGCGTCGCGACAATGGCAATGGCAATACCGCGAGAGATGCTCCGCAGCGATAACAGGCGAATTCGTGAGACATGCGGCTTACTGTTGCCACCGAGACCCGCAGTATAGCCGTTTGCCGAAACGGCCGGGACCGGACGACTGCGACTGCAAGGTGCCAGTCCTTTACGCTGCGCCTTGCGCAGTATATGTTGCGCGCATCGTTGTCGACGATAGTCGCCATGCACCGCAACCTTATTCCTCTTGTCGTCCTCGCTGCGGCGTTGAGTACCTGCGCGATCGAGCCCGAGCAACTCAACAGCGAGCGTATCAGGGAGCGATTTGGAAGTTATGGCATCGAGGTAATCAGCTCTCAGTCCGGCATGCGCCGGTCAATTCTGTTCAGCGTCGAAGGCCAGGTGCGGACATGCCGGACATATGCTTTGGTGCGCTTTTCGCGGCAGCCTGATGCGATTGTTCGCGCCGAGCACGAGCAGGTTGTTGCCGGGCACTCTATCGGCGAGATTTTCAAGGCAAGCGGTTGGGAAATACGAAAAGAATCGCTTTACGTCGGCGAAGTCGGACTGGATTCGCCGCAACACCCGGTCGCCGCGCTCATGCGTTTGCAAAGTGCACAACATGTAGCGGTACATGTGTACCGCCTGTCGTTGCGCAAAAACGGCCAAACCATCGAATACGCAACCATCACGGAACTTCACCATCCGGCTTACCTGGCACTATCGGAGTTGCGCAACTTATATCCTGTCGATATGCACGTTGCACTGACGCCGGACGAGGTTGACGACATAACAGCGCTCGTTCTCGACGGCGCCTAGCGACCCGATCAAAAACACTCAGTTGGCGCAATTTGGCGCCAACGATCAGCGTCGCCGTATTTTGTTTTGCAATTCGCGGCACCGTGCTTTGATCGCGTCGGCATCCCGCACGGTCTTGCCCGCCCCCGGATTATCGTACGGGTTGTAGCCTGCAGCCTCGACCGGATCGATTAACTCCATGCTCAGGACTTCAACGTGTTTCTTGGGCTTGCGGTCTTGTTGTTCTTCAAGTCCCGCAAGCAATACCTCTCTCGAGACCATGGTGAAATTCGCTCTTTTCTTGTTATGAACTCCCGGCTGGCGCTTCTGGCTGTCGCCCCACACATCGCATTCGCAGGAAGTGTACCCAAATTAAGGTGCTGTTCAGTTTACACCAGTTATCCTGTAAGCCAACATCAGCCAAACCGTCGCCATATGTGAGACTGGGAGACCGTATGAACGCCCCAACCAAGCGCTACCGACCGATCATCGCCCTGCTGCCGCTGTTGCTGCTGCTGATGGCGACCCGTGGCTTTGCCCAGGCGCCGGCTAACGGCCTTGAGGGATCGCCCGCCGCCAGCGACGAGGGCATTCCCGTACTCACTCAAGAGGAGCTCGTCGAACTCGTGGGCCCGATCGCTCTGTATCCCGACGACCTGCTCGCCATCGTCTTGCCGGCATCGACCTACCCGCTGCAACTCGTGCAAGCTTCACGATTCCTCGATGACCTCGAGCAGGACTCATCGCTGAAGCCCGACGAAAACTGGGACGATTCCGTTGTCGCGCTCACGAATTACCCCGAAGTCATTGAGCTCCTGAATGAAGATCTCGACTGGACCTGGCAGCTTGGGGAAGCTGTCGTCGCGCAGCAGGCCGACGTCATTGAAGCCGTGGAAATATTCCGCAATCGCGCCTACACCGCGGGCAATTTGCGCAGTGACGAATATCAAAACGTCACCGAATCCGATGGTGTCATCGAAATCGTCCCCGTCGAGGAAGACGTTATCTACGTCCCATACTACGAGCCGGAGCGTGTCGTCGTGTATCAGACGCGGCCGGTATACTACTACTACCCGCATGCATACCCGGTTTACTACTACCCGTACCCTTACGGCTACGATTTTCACCACAGCTACTTCTGGGGCGTCACCACGGCATTTACGATTGGCTGGCTGTCCGACAGCCTCCATGTCTATCATCATAGTTATCTCAGTCATCCGTACTACGGTCATCATTACTACAGTGGATGGTGGTACCGCAGCCCGACGATTCACGTCCATAATTCAACCTACGTGTACAACTCGTACAGCCCTTCCAGGCATATCGACCACGGTGGCGATTACTGGCACGCCCGGGGACATCGCAGGCGACTGGGACATTCCAGTCACCGCATTACCAGCAGCCGGTATTACACAGATCGCGGGAGTCATTCCGCTGCTACGAACCGCCATGGACGCCGTGGCCACGATGGTGCCGCGAACAGCGGGTCACGCAGCGACACCCGCCGGCGTGATCACGCCGATAACCGTCGTGACAGACAGGGATCGGATGCGCACGACCGAAACGACACGATTTCGACCTACACGCGCCGACGCGCAACTCCGGATTCGTCGCGCCGAAACGACCGTGACCGGCCACGCGTTCGCCGCAACGACGGCCGCACTGCACGGACAGACGTCACTGCGGCAGAGCGCCGCAGTCACCGGCCTGCAGTCACGACAGCACGCCGTAGCGATACGGCTCGCCGTTCCAGCAGCTACACGCCGCCGCAGAGCCAGAGCCACGCGAACGTGACCACACTGCGGCGCCCGTCACGCTCAGGCGCCACTCCGCAGCCCGTCCGGCGAACGCCACAGCCGTCTTACCAGGCTCACAACTCGCGTTCGCATACAGTGCCGCAACGCCAAGCACAGCCGTCTTACCAGGCCCGTAATTCGAGTACGCATACGGCGCCACAGCGCCAGCCACAGCCGTCTTACCAGGCCCGCAACTCGAGTGCGCATGCGGCACCACGGCGCCAGCCACAGCAGACCCAGGCGTCATCGACGCAATCAAGCCGGCACCATGCTTCCGCACAGGGTGCGGCGCGCAGTGAATCGCGGCGTGGTAACGGCCGCGATCGTCGGCACTAATCGGTACTAGTCCGACTCGCCGGCGTCGTCTGGCGGGTCGGGCGTCCGGCGCTGCGGCTTGTCGGAGGACAATTCCCAGGCAATGTAGGCTATTGAGCCGGCGGCCAGCAGCGCAAGAAGCACCGAAAATATCGGTATTAGCGATCGCATGCCGGCAATGCTATCACTCTCAACTGATCGCCAGCGGGCGTCGCCCTCTTTCAATACGCTCAAGCCGGGCCCGCCACATGCATGACCGGTATGAACTGATGCGCCGACCGCAAAATCCCGCCATAATTGTGCAATGAAAGCCTTCGTTAACGAACTCAAACAACGCAATGTCTTGCGCCTGGCGGCAGCCTACGCTCTGGTCGCGTGGATATTGATCGAAGCAGGTTCGGTATTGCTACCGACCTTCGGCGCACCGGATTGGCTCTTCAAGGCCTACGTTGTCGCGGTTATTGTGGGCTTCGTTGTCGCCCTGGTCATCGCCTGGGTCTTCGAGATAACTCCGGACGGCATCAGGCTTGAGAAGAACGTCGACCGCGCAGCGTATCACCCCGCTTCCTCGCGTCGATTGAACATTGCAATTATCGGGCTTCTCGCAATTGCCCTGATCGTGTCGATTTCCTTCAATGTCACAGAAATTGGCCAGCAACGTCAGGCAGCCAGTCCGTCGCCTGATCGACCATCCATTGCGGTACTGCCGTTTACGAGTCGCAGCTCCGACAGCGAAAATCAATATTTCACCGATGGTATCCACGATGATCTGCTGACACGCTTATCCAACATCGAATCGTTGCGCGTCATATCACGCACATCCGTGCTGGAATATCGCGATACGACAAAGAAACTTCCGCAAATCGGCAAGGAACTCGATGTTGCAACGATCGTCGAGGGAGCCGTGCAGCGATCCGGGAATCAGGTACGCATCACCGTGCAGCTGATCGATGCCCAGACGGACGAGCACATTTGGGCGCACACCTACGACCGCGAAATGACGATGGCGAACGTATTCAAAATCCAAAGCGAGATTTCTGCACAGATCGCGAACTCGCTGCGCGCGGCGCTAACCCCGGAGGAGCAGACCCGGCTCGCTTCGGTACCAACGACAAGTCTCGAGGCCTACACGCTGTATGCGGCCGGCCGCAATAACCTTACTCAGCGGCGTTTCGAATCGCTGCAGCTGGCGCGACAACAATTCGAGCAAGCCATCACGCTCGATCCGAACTTCGCAAAGGCACATGCAGGTCTTGCGCAAACAAATCTTATACTTCTTTCAAATCACCAGGCCATCACGCCTTCCGTTGCATACGAGCTCGCGGAGCAGTCTATCGCAAGGGCACTGGAGCTGGATTCCAATCTCGGTGAGGCATATGCGGTCCTAGGCTTGCTGGAAGCAAGTCGGTGGGAGCATACGCGTCTTGGGGACGGCAATGTACGGGCCGCTGGCGCGTTTCGAAGAGCAATCGACTTAAGTCCAAATCTTCCCGATGCGTATGTGTGGTTCTCATCGTTGCGCGAGTGGGAGGGCGATGACGAAGAAGCTATCAACCTTCTCACTCAGGCGATACGTGTCGACCCTTTAGGTCGCATTGCCTATGTCAATCTACCCGGCCTTCTCGCACTGCAGGGCAAGAATCAACAGGCAATCGACTTGCTGATCAAGGCGATGGAGATTTTTCCGGACTGGCCCAAAGCCTATCTATACATGGCGCAACATCTGCAGAGGCTCGGCCGCCTCGACGAATCGCTTGCGTGGAATCTGAAGTGGCAAAGTATGAGTAGCGATCCGATTGCAGGGGCATCGAGCGTGAGTATCTATCAGGCATTCGGAGACACGAACAAAGTCCGCAATTTCGTGACTGCACTTCCGCAAGATCATCCGCTTTACCCGATCGGCGCCAGTTATCTGCAGTTTATGGACGAGGACTATGCCGCGGCGCTCGCCACTCTCGAATCGATAGCCGATAAGACCGCAAGCCGGTTCAACTTTATTTACCCGATGATGGTGAGGTCGGCCGTACTGCTCGACGACTACGACCGAGCCTATTTCTTGCTGCTTGAAGGATCACCAGCAATGGCTGCGGACACTGTCACCAATGTTGACCGTTTCAATCTCGACGCTGCGATCATGCTTGCCTATATCGAGCAGAAGAGAAACAGACCAGCGCGCGCAACCAAGTTGCTCGAATTGGCGCTGCCGGTAACGCGTGACCTGCCCCGCGTCGGTATTTCGGGTCATGGCATCAAAGACGTAGAAATCCTGGCACTCATGGGACGCAAGGCAGCGGCACTCGACGCGCTTCGAGATGCTATCGACGCAGGCTTCGTAAGCCTGCAGTCGTTCGATGTCTGGGGCATCGACGGGGATCCGTTGGTAGACGGTATTCGCGGCGACCCGCGATACGAAAGCATGCGGGCTGAGCTCGGGCAAAAGCTCGATCATTTGCGTCGCAACGTCGAAATGGCCGACGCGACCGGCAACTGGCAGCCCTTGCTGGACAAGGTCCGTCTACGCTGACCGGCTCATCCCCCAAGGGCCGATAGCTTCCCGTCTATATTCTTTCTCACGCGCTCGGCAATGGGCGCATCGAGGTATCTGCGCAAATCCGCCGCTTTCGGTTGCAGATCGTACGCAAGCCGAAACAGCTCGTTGATCGATGCATCGGCCTGCGGAATCTCAAGCAATGCGACCGAATCCCCGGCCGCCACGCAACCTTCGTGCAGAACTCGCAAATAGACACCGGGGCGCTCCGCGCGGCGAAACGCCATGCCGAAACGGCTGTCCTGCATCTGAGCGGATAGCGTGTCGCACGGAATTCTCGGCGCCGTCACCTCGAGAACGACGTCGCCGATCAGAAGGCGATCGCCCACGTTGAGATCTTCGGGTAATCCCTGAATGGTCAGGTTTTCGCCGAACGTGCCGTGTTCGATGTCCCGGTCGAGTTGCTGCGACCACCAAACGTAATCATCACCGCTGTATGCGTAGACCGCCTGATCGGGGCCACCATGGTGCTCGGAGTCGCAAATAGTGTCCCCGTCGACACCTGACCGCCTGATCATGACCGGTCCCGTGACTGATTTTTTACCGATCGCGGTCGTCAGTGACCGCTTGCCGTGAGTGTTCGATTCGGCCTGTCCGACATTGACGCTCAGCACGCGCATGCAGATTGTCGGGCCGCCTCAGACCTTGATGTGACCAAGCACGATCGCGAGCAGGGTGTATGCGATCAAAGCCACGGCGAAAACGCCGAAAAATATGCTAACAATGAAAATTGTCTGTTCCACCGCTACTCTCGCCGGACGCCGCATGGTCCTGATATCACCATCATACCTGCTGCCAAGGGTGTCCGGGGGGACGCTGAACCCACTAACTTCGCCTTGATGGACCACTAACGACTCTCGTCGTCGAAGTACCTGGCACGCAGCGCCGCGTGCTGATTTTGCGGAAATTCCTCGAGAATGAGTTCCCGCAGGCGGGTCTCGGCGATCATCACCTGGTCGTTCGCAATTTTGGCCAGTGCCGTCGCATCCTCGAGTGCCTCGGCAGCCTCGTGCAGATGTCGCGGTTTGACAGAATCCGCCCGCGCGCGAAGTCTCGCCAGCCTTTTCTCAGCCTTGTCCGCCCTCTTTTCCCGCCGGGAGAGGTCCTGTCGGCGATGCCGCAGTGCGTTGTGCATTGCTCGCAACTGACCGCCTGCCGAATCGCTCCACGCACGAAATACGACAAATAACGTGATTACCGCAGCCAGCACGCCAGCCAGCATCAGCGCCCAGTGGCGAGTAAGAAATTCGAGATTCATCGAGATACCCTGTTACTCCGTCGAGGTCATATTGGCCTATCAGCACTGTCGCCGTGCCGACCACTCGACAATTTTGGCCATGCACGCGGAAAGTGCGTTACAATCGCGATAGTTATGCGTTATATTGTAACGCATGGCGAAAACCAGGATATCGACGCTCAACCTGCGCATCCATCCGGCGGTCAAGGACGCCGTGCGTGAGGCTGCCGCGAACGAACATCGCAGCGTCGCCAACATGGTCGAGGTCCTGATTCGACGCCACTGCGATCTAACCGGGATTACGATCCCTGAGCAAACCGACCTGTTCCAGAGGAAAAACAATGCATGAGAAAATGTTGAAGGCCCTGGTCGCCGCGGGCGCTGTCAAGAACATCAATATTATCGCCAGCGGGTCGCGCTTCCATATCGAGGCGAGGACGCCCAACGGAGCAGTCACGGCCGAGACCCTCAAGGGCAAAGTCAAGACCTGGGTAACTCTCGACGCGGCAGCGAAATGGGTAAGGAGACTGGGCGTTGGGGGGGCACACATCAACCTGACGCATTGGCAACCCAACCAGCGCGAATTACTGTGATGCGCGATGTCGTTGTCCTGCGTGCCCGCGGCGGGGCAGTATTCGCCTTGCTAAAGCCGGGTCCTGCTGATGGCCGGCCTAGTCCGTATCGGCCGACGGCCAGTCGGCGTCGAATGGGTATGGCTTTTCATCGCTGTTAAAAGTCAGATAGCGAATGATCTGATAGATATAGGACGCAATACTCTGGCCGACCCGCTGTAGCTGTACGTTTGTCTCGCCAGTGAACAGGACCCACAGGAATCCAAGCACGATCACGGCAGAAGCGACGAAGCTGGCAACGCCGGCCAGTGCATAAAAAACGACGATGAACACCAGTCGCAGCCAGGTGGTGCGTGACTTGATGTTTTCCTCGATCGGCGAGCCATCGTTGCCGTCGCCCTCGTTGACGTGGTCTGCCGGTGGCTTGTCGTCACTCATTATAGTTCTCCAAAATCCGATAACTGGCCTGATGGCCTCGCGTGAGGATCGCAATTCCCTCAATATGATGGCAATGCACGACTTTTTCAACCACGGAGAGCTCCGCGAAATGCGTATTCTGACCTGGCCCATACTTTTTTTGTCCATGCTGCTTGCCGCGTGCGAACCGTCAGCGGATGATGCGCGGCCCACACAGGACTTCGCAGCGGATGCGCAACGCATTGCACATACCAGCATCATCGTCGACACCCATATCGACGTGCCATATCGATTGCAAACAGAACAGGCCGACATTTCGGCCGCTACTGACGGTGGTGACTTCGACTATCCGCGAGCCGTAAAGGGCGGACTGAACGCGCCGTTCATGTCGATATATACCGCGGCTGATCTCGAAGCCGAGGGCCGGTCCCGCAATGCCGCCGAAGCGCTGATTGACAGCATTGAGGATATTGTTGCAAGTGCGCCGGGAAAATTCGCCATTGCGCGGTCGACGCAAGATGTCCGGTCAAATTTCGAAGATGGCGTGATGTCGCTGGCACTGGGGATGGAAAATGGCTCTCCGATCGAGGGTAATCTCGACAATGTGCAACATTTCCATGATCGCGGCATTCGTTACATTACGCTGACGCATAGCCTGTCGAATCATATTGCAGATTCTTCCTACGACGACAACCGCCAATGGCATGGGCTGAGTGACTTCGGCGCTGACGTCGTCAGGGAAATGAACCGTCTCGGCATCATGGTTGATGTCAGCCACTTGTCCGACGATGCTTTTTGGCAGGTAACTCAGATCAGCGAAGTGCCTGTGGTCGCAACGCATTCGTCGGCGCGGCATTTTACGCCGAACTTCGAGCGCAACATGAGCGATGAAATGATCAAGAGACTCGCCGAAGGTGGCGGTGTCATTCAAATCAATTTCGGGTCTGCGTTCATCACGCACGAAGCAAGGCTTTACAACTCGGCACGGAGCGACGAAAAAAAATTATTCAAGGCAGAGAACCCGGGGCTGTCGAATAAGGAAGTCGCCGATCAAATTCATCCGCTTTATGCACAAGAGCATGGACCGTTCCCGTACGCAACACTTGCGGACGTACTTGACCATTTCGACCATGTCGTGCAACTCGTCGGCGTCGATCATGTCGGCATCGGCTCGGATTACGACGGCGTCGGTGACACGCTGCCGATCGGGCTACAAGACGTCGCTGCCTATCCGAACCTGATCGAGGGATTCCTGCGGCGAGGATATAGCGAGTCCGACATACGCAAGATTCTCGGCGAAAACCTGCTCAGAGTTTGGGATGCCGCGGAGACATACGCCCGTCAGGCGCAGCAGTAATCGCGATCAGATGATTCGAAAGCATTTTCGGCTCGGCTCGTGCGTGTCCCTTCTCCTGTTACTCGGATCTGTGGTCGCCGACGATGAGTCTGCCCCGCCAGCGGCCAATCCGTTAAATCCCTCTGCGCAGTACTACCCGCTGACCATTGGCAATGAGTATTACTACAAGGTCTTCCGGAAGGATGCGCCGAATCGCGAATACCGGGTCAAGGCTGAAGTCAGAAATTTACAGACCGTTGGCGGTATAGACTATTTCTATTTTCATGCTCCGGGTGCGAACATTCGATACCTGGTCCGGCGAGACGAAGCCGGCGTCTTCATGCGACTCCTGAAACGGCAAATTCCGTTATTTGGCATTTCGTTCGATGTGCATTTAACACCAGAACTCATGTTCCTGCGATTTCCGCTTATGGTCGGCGATCGGTGGTCACAGCAAGTCGTAGCCAGTGCAAGAATCCTGTTTATCCCGGTGAAGCGGACTATCGAAGGAAGATTTCATGTCGTTGATCGTCGGGTCTTGCGGACGGAAGCGGGTGACATCGATGTGTTCGTTATCAATGCGAGTCTCGGCGTTGTCAATAAATCAATGGCCGAAAAAACTTTCTCGTACGGCGCAAATGTTGGCTATGTCAAGGCGGACGCGCCGGAAGATTTCACGCTTCTCGTCGGCTATCACGTATTCGACGAGCAAGCTGGTATCTGGATTGACAAGACTCCCGCCGACGCGGCAAGCTACAAATAATCCGGGCGATGTTCAGGCCACTCGTTGCTTGCCGCGCAGGCGGTCGGTGCCCGGCTTGAGGAGTTCCTGAACCAGTCGCCCAAGGGGGCCGTCGGACGCAGTCTCGGCCGCAAAGAGATGCGCAAACTGGTGGCGCAGGGTCGATGCGATAAGCGGGTCGAGATCGTCCGGTATGCTCAGGTCGCTCTCCAGTACTCGCCCTCCCCGCTCCTCGATTGCGCTGCGCAACCAATCCACGTCGATGCCTTCGATGGGATGCTGATCGAGAAAGCCCCGCAGGTGGAATGTAGTCGAGACGGTCGCACTCTGCAGTCGCTCGATTACCTCGTGACTTACCCCGTGGATGTCACTGTCGCGGCTCATCCGGACCGAGGCGCCGCAAGCTATGTGGATGCGCCCGAGGTCGATCTGACCGCGCACCACGCGCAGCGCCCAGGCGAGAAGCGGTCGCAAGCGCATCTTCGGCGTCGGGGCTCCCGCCAGCTCCAGGTTGAAGACCGCCTCTTCGGGCACGCGGTCGTAGGAAAGGCTGATAGGCAGCAGCAGGCAAGTCTCGCCCGTAGCCTGAATGCAGCGCAGCAGACCTCGTTTGGGTGGCAGGAACTCCCGGGAGCGGCTGCGGGTCCCCTCGATGAAAAACTCGATGGCTTTGTCTTCGCGAATCATCTGCTGAACCCAGCGCGCGAGTTCCTCTTTCTTGTGCCCCTCACCCCGCTTCACATAAAAGGCGTGCAACGAGTTGAGAAACCGCCCGAGCATGGGAATATTTCCAAACTCCATGGCGGCAGCAATATGAGGAATGGGGATGCGGAGGTCGGGCCGCGCGAAAAACAGGTAAGAGCAGAGCACGAAATCGAGGTAGCTGCGATGAGATGGCAGGAGAACGACCGGGCAGCCATTGGCCGCAGCACCTCGGGCGGTTTCGAAGGACGGGACATCCACGGTCACACTGTCGCAGCAACGGCGCAGCACCTTGGTGATCAGCCACGCGCTGATGCGGATGCTGAGGGTTGCAGCCGGCCTCCGGCCGGCCCAGCGCGCATCGCCACCATGACCCAGGTGTCGCCGTCCGGCCAATAGCCACTGCGTGTCGTCTCGACCGAGAATGTGGCGGTACACGCCGCGACTCACTGTTTTAATGTAGCTGACCGGGTCGAACGCTTCGTCAATAAGGGGCAGTGCGGAGTGAAAATTGAAGGACTGCACGAAATACGGGAACGCCTTGTTTAAGTATTCCAGGCGGTCGAGGAGTTTCCGCCCCGAGCGACGCACGCGGCGCTCGCGAAGCCCTGCGGCGGCGATCGGCAGGCGATGGTAGAGTGCGTGGGCGAGTGCAAAGCGCAGGCCTCGCGGCCCGATGTAACGCAATGTTGGCGGCCGATCGATGCGATGGACGGAAAAGAAATCCTGGACGCTCTGAATTCCATCCCGAAGGGTGGCGCTGCGCTCC
Source organism: Pseudomonadota bacterium (assembly GCA_022560695.1). Classification (GTDB taxonomy): domain Bacteria; phylum Pseudomonadota; class Gammaproteobacteria; order Steroidobacterales; family Woeseiaceae; genus UBA1847. The sequence goes on from JADFSP010000006.1 coordinate 67,661, forward strand.
AGGCCCGCCACCGCATGATGAATAATCGGTGGCGCTTCGATGTCGATAGGCGCATGACAGGCAAACAGCACGCGCGTCGCCACATCGTCAACTGAGATCAAGTCGAGTCGTGCATCAGGGCTGCCGTCTATGACCCGCAGATGGCCCATCCCAAACAGAACCACGAAGGAGGCGAAGCCCGAGGTGCTGTCGATCCACCCCGGGAAGGGGTGCAGCCGGCTTGCCGAAATGATACTCGGGCGCACAATTGTGAGCGGCACGTTGCCGCGTCGCGCTACCAGCAGATGCTCGGCCAGGGACTTCGTCAGCGTATATGTATTTGTGTGGCCGGATCGGCTGAGCACGTCACGCTCGACCGCGGTGCCGTCGAGAATCGAGCTGTAAATCTCATCGGCTTGCCCTGACAGGGGCGCGAGCGTCTCTTCGATCGGCTTGCCGTCGCTGGAGTGCTGCGAAACGTAGGCTGTCGAGACGGACACGAACTTCTGTAATTTCGAGCAGGACCGCGCCAGCTCCAGCACGTTCAGGGTGGCCGAAATATTCGATCGCGCAGCCTCTGGTAACGGCAGGTCGAACGCTATCGCCGCCGCCGCGTGCACGATGTGAGTCACTCGCCCCGTGATCTCGTCGTGCACCGGCCGATCGAGGTCGAGGCCAGGTTTCTCGAGTTCACCTTCTACGACAACCACGTCATCGGTCCAGTCGGGCGGCAAGCGTGAGAAGCAATCCGAGGTCACGACGTCGCGCAAGAAGCGCTTTTCGGCTGAAACGACCCCCCGTGGGCGGATCAATACATACACCTGCTCGACACCCAATTCCTCGCGCCGGCGCATCAGCTCCTCGAGCAGGACTTTTCCGAAGAATCCCGTAACGCCCGTCAGCAGGTACACGTGTCCCTTATCTGTACTCATATTTGTCCGCATCCCGGATGCTTAGACTGGCAGGTCGCTAACCGGACCGGCCTCTGTTTTTTGATTGCCAGCTCCGAAGATGTTCGTGGGGTCGATGGCCTCCTTGACTTCGGCGCTCCATTCGAGCGCAGTCGTTGACATTATTCGCGGCAGGAAGTCGCGGCGATGTTTGCCGACACCATGATGGTGCGAGAGCGATCCGCCCGAGAGCAGGATCTCATCCCTGGCAGCATGCTCGAGCTCGGCGAAAACCCGGCACGGTTGATCTATGCCCTTGTGATAGAAAGCGAAATAGAAATAGATGCACACACCGGTTTGATAGACCTGCGTCATGCGCGCGCTGATGAAGGGTCTGCCCGGCAGCGCGCGGCTCGCATGCTCTTCCTCGAGCCTTCGCTTGACATTTTCGCAGAGCGAGAGCGCCTGGCTCCACGACACCGACGTTTCGAACGACTCGCCGAGGATGTAGTGCTTCATCATGAAATCGCGGATGTAGGCGATACCGTAAGTCAGCTGATAGCCGCGCTTGCCGTTCTCCTCACCAGCCCGCATTCCTCCGTAACGGCGAGCGATACGGCGCACCGCGGCGTCCTGCGCTTCGACTTCACCACGGGTTCCCTCGTAGACCAGCGTGCAGGCCGTCATATGCTCGGGGTCGAAGCCGCGCAGCTTGGTAACGAAAAGCTTCTCGGCCCACCGCATGAGCACCTGCAGACCTTCTGCTTTCGACTTGAGGGTCTGGCTGAGCTGAAACTGAAGGTTGTCGGCCAGGCGCACGCTGGCCGGGGGCGTGCTCTGGCGCGTGAGGTCGTACATGAACGAGACGCCGCGTTCGAAGTCTGGGAAGAGCAGGGAGTCATAACGCTGGATTTCAGGCAACGGAAAGACCTTGACCACCGCCTGGGTGATGATGCCAAGGTTGCCCTCGGAGCCCAGGACCCAGCGCCTCGCATCGAGGCCGATCGATTCCCGCGGCGACACGGCCGACCACGACAGTTCGCCTCGCGCCGTCACGACGACCACGTCGAGCACGATGTCTTCGATGTTGCCGTAGCGGTTCTTCTTCATGCCGCTGGCGTGGGTTGCGATCCACCCGCCCAGAGTCGAAAACTCGATGCTGTCCGGCTCGTGGCCCAGCGTGAAACCGTATTGGGCGAGTTGCTCTTCGATGACGCGCCCCACTGCCCCTGCCTGGATGCAGGCCATCAGGTTCGTCGGATCGATCCAGAGAATTCGGTTCAACCGACTCATATCCATCGAGACGATCATGCGTTGCTCTTCGGTCGGACAGCGCACCGCCTCGGTGACGTTGGTTCCACCGCCGTAGGGTACCAGGCACACGTCGTGGCGAACCGCCGCGGCGACCAGCTCGGCAACGTGAGATTCTTCGCTCGGGTACACGACCAGGTCGGGCACCCGTTCGAGCTTCCCGTACTTGATAACGTACATCTCCTCCAGCGTGTGCCCGTGGCCGTGACGCAGGCGGATCTCGTCGTCGTCGGAGAGGTCCCCTTCAGGCAGGATGCTGCGTGCCTCTTTCAGAAAGGCATCGTTCTCGCGCGGTGACGGCACTTCCGGGGGATAGGCCGAGTCGTGTGTATCCCTGAAGTCGAAGTCGACGCCGAGGATGTCGCGTACCCAGGGCAACAGATCGGGGAGTTCGGTCCCGCTCAATGGATAGCGCGATCCGGCAAGCACGACGTTACCGTTCGGTCCGGCGGCGAAGCCCGAGTCCCGAAAGCCCCATACGTCGAGGCTCTCTTCGTCTCCGTCATCGTGGGGTGGATCGCCCGGAATGATGCGATTTTGAATGTCGCCCGAGACGAGCAAGGCGCCATCCGGCAGCTCGGCCCGCTTGATCTTGTTCGAATCGTGTTGAGTAGTCATGGAGTTTCAGTGGGCCTCGAAGTCCTCTGCACGTATCCTGCATCCAATCCCCAAACACAAGCGCGGCAACAAACGCCGACGAAGTCTGCTTTTTGAAAAAGCCCGTTACCTGGTCGAATGATGATTCGTCTCCGATGAAAACCCGCGCAAGGTGGTGCTGTCTCAGGTAGAAGTTCGCATGTTCTGATGCCTTCAGCCGCGGCAATCCAGGGTCCTGCGGGGGGTGGTTGCGTACCTTCCCGCCCCCCCGCCTTTCGGCGAGTCCGGCTTTGTTGTTACTTAGTTGCGCGTTCCTTATACGCTGTGTCGTACAGGAATTCCTAATTTTTAATTTAATCACGCATCATTCGGGCGATCAATATTGTCCGCCGTGTTTGACTGAAAGTACGGCGAACACCGGCAAACGGTCTGCCCTCCTCAAGCGAGCCGAGGGGCTCTACATCGGCCATACGAGCAAGATTGCAGGCACGGATACCAGAATGATGATGATCTCGAGGGGCAGCCCCATGCGCCAGTAGTCGCCAAAGCGATAGCCCCCGGGGCCCATGATCAAGGTGTTGTTTTTGTGGCCGATCGGCGTCAGAAACGCGCACGATGCGGCCACCGCCACAGCCATCAGGAACGGATCGGGGTTGACGCCGAGCCGATTGGCAATCTCAAGCGCAATGGGTGCGGCGATAACGGCAGTTGCCGTATTGTTCATGACGTCCGACAGCGTCATCGTGACAACGAGCAACAAGGTCAGCACGACGGCTGGCGAAAGACCGGCCGCAACCGTGACGATCGCATCCGCAATCAACGCGGTACCGCCCGTGCTCTGCAACGCGCCGCCGATCGGAATCATCGAGCCGAGCAGTATGATGACGGGCCATTCCACGGATTCGTACACGTCTCGTATCGGCACGATATTGAGCAATATGTACAGCGCCGTGACGCAGCCGAGCGCGACCGGCAGGTAAACGAGACCGACGCTCGCTGTGGCGATCGCCACAGCGAAGATGCCGACGGCCAACCACACCTTCTGCCGCTGCAACACGCGCTGCCCGCGATCGGCCAACGGCAACAGACCGAGACGCCCGGTAACGTCAACGAGGCGTTCCTCATGGCCGAGCAACAACAGCACGTCGCCGGGTAGTAACTCCAGTTTACGCACATGATCGCGAAATCGCCGCCCCTGGCGAGAAACGCCCACGAGAGCGACACGATACCGGTACAGCAAACGCAGCGACATGGCCGAACGCCCGGCAAGGCGCGACGATTCCTGTACGACAGCCTCATTGAGTGTCAGATCGTCGTCCTCGAGAAGCCCCTGTCCCTTGCCGACGTATTCGAGTTTCAAGGTGCCGAGCGCCTCCTCGAGACTCTCCGGACTCGCTTCGATGACGAGCACGTCATCGGCCTGAATTTCCGCCAGGCGCGCAAGACCAGGCAGACGGCGTCCACGGCGAATCAGGCCGATAATCTCAACGTCCGTCTTGTCGGCGAGGTTGTCGAGATCCCGGACGCGTTGGCCGATAATGCTCGATCCCTCCGGCACACGCACTTCGGCGATATAGTCGGCAAGGTCAAAAAGATCCTGTCCGGCATCCGCAGATTGCCGATCGGCCGGCAGCAAACGCCAGCCGATCAGTGCTACGTAACCTACGCCCACTGCCGCGCAGGCCAGCCCTACAGGCATAAAGTCAAACATTTTGAACGCCTCGCCAAGTGCGTCGTTACGGAATTCGGCAACGATGATATTCGGTGGCGTTCCAATCAGGGTAATCATGCCGCCAAGAATGGACGCAAACGAGAGTGGCATCAGCGATAACGCCGGGCTCCTCCCGGCCTTTTTCGCGGCTTGCAGGTCAAGGGGCATCAGCAGCGCGAGTGCTGCGACATTGTTCATGATCGCCGACAGGGATGCGGCCAGGGTGGACATGATGCCTATGTGCGTGGCCAGTCGTCGCGAAGCGTCGACAACGTGGCGGGCCAGCAGCTCAATCACGCCCGAATTGGACAGACCGCGACTGATGATCAGCACGAGCGCAATAATTACGGTCGCAGGGTGCCCGAAACCCGAGAAGGCTTGCTGCGCCGGCACCACACCCAGGAGCAGCGCCGCCAGCAACGCGACAAAGGCGACCAGGTCGTAGCGCCAGCGGCCCCAGATGAGAAGCAGGAAGACCGACGACAACAATGCGAAAAGAGTCAGCTGATCAGTTGTCATCATCGGCTTGGCCTACCTGCGTCGGCTCGGGCGTTGATTCATCGGCCATACCTAGTGTCCTGTCCCGTAAGTTCGCATGATTTCAGAACCAGCAAGAAGCGCTGCTACAAGGCGCGTTGCACAGGCAATATCGGGCATATTGGCAAGGGACGCAACGCCGTAGCGGCGCTTTTTGCTGCTTCCCGAAGGGCGCGTCCTTCAAGGCCTTTGGTGGCGTTACGCCGCTTGTCAATGGACTCGCCATTAACGGCGCGACGTGCCTTGCCAAAGGCCTTGAGAGACCGCGCTGAAACTGTGCGAACTTACGGGACAGGACACCAGCACAAATATTTTTGATCGGGCGCAGCCGAGTTACGATGGGGTGATGAGTTATCTGATTCTGCTGCCGGTTATTCTTGGTCTGTTGTTCGGACCCGGCGTTTGGGTGCGTCGTGTGCTTGATCGTTACAGAGAGCCCGACGACCGATATTCCGGAACCGGCGCGCAACTCGCAAGACATCTGCTCGATCAACAGGGCCTGCACGAAGTCACCGTCGAATCGACACAAGAAGGGGATCACTACGATCCGACGGACAAGGCTGTGCGCCTGGCCGAGGGCAATTACGGCGGTCGCTCTTTGACTGCAATTACAGTCGCGGCGCACGAAGTGGGACACGCGATTCAGGATGATCAGGCCTATGCGCCATTGCGCTTGCGCACCTTCCTCGTCGGGGTCGCCAGGCCCATGGAACGCGTCGGCGCCGGCGCATTGATGATCGCACCGTTCGTCGGCATGTTGACTCGCGCCCCGAGTATCGGCGTCATCATGTTCGCCGGTGGATTTCTGACACTTGCGACTTCGACGCTCGTGCACCTGGCAACCCTGCCGACCGAATTCGACGCGAGTTTTGCGCGGGCGCTACCGATGCTGGATCGACACAATATCCTCAAAGAGGTCGACCGCCCTCACGCACGCCGTTTGCTGACCGCCGCCGCACTGACCTACGTCTCTGCATCACTCATGAGCCTGCTGAATATCGCGCGCTGGTGGGCCATCTTGCGCCGCTGAATCGCGGCATGCAGCATGCGCCGGCACAACATCCTGAAGCGGCCGATTTGTCCGTGAAATGACTGGTTTAGGCGACTCTGCGCTGCTATTATCCGCGCCCGACGGCCAGTCCAAGTCGGAATGTCGCATCGCGTGGACAGTCCGCAAGCACCTCGGGACCGGCACAGAAAACATGCACCCAACTCCGTAGCTACTGACCGGGTTTTGCTCTCGCCAGACCTTGAGCGCGATGCAATCGTGATTCCGGACGGCAGGGTGCCGAAACTGATCACGACATAGCTGAAGAATCGACATGATAGACCTGAGCAAATACCGAAACATTGGCATTTTTGCCCACGTCGATGCGGGCAAAACCACGACGACGGAACGCATCCTGAAACTCACGGGCAAGATTCACAAGACCGGTGAAGTCCACGATGGTGAGGCCACGACCGACTTCATGGAGCAGGAACAGGAACGCGGCATTACGATTCAGTCAGCCGCGACGAGCTGCACATGGAATGACCACCGCCTGAACATCATCGACACTCCAGGTCACGTTGACTTTACGATAGAGGTATACCGTTCACTCAAGGTTCTCGACGGTGGTATCGGCGTTTTCTGCGGATCTGGCGGTGTTGAACCGCAGTCCGAGACCAACTGGCGCTACGCCAACGACTCGGAAGTTGCGCGCGTCATCTTCGTCAACAAGCTCGATCGAATCGGCGCCGATTTCATACGCGTCGTGAAGCAAATCAAGGATGTCTTGGCCGCTAATCCGCTCGTCATGGTGCTGCCGATCGGCATCGAGGACGATTTCATTGGCGTTGTGGACTTGCTGACGCGCAAAGCCTGGGTCTGGAAGTCGTCGGACAATCCCGAGGACTACGAGATTCACGACGTTCCCGAAGACATGCAGACGCTCGTCGAGGAATGGCGCCATAAACTCATCGAGACCGCCATCGAGCAGGACGATGATCTTCTCGAGCAATATCTCGAGGGCAACGAGCCGTCGGTAGACGATCTCAAGCGCTGTATTCGCAAGGGCACGATCAACCTCGATTTCTTTCCGACTTACTGCGGTGCTGCCTTTAAAAACAAAGGTATACAGAATATTCTTAATGCAGTAGTTGACTATCTGCCGGATCCAACCGAAGTCAAGCCGCAGCCGGAGATGGATCTGGAGGGCAACAAGACCGGCAACTTTGTGTCCGTCGATCCGGACAAACCGCTGCGCGCGCTCGCGTTCAAGATCATGGACGACCGCTACGGTGCGCTGACGTTTACACGCATTTACGCGGGCAGGATCAAGAAAGGCGACAACGTCCTGAACACGTTTACGGGCAAGACGGAACGCATTGGTCGTATCGTCGAAATGCATGCCAATTCGCGTGAAGAACTCAGCTCGGCTCAGGCCGGCGACATCGTCGCGCTACTCGGCATGAAGAATACGCGCACCGGGCATACCCTGGCCGACGCCGATAACCCGGCGACGCTCGAACCCATGGTCTTTCCCGATCCGGTAATCTCGATCGCGATTGCGCCCAGGGACAAGGCCGGCACCGAGAAAATGGGCGTGGCGTTGAACAAAATGGTGCAAGAGGATCCGTCTTTTCGGGTCGCAACCGACGAGGATTCGGGTGAGACGCTGATCAAGGGCATGGGCGAGCTGCACCTGGACATCAAGGTCGACATACTGAAACGTACGCATGGCGTCGCAGTTGACATGGGCAAGCCCCAGGTCGCCTATCGCGAGACCATTACGCAGGTGGTTAAAGATACTTACATCCACAAGAAGCAGACCGGCGGCTCCGGTCAATACGCAAAGATCGATTACCAGATCGAGCCGGCCGAGAAAAACACCGGATACGAGTTCCAGTCCAAAGTCACGGGCGGCAACGTTCCGCGCGAATACTGGTCAGCGATCGAGAAGGCCTTTGCTGTCAGCATGGAAGAAGGCACGCTCGCCGGCTATCCGCTGCTGGACGTAAAATTTACGCTGCTGGACGGTGGCTTTCATGCGGTCGATTCGTCGGCACTGGCATTCGAAATCGCAACCAAGGCAGCCTATCGTCAGACTGTACCGAAGGCAGGCCCGCAATTGCTCGAGCCGATCATGAAAGTCGACGTATTCACGCCGGAAGACAATGTCGGTGACGTCATCGGCGACCTGAACCGGCGCCGCGGCATGATCAAATCGCAGGATGCTGGCCCGACCGGCGTGCGCGTCAGCGCAAATGCGCCGCTCGGTGATATGTTCGGATACATCGGACACCTGCGCACGCTGACCTCTGGTCGCGGCCAGTTCTCTATGGAATTTTCACATTATGCGCCGTGCCCGCAAAATGTGGCCGATGAGGTCATCAAGGCGGCGAAGGAACGTAACGCGAAAAAGTAAAGCAGTCCACGCCACGCTGCTCGAAAGCAAGCCTTCGCCGAATCGCTGGCGGAGGCTTTTTGCGCCGCGCGTGTCTCCCTAACGGTCAGATGTTCGACTAGGCCGCGTCCGGACTGGATGGACTCGCCGGCCGGCCGAGCAACAGGTCCCACAGATAGCGCATCGTTTTGAAGAAGTCGAGTTGCAGCATGTACAGGGATGGAATCAGGAAAAGAGTGATAACCGTGGCAAAGATAATTCCGAAGCTCATCGAAATCGCCATCGGAATGACATATTGCGCTTGAACACTTGTCTCAAGAATGATCGGCATCAGCCCGACCGCGGTTGTGAGTGACGTCAGGACAATTGCACGAAACCGCTGCGTTCCGGACCGAATGACAGCTTGCCGGGGCTCTATACCCTCAACTCTCGCGTTGTTGATAAAGTCGACCATGATCAGACTGTCATTTACGACAACGCCGGCGAGTGCAACGAGGCCAAAAAGCGAGAACATGCTGACCGCTTCGCCAAGTATGATATGACCAAGCACGGCGCCGATTGCGCCGAAAGGAATGACCGACATGATGATCAGCGGCTGGCTGTAGGAATGCAGCGGAATCGCAATGAGCGCATAAATCAGGAACAAGGCTGCGATCGACGCCACCGTGATATTTCGAAGGAAATTGGTTTCTTCTTGACTGGCTCCTTCCAGCCCGTAACTGACCCCGGGATACCGCGACAATAACGACGGTATGAATTCGTCGGAAATTGTCTTGATGATGTCCCCCGGCTGCACGATTTTCGGATCGATTTCGGCTGACACCGTGATCGTTCGTGTGCGATTTAGCCGCGTAATCGCCGAATAACTTGTGCCGAAAGATATGTCGGCAACCGACTCAAACGGCACCTCGTCGCCGGCCGGAGTCCGAATGCGCATGTTCTCGAGATCGGCGATCGAGCGGCGCTCATTGCGGGGGTATCGAATCATCACCTTCAACTCGTCCTTGCCACGCTGAATGCGTTGTGCCTCTTCCCCGTAGAATGCCTGACGCACCTGACGGCCGAGCGACACCATGTTCAGACCGAGTGCCTCCGCTTCAGGTTTTATCGCCAACTTGATCTCCTGGCCGCCCACCGCCGATGAATTGCGAATATCGAAAATACCTTCGAAGTCGCCGAGCCTGGCTTCCAGATCTTTCGCCGCATGCTCCAGGGCAGAGTAGTTGTCGCCGCTCAAGCGAAAACTCAATGGCGCACCGCCACCAATATTATTGCCACCGGAAAACGTCAGTTCCTTGACACCCGCGATATCACCGGCCCTGTCGCGCCAAAGGTTGCTGATGTCGTCCCCGGTGAGATCGCGATCCGCGTTTGACGGCATTTCCGCGAATAGAATCGCTCCGGTGTCACCCCGCGTGAACGCCCCGACATGCTTTATCAACGGTTCGAGATCAGGATTTTCCGCTTGATATTCGTCATCCAACACGAGTATCGCCTGCTCGAGTCGCGCCAACGCCTCATTTCGAACAGCCGGCGCCGTTCCAATCTGCATTTGCAACTCAACCTGAATAAAGTCGCCCGGTACGTCCGGAAATAGTACGAACCGTGCAAATCCACTGCCCAGTAATCCGATCGTAAGAATCAACACAGCAATGAAGATCGAAAGGGTCACGCCGCGGTTGTCTACGGCTCGCTCAAGTAGCGGCTGATAGTAGTCAAAAATTACTTTTTGCAGGCCATGTTGCATGCGTCGATTAATCTTTTTGAAGAGCCGGGGGATTCGCTCCCAAAAACTGATCCGCCGTTGTGGATTGAACAGGTCGTCTTCGTCAACTGCAGCTATCTTCGCGTGCACCAGGTGCGCTGGCAGAATCAATTTTGATTCGATGAGCGAGAACACCAGGCAGAGAATTACAACCACGGACATCGCCTCAAAAAATGGTCCGACGATACCGCCCACGAAAAGCATGGGCGTGAATGCGGCGATCGTAGTGAGAACACCGAACGTTGCTGGAATGGCAACTTTGTGCGCACCTCGTATGACGTTGTCCAGTGTGTGGCCGTCTGCCCTGATTTTGGTGTAGACGCTTTCGCCAATTATGATGGCATCGTCCACGACGATGCCCAGAACCATGATGAAACCGAAGAGGCTGATCATGTTGACCGATACCGACCACGGGGTATGCGGCATGAGCCATAATGCGCCGAGGAACGTGATCGGTATGCCGACGATCACCCACGCTGCCACCTTCATGCGCAGGAACAGAGATAAAATCAGGAACACCAGCAGAGCCCCCTGCCACATGTTCGTCAGCATCATGCTCAATCGTTCACTCAGGTAGCGCGACCGGTCGGCCCAGATATCGATCGCCACGCCTTCCGGCAAATCTGCCGATTTTGACTCCACATAGTCACGAACGACGGCAGCGGTCCGCAATTCATTTTGCTGGCCACTCGCGAGCACCCGCAATGTCGCAGTTGGCTGACCGTCGAATCTGCCGAAGCCATCGGACTCGACGAAGCCGTCCCTGATCGTTGCAATATCGCCGAGTGTCAGCCGCGTGCCGTCGGCGAAGGTACGCAATACGAGTTGGCCGTACTCTCGCCCGGTGTAAGCCTGGCCCTTGGTTCGCAGCAGGATGTCACCACCGATCGTGTTGATCGTTCCACCTGGAAGATCAACTGATGAGTTCCTGACGGCCAGAGATATTTCACTCATGGTCAGGCCATATTGACGCAGGACGTGCTCAGACACTTCGATGCTGATTTCGTACGCTCTGTCCCCCAGGAATTCGACCTGATTGACTTCTGGTATCTGCGCTATCTCGTCACGCACCTCCTGCGCAATCGTTTTGCGTGAAAACTCGTCGAGATTGCCGTGGATCGCGACGAAGACGACGTGAACCGGAACTTCCTGTTTATAAATGACGGGCTTTTCAGTCAACGCTGGAAACGTTGAGATCGCATCCACGCGGGTCTTGATTTCATTCAGAATCTCATTGATATCGGAGCCCGACTCAACTTCCGCCGTGACCGTGCCCAAGCCCTCGCTGGCCCGCGATTCCAGCTTTACGATGCCGTTAACATCCTGAATCGCTTCCTCGATCTTGACAACGACGCCTTCCTCGACTTCCTGCGGCGCCGCTCCCAAATATGCCACGCGAACCTGAATCGTATTGAGCTGAAAATCCGGCGTCGTCTGTTTGCGAATCGTCACCGCGGAGATCAGCCCGGCAACAATTATGAACAGCATCAGCAAATTTGCCGCAACGTGATTCGCGGCAAACCAGGCGATGATGCCCTTCTCACTTGTGACGCCGGGTCTTCTCATCGCAATTCCTCACCGACTTCGGATGCGATCTGTTCGTCTGCGTCGCCATCGCGTGGCACCGGATCATCCGTTGTTCGAACTGACATGCCATTAATCGGTGCCTCAATCGCGGTCACGATGATCCGCTCGCCCGGGGACGCTCCACCTTGTATGTAGGCGAAATCTGCATCAGTTCTGACAATATCAACCACACGAATTTCCAACTTGTTGTCGGAATTGACGAACAGGAGTTGGTTCGACCCACGCAGTGAAGTTCGCGGCACTCGAATGACATTACGAACAGTCGTCCCTTCAATACGCGCCGCCACGAAGGTTCCAATGGGCAACGGCTTATCATCGCCATGTAACTGATATGGGTCCTTGATGCGCGCAACGGCAAACGTAACGCGACTTTTTTCATCGACAATGCCTTCGCTACGCACGATTCGCGCCGACCACTCGGTCAGACGGCCGTGCTGAACGGCTGATAAAGTGACGACTGGGCCATCTGCTTCTCCACCCTCGGTGATGTCCGCCGCATCCGGCAGATCGACAAAAGCAAGATCCTGATCCGTGAGCGGTAGTCGCACTTCAGCGAATTCAGTCGCAAAAACGACGCCCAGACGGGTGCCGGGGCTCACAAACTGGCCAAGGTCTGTCTCTTTGGCGCGCACCATGCCGTCGTATGGCAGACGAATTCGAGTTCGTTCGAGATTTCGTCTCGCGCGCACGAGCTCTGCCTCTGCCGATGCGAGCGCGGCTTCTGCCGACGCGAACTCCGACTCGGCCCGGTACCCTTTGCTCAGCAATTTTTTTGCGCCGTCGTGCTCGATCTGACGTTGTCTGACGAGCGCTTCAGCCTTGTTCACGTCAACGCGGTAATCCGTCGGATCGATACGAATTAGCGTCTCGCCATTGCGAAAGACGCCGCCGGCGACGAATTTCGGCGAGATCTCAACGATTGTGCCCGATATTTCGGCACTGAGGACAGTTTCGGTCCGCGGGCGTACCGTCCCCTGACTGTCAATATGAAACTGAGTCGACATAGTCTCGAGTTGCATCACGTCGACGAGCAAATCGAGGCTGACACGATCGCGGGTCGGCGGCTGGTGACCGAGCACGATAATCATGACAGCCGCCACAATGATAGCTGACAGGATGATGCCTCCTGCCAAAACCAGGCGCTGAACTCGGCGCGACATGCGCACTTCCCCCTCGAGAAAATTCAATTTCGTATTCTCGGTTTTTTGGCTGGGAATGCCAGCTATTTATTCAACCTGACCACGAATCCGCGGCGGCGGACACGCGACCAGCGCCGTCCCGGCATGTGATGCCTGGGACAGGGCAGTGACGCTTGCACTTCCGGACCATTTGTGGCCCGTAATCACCGTTTCAAGCCCTGTCCAGATGCACTTTTTGTGACATAAGCCCATGAAATTTGGAGAGCTTCACGCCAAACTGCCTGTTGGCTCTCGACGCAAATGAATCAACATACGGCCACCGATTTACGACCTGATATGTACGAAAAACACTTCAAACTGAACGCACGGGTTTTCGCGGGCACACCGGCGGGCGCCGACATATTCGTTAGCCCGCAGACCGCCGAAAGCCTTGCAAGAATGAAGAATGCGCTCGCTGCGCCCGATACGGTTATCGCCGTCACAGGACACGCCGGAGTCGGTAAATCCACACTGGTGTCGCGGACACTGCATGCGATCAGCGGTAAGAACGCGATTGTTCGAATCGGCGACGAGAAGCTCGACCCCGATTACGTTCTGGAAATGCTACTGGTTGAATTGGGGACCGCCAAGGCACCCCCTGGCACCATTCAGAAACTGCGATTTTTCCGGCAACTGCTGGACCGTCTCGCAACGCAAAACTCTCGTGTTTTTATCGTAATCGAAGACACCGCGAAGACCTGTCCGGAGACATTGTCCGAGCTTGAGGCATTGACCGCAGCCGACACGGGTTTTTCCTGTGGCGCGAATATCCTGCTCATGGCCAACGGCTCGCTCGACGATCTCCTTGGCTTGCCATTACTCGCAAGACTCGATCAGCGCGCGCGCTTGCGCGAGTCGGTGCGCCCATTCACGCCCGAAGAACTTCGCGGCTACCTCAATCACAGTTTTCGGCTGGCCGGCGGCGAATTCGAGTCCATATTCCCCGACGGTGCGACTGAGTTATTGCACACCTTCGGTGGCGGCGTTGCCCGCACGGTCAATAAGATCGTCGAGTCTGTATTGACCGAAGCGGCGAAACGAAAAGCCAGCGAGGTAGACCTGGAGCTTATCAAGCGTGCCGCAATGGAAGAATTCGGCCTGGTCGAAGAGCCAATCCCCGAATTGATTCAGGACACACTGCCACAACTCGAAGTGCTCAAGCCCGAGCTCGCAGGCGACGAAGCGCCGCAACAGAAAGAAGATCCTCCGGCGCCGTCAAAGCCGACGACGCCCCCAGCGGAAACAAGCGACGGCACCGAAGAAAATAAAGAGGTACCGGCATGGGATCGCGATCCGACGTTGGCCGAACTGCGGCCGGACCTCGATGCACTCGAACAGGCGATGGCCGCCGCTCAGGGACAGGGGCCGGATTCGGAAGACGATGAAGCGCCCAAACCTGACACCTCGAATGGAACCGCAGACGGCAAACCGGCAGGCGTTCCGGAAATTACGCTGGACGATTCGATACAGGTGAAAGTAGACCGGGCCGCACTCGAACTGCGACAACTTGAGGAAGAACAGGCAGCACGCCGCGCTGCCAAGGCCAACAAATCGAATGAACACAAGACGAACAAACCAACCCCGGACCAGGCTGCCGCCGCAAATGATGCCAACAGCTCCAAGCTGAGTCCTGTCGAATTGCAACAGATCGCTGCCGATCTCGCGAAGGCAAAGACGATCGAAGATGTGGACGATAAGCTGGCAGAAACGCTGTTCGGCGACGAGATCAATTTTGTCGCAGCCCAGGTGATAGCGAATCCACCAGCTGCTGATCCAGCCACTCCTCCTCAAGCACCCCCAACAAACAAAGCCGCGCCGAGCACCGTTGCTGCGCCACCTGCTCCGGCCATCGATACTTCAACAGCCCCAACCTATGCCAATGCACCCAGCATGACGCAGTCACAACGTCTCCGAACAGTAAAGGCATTGAACACCGGCAGCCGTCGAAAGTCGGCGCCTTCGGTTGCGCCGATTGCAGCGAAAAATGCGGCATCACCGCCTCCGCTGCCCGCAACCGATCAACCCGAATCCATCGAAGCGCAGATTTCGACGTCCGTGACGCAATCGTTGAAGACACTGGATGAAAAGTCCATAGCCGTCGCTGACGACGACGCCAAGAAAAATGGATTTTTCAGCCGATTCAAGCGGTCCTGACGGTATCGCGTTAGATCGCGCCGATAACTGAAATCAGAATGATAAAAATGCCGGGCTGACGCCCGGCATTTTTACTGGCAAGTCCACACGGTTACGGATTCTGGTGGAGAATATTCCAGATGTAGTCGACGTGTGGTCCGCAAATCTCGGAGAATTCTGCGCCAGCTTCGCTGTCTTCGTCATAGATTGCCGAAATGGCATCCGTGCGCGCCTGCATCAATGTACTGAGATCGGGAGCAGTCATTGTTTGCAATCTGCGAACGCGTCCACCAACGACATGAGACAACCAACCCCAGGACGTCAGCTTGCCGTCCTCCACAAACTGGTTGAGGATCGGCGCGATATGCTCGGCAACGATCTCATCGGCCCGCTCTTCACGATTAATGTCGCACATGTGATAAACGGAGAACCCGACTTCGCCCCTCTCCTGACCGACGGTTCCATTTTCGACCTGCCAGATGTAATCATCATGACGCGGGCAGGCCGCACCCATTATTTCATTCGCCGGATCATCCACGCCATATTTTTTCTCGAATGCTTCATTGATCGTATCCTGGGCCGCGAGCAAGCCATCCAGTGAATCAGACGTCGTATAACGGATGCGCCGCCACTGTCCGCCCGTGTGATGAGCCAACCAGCCCCAGCCGCTGATCACCCCTTTATCGACTTGTTCGTCCATCAGCGGTGCATTCCGGTCGGCGATTTCATCCACCTTGTCCTGATCGTTCACATTGCAATAAAAGTACGTTGCGTAGGTGAACGTTTTTGGCTCATCGTCATCCTGAGCGATTGTCGTCGCTGCGAAAAACGTCAAACCCAGGCCGATTCCAAGTAGCTGTATTTTTTTCATTATTGCCCCCCTCCTCACTTGCAGTGAAGATCATTTAGCCTAGTAGAAACAGAGTGTTTAGCCAATTGCCAAGCACCAGTTGAAAGGCAATATAGCGCAATCTATCGACCCGTCGGCAATAATTCGGGCCGCCCCTTGGCGAACCCGCGCTTTTTCTGAGACACTTTGCCGCTTGTGGGGGAACTGGGGCCAGCCATTGAATGAGGAAAAATCCAGCGCCGAGACATGGAGCTATATTGCCAGGACGGGCTCGGGCGAGAGTACCCTTGAAAGTCATCTGCCATTGATCCTGAGCAGCATCGCTGCCCTGGGCGTAGCGCCGTTCGCGGTGATGCGCATGATGGCTGGCGAATGGCTCGTCGCAGTGATCGACACCATCATTGTCGTGGGATTTATCGCTCTCGGCACGCTGGTCTATCGGACCAAGCGGGTCCGCTTCGCCAGCATCGCAATATCCATACTCTGCGTCAGCGGCGTCGTGTCGACGGTGTACTTGCGTGGACCGCAACAGGTGTACTGGGCTTACCCCGCCCTGATGGTGGCCTTTTACCTGATCAAGCCCCGAGAGGCGATTTTGCTGGCCCTTGTGACGCTGGCCGCGCTGATCCCGAAGCTCGTGCCTTCGAGCAGCTCGTTTCACACGATGACGATTCTGATCACAATCATCGTCACGTGTGCGTTTGCCTACGGATTTTCACTGGTGAACAGTCGCCAGCAAAACCAGCTTATCAGTATGGCGACCATAGATTCACTGACCGGTGCAGGCAATCGTCGCGCCCTGGAAATCAAGCTCGCCGAGGTCATTGCTGCATTCAAGCGCAAGCGTTTGCCGGTGTCGCTGATACTTCTCGATATCGATCACTTCAAGAACGTCAATGACGTGCACGGCCACGCCGCCGGGGATCTGATCTTGCAACGCATAACCGAAATCGTAAACCTTCGCATACGCGTTACGGACGGCATGTACCGAATCGGCGGCGAAGAATTCGTTGTCGTTGTGGACGGACAGGATATCAAGAACGCCACATATCTTGCCGACCAACTGCGGACGCTCGTCGAGGTCAATGAACTGGTCCCTGATCGAGCCGTGACAATATCGCTCGGCGTTGCGGAGCTTCAGGTGGGCGAGACATCCAGTGACTGGTTGCACCGCGCCGACGGAGCTCTCTATCAGGCAAAACGCTCAGGGCGCAACGCGACGAGCGTCGCGAAGTGATCAATTTCGGGTGCCGGGTCACTGCTGTCCAGGTTTGTCCGCGATGAAACGGTCAACAACGGCCTCGAGCATGGCCATCGGTAATGCGCCGTTGCCCAGCAACACATCATGAAACTCGCGTAAATCAAAATCGTCACCGAGTTCGCTCTGCGCCTTGCGCCGCATTTCCCAGATTTTCAGTTCGCCCAGCTTGTAAGCGAGCGCTTGTCCGGGCCACGAAATGTAGCGGTCAATCTCTGCGCGAATATTTCCCGCAGACAATGACGTATTGGCGGACATGAAATCGATCGCCTGCTGCCGGGACCAGCCCCTGGCGTGTATGCCTGTGTCGATAACGAGCCGGCAGGCACGCCACATCTCGTAGCTGAGACGTCCAAAATGCTCGTATGGCGTTCGATAGATGCCCATTTCCACGCCGAGTTTCTCGGCATACAGCGCCCAGCCCTCGCCGAATGCGCTGAAATACAGGTCCCGACGGAACTCGGGTACATCCGGCATTTCGCGTGCCAGCGCCCCCTGGTGATGATGCCCGGGGACGGCTTCGTGCAGGGTCAACGCCGGAATCTCGAACAACGGCCTCTGATCGAGTGCGTAGGTATTCACCCAGAATTCCCCGCCGTGACTGCCACCAAGAGGTGCCGGGTTGTATGACCCGGTTACGTAATTCGGCGCGATCTCGTCCGGCACCGGTAAAACGCCGTAACTTTGTCTCGGCAATGTTTTGAAGAATGCCGGCATCCTGTGATCGATGCGTTTAGCTGTGTACGCCACGTCTTTCAACAGCTCTTCGGCCGTCGTCGCATAGAATTGCGGATCAGTGCGCAGGAATTGCGTAAACGCGCTGAAATCACCATCAAAAGCGAGATCCTCGATGATCGCGTCCATATCGCCGCGAATGCGCGCGACCTCGGTAAGACCAATGTCGTGAATCTGATCTGACGTCACGTTGACGAGCGTTGTGTAGCGCCGGATCTGGAACGCATAGTACTCGCGCCCTCCCGCCATATCCTCGGCACCGAGCGACCTGGACGCCCGGTATTCGCGTTCCAGGAATACAGCCAGGCGCTCGAACGCAGGCATCACCGCCGTTGATATTGCGTCACTCGCGTCTTCACGAAGACGACTCTTCGCAGCGTCAGGAATTGCACCGGCCATGTTTTGCAATGGCTCGAAAAAAGGACTGTCTTCGGGGTTGTCTTTAACCTGCGCCCTGATCGTCGGCAATATGCCGTCGATCACGATTTGCGGCAGTACGAATCCCGATTGCACGCCCGCGCGCATGTTGTCCAGATTTTCATCGAAGTAGCGCGGAATGTCCCTGAGCCGCGCGATGTAGTCCTCGTAATCGGAGACACTGCCCATCAATACGCCGTTGCTGGCCGTGAGCGCATTCATGAAAAAGCCGGAAAACGTGTTGAACGGGATTCGCGACAGCTTGAGTTCATAAGCGGCGATCGAATCTTCGAGCACCCATATGAACAACTCCGCGTTGACCTGCCCTTTCAGGCCAAGCGCTTCGCCATCAACATCGCGCGCGCGGCGCAGGAATCGCCGTTCTGCTTCGAGCCTGCGCGCCTGGTCTTCGGGCGTGACCTTCGGCATGCGGTCGTTGAATTCGGAGATTCCCGCGTGCGTCGCCGCCAATGGATTCTCGCGCAGGAAATAATCCCAGTACTCCGCCATGACAGCGTTCAATTGCTGCTCCGCCACGGGCGTTTGTGCGCTCACGAAAGCACTGGTGATCAACAGCATTGCGGCAGCCATGCACCAGGCCGCTGGCTTGCCGGCCGATCTGAGGTAATTCGTCACTGCAATTAATACTTTTAATTCAATCTATTGTGTTGGTTTATTGATAATTTACTTTAATAACGAAAACACGCAAATGATCGATGTACGGCGCGTGCTTCGGCTTGGGCTATCGGAGTCTGGAGCGGCGCACCGCAGACCGGTGCGCCGCCAGGTCGCTTATTCGTCCCGGGCAGACAACGCTTCGAGACGCGCTGCCTCGAACTCGTCGCCTTCGTTCCACATCGGCATTTCATCGGCGTTAGCGATGGCGAGCCCGGTCCAGAACCCGAGCAAAGCATCTTCGACCATGCCATCGAAACTCCAGTTATCGTACAGCTCGTCCGACGGCTGGTGGTAATCCACATTGGTATGCTGCTCCTGCTGCTGCCGGCCCCATTCCGGAGGACGGTCAACAAAATCGGTGCCGGGCTTGAGATACATTGCCGGGACACCGATCTTCGCAAAGTTGAACTGATCGGAGCGGTAAAAATAACCGCGGTCGGCAAATTGATCGGGCTTGACCACGCGACCCTGTTCTTCAGCGATCCTGATGACCCATTGATCGATGGACGACTTTCCGAGGCCGACAAACGTAACGTCATGCGTGTGCCCCCAAATATTGCCGCTGTCGTAGTTCAGATTTGCCGCAATCTTTCCGGGCGGATACGTCGGGTTGGCTGCATACCATTGAGAGCCGAGCAGACCTTGCTCTTCTGCACCGACCAATGCAATCAGCGATGACCGGCGTGGCGCTTCGGGCAGCGCCCGCAGCGCTTTTGCAATCGCGAGGACCTGAGCGACACCCGACGCATTGTCCCTCGCGCCGTTGTATATTTTGTCGCCCTGATCATTGGGCATGCCGATACCAAGATGGTCATGGTGCGCCGTGTAAATGACGACCTCGTCCTTGAGTTCCGGGTCGCTGCCGGGGATCACGCCAAGCACATTTGCCGATTGCACCTGATTGAGCGCGATGTCCATGCTGACCGATGTTTTGATGCCGAGCGGAATTGGCTTGAAGTCGCGACTGAAGGCCGATTCGCGCAAAGCGTCCAGATCCAGGTCCGCCATCGCAACAAGCTCGCGCGCCGCATCTTCGGTAACCCAGGCCTGAAACTGGCTGCGCGGTTCATCGCCTGCCGGCAGTTCGAATTGCTCGCCGGTCCACGACGTCTGCACAACCTGAAACGGATAACCGGCAGACGGCGTAGTGTGAATGATGATTGCACCGACAGCACCCTGTCTCGCGGCAGTGAGATACTTGTAGTCCCAGCGGCCGTACCACAGCCGGGTTTCGCCCGCGAACAGTTCCGGATCCCAGTCCGGATCATTGTTCATCATCAGCACGATCTTACCGTCGATATCAGCACCCTCGTAGTCATCCCAGTCGTATTCGGGGGCCTGTATTCCATACCCGACGAACACCAACTCCGCATCCACAACTTCGGCATGATCGGACTGCACGCCGCTGGCAATAATGAACTGATCCGATTGTTGCAGCGTAAGCGACTTGCCGTGGCCGTCGAAGGTCCATGTATCCGGTTGCGTAGCATTGACACCGATGAGGTCGAACGGCTGTTCCCAGCCACCATCGGCTGCGCCGGGTTCAACACCAAGCTCGGCCAGGTGCTCGGCCAGGTATTTGCGCGCAGCAACGTCACCACGGCTTCCAGGGCCGCGACCCTCGTATTTGTCGTCGGAGAGCTCGGCGACAATGTCGCGCATGTAATCGCCGCTGATTTGCGTCGACGCTGCTTGCGCTGCCGGATGCCCACCGCTCAATTCCACGGCGACCGGCGATGACGCGGCGGCGGCATCAACGTCCGCTGAAGATTCTTCCTGCCCGCATCCCGACGCCGCAACGAGCACCGCGGTGCATATGATTGTCTGCTTGAAATTCACGCTCTTCCCCCACTTGTTATGCATTGCGCCGCTTCAACGCGGCGGCACGAAGTAACGTCCGAGACCGTTCGTTATCGCCGCGTGACTACGAATATCTCGAACCGGCCATCCGAGCCTATGTACCATGACGCAACCGTACTCGTGATGCTGACAATCAGCGCGCCGAATACCGCAGACCAGAATCCCGCTACGACAAAACTATCGAGCATCACCGCAACGAGGCCGAACATGGCGGCATTCAAGACCAACAGGAAAAGCCCCAGCGACAGGATCGTAATCGGCAATGTCAGCAGAAAAGCGACAGGCCTGACAAATGCGTTGACCAGGCCCAGGAGAATCGCGGCCAGCAACAGGCTTCCCGTTCCGGAGATCGTGACCCCGGGCAGGATGCCGGAGGCGAATACCAGCCCGAGCATCGTAATCAACATGCGTACGAAGAATCCTTGCATGGCTCAATTATGCGGCGAGATGCGGGTTGATAACAGGGGTTATCCACATTGTATCGATCAGGGGATTTCAGACGTCGTGGGATAGCGCCCGGTGGGCTATTTGCTAGAATCGCCCCCAGCCTGCCCCGGTAGCTCAGTCGGATAGAGCACCAGATTCCTAATCTGGGGGTCCCATGTTCGAATCATGGTCGGGGCGCCAATCCTTACTCACGGGCCGCCAGGTCCGTTAGTAAGGATTGGTGGTCCGGCCTATTGATGAGAACATTGTTCGACAAAACGCGGCAGCGTTTTGGACATCATCGCTCGCGATGATGGGCCGCAGGCCCGAAGATCGGCTTGGGCCGATCTGAGTCAATCCTCTTCGGGGCGCCATTTGCTCGAAACGCGGAACCAGCATCCTGACAGCAACCGACAAGAATCGCGGGCTCATGACGCGAAAATCAGAGGGGCATGTGTTCGGACCGAAATACGAAACGCCGCAGAAATATGAGGCTAATCCCGGCGGTAGTCAGCGTGCAAATCAGCCAAACGACCCGGTGATTAAGGCCGAGCCCGGCCGTCAGGCTCAGGTTAAGCAGGATTGTTACCACGGCGGACCCCGAGTACATGACATAGGCCCGGCCCAGACTCGGCCAGTACCGCGTCGGGTACGAAAACGTCAACCAACGATGCAACGCATGCTGTCGCGCAATATTGACAATAACGGACAGTGCCCAGCTGATAGTCGCGTTGGGCTGCAAAGGATTCAGGAAGTAGATGATTTCATAGGTGAGCAAACCAATGACCGCGCCGAGGAGTGCGGTTACAAGCAGGCGAAGATTCTCGGGCATTCGGTGGTATTGACGAACGAAGGATTGCCCCGACATCGTCATACCAGGCCGCGGTTGGTGAGCAGAATCAGGGCGGGCGCCAGCAACCCTGTTGCGCCGATGAAGCTGTCGAATCGATCCAGCACGCCGCCGTGGCCCGGCAACAGGCGGCTGAATTCCTTGATACCTGCACGACGTTTGACCCAGGACGCCGCGAGATCGCCCGCAAGCGCGCAGGCCGATATAGCCAAAGCTGCGGTGGCTGCGGAGCCGGCAGACAAGGTAGTAAGGCCCCGGACAAGCAACCCCATGATGACTGCAGCGGCGATCCCGCCGCAAACCCCCTCGACAGTCTTCGTCGGACTGAGCAGCGGGACGAGCGCATGCTTGCCAAGAGACTGACCAACAACCTGGCTGAAACCGTCGAAAGCAGCCACGACAAGATAACAGTAAGCAAGCGTCGCCGGCGCCACGAGTCGCACACTCGAGATCGAACCGAGCATTAGCAGGATATAGATGACCCAGACCTTTAACAGAGGTCCGATGCTGAAGCTTCGCGTCGTCTTGCCCAGCTCGTACAGGCCAACAAAAATAATTGCAAGCATCAGGCCCGTGAACCAGGCGCGGCCAAGTGCGGCGCAAGCCAGCACACCGAGAACGATAACGACATAGCTGGCAAACTTGAGCCACCGCTGGCGTTTCGTCATCGACGACACATGCCGATTTGCAAGAAACATGAACACAGCCCCGACTGCAAAGGATCCCGGCAAGATCAGCATGATCTGGGTCAGCATGTCTTCATTCGGAGCCGCTGCACCGTCAGGGCCTCAGGTCGGGTCACGACTCGCAGGTCGACGACATTCTCGAACAACTCACCATCGGCCATTAACAGCTGTGGTATTGGAAAACTCATGTGCACGGTTCTCGCGCAGAACTCTTCACTGGCGCCAACGAGATAGGTGTGGCTCAGTACCGAGAGATTGTGAGCGAGCTGCCGCGCCCAGCCAGCTCTCAGTTCGAGCACATCAAACTGTCCGTCTGAATTGCTGGCCCCGGGCAACGCAAGAAAATTAGCCAGGTACCGGGTGTTGTTGATTGATATGCCAGAAAAGCTCCCGGCCCGTTTGCCAACTGAATCGTATTCGACTTCGACGTGGCGTTTCTTTGGTCGCGAGCATACGGTGGCCGCCGTGTAAGCGTATCGGCCCAGCGCCGAGAATCGCGGTGCAAGACGGACAACATCCGCGATGTAGCCGACTGCCAACGTGCTTGCTGCCAGAAACGTCTGCTGCGTACCGTCGGCAAAACCAACGTCGACTTCAAGCAGGTCGATGCGGGCCGGTTCGCCTGATTTGAGCGCGTCGACCGCCACCGATAATTCGCCGATGCCGAGATCGAGGGCGAGACTGTTACCACGACCGGCTGGAATGACGGCCAGCAATCGTCCGCTGCCGACGATACCGGATAGCACATCAAAAATCGTACCGTCGCCGCCAATCACAACGATGCCGTCGTAGTTATGTGCAGAACGAGCGATCTCGGCAGCCTGTCGCGGCGCCTCCGTGTACGCAACGTCTGTCACGTAGTCAAGTATTTCGGGCAACCACTTGCTCTTGAAGTTGTTATCACTAAATGCGCCGGCAACTGGATTGGCAATAGCCAGCCAGCGACTCATGACGAAGAGCCTCGCCGACTTCTTAATATCCAGTAGACTCCTCGCGCGTTCGGCGTCCAGTCGGGCAGTAACCAGAACATGACAAATTCCTCGAAGATTGCGAGTACGCTGATAGTAGCGGCCGCGTAGAAGATCAGCGGTTTGAAGCCCCAGAGAAACAGAACCATGACAAAGATTCCAAGTACATACGCGCTAGCTCGCGAAGCATAGGAATGGAAACTCGCAAGTCTCCCATAACGCAAGAACGAAATGAGGATCGATAAGACCCAGAGGCCTAACACGACAGCGAACCACATCATGTAGTCGTTTACGAACTCCTGATGAAAGACAACGGTACCGTAGAACGCTACGGCCATTAACAACGCATCTCCTATTGAATCGAGCTTGGCGCCCAACGTCGAAGTGAGCTTGAAACTCCTTGCAATCAAGCCATCTGCAATGTCGCTCAGGAGTGCAGCAAGGAGCAGCCATTTGAACGGCTCTTCTTTGTTCAAATATGCCAGTACAACGAGCACTGGACCGGAAAGGATTCTTGCCGCACTGATCAGATTCGGAAGGTGCCGTATGGAGGATCGGGACATCGTCATGAACCGCGTGTATCCCGATCAGATCTCAGGGGCGACATATTCATCACCGCGAAATTTTCAGATCGACGCCCAAATGACGAGGCGACAGCCAACACAGCCATGACTTTTCTGATAGCACTGGCCTCTTTCATGGATCCCCCCTCCGTCGGCGTCTTTTGCCCGTTGGCGTGAATAGTGCCGTGTTTGATTCGCCTGTTGCTGATGATCCCCGGATTTCTGTCTGACGGATTTCTGATGCAGGCACGACCTTAACTGAGCGAATCACGCTTCATTTGAAAAGAGCAGAAACAAGTCGACTTGGGTTAGATCCTGATCTTCCAGACACATCAGAAGAGACCGATAATGGTCGTGGAGGTGTGTCATGTCAAAGCGAAGGAAATTCAGCGCGGAGTTCAAAATTGAAGCGGTTCAGATAGCGTCAATGCAGGATATGACGCCGTGGCAGTTCGTGCGTGGCCCGGTCAGGTAACCATGTATTATTGGTTTGTCTCGCCAACGACCGCGCTGACAGTTTGTTGCAGAGCCCTGATTTCCTCCATCTGGATGTTCAATTGCGCGATCAGAAACTCGGTGTAGTTTTGCTCAGCGGTCAACAGTCTCGAAAAACGTTCTTTGCGGGCAGTGATCAGAAATCTTTCAGCAACCGCCCGCGGGTCGAATTCCTCATTGCCGCCCCTTGATGATTGCTGACGGAACTCGCTATCCCGACCGACCAGACCGGCCACGGGGTCGACCATTTCATAGAGGGCCGCAGCATAACCAGTTATCCGTGACTGGATTCGGTCCGAGCGATGCAGTGACTCCTGATAAAAGAAGGACAATTGCGTCCTCAGCCCCGCATCTTCGATCAGAGCCAGCTTGCCGCTACTCTGGAGATCAAAAAACGTCACTGTTTGCACTTCCGGAAATTCCCAGCCCAGGGTTGAGCTGTCCGCCAACAGCTCGAAAATGGCGTCCGGCTCTTCGTCCGGTGGTCCGTCTTGCCCTATCATCCGTTTAAGGGTCTCCAGCGCATCACGTTTATTTCTGGCTTCACTCGAAAGAAACGTGAAAAATGTGGCATCTCTGTTCAAGTCCTCATGGATACGTTGCAAATAGATGGCAATGTCCGAGCGGCCTATGCGCACCTGATTCCAGTCATCGACCTGAAGACCGATGAAGATGCCAACGACGACGATCAGCACCTCCAGGACGACGGTGCCCCAATCACGTTTTCTCAGGCCCGTGACCAATCTGCGAAGAATCATGTGCTCCTCCCAAAAAGCCGAGCAGCTTATCCAAGCACGCGTCGATCGCAAATCGCGTAGCGACGACAACGTCTGCGTGCAAACTGTTGCGCCCGTGCGTTTCGGCGTGTTTGAAGACCGCTTTATGAATTTCCTGCTTTGCCCCAAAGGAAAGGGGCCGGATCCGATCATGGGACACGACACGATTGCTGCCGAGGTCCATTATTGGATCCGACCCCTCATTCACCCTGAACAGTAACCAAAACCATGCGCTCGTGACTTGCGTGGCGATGCTCCCACAGGTAAATCCCTTGCCAGGTACCGAGCGCGCAGCGGCCGTCTTGGACCGGAACGTTGAGGTCTGTCTGAGTTAAAACGCTTCGGATATGGGCGGGCATATCGTCGGGGCCCTCCGCCGTGTGCGTGAACATCGGATCGCCATCCGGGACCTGCCGCGACATGAAAGTCTCGAGATCGTGCATGACCTTGGGATCGGCATTTTCGCAGATTATCAACGACGCGCTGGTGTGACGAATGAATACATGACACATGCCGGTCGTAATGCCAGAGGACTGCACGGCGGCCTGAATATCGTCGCTCAAATCGTAGGTGCCACGCCCACTGGTATCGACCCGTATTTCCTCCTGGCTAATCACGTCGCAAGTCCTGTGCCAATTGCCCGAACATTTTACTGCGCTGGCGCCGTCTGCCGATCATCGGCAAGGTATGGCGTACCGTATCGAAGCCGGATCGTCTTGGTCTTGCCAAACCAGGGAATGGAAACAATGTAGATATTGTCGTACTCATTTTCCGCGATCTCCGGCACTTTCTTGCTGGCGCCGAGATTGGCAATGAGGACTGGAATAGTATCGCTGTGCCCTATGACGAGAACGATCTTCCCTTTATGCTTCTTGAGGATCGTCTCGAGAATCATCTCCGTATTCGCGGCATCGTAAACGTTAATCGGCAAGTCCAGTCTATCCGCAATGGGACGAGCTGTTTCCTGGGTTCTTCGATATGGAGTCACATAAATTGCATCGATGCCAGCGACCACGTCTGCATCAGCGAGCTGGCGCGTCAACTCGGCAACCCGCTGCCGCCCGGCATAGCTCAGGCCCGGATCAATCGCGGGCATCGCAGCCTTCTCGGCATGGCGAACAAATATAACGGTTGTTGTCGCTTGCGATTCGAAAAACCACGCCAGACCGATCGCGATCGCCGTATAGATGATGACAATCTGTGTCCTGCGCCGCCGCCGGCGGCGGCGTCTGTCCTGATCTGATGCATTGGTGGCCATTGCACGCGACTTTAAAAGGTTTTGGCCGCTTTGACTACGCTTTGTCAGCTACCGTCGTCATCGCTGTCCGTGTGGACGACGCGATACTCACCCTCGATGACGCTGTTCGCCGCTTCATGGCCGGCCGCAGCGGTATGACGACTGCCGGCATTTTTGCGTAGTCGCCGATTAAACCACCACAAACGCATGCCGACGATACCCGCGATGACCAGAATGATGCTCCCCAATACGACGAATGCCAGGAACCCGAGCAGAATCGATGCGCCAATCGCCAGCGTGCCCACGACGATGACCAGTGCGCTGGCGATCGGGTTGCCGGCGGGCAGGCCTCTGTTTGCTGATGGATATCTCAAAGCTCTTCCTTTGTCTTGCATCAGTCCGACGACTGCGGAGAATAAAACCCTTCAAACCAGGTCGACCAGGTATCGCCGCCATCGTTCGATTGCTCAAAAAATTGTCGAACCCGCCCGTCCGGCAACGGCGTCCACAGGCCTCGAAACGGCACAGTCGTATCCTTGGCAATGTAGTGAATGGTGCCCGTCAAAAACATACCATCATCTCCGAGTCCGCCGCGAATATGAATCTGGCTACCGCTCGCATCATTCCATATCTGAACCCAATCCCCAGTCATCCTGTCGACGTAATTGATACTCGTACCGGTTCCACCCCGCTCGCTCGTCCAGTTCTCGATCAACAGACAACCGCGTTGCACACGCTCTATGACATTGCTGCCGAGGATCGCTCCGTTACCATCGTAGACATCCCAGGTTCCGATCCAGAAATCGAACTCGTTAAATTGCTCGTCGTGCTCACAGGGAAATGCCTTTACGGACATCTCCGCGACCAGTGCGTCAAACTCCGGGACGCCTGCGAGGCCGCGAAGCACCGGATCGGCGGTTAGTACTCCAGCGGTCGTGAAACCCTGGTCGGCAACTCCCCGCAGCGTGACGATTGCGGCCGCATTATGGCCGCCAATGACCTGTAGCCTTGCCCTCTCCAGGGCCACTCGAATCGGTGCGAACTGCAACTGCTCCGCTTGTCGCAGTGCAGCGGAAGCAGTTTCAGGTCGACCCGAGTGGCGAGCGCTGACCGCCAGCCCCAGCCATGCACGACCATCATCTGGATCGGCCTGTGCTTCGAGTGCATATGCGGCAGCCGCCTCGACCCACTTTTCCGCCGCGAATAAGGTCTCGGCAGACGGCCCTGCGGCGATGGCAGCAGAGGTCATAAATAGTATAGAAATCAGTATTTTCACGATGTTTATTAGAATCTCTCGAACTAACTGCGACGAGCACCGATGCCGTCTCTGACCGTGCCCAAACGTCGGCGTTCGGAGGACAGCGTATCCATCGTCGGAATATTGGTTCAATTTCACGCAAAATCAATAGCGGCGACCCGTCGTGTTGAATCCTAGGGCAGCTGCGAGCACAATTCGCGGTCGCATCGGGCAGTCCCGGAGGGGTGAGCGCCGCAGGCGCGAATCAATCCCGCCCGACGCAGATTCGTAAGCAATAGACAGATTTGGAGAGGTGGCAGAGCGGTTGAATGCACTGGTCTTGAAAACCAGCAAGGGTTAAAACCCTTCGTGGGTTCGAATCCCACCCTCTCCGCCAGTTATCGACATAAGTAACTGTTTTAGAAAGAAGTAGATCACCGTGTCTATTCTCTACCTACGATTCATTCCACAGTGAGAAATCACCATAGAGGCATGCAAGCCAGCCGGTAGGGGGCAGGTAGGGGTAGTCAGAGATCGTGTCTTGGCATGCTGAGGCCGCATGGCTCACAGCGGTAACAGGGTTCAATTTGATGGCAAAGCAAACTTATGGACGCTGAACTCGTAAACGCGGTTGTGAAGGTCGGCGATGGACGAGGCTTCATCATTGAGGCCAGTAACCAGCGCCTTGTTATCACAGCCGCACATTGCTTGCCACACTTCCCGCCGTGCCATGGGGCGAGCTATCTCGAAGAGCGGACGTACCGGGACTTGCTTGGACCGCTGGACGAATCGGCCCCTAAAGTGTGGGCTGAATGTCTATTTGCCGATCCGGTGGCCGACATCGCCGTGCTCGGAAGCCCGGACGATGAAGCGCTGTATGACGAGGCCATTGCCTTTGAGGCGCTGACGGAGGAGGCCGCAATTGATGCTCTGGCATGGCTGCTAACACTCGATGGCCGCTGGACGCGATGTGCTATTCAGCGTCGCAACGGGTGGCCACTGTGGATTGAGAACGCCGAAGAAGCCATCCGCGGCGGCATGTCAGGTTCACCGATTCTCAATGATGATACATCGGCGATCGGAGTGGTGTGCGTCGGTCGAGGTATCGGTCTCGATTCAGACACTATCAGGGAGGGCGGCCCCAATCCTCGATTGACTCATAACCTGCCAGGATGGGTTTTACTGTAATAGCTCAGACTCGACCGTACAGGCACAGCAATACGCTTCGCACCACATGGCTCGAAAAAACCACAATTCGCCGTTTCTCAGCACGATTCCGAGAATTGGCTCTCCCGGGCTGGGTGTAATTAATGACCGCGATTAGGACGGGTGACGTTCTTGTCATTAATGACAAGATCCCGTAAGCAGTTGGCATCGGCGATACCCAGTAGGGTCAAATTTGGATGCCGATTCAGAGCATAACCAATGATGTCTGTTAGAAGCGACAACCCGGGTTACAGCCACATATGACATTCTAGACCGGCGCAGAGCCATACGACCTTGCGGACAACGGATTTTAAGTCCTCTTTTCCCACAAACCTGCGCGATTCTGCGCAAGAATACGCTAAATAATTCAGTCAGTTAGATTACCTGCTTTTGCCCATGTTTGTGCGATTTTGCCTGCGCTGTGCGACAAATTTGCGACATATGGCCGTGCGGGAACTCGAGCAACATGATGCGGTAGCCATCCATCTCACCGAGAAAAGGCACCTCGTCCTGCTCGAGCAACGGCAGAATCTCGATTGCGAGGCGCACCTCGGCCGCGACGCTGATCTCCAGGGCGATCTGCTCTTTGCGCAGCGCCGCACGAAACTCGCGCAACGGTTTCTCGGTGCTGCTGCGGGTATTCTCATAACGGCCCGGGTGCAGATGCGGCGTCATGACGGCATGATCGATGCCGTTGTCGACCGCAATTCGCGCCATGTCCAGCGCCTCGACCAGCGTTCTGGCTCCATCGTCGATGCCGGGCAGCAAGTGGCAGTGAAGGTCGATCATACCGTCCGCCACACGGCCCTAGCTTGCGGCCGACTTCGACTCATAAGATTCGTAATAGCCGCCATAACCGTAATCGCTGTATTTTGCGGCCTTACGGAGGTCCAGTTGGTTGACCACAACCCCGATAACCCGTGCGTTGATCCGCGCCAG
>JADFSP010000054.1 GCA_022560695.1 Pseudomonadota bacterium
CTCCGTCCTCAGTGATCGCCGATTCGAAACCCAGCGCGACATCGGCCCACTGAGCAGCCTCGATCAGATGCTTGCGCGAAATTGACAGCGGCCGACCGGATTTCTCTTCGTCGCCCGTGTAGGCCACAACGACCGAAATACCGTCCAGCGCGCCAATGTTCTGCAACGCCTTCAAGGCATAGACGATGACGACGTTGCCTGACTTCATGTCCTCGACGCCCGGGCCATGAGCAGTGTCCCCAGCGCGCGAATATGACTGAAAGTCATCATCGGCTTCGAACACGGTGTCCAGGTGGCCGATCAATAATAATTTCGCTCCACCAGAACCTGTCTGGCGCGCAAACAAGTGCCCGGCCCGATTAACCTCGGGTGGCATATCGATCCATTCGGTCTCGAGCCCGAGCGCATCGAGCTCGCGACGCATCACGCGGCCGACTTCGCGCACGCCCTCATGATTCATCGTTCCGCTGCCGATATTGACGGTCTCGGCGAGAAGATTGATCGCATCTTCTACGTTGGCATCGACCCAGGCCGTGATCCGCTGTTCGTCATCGCTCAGGTTCGATGAACAGGCGCTGCCACTCAAGCCCAAAAAAACAACGCAGACCATTTTGGTCAATGACGTTTCCGGTTTCATAGCTTGCCCTCGTCAAAATTTCGGGGTACGCGAAGATCGTCAACCATGCGCTGAATTCGCTCGGGCGGCGGTGGCGTCAGGTAGCTGACGGCAATCGCGACGGCGAAATTCAGGCACATACCTATAACGCCGATACCTTCGGGAGAAATTCCGAACAACCAGTGTGCGGCCACATTGTCGCCCCAGGGCGAGCCCGCCCACTTCAGGAACAGGCCCTTAAAGTATTCGATATAACCATAGGTAAACAAGAGTCCGGTCAGCATGCCTGCGATGGCACCGTACTTGTTGACGCGTTTGAAGAAAATTCCGAGCAAGATCACCGGAAACAGCGACGCTGCTGCAAGGCCGAACGCAAATGCCACGACCTGCGCAACCCAGCCCGGCGGATCGAAGCCGAGGTATCCCGCGACCACAATTGCCAGGCCTGCTGCGATTCGGCCCGCAAGCAGTTCGTGCTCCTCCGAAATGTTCGGCACGAATATGCCCTTGATCAAATCGTGCGAAACGGCGGCTGAGATTACGAGCAACAGTCCCGCGGCTGTCGACAAGGCGGCCGCGATGCCCCCGGCTGCTACGAGCGCGATCACCCAATTCGGCAATCCGGCGATTTCCGGATTCGCAAGCACCATGATGTCGCGATCGACGGTGAGCTCATTTCCCCGCCAACCGTATTCCGCGGCACGATCGGCAAAATCGGGATTCGCATCGTTGTAGTACTGCACGCGACCATCGCCGTTCTTGTCCTCGAACTGCACGAGCCCGGTTCGTTGCCAGGTCCGGAACCACTCCGGCCTTGCCTCGTACTCGAGATTGCCGTCCACCGCGCCAACCGGACCCGGCTGTATCGTGTTGATCAGGTTGTAGCGTGCCATCGAGCCGACCGCGGGCGCCGTCGTATAGAGAATTGCGATGAACAGCAGCGCGTAGCCTGCCGATATGCGGGCGTCGCGAACCCTGGGTACTGTGAAAAAGCGCACGATGACGTGTGGCAGCCCTGCCGTGCCAACCATGAGCGCCATCGTAATGCAGAAGACATCGATCTTGCTCTTCGTCCCGGACGTGTACTCATGAAATCCGAGCGACGTAACGATGTCGTCAAGCTTGTCGAGAAGCGCGGTGCCCGTTCCTGTGATCTCGCTGCCGAACGCAAGTTGTGGTATTGGATTGTCGGTGATCTGAATCGCGATAAAAATGGCCGGCACCGTGTAGGCAAATATCAGCACGCAGTACTGGGCAACCTGCGTGTACGTTATTCCTTTCATGCCGCCGAGCACGGCATAGATGAATACGACGCCCATGCCGACCAGGAGGCCGACGGTCACATCGACCTCGAGAAAACGGGAGAACACGATGCCGACGCCGCGCATCTGGCCAGCAACATAGGTAAACGAAATGAAGATCAGGCAGATGACGGCGACGATGCGGGCCGTCTTGGAGTAATAGCGTTCGGCGATGAACTCGGGCACCGTGAATTTGCCGAATTTGCGCAGGTACGGCGCCAGTAACAGTGCAAGCAGCACGTAGCCCCCTGTCCAGCCCATGAGGTATACGGAACCGTCATAGCCTAGAAACGCGATCAACCCGGCCATCGAAATGAACGACGCTGCACTCATCCAGTCGGCCGCAGTCGCCATGCCGTTCGCAAGCGGCGATACGCTCCTGCCGGCGATGTAGAAATCACCCGTATTGCGCGCACGCGACCAGAATGCTATACCGATGTACAGCGCGAAGCTTGAGCCGACGACGGCATAAGTCATGAATTGCAGGCTCATTGGCGGCGCTCAGTCTTCGTGCACATCGTACTGGCGGTCGATGCGGTTCATGCGCCATGCGTAGAAGAATATCAACAGCACGAACACGTAAATCGAGCCTTGCTGGGCGAACCAGAAGCCCAGCCGAAAACCGCCGACCCGAATGCTGTTCAGCTGCTCGACGAACAACACGCCGAAACCATAGGAGCACACAAACCAGATCCCGAGACAGAACGCCACGAGGCGCAGATTCGCTCGCCAGTATGCCGTGCGTTTATCCTGGTGCATTGTCCCCTCGACGCGTACTGGTTGCAGGTCGCCAATGTAGCAGACCATAATCGATGCACAAAAAAAAGCGGCTCCTGCCGGAACCGCTTTCCCTACCTGCGTTGAGTACGCTGACCCTGCCCCCCCGGATCCCCCGCCAAGCCGTACCTGAAGGCATCTTTCTGTTCGTTGCGCCGACCCGCTGTTGCTGAAAGGCGACGTTTCGACCGCCAAAAGTTCGCAGAAATACCGACTATTGTCAATCTTTTAGACCGTCTCCATGCCGCACGAACAGATTTCGGAATTTTTTGTGGTAGTTTAGCCACACATGAAGTTGAAACCGTTTGGCAACAAAATCAAGGCCTAAGCGGCAACTTCTCGATTCACCTCGCGGCACGGCATGTCTTATTCGTCGCGCACCGGGCTCATGACGCAGCCGACCACGCCAATATCCACTTCCACGCAATCGCCTGATTCGAGACAAACGGGCGGCTTGCGCGCAGCGCCGACGCCGCCGGGCGTGCCGGTGGCGATCACGTCACCGGGCTACTGCCTGCTTTGTGACTTGTCCGACGTCAATTGAACACCTCTTGGGACGAGACAATGTGGACCTTGTCCGGCGAAAAACCGAGCGGCAGCGTCGCGATCATCTTGTCCTCGTCCAGCAGCTCCTGCGGCTTGTCCGCATCGTAGGACATCGGCGATGCCTGATCCGACACGAGTCTTTCACGCAAATCTTTTGCATCACCCGTCACATACACGTATTGGATGTTGTCGGTGCTCAGATTCTCCCGAATGACACGATTAACATCATCAAGCGTCAAATTGCCGAGGCCATCGCGGACATAGCTCGAGAAATCATCGATTTCATAATACTGGCCGTCCAACGCATAGCCGAGTTGTCGAGATTGACCATCGGTGATCAGACTCACAAATTTTGCCAGGTACGCGCGTGTCGCCTCGAAGTTCGATTCCGTCATTCCCTCGCTGATCAGCTTGTCGAGTTCGTACATGGCGGTGCGAGTCGCAAAATGTGCGTCATTGTTGTTGCGCAGCGGACGCAACCATACCTGGAATATCTGCTGTCGCCTGCCGAGATTTGTGTCCGGGTGAGTCCGGAACATGCCGCGCGGAAAATATTCGATGTAGGCGTAATCGCCGTAGTTCATGCCGCGTGTTGTACGAATGCGTTGATACAGGTGGCTGTTGGTGCTGCGATGTTCCCCGAGGTAGGAGCGCGCAAGCCACAATGCGATCCAATCCGGGTCGCCGCGGCGCACTTTGATCGGAAATCCGAACGACACGGCGACGCCGGACGTTTCTTTTTGAATCAACACGGCCTCCCGCCCGTCCGGCAGCGGTGCCGCTGGCAAATCAATGAGTGCGCGTATCCCGCCGTCGAGTTTCTGCAGGTCGTCGCTGATCCTTGTCGGGAAAGACTCGGGATACCCGCCGGATAGCCCGACCGTGACATTTCGAATCGTATAATAAGATCGGTAAAACGACTTGACCTCATCAAGCGTGATCGATTCGATATCGCTGACATTGCCGAGATTCAAGGCCCCGTATGGATGATCGTCGCCGTAAATCAACGTGTACAGATATTCCTTGCCCAATTCTTCGTCGTTGTTGCCGACGAGATCAGTGCGGATAGCATTGGCCAGCCGCGTTTTCACTCGCTCGAAATCCTGCTCGGACCAGGCCGGGAACAGCAGCTGGCCGCGCACGAGTGCGTACCAGGCGCTCAGATTGTCCTTGTGAACCTGTCCGGACAGTCGCGTCATTTCCTTGTCGACCTGGGCGCCAAATTCCGATGCGAGCGGGTACATCGCGTCGTTGATTGCTTCGATCGATTTCGCCTCTGACCCCCCATCGGTGATCAATGCTGCAGTCAAGGCCGCCAGCCCTTTCCTGCCCTCCGGATCGAATCCGGCACCAACATGAAAGAGGAACGCGATATCGACGAGCGGTGATGCCGAAGACGGGTTCGCAATGAATGATACCGGTATGGCGGTTGCCACATCGGGTACGAGCAGAGCGATTTCATCTCTGTCGACCGCCGCCGCTTCGCTCGCGTCCGCCATTCCGGCGGCAGCGACCAGTTCATCGACGGACGCCGCACCGTCGATACCAGGCATCGATTCGTCAACGGATAAGGTCAGGATTCCGCGCTGACTGTCGACAAAGTACTTGTT
This sequence comes from Pseudomonadota bacterium, assembly GCA_022560695.1. Classification (GTDB taxonomy): domain Bacteria; phylum Pseudomonadota; class Gammaproteobacteria; order Steroidobacterales; family Woeseiaceae; genus UBA1847. The sequence goes on from JADFSP010000054.1 coordinate 4,851, forward strand.
GGCGTATTTCCGCACGTCTTCTGCCGTCAGAGCTTCATAAGAAGCGTAGACGTCGTTAATCGTCTCCGGCGTACGAAAGAAATGGACGAAACCGGCCAGTACGGAGCCGATGCCACTGGAATTGTCAAGCTGGGCCGTAAATCCGTAACGCAAGCGCGACTTGGTTTCGCGGATCAGTTCGTTCGAGGCCAGTTGTGTACGCGCTTCGGAGAGCGTCGCATTGATTGCTTCCTGTACCGATGCAGCGTGCTCTGCATCGGTCAGGCGCGCTGCGATAATCAGCATGCCCGGATCCTTTCGGTCGGGAAAGTAGCTGAACAATCGGTCGACCGACTGATCCTGTATCACGAGCTTCTTGTACAGATCGGAGGACTCCGAAAAGTAGATTGACGAAATGATATCGAGCGCCGGCATATCCTTCTCGGTGGGCTGATACGCCGGTCCACGATAGGCCATCATCAGCCAGGGCTGTGTCGGGCTGTCCCATTGCAGGTGCTCGTATTGCGCAGAGGCCAGCGGCGGCTCTTCGGGAATATCGACATGATAATCCCCCCGCTCCCAGTCACCCCAGTATTTCTCGACGAGTTCGAATGTTGGCTCGGCGTCAACATCGCCAACCAGGATGACGACAGTCTTCTCCGGACGATACCAGCGGTCGAAGAACAAGGTGGCGTACTCCATCTGATCGGGCATTGCCTCGATATCCTCGATAAATCCCATCGTCGTGTGCTTGTATGTGTGCACCGTGAACATCATGTCACTGATCCGCTCGAACATCTTTGAGATCGGATTGGAAAAGTTCTTCAGGTATTCACCTTTGACCGCCAGCGCCTCCGTGCGAAACGCTTCTTCGCTGTAACTGAGATTCATGAAGCGGTCTGCCTCTATCTCGATGACTTTTTCGAGATCGTCTTTAGTGAAAGTGATGTGGTAGTTCGTGTAGTCATTAGTCGTGTAACCACTTTGATCTGCGCCGGCCTTTTTCAGGATGCCCTGATAAACCTCGGCTGGGTACTGCTCCGTACCGCGAAACATCATATGCTCGAAAAAGTGTGCGAAGCCTGTCTTGCCCGGCTCCACTTCGTTGCGTGAGCCGGTTTGTACGGGAATCTGTATCGTAACGATGTCGGGGTAGTCAGTCGGGACAACGATAACGCGCAGCCCGTTGTCCAGGTCCCGCATCAGGTAGGGCATGTCGAAAATTTTCGCGTCCGCTGCGGCGCCGGTCCTTGAATCGTCAGTCTGCTGACTGCAGGCGGACACCAGGCACGCGATGCAAAATGCGATAATCAGTCTGTTCATCGATACACTCCGGATTGAATAATTGCAGGGATTTGACACGCCCCGCGCAAAAGTGTCAATTGTAAAGACTTTGATCGCAAAGATTGTCGACCACCGGAAATTACGTTGAAAAGATACGGTTTATCACTGGTTTTCATTATTTTATTCGGGCTCGCCACCGGACAGGCGAGCGCCGATACCGCCCTGCACAACATAACCGGCTATACC
>JADFSP010000007.1 GCA_022560695.1 Pseudomonadota bacterium
CGACCGGTTGAGATCACCGGGGTAAAGCGGTCCCCCAACGGTATGTTTTCAAAATGCCAATTCTGAACGACCGCTTTTCTCAATAGCGGACGTTCAAATCACGAGAAAATCAACAAAATGACAAGCCGCTTTCGGCCAGAAGCGGACATGGTGATTGCCGCTCTTGAGCACTGTCTCCCGAAGGCATTTGGGCATCTTTAAGCAGCTGTTTTTACTAAGCTAGCTGGAGACGCCTGTGGATGTAAGTTCCTAACAAGTTACAACGACCCCGGATTGATTCCGGACAGATGTATCAATTATTTTCTTATTGATAGTTGCGCAGGTCCGACCCCTATGCCTATGCTGTCGAAGAGTCGATCTATATTCCGTGACCACGTCTGAGACGGGGGAGGTGTGAGGTGAAGAGTTTTTTCGTTGCGTTTCTGGGGGCCCTGCTTGCGATCATCGTACTGGTATTGCTCGTCGGCGGTATCGGAGGTTATATGGCGGGCAAGCAACCCGCGATCGAAGACCGTTCCTGGCTGATCGTCGAAATGTACGGAGACCTGCTGGAGTATGACCCCCCGGGCGGGATCATGAGCCAGCTCGTCGACAGTGATGTCGAGACACTGCAACGTATCCTGGATAACCTGGAGAAAGCCGCAGTGGACGACCGGATCGAAGGCGTGATCTTCAAAGTCGCGGCAGGCAACTCGGTGGGAACCGCGATGCTCCAGGAGATCCGAGGAGCAATCAGGCGCGTGCAAGACACGGACAAGAAGGTCCTAGTCTGGGCCGAGTCCTTCGATCGGCAAGACTATCTGTTACTCGCCGCTTGCGACGAGGTGCTCGTGCCTCCCACGGCATACATCGGGTTTACCGGCTTCTCCAGCGAAACCTTACACGTGAAGAGAGCCTTCGATAAGTTGGGAATCAAGCCGAACATCCACACGATCAAGGACTACAAGTCCGCGGCCGAGACGATCATTCGCGAGGACATGTCAGAGCCGGCGCGGGAGATGCGCGGATGGATCATGGACGAGATGTGGGAGACGCTCCTCGAGACGCTGGCGGCGGATCGCGGGTTTGACGAGGAGAAGATCGTCGAGCTGATGCAACACGCCTATTTCACCGCCGACGAAGCACTAGACAGTGGTCTGATCGACCGCATAGCCTACTGGGACGAGCTGGAAACGGAACTCAAGGGCGCAGATGAGGATGCGCTGCGCTCAGTGTCGCAGGGACGCTACGCCGAGGTGCTTCGTTCGAAGCTCGACCTCGACGGCGACAAGAAGATCGCGGTGATCCACGCCCAAGGCACGATTATCGGGCGCCGGAACGATGTCAATCCGTTGCTGGGGCTGACGATGGGACATGAGTCGATTATCGCCGAGTTCCGCCGCGCGCGTCTGGACGAGGATGTAGCCGCCATCGTCTTCCGCGTAGATAGCCGAGGCGGCGATGCCCTCGGCAGTGACCTGATGGGCCACGAAGTAGAGATCACTGTGGGCGTCAAACCGGTGGTGGTGTCGATGGTAGATGTCGCAGCATCCGGCGGTTATCACATCAGTTACCGGGCCAGCAAGATTGTCGCGAATCCGATGACAATCACCGGTTCCATCGGATCAATCAGCGGCAAGATCAATATGAAGGACTTCTACAACAAGCTGGGCATCACTTTTGATCACGTAGAACGTGGTCCCATGGCAACCATCGAGTCCGATCTGCAGGATTTCACCCCAGAGGAACGGGCGCGCTTCGAGGAGAATCATTGGAACGGTTTCAACGATTGGCTCCGAGACGTGGCCGAGCACCGCGACATGAGCTTCGAAGATGCCGAGAAGCTGGCTCACGGACGTGTTTGGACCGGCCGCCAGGCCGTCGCGAACGGCCTCGTGGATGAGATCGGCGATCTAAAGCACGCGATCGAACTGGCCGGGCAACTGGCCGGTATTCCGGCCGACGAGCAGGTTACCGTGGAACATTTCCCGAAACAGAAAGGGCTGCTGGAGAGCCTCATGAGTGGCGACAGTGCGGCTGCCACGGCGGCGCACTGGATCGTCTACCGCATGATCCGCGAGGACGTTGCGGAAACGCTGGATTTCGTTGTCCAGCACCCGGACCTGGCGATGCAAGCAATTGAGGGCTGAAACGCGTCGGAATTCTTGCGTAGTTATTTAATGTCCGCTTCGGGTCGTTTGCGGCCGTTTACGACTCTACCATCCCAATGTCCGCTATGAGCGTAAAGCGGACGCTCGATTACGATTTCCTAGATGCTCATATCTGACCGTCCGCTTTTATCAAGAGCGGCCATTCAAAACACTATCAAATCCGCATTCTGACAGGCCGCTTTCGGCCATAAGCAGACGCAGTCAACTCAGTCTAATCTGTCGTTCTGAACTGTCTGCGTACTGCCATATGCCGCTAGTCAGCACAGCGGTCAAACAGGACCGTACAACGCCGACAGCTCCTGTTGAGCTGCTGCAACCCGGCGCTTCTCACGGCCAGCACGACGGCGGCGGACGGCCACCGGCGTTACTTCACAAGTTTGCCGTCCTTTACAACGGTCTCGCCGCCAATTGAGAGGGTTGTCCCGGGTACGTGGAGAGTCAACGCCGCGTCTGAGTCGTTTTCACAGCCCGCCCAACTGCTGTTGCCGAGACCGAGTGTCACCATTCCACTCATCTCCCACGAGTAATAGCTCGACCCGGTGGGGGTCCTGCTGTGAGGGTTGAGGCCCAGAGAAACCACCGAGAGCTCTTTGAGCTTCGGACTGGATGCGGCGAAGAACTTTTCAAGCATCTCGGAATTGCTGTCCGCCGACATCTTTGACACTCGGCCCTTCTTAAAGGTGAGCTCTAGATTCTCGACCTTGACACCGCGAAAGGTGGTCTTCGGAACAACCAACGTCCCGCTGACACTTGCGCCATGCGCGCAGCCATAGGCCTCGCCGGCCGGCAACCACACATTGGCGGGACCTCTAGCCGCTCGCACGTCGGCCGTCCGTCCCGCATTGATCCGGGCCGGGAACCGGTCCAACTTGAACGTAAGGTCGGTGCCTGCCGCCGAGGTCACTCGAATCTCCGAGCCGTCGGTCATAAGGGCCGCGACCTGTGTGGCCTTTTGCGTCAGCTCGTCCGCCGACACACCCACCGATTGCCAGAAGATGGTTCGGATCTCTTCGGGATCGGCCCCGACCGATTCCGCGTAGGCGACAGTCGGAATACCCCCGGTTTGGCCCAGGGTGGCACTACGGAAGCGCATGTTATTGAAGGCTCGTGTGAGCGGCACCCCCGCCTGGCGAAAGGCGGCCAGACGCTCTTCCGGGACGTCGGCGAAGAGATCCGGGTCCTCGACCGATAGCACGTTGATAAAGACGTCGGTGATCTTGCCCAACAACAGGCCCGCCGTCGGAAGCTGTTTGAGATGCTCAATCGGAGTCTCCAACAGCGCGCGTTTGTTGGCCTCGGGGATGTTGAGGGTGAGCACCGCTTGACCGCCGGCCTTGGACACCGCCACCTGTATCGCCGCCATCAGATCGATCTCCGACGGTCCACCGCCGATGACCACCGTCTCACCCGGTTGGACCGCCAGCGATCCGTTGACCAAGTTGTCGGCTATGGTGTCGTAGTCGGGTGCTTGCGCGAGTACCGGAGCGCCGACGAGTGGCACGATCCCGACTGCCAAGAGTACGAGTTTGCTTAAGGGCTTCATTCTCGATCCCCCTTTCGGTGAGTTTGGTTTTTGTCTGTGTTGCTAGTGCTCCAAGTATAGTAGCTGGGCGGCAGTTCGCTGGCCGTTCACCAATGTCCGCTTTGGGTCGTTAGCGGTCGTTCAGAACTCTACGATCCTAACGACCGCTATTGAGTGTAAAGCGGACGCTCGATTAAGATTTCCTGGTAGCTCGTACCTGACAGGCCGCTTTCAACAATAGCGGCCGTTCAAAGCGCAGAAAAACATTAAGATGACAGGCCGCTTACGGCCAGGAGCGGAAGTAGCCCTAGACTATTTTTCCAGAGGCCCCCACCTTCGGGGGCCTCTGCAGTCGTCAACGGAAAACGATAAACGAACTAGCGGCGCTCGGCGTTCACGGTAGCGTGAACTCCTGGGTTTGCGGATTAAAGTGATCCAAACGCAGCGCGCCGGCCGTCTCTTTGCCACTGAATCGGAAGATGTTCAACCCTTCCGTGATGTTCGTTTCGTAAATGAAGTTGTTGTACCAGTAGCTCGACCAGACACCTCCGATCTCGCAACCGAGGCCCCCACAGAACGGCCCGCCCGGCGGTGGGATCGGCGGCGGATCCGAGTATGCGATCTCCACCGGATTGACCAAGTCGGTGAAGTCGACCACGCTCGTACCCGACTGGTAGCTGCCGTGCACGAGGACGTAGTTCCCGCTTCGGACCGGCACCACGTTGAAGTTGTGGATCGTGCAGTTCTCAATGTCCGACTGAGGCCGGGGCAGGGTCCACATACCGAGCTGGGCCCCGGTCTGAGCGTCGAAGAAGAACACCGACTTGTCGCTGTCCGGATTTAATACCTGACAGTTGGCCTGCACGCCGCCCCCAGGCTCATGACCGAACACCACAACCTCGCCGTCCCAGGTGAAAGCCGCCGCGTGACCGATCGCCACACCGGGGACGATCGAGGAATAGAGGAAGTCGGGATCTTCGAGCGAGCCGGTGCCGGTGAGAGTCCACACAGTGAACCCGTCACCGCCGGCGCAGGCTGCCTTCAAAGCATCGCCCAGAATGACCGCTGTGTCATGACAGTTGCGGCCGGCCGATTCGGTTCTGAGGTACTTCGCCGCTGCCGGATTGGCCAGTGGCACTTCGACGATGTCAATGCCGTCGCACCCACTGCCAGAGTTGTAGATCAGCAAGCGGCCATTATCCAAGTCAGGTACGCCTGTTGCCGTGTGCGATCCGCACCTTCCCGGAACAGCAACGGTGCTCAGATCCACTGACCCAACGAGCACGGGATTCGTGAGATCGCTGATGTCGAAAATGTGCAGGCCCTCGAAGCCTGCTGGCACAGCCTGGCCGTCACAGGTGGCACCGAATGCGGCGGGAGAGTTCCACGAGCGGACCAGGATATCATCCCAGACGACGACGTCACCCTGGTTTCCCGCACAGCTCGTGAACGACACCTGCTTTGGATTCCGGGGTGCCGAAATGTTCCGGATGTTGAATCCCAGCCATGTTCCTTGGAACGCGTACCTGCCCCAGAACGCGATGTCCGTATGGATGTTGCCCCCGCCAACTCCGGTGAGCAGGCTCGCCGGCTCCGCAATGTGTCCCATGGGATGTAGATTCCTAGTTCTAGGATCTTCGTCGTGCTCCGCAAGCACGGGCGCTGCGAACAGCAGCAAGATCAACGATGCAGTTGAATGGATCTTATTCATTTGTCTCTCCCATGTTGTAGTAGATCTGATCGCTTGCCCCAACGTCCTTGAGGCAAAAAGAATTAAGCCGCAGGTCCTACGAGGAGTGCCCACTGGCTTCTCGGAGGAAGCGAGGACCCGTGGCTTCCCGTCCCCGCCTTTTGGCGGGTTTGGTTTTGTCGGTGTTCAAGAGACCTAAGTATAGTAGCTGGATGGCGAATTGGGGGCAGGTCACCTATGTCCGCTAAGGGTCGTTAGCGGCCCCTCAGGACTTTACCATCCCAATGGCCGCTATTGGGTGCAAAGCGGACGTCAAAGCCGCTGCAAATACTAGATTCTGACTTCCGCTAACGGCCAATAGCAGACGTTCGTATGTGATCAGCAGACCACCGATTTGCGCGGCTTATTTAGTTCTTTCTGAGGGAAAAGCGTTCCGCCGACTTCCAGATCAATAATCCGGAGGGGATGCGGAGGATGCACTCACCGAAACACATATACCGCTCCGGCACGTGAATAAGGTTTTATTGCCAATTGTGATCCCGGTCGCAGTTTCGCCGCTTGCGAGTGACGAATAATGACAGCCTGAGGAAGTGGCAGATTCGCGAATGTGCGAATTTGCCGAATACATCTACCCTGGAATCTTCAGGACTAATTTGGCGCTGAGGCGAGGAGGTCGTGACATGAGAGCTAGCAGCTATACACCTTGCATTGCGTGGCGTATTGCGTTGATTGCCGCCACATTGACGGTCGGTGCCTGCGACGCGGTCAATGAACTCGTCAACAGCGGCGGCGACGCGGAAGTTCACCACTATGTCTCGCTCGGCACGTCGTTGTCGGTCGGAATTCAACCAAATAGCAGTGGCGTACTGCTTCCGACTAACGACGGTTATGCGGATCAGCTTTTCGCCAGCATCAAGCCTGCATTCGACGCAGCCGGGACGCAGGCTCGCGATCTGCAGCTCACCAAGCTCGGCTGCCCGGGAGAGACTCTGGACGATATGACGAATGGCGGCAACTGTCCGTATCTCGCAGGATCTCAGCTCGATGCGGCGGTCGACTTTCTTGCTGCCAATACCGGCATGGTCTATCTGGTTACGATCGACATGGGCGGCAACGATTTTCGTAACGCTGGATGCATTGGCACAACGGTGGACCTCAACTGTGTTAACGCCGTGTCGGCGCAGATCTCTACTGACTTGGCTGCGGTCCTGGCAACTTTGCGCAATGCCGCCGGCCCCGACACAACCATCGTCGGCATGAATTACTACAATCCCTACCTGGCGGCGTGGTTGTTGCAGGATGCCGCCGGCCAGACACTTGCCGTGGAGTCGGCCCAGGCCGTCGGTGTTTTGAACGACTTTCTGGGCACGACATTCACCACCGAAGGAATGCCCTTGGCTGATGTCGCTGCTGTGTTCCAGTCAGACGACTTCACTACCATCGTGCAGTCATCGCAGCCGCCGCCAAATGAGCTTCTGCCGGTTAGCGTGAATAACATCTGCGAGTTGACATACATGTGTGATCCCGTGGTAGGACCCGATATCCACGCCAATTCCGCCGGATACAGCCGGATCGCGGACACCTTTGCGGCCGTATTGCCCTGAAAATCCGTGGTCGGTGGCAGATAAAGAGCGCTAGCGAGTTTCGACAAATCAACGCTTGTGGCGGCGCTAATTCCGGCAGAGCATCCTTCGCAGAAGACTCGCTGCACCGCCAATAGAACGAAATGCGGCCCCCTCGCGGGGCCGTGTTTGTTCTACTTGCTGAGTGTGGTTGAGGATGAGACCCTTGTTCGACTCGCGCAGCGTCGAAGCCGCGCGCGAGAACGCGAAGCGTTCATCCCATCCTCTCCGCCAGTCCACTAAAAAACTGGGCAACAATTCGAGAAACAATGGCTTGATAGATTATCGAATTACGATAATATAGTAACGTGATCGAGACCTTAGGAAATGCTTTGGCGGAGGATCTGTTCGATGATAAGCGAACAAAAGCCACAAGGGCTTTTTCTCCCGAGCTTCGTTGGGCAGCGAGGCGAAAATTGCTTTATTTGCATGATGCAGCCGAGCTGAGGGACCTGAGAGTACCTCCAGGAATTCGGCTGGAAAGCCTCAAGGGTAATTGGCAGGGATTCCACTCAATCCGGGTCAATGAGCAATGGAGAGTGGTTTTCCAGTGGGAAAACGGAAACGCATTCGATGTCCGGGTTGTTGATTATCACTGAAGGAGGGTGCGCAATGGCTAGACAACCTAAAAATCCGTTCCATCCTGGTGAAATGTTACTCGAAGAGTTTCTTGAGCCAAAGGGTGTGACGCAAGCAGCGTTTGCCGAGAAAATTGGCTGGACGAAGGCTCGATTGAATGAGCTAGTTAAGGGAAAGCGAGGCATAACTGCGGCAGCAGCACTTGACCTTGCGGATGCTCTGGGCACATCGCCGAAACTGTGGATGAATCTGCAGGCTACTTTCGATCTGGATAAAGAGTCTAAAGCACGGCGCGTCGCTTGATCCGTTTCGATACGCCAGCCTCGGCTCTAAAGGAATCCGCGGAGCATCAACGATGACATTTCCCCTGATCGGCCCTGAACAAGACTTTGCGCTGTGGTCGATTCTCATCGCACTGGCGGGGTTCGGCTTTTGGTGCGATCGCTATCCCTGGGGTAGAAAGTACTCGGGCGTCATGCTGCTGATCACTGCCGCAATCGTTCTGGCCAACCTCAAGATCATTCCGACGTCGGCGCCGGCTTATGATGCGGTTTGGCACTATCTCGTTCCGATCGCAATTCCGTTGCTGCTGTTCGAGGCAGACCTCAAGCGTATCGTCCGCGAGGCCGGCCCAACGCTGATCGCTTTTGTCATAGGCAGCGCCGCCGTAGTCGCCGGCGCAATCATCGGCGTGTCATTGCTGAACCTGGGTCCGAATGAGGCAGAACTGGCCGGCATTTTTACAGGCACCTACATAGGCGGGAGCCTGAACTTCGCAGCCGTCGCAGAAGCAAGTGGGATGCAGGACGGCAGCATGCTCGCGGCCGCTATCGCTGCCGACAACGTCGTAACAAACTTACATTTCCTGTTGATCATTTTCATGCCCGGTATTGCGTGGCTGGCAAGACGGTACCCGACCCATCACATGGATAACGCCGCGCAATTTACTGCGGGGTCTCAGGAAAATTTACATCGAATTGCCGATCTGAAGATCGTCGGTCTTCTCGCCGCGTTGGCATTGGCTTTCATGCTGGCGGCTATCGGTAAGGCGTTGGCGAAATTCGCCGGAACACCGCAGTTTTCGATTCTCGTGACTACGGCACTGACGTTGTTATTCGCGACGTTTCTGCCGCGACATGTGCAAAAGCTTTCAGGTCACAGCGAGGCGGGCAATGTAATGATGTTTATCTTTCTCGCGAGTATTGGTGCGACGGCGGACATTTGGCAGCTCATTGAGATTGGGCCCGTTCTGTTCATATTCGCTTCATTCATCATCATTGTGCACCTGATCGTACTGTTCGGTGCTGGCAAGTTGTTGAAACTCGATCTCGCCGAACTCGCGATGGCATCGGCCGCGTGCATTGGCGGTCCATCGAGTGCGGCCGCACTCGCATCCGCAAAAGGGTGGCGCGACCTGTTGATTCCGGGTGTGCTTGCGGGTTCCTTCGGCTATGCATTCGGCAGCTTTGTTGGCGTCAGTGTGGTTGAGTGGTTGCGTTGAAGACGCCCGCATTTCAGTTTTTATGAGATTGCTTCGTCAGCTGCGCTGCCTCGCAAAGACGAACGGATCAACTGCGCTTCCTCGCAAAGACGAACGGATCAGCTGCGCTTCTTCGCAAGCGCGAATTCGATGTTTTGACACGGCCTCTTTTGGGCCGTTTTAAATGCGCTTACTGCCCGTCCCAGGATGATCGTGTCGCGGCGTCTTTAAGCAATCGTCTGTTGGCATCGGTAGGGCTGGGCTCTGATTCGCCAAAGATCGCCCGCACCCAATGTCCGTCGGTGGGGTTCGGCAACAAGATGAACTGATCCCCGTATTCATCGCGGTCGCGCTCCATTAGCGCATACCGTTCATCGATGTCGGTCACGTAATAATCGCGTTTGTAGTCGTTCAAATTGTCTCCAAGCATGAGTACGAGCTCGTGTGACACCGAGACCGTTTCTTTAATCGCCATCTTGTCGGATGTTTTACGATTCACCGTCAGATGGTCTTCATCCGCGTAGGGAAAATTCAGGTATTTAAGCTGAGTGAGCGCGTATTCGTAGGTCCGATCGCCCTGGTCGCGATTGCTTACATAGAAAACCTCAACGTCATTCACCTGACAGTGGTCAAGAAACGCCTGCGAGCCGGGCACGGCTGTGATCAGATTCTTCGGTAGCCATTTGTCCCAGGCCGCGTCGTCGAAAAAGTCCTGGCCTTCATTGATCAGATAGCCCCAGTAACTGGTCGCCTGGATGATCGTATTATCCATGTCAGTGATGACTGCCAGCGGCTTATCGCCGCTCTTGCGCCGATCCAGGATCACGTCGATGCGCAGTCTTGCGATGTTATAGGCCTGGTGACAGAGCGCCGCGAATTCCGCGGCTGTCTGCTTCCAGGCAACCGCCCAGAGCAGCGGATTGTGCAGGCCTTCATCAGTCACTTCATCGTGATCAACTGTATCCTGCGCGCATGCGGCGAGCGATACTGCGGTGCCGCCTGCCAGCACGTACGCCAGAAATCGCCGTCGCTCTTCGTCAGTTCCCGGTATCCCGTTGCCATCGTTCATGCACGTCGCCTCTCGATCAATTTGCTGCCGTGGAGATCGCCATGCCATCAGCATACCGTGTCAGCTCCGCGTGTTGCACACCGGATTCGCATCACGTAAGGTTCGCCTCCTTCGCGCCAGGATAAGCTAGCCGCCAACTTGTCTGATACATCAATAGCCATAGTCGGAGCCGGTATTGTCGGCGCATCTGCCGCACTGGCGCTGCAACAGGATGGCCACCGCGTCACGCTCCTCGATCGGGAAGAACCTTGCGCCGGCGCCTCCTTCGGTAATGCCGGCGTGATCGTCAATGGCTCGTGCGCCCCGACGGCGATGCCTGGTATCGCTATTGATGCGCTGCGAATGCTGGCCCAGCCACTGTCACCGCTGTCAGTCCGGCCCGCTTATTTCCCCAGATTTCTTCCCTGGCTGTTCCGCTTTCTTGCCGAGAGTCGTCGCGAGAGAGTCGAGCAAAATGCACGCCACCTGCATGCCCTGACGAACCGGGCGCTCGAGGGCTGGAGGCGGCTGACCGGGGACACAGAACTCAGCCGTCTCATCGAAGGCGGAGGCTGGATGAAAGTCTACGAAACCGTGAAATCTTTCGCGGCAACAAAAGACGATCGCGCGTTGATGGACGAAAACGGGACTCCCTACGAAATTCTGACGGCGTCGGACATCCAGGATCTTGAACCGCAGCTCGCCCCGATTTTCGAACGGGGCATCTATCAGAGCGATAGCATGAAGCTCACCAATCCAGATCGAATGGTTCGCGGCATGGTCGATCTGCTGCTTGACCGCGGTGGCAATTACAAGACGTTCGACGTGCGCTCCATCCGTCTCGGCGACGACAGGATCGAACTGCAGGGTCCCCGCGACACGATGTCCGCGGATAAGGTCGTGATTGCCGCCGGCGCATGGTCACGGCCGCTTTGTAAACAGCTCGGCGACAACGTCGCGCTGGATACGGAGCGTGGATATCATCTCATGCTGTCCACCGACAGCAGTGTCCTGCTCAGCCGCCCGGTGATGAATGGCGATTCGTCGTTCGTGCTCTCACCGATGGAACTGGGCCTGCGACTGACCGCGCAGATCGAATTCGCCGGTCTCGATGCTGCCCCGGATTACCGCCGGGTACGAAGCCTGCTTCCGGTGGCCCGGCGCATGCTGCCCGGCATCGACAAGGCCGAAACGTCGGTGTGGATGGGTTGTCGACCATCACTACCGGATTCGCTGCCCGTGCTCGGATTCGCGTCGGCCACCAACAACGTGTTGTATGCATTCGGCCATCAACATCTCGGCATCACGCTGGGCCCGATTTCCGGCCTGATCATCGCGGATCTGGTGGCGGGAAGAGATCCGGGAATCGACCTGGCTCCGTATCGGCCCGATCGATTTTGACGCTCAGAGACCCGCTCTGCTGCGACGGGCGCCTGAACCGCGTGGTATGCTCTTTTCAGTCGCTTCAACAAAAAGAATAAGCGTGCACGATTACGGTTTTCTATCCGTCGTTCCACCGTTGCTGACAATCGTGCTCGCGATCTACAGCAAGAACGTCATTCTTGCGCTGGCGTTTGGCATCATGAGCGGCTCATTGATTATTACCAATTTCCATCCCTTCGATGCCTTGTTGAATTCCATCGAGGATCAGCTGCTGGCAGAAATTTCCAACGGAACCCAGGCGCAGGTCATCGTCACTATCATGATTATCGGCGGCTTCGTCAGGCTGCTCGAAGTGTCCGGCGGTGCAAGAGCATTCGCCTCGAAGATGACGGCGATTGTTTCGACTCCGGCCAAAGCGCAAGTCCTGGCCTGGTTGTCCGGACTCGTCATTTTTTTTACGGACTCCGGAAACAGCCTGATCATCGGCCCCTTGTATCGATCTGTGTTCGACAAATTCAACCTTTGCCGGGAAAAGCTTGCGTACATCCTCGATACAACATCTTCACCCATCAGCATCCTCATTCCGTTCATCGGCTGGGGTGCGTACATCATGTCGCTCATCGAGAAGTCCTACGCCGAGGTTGGCCTGACGGAAAATGCGTTTGCCGTATTGATACATGTCATCCCTTATCAGTTTTATGCGTTCCTCGCGCTCACCACGGTACCGATCATTATTCTCACGAGAAAAGACTATGGCCCGATGAAACGGATGCAGGAACGATTCGTTGCCGAACGCCAGGCAATGGGCAGCGGTGTTGAGCCGGCAATATCTGCGGGTCAAGACACGGCTACGGGAGACCGTGTGGGTATTTTTCTTTATCCGCTGGGCGTCATGCTGCTGCTGATCGCAGGACTTCTCAGCTGGCACGCGACCCACGACGGCATGACGGGCACGCATATTCGATCATCACTCGACATCGCCTATCTGGCCGCTTCTCTGACCTGCATGGAGATGATGCGCCGGCACAAGTCAGTTTCGTTCAGCGAGTCACTTGGCATATTCATCGAAGGCGCCGAGAAGCTCGTCTATATCTCGATCGTGCTACTTCTGGCGTGGTCCCTGAGCTCGGTCACTACGGATCTTCATACTGCCGATTACATAGCGTCTATCATCAGTGGCTCGGTTGCACCCATGTACTTTCCGATGATCGTCTTCATTCTTGGCGCGATCATTTCGCTGTCGACCGGTTCTTCCTACGGGACCTTTGCCATTCTGATGGCGATTGCGGTACCCGTTGGATTCGAGTTGGGTGCATCCATGTACCTGACGATAGCTGCGGTGCTGAGCGGTGGCCTGATGGGCGACCATGTTTCGCCGATATCCGACACGACCGTACTCGCCTCCGTGGGCGCCGATTGCAATCATCTCGATCACGTGACATCGCAAGGCGTATATGCCGGGACAACCGGCCTCGTCACGATAATTGCCTACTGGATGGCTGGCGTTTATCAGACACCGTTAGTGTTATTCGTCGCCATGGTCATTTTGTTTGTCAGCATGACGTTAACGATGAGATTTCTCGGCTCAGAAGTCATTCCGCAGCCAGGCCGCGTTTCCTGATCCACCGCAGCTTAGATCTCAGGCCGCAGGACATCGCCGAACAAACCGTCGGTTAGCTTGCCGTTCTCGCGTGCTACTTTGCCGTTTACAATGACCACGTCGAAACCAACGGCGAGCTGCAGCGGATTCGGGTAGGTCGCGGTTGCGTGCACACGGGCGGGATCGAAAATAATCAGGTCCGCAACCATGCCCTCTCGCAAAATCCCCCGATCCGTGATGCCCAGGACTCCAGCGGCGAATGAGGTCATCTTGCGCACCGCTTCAGGCAGCGTGAGGACTCTGTCTTGCATCACGTACCGTTCGATGATCTTTGCGAACGTCCCGTGCCCGCGGGGATGAAAACCTGTCGCGCGACCGTCGGAACAAATGCCGACGAAGGGATCCGTCAAAAGTCGTGCCTGCAATTCATCGTTCATTACGAAGTACGCCCCTGAGGCGCCATCCGGTCCGATCACGTCGATCAGCACGTCTTCAAAGGGTGTCTCGAGTTCGTGAGCAAGTTCGGCCAGCGTTTTTCCGGTGTAGGGGTCCGTACCGAGCAAAGTCGCTTCGGGGCCATTGCGCTGCTCGATACGGTTTCGCAAATACTCCGCGAGCTCGTCACGCCGCTCCACCTTGGCAATTTCAAACTGCTCGATCGTCTTCGCCCAGACGGGGAAAACGATATCGATACCGGTATAGCTGGCACTGTACGGATACGTCCCGGCCGTGATCCGAATGCCCGATGCGCGCGCGCTGGCAAGAATGCCGAGAATCTCGTCAGCCCGTGCCGCTCCCTTGCCGAAGACCGACTTCAGGTGCGACACGTGCACCCGGGCATAGCGCCCCTGATCGAGCAACTCGGCAATCGATTTTTCGAGCTGGTCGTCATCTTCATTGCGCAGGTGGCTCATGATCATTCGGTGGTTCCGGCCGACGACCTCGGCCAGCGCCAGCAATTCTTCCCGCTTCGCGTTGAGCCCCGGGTTGTACTCCAGGCCTGTACTCATCCCGAACGCAGCTTTGAGTGACGTATCGAGCATCGCCAGCATGCGCGCGAGATCGTCAGCCTCAGGAACCTGCGTCCGTCCGATACCGGCGAGTGTGCGCAACGTTCCGTGACCGACAAACATGGCGAGATTCGGGCCAATGCCATTGCCGGCGACCTGGTCCATCCATGCCGCCAGGTCCTCAACTTCCGGACTCGAGCCGTCCTGCCCCAGCGTGATCGTCGTAACGCCCATCGCCAGGAAATTCTCGAACCCTGGCGTCTCGAACGGATCGCCGTGGGCATGGAGGTCGATGAATCCGGGGGCGACGATTCGGCCATTTGCATCGATACGCTTTTTGACACGGGTATCGAGGTCGTCATCCGTGAATTGTGCATCGCCGACAAACACGATCTTGTTACCGACCACGACCACATCGGCGGATTGCGCATCAGCACCCAATCCGTCGAGAACCTGACCGTTCTCGATGAGCAGGTCAATCGACGTGTACTCCTGCAAAAACGGCAGCGGCGTCTTTGCACATCCACCGAGCAGCAAAATTACGAACACGCAGATTATTATTTTTCCTGTCGTCGTCATCACCTGTCCCTGATTCGAAACCGGGCAACCCGGGCTGCTTGTCACCAGACCTCGATTGTGCGTGTGCTGGCACGGCCGCAGTCTTCACTGTGGTTATAATACTGCGATCATGTTCAGTTGGATAAAAGTAATGCCGCTTCGGAATCCTGTCCTCTCACTGCTCCTGGTTTTCTCATTTTTTTTCGTCGCCTGTTCTCCACCCGAGCCGCAAACCACCGCCACGATCGAACAACCCGCAGCGTTCAAGACCGCTGCGGTCGCAATGCCCGACAAATACGGTGCAGAGGTGAGTGAGGAAATTCTGCGCGCGGGCGGCAATGCCGTCGACGCCGGAATCGCCGCCGGCTTCGCTCTGGCCGTCAGCTTCCCGGAGGGCGGCAATATTGGCGGCGGCGGCTTCATGCTGATCCATATGAACGGTGAAGACGCGTTCATCGACTATCGGGAAAAGGCACCGGCAGCCGCAGATCGTGACATGTACCTGGACGAGAATGGCGACGTCATCGAGCAGGCCAGCCGGGTCGGGCATCTGGCCGTCGGTGTGCCTGGGTCCGTCGCCGGATTCTGGGAGGCACACAAGCGGTATGGCACATTGCCATGGAGCGAGTTACTCGCTCCTGCCATCCGCATGGCGCAGGACGGGTTCGAGGTGCCGCAGAAGCTGGGTGACCGCATACCGTCCCGCCTCGAAAGGTATGCCGGCAAGACAAATTTTGCCGATTATTTCGGCGCCATGCGGGCGGGTGAATTGCATAAACAACCCGAGCTTGCGGCAACGTTGAGGCGCATCGCCGAAAACGGCGCCGACGAATTCTACAGGGGCGAGACAGCGGAGCTGATCGCCGCCGAGATGGAACGCGGCAACGGCCTGATCACGATGGAGGATCTGGCGTCGTACCGGGCCATCTGGCGTGAGCCGGTACGTGCTGGCTGGAGGGGGTACGAGGTCGTGTCTGCACCGTTACCGAGTTCAGGCGGCGTGGCACTCATCCAGCTTCTGAAGATTCGCGACTACATTGGCCATTACTTTGAGGACGTGCCGCACAACTCCGCACAATATGTTCATTTGGTCGCCGAAATCGAAAAGCGTGTCTTCGCCGATCGTGCCGAATTCCTCGGTGACCCGGACTTCATCGACGGTCGCGTCGATGATCTGTTGAGCGATGACTACATCAAACTGCGGGCGCAGGAAATCAACCCGGATGAGATTTCGATGGACGTTGGCGCAGGAACGGGTCTCGAAACCCATGACACGACCCATTATTCCGTTCTCGACAAATGGGGCAATGCGGTTTCGAACACGTACACGCTCAACATGAGTTTCGGAAGCGGTGTCGTCGTCGAGGGAGCGGGATTCCTTCTAAATGACGAAATGGACGATTTCAGCGTGAAGCCCGGCGTGCCCAACGCATACGGCGTCGTCGGCAGCAAGGCCAACGAAATTCAGCCAGGAAAGCGAATGTTGTCGTCGATGACACCAACGATTCTCCTGAAGGATGACGAGGTCGTAATGGTTGTCGGCACGCCGGGAGGATCGACAATTTTCACGTCCGTATTTCAGACGATCATGAACATAATCGACTTCGGCATGACGCCGCGCGACGCGATTGATGCCGCCCGTTTTCACCACCAGCTGCTGCCGCCTGATCTGATTATTTTCGGCCCGAGCAGGCCATTGCCGGACGAAACGCTTTCCGTGCTCGGCGATCGCGGCTACAGGACGATCAGCCCTTTCGACTTCGGCGACATCCAGGTGATCTATGACGACGGCAACGGTGTCAAAGCTGCCTCGGACCCGAGAAACCGTGGCGAATCGCGCGTCATCGACGCAGATCCGAGCCCGGCGAACTAGCCGCACCCGAAATGACCGGATTCAGAAGGGGCTGTTTATTCTCGACTGAGTTCCGGAAAAAGCGCGGGCGGAACCCGATGCTGCGTATGTTGTTCGTACGAGTACGCCATCCCGATTAACAATCCTTCTGCATACGGTCGCCCGAGGATCTGCAAACCAGCCGGCAAATGACCGTAGCTGTATCCCATTGGCACTGTCACCGCAGGCAGGCCGGTCGCAGGGGCAACAAGCTGACTGTTATCGCCTTTGTATTCCTCTACAGCTTTGTCGAGGTGCGCTGGCGGGTTGGTCCAGCTCGGGTAGATGACCGCATCAACACCGGCCTCATCCATTGAGAGAAGGGTATCCGCCAGGTAGGCCTGTCGTCCCGGATGATCCGGATAATCGGGACAGGGTGTTTCAAGGTCGTTCGGGTGCACGTCGGCGGGACCTGCGCCGAAAGACGTCAGCCGATCTTCGATGTATGGAGAATACTGTTTGGTGTCCAGGACTTCGAGGACATCCTGGATCGGTGCGTTGTCACCGAGTGATTTCAGATACTCGTGCATGTCATATCGAAAGCGCATGCAGAAATTGCTGGCGTTCATGTGCTCATCGTGATTCTTGATCATGAACGGATCGACTATTTCGGCACCAGCCTCACGCAACTCGACCAACGCCTGTTCGAATATCCTGGTAATTTCCGGGTCGCTGTCGTCGGTGTCGACGAGCGCACGCAGAACACCAAGCTTTTTGCCCCGCAGGGCATCCCTGTTCAGGAAAGTCGTGTAGTCACTCTCTCTCTTATCCCGGCCGAGTTCGGTGTACGGATCCGCGGCATCGTAGCCGGCGACGACATCGAAAACCTTGACGCCATCGGTAACGGTGCGCGTCATCGGGCCGGCAATGTCACGGTCAAAGGCAAGCGGGATAACACCGTCGCGACTGGTGAGCCCCATGGTCGAGCGAATGCCGAACAAGGCGAGATGGGAGGACGGTCCCCGAATCGAGTTGCCGGTGTCACTGCCCATGCCGATGACACCGAAACTCGCCGCAATGCCCGACGCCGTCCCGCCACTGGAGCCGGCCGGCACACGGTCGAGATCGTACGCATTTGCAGTCGTGCCGTAAGACGAACTAACGGTTTGTTTCGGGCTGAACGCCCATTCCGCCATGTTGGTTTTCGCGATGATGATGGCATCCGCTTCGCGCAGTTTTCGAACCATGAACGCATCGTCGGGGGGCACGCTGTCTTTCAGCGCGATGGAGCCGCCGCTGGTCGGCATATCGGCGGTATCGTAATTGTCTTTCAACAGCACTGGCGCGCAGAAGAGCGGTCCGAGCGCCTGTCCGGACGCAACCCTGCGGTCTATTTCCTCCGCCTTCGCCATCGCGTTGGGATTGGTGAAGATGATGGCGTGCAACCCGGATGACTGGTCATAGGCTTCGATTCTCTCCAGATAGCCGCTGACGATTGCCTGGCACGACATGTTTCCCGACCGTATCGCTGACTGAACATCTTCAATCGTGGCTTCGACGAATTCGAATGCAGGCTCGGCTTGCTTCGACGAACAGGAAAGAAGGCCGAGTGCGAGAAGCGCGGGCAGCAGAAATGAAATGCGATTTACGCCGTATGTTTTCAATCCAGGTGGGCTCCGACGATTGAGATATAAAGAAAAAGGCGCTTCCTCGTGAGAGGAAACGCCTTTCCTGCTTTTCGATCGATGTCCCCGTTACGAGAACCGTTACGGAAACATCCTGCTTTTGAGCCTAGTCGAACTCAGCCCGGAAACGTGCGTACCAGAAACCACCCTCATAACCCCAGGGAGTGCTGTCCGGATACGTGTTGCCGGAACCGACCGTGCCGTCGAGGTTGTCGTTGAGCAACGGACCGGCCTCGTCGAGCACGTTCTGCACGCCAACGATCACCGAATACTTCTCGTTGAAGGTATAAGCCGCTTCGAGGTCGAAGATCGTCTCGCCCGAGTAGCACGCATCCTCGTTTGGAGCGCAGCTGAACGTATAGCCGGTGCCGTTCGGACCACGAGGTGTCAGATCATCACCGAAGTCAGCCTCTACCCAGTCGTCGTAGTATCGGGCACGAACCATGAAGCGGAAGTCATTGATGAAGTGGTTGTAGGTGAACACACCGCGATTTCTCGGGTTGAAATTCTCCAGATCGACCACTTTGTTTCGACTCACTTCGCTACCAGCGTTATCAACCTCGGTCTCGGTCCAGTTCCAGGCCGCAACGAGGGAACCATTACCGGCATTACCCCAGTCGGCGTCCCAGGTTGCGATGAGATCGATACCGGTCGTGGTGGTCTCGAAGTCGTTGGTGTAGAACGATATCGACGACAGGTCCGCGGCGCCCGGTACGCCCAATTCCTGCAGGCATTGCGACAGAGTACCGTCAGCGAGCTTGGTGATCGGACAATTGACGTCGTTATACGCAGGATCATTAGCCTGGAATGTATCAATCTCGATAAGGCCGGTCGACGAGATCCGATCCTCGAGGTTGATCTGGAAGTAATCCGCCGTCAGGTTGAAGTTGTCGCTGATGTCCCAGACGATACCGACCGAGAAGTTGGTCGATTCTTCCGGCGTCAATGGCAGGGCGCCAAGGACAAGGGCGATCGGATTGGTCGGCGGGATCTGACCGCTCTGTTGCAACTCGCCCTGCACCGTCCTGGTCGATACCTTGGTCACGTTTTCCTGACCCGGTGTCGGCGCACGGAAACCGGTGTTAAACGAGCCACGAACCGCGAACGTATCGGTGACGGCGAAGCGCATTGCCGTCTTGAAGTTGGTGGTATCCCCGAAGCTCTCGAAGTCCTCATAGCGCACCGAGACTGCAGCCGTGAATCTGTCGGTCACATCGGCTTCCAGTTCGGCGTAGACCGCGATGTTGGACCGGCCCCAGATGCCCGCTTGCGGTGGGCTGAATCCGGCAAAACCGTGGGAACCGATGCTCAGGTTGGGCAATTGCACAATATGTGTCGATTCGCCAATACCGTCTTCGTCATCGTCGAACAGAATCGGAACACCGTTAGAATCACGGATCACATCGCAGGTGCCGGGATTCGCAGGATCTTCATAGCAGTTACTGCCATCAACATTCTGGAATGCGTAGTCTCCTGCATTCCACGCGGCTCCCTCGCCGATGATGGTCTCGAAGACCTCGTCGCGATATTCACCACCGAACGCGAAACTCAGATCCGAGGCAAGCCCATCCACTGCAATCGGCAGGACGAAGTCGACGTTGAGATTGTTCTCCGACTGGACGTAAGAACCGATGTCGAAGTCGCGTTGCAGCTGACCGTCGATGATGCCGTTAGGGCCGTTCGACGGGTTCCAGGTGTTGTTCAGGAAGAACGACACCTTGTTGCGGCCATAGCTGGCGCTGAAGTCGTACAGCAGGCCATTGTCCAGTTCACCGCGAACGCCGCCGACAATGCTGGCATCGATCAGATCACCACCGAATTGCGGCGTGTAACCGCCCGGGAGTAACTGGTTCAACAGCCAGCAGTTGGCCGGTAATGCAGCCATCGCGGCTACGTCATCAGCAACGTCTCCAGCATCCAGCGGATCACCATCGCCTCCATCGCCGGGGCTCACCAGCGCCGGACAGTTTGAGACGACGCCGATAACGCCAGGGCCAATGTTCGTATCCACAATCGCACGGTATGTTCGTGACACTGATACGTCATTATCGTCCCCGGGCAAGTCTACGGTTTCCCCCCCCTGGTCATGCGTAAAGACAGCACTACGGCTATTCGGGTTGCGGAAGAAAAAGCCGCCTTCCGTCTCGCGCCGGCCGAAGTTACCGAATGCATAAATCTCCTGTGAATCGTTCAACTGGATGCCGGAATTGACGAAAATATTCCAGTTGTCGCGGTACTCCGGACCGCCCCAGATCTGCGCAAAAGGCTGCCTGACGTCGGTGTTTCCGGCGGCAATCAGGGTAATGGCGTCAGTGCGCTGCGTCGAACGGCTGGTCGGGTCCTGCTGGCTCCACGTACCGGTCACGTTGATGAAGCCGTCGTCGCCGAGCGGCAGGCCGACGTTACCCATGAACTGAACCAGGGTTCCGTCACCTTCCATGAACTCGCCGGTGCGGGCTTCCAGCGTCATGCCGTCGGAAGCGTCTTTGAGTATGAAGTTCATGACGCCGGCGATGGCGTCGGAACCATACTGTGCAGCAGCACCATCACGCAGTATTTCGGCCTGCTTGATGGCGAGCGCCGGGATAGCAGAGATGTCGGCACCCTGTGAGCCTTCAGCCAGGCTGCCACCGAGCTCGGCGATGACACCGGAACGATGACGGCGTTTGCCGTTGACCATGATCAGCACATTGTCCGGTGGCAGACCACGCATGGTCGCCGGACGTACCAGCGTCGCAGCGTCAGAGATCGATTGACGATCGACGTTATACGATGGGATGACCGCCTTGAGCATTTCCATGAGGTCGGCGCTACCCACGTTTTCGAATTCTTCGCCGCTGATGACATCAATCGGTACAGAAGAATCCGACGCACTGCGTTGCGAGCGACGGGTTCCCGTCGTGATGATTTCCTCGATAGCTTCGTCCGCGCCTTCCTGGGCCTGCGCAGCCGGGGCGAATCCCGTGGCAGCCAGAAAAGCGGCAGACGCTGAAATCAGAATATAAAGGGACTTTGCTTTCTTATACATTTGTTTTCTCCACAAAAATCATTGGTCTCACAATTAGCCGTGGCACCGACTTTCGCATCTTCCACGACGAATCGGACGACAATGCTCATAACAGCACTCGAAGATCGGAAAGTAAAGCGTTACACAACACTATTTCGGGCTCGACGGGAGTCTTCTGTTGCTTTGTTGCAACGATATCCCCGATAGCCGCGGTACACAGCGCCGCTAGGATCATCTGACTTTCCACGATCGTCGGGGCCGGTCGTGGCAATCTAACAACGTCCGCGATATGGCTATTGTATGTTTACCGCAACATCCCGGCGGGCGCAATGAGGTCAATGATGCGCAAGACTCTCCTGACGGCAGCGACGCCGGCATTCCTTCGAAGACAGTCTGCAGGCAGGACCGCAGGGCGTGAGTCGACTACAGCGCGTCGAAGAATGCTTCCTGGCGTTTTCGTTGCGCCGCGTCAGGGAGGCGGCCACGCGCTGCGCCGAAGTTGTCGTCGACGTGACGCACTTTCGTCATCCCGGGGATCGCCACGGTCGTGGCGGGGTGGCCCAGGGCGTATTTCAGCAGGAATTGCGCCCAACTCGAACAATCGAATTCGGCGGCCCAACCCGGCAACGGCCGATCACCGACCTGGCGAAAAATACGCCCGCCGCCGAAGGTACGATTGATGATGACACCCATGCCGCGGTCGGCAGCCAGGGGCAGCAGGCGGTCCGCTGCTTCGCGCTGCCCGAGTGAGTAGTTGATCTGGATGAAATCGAGATCTTGCTGGCGCATGATTTGTTCCATGAGTTCGTACTGCCTGGCGCGCGACGTCGTGATGCCGATGTATCGAATCCGGCCGTCGTCCTTCCACTCACGGAGCAAAGGAATCGATGTTTTCCAGCCGTGCAGGTTGTGTACCTGCACCAGATCGAGGCGATCGGTCCTGAGCTTCCTGAGTGAATCGTTCATTTGCGATTCGCTGTCGGCGCGAACGTCCCGGTCGACTTTGGTCGCGACAAAAAGATCGTCACGGGTGCCGAGGCCGAAGATCAGATCGCCGAGTACCGACTCAGATGTCCTGTACGCCGGAGCCGTGTCGATAAGCGTTCCGCCCCATTCGTGGAACCGCTGCAGCGCGGCCCTGAGTGGCGCGCGCTCCCCGGCGGATGCGCCGACGCCGTAACGATTTGTTCCGATGCCGATGATCGGAATCATTTCACCCGACGACGGAATCGGTCTCTTTAATACGTTCGCCGGGCCTGCAAATGCCGGGTGGCCGCCAAGCGAGAGAGCCGCCGCCGTGCTCAGGCATGCTAATGAAAAGTCACGTCGGGAGATTGTCATCGTCGGTCGCCTTGCGTGGATCTAGGTGAAGTAATTCAGCGGGTCGATACCGAATGCGCCGTGTTCATGGCCCTTGATGATCCAGACGGCGCGCGCACTCGGCGCCTTGTCCGGCAGTTCGCGCATGTCCAGTATCTTCGGCTTCGACAACAGGTTCCGCGACGCATCGAGCAGGATCATGAGCTTCGGACGAAGTGACTGGACGCGATTTTGCTCGAGCACCAGTCCGACCGTGCCATCGCTGAGTTCGACAATGCTGCCGGTGGGAAACATGCCGATCGTGCGCAGAAACTGCTCCACGACTTCCGTCTGGAATTCCTTGCCGCGCATGTCGTTGAGTTCGCGCGCAGATTCGTAGGCGGCCACGGCAGGCGAATACGCAGTTTTCGTGGTCATCGCGTCGTAACAGTCGGCGATACCGGCCATGCGGCCAAAGATTGGTATGTCGGTGCCGGTCAGGCCGTCGGGGTAGCCCGATCCGTCGGCGCGCTCATGGTGTGAACGGACCATATCGAGCACGTTTTTCGAAAATCCTCTCGATGTCTCCAGAAGTTCGACACCAATGCGCACATGGCGCGACATCTCCTGAAATTGCTCGTCAGTGATGGCGCCTTCCGAGTTGACGATATCGTCGGGCAGCCGGCTGTTGCCAATGTCCAGCAACAGGCCACCGATCGCGAGATCGCGCAGCGCCATGCCATCGAATCCCAATTGACGGCCGAACATGACGGCCCAGACCGATGTTGCGATGGCGCGGTTGTAATTTCGCGGATTGCGTTTTTTGGAGAATATCGTCCACGCCATCGCGTCGGGATTGCGCAATACGCTTTCGATCATCGGTTCGACCGCCTTTCTCACGGTCTCGGGCTGGATCTTGCCGTGCCGCGCGCTGTCGTATATCGATCTGTATGCCGCAAGATTCAGTTCATACGCCGCCGTGGCGCGTGGCGCCTCGCGGCGGACTGTTGACGTGATTCCATAGCCGCTCGATTCGCCGCGAGTGCGGGCGGCGAGGAGCCCTGTGGGATCGAGACGGACTATGCTGGCGCGGAATCGGCTCAGCCAGCCCGTATCTCCTTCAGCGCGAGGGGCTTTTTTGCTGACGAACGGCGTCGTTGGTGAGGCTTTGATCAGGTTGCGAATTTGTGCGTCGGTCAGTGTTCCGCGTTCGATGTCGACATAGACGTACCGGCAGTAAGACTGAAGGTCGTCGATCTCGAATCGCTCCTTGATTTCGAAGCCTTGAAACACGAACGGCGTTTCGAGCCACGGCCGATCGAGCATGACGACGTACATGCCCTTCGCGAGCTTTGTGGTATCAACGGCGATTCTCTTCAGCAGCAACGTGTCATGCCCAATTCAGCCGGTCCAATGGCTTTGCGTACCGCCTTTATACGCGTTACAGCGGCCGAAATCACCGCCACGCACACCACAATCGGGACCTCGATACGTTTCAATCGAGGGTCGCTGGCACTATTATCTGCACAGGTTCGGTGCGGGCGAGTGTCATGCCAGGTCTCTATTTCGAAGAATTTACGGTCGGACAGATTTTCGACCATCCGATACGCCGCACGATCACCGAGGCGGACAACGTTCTGTTCACGACGATGACGCACAATCCGTCGGCATTGCACCTCGATGCCGAGTACATGAAAGGAACGGAATTTGGCCAGCGCATTGTCAACAGTTGCCTGACGCTGGGGCTCATGGTCGGTATTTCCGTGAATGACACGACCCACGGTACGACGGTGGCCAACCTCGGCTGGGACGAAGTTCGCTTTCCCAAGCCGCTTTTTCACGGCGATACGATTCGCGTCGAGTCAGAGGTCATCGAGGTTCGGGCAAGCAAGTCGCGCCCGAATAATGGCATCGTCACGTTTGCCCACCGAGCTTACAACCAGGACGGGGAACTCGTCGCCGTCTGCAAGCGCACGGCGCTGATGCTGAAGAAACCTGCATGAATCGCAGCTTCCTGTTCGTTCCGGCCGATGACGAGCACAAGCTGCAAAAGGCGGGCGAGGCCGGCGCCGATGCATTGATCCTCGATCTCGAAGACTCCGTCGTGGCTGCTGCGCGAACGGTTGCACGCGACCTGGCGCGCGCCTACATCGCGGGCAAGAAAAATGTCTGGGTACGGATCAATCCAATCGATTCGGAGGATGCGGCGAAGGACCTCGACGCCGTCATGGCGTCCGCGCCGGCGGGAATTATCCTGCCCAAGCCGCGAAGCGCCGATGATGCGTGTGCTCTTGCGGCGATGCTGGACAAGCTCGAGACTCGCCATGGCATCCCGGCGGGTCAGACACGAATATTGCCGTTGTGCACCGAGCGTCCGCAGGCGCTGTTCGCGCTTGACGGTTATGTGGGCGCAACAGCACGCCTCGCAGGACTGTCCTGGGGCGCCGAGGATCTGAGCGCCGCCGTGGGCGCCAGCCGCAGCCGCGATGACGACGGTGGCTGGCTGCCGCCGTACGAACTGGCTCGCTCACTGTGCCTGTTTGCGGCCGCGGCGGCCGAGGTGCAAGCCATCGATACGGTGTACACGGATTTTCGAGATCTCGAGGGAGTGGCCCGGTATGCGGCGAACGCAGCGCGTGATGGCTTTGCCGGTATGCTTGCCATTCATCCGGCACAAGTCAAAATTATCAATGATGCCTTTGTGCCGGACGCCGAAGTGATCGAACGGGCGCGACGCATTATCGCCTTGTTCGAAGAAAGCCCGGGTGCCGGCACGCTCGGCATGGATGGCGAGATGATCGATCGTCCGCATCTCGCGCAAGCACGGCGCATCGTCGATCTGGCCAACGACCTGCAGGCCACACAAGAAAAAGGCTGAAAGATCATGACTGACATCTATCCCGTCGATGCTGAAACGAAGGCACGTGCACTGATCGACGCGGCCGGCTACGACAAAATGTATGCGCAGTCCGTCGATGACAACGCGGCGTTCTGGGCAGAACAGGCGCAGCGCATTGACTGGATAAAGCCGTTTACGAAGTGCAAGGATGTCTCATTCGCCAGGGACGATCTGCACGTGCGCTGGTTTTACGATGGCACACTCAACGTCTGTTACAACTGTGTTGACCGGCATCTCGACGCCAAAGGTGATGATGTTGCGATCATCTGGGAAGGTGATGATCCGTCCCGCGACCTCAAGATAACCTACCGTGATCTCCACGAACGCGTGTGCCGCTTTGCTAACAGCCTCAAATCGCTTGGCGCAAAAAAAGGCGATCGCATCACGATCTACATGCCGATGATTCCCGATGCGGCCATCGCCATGCTCGCATGTGCGCGGATCGGCGCGATCCATTCTGTCGTATTCGGCGGCTTTTCACCCGCTGCACTTGCCGGCCGTATTCACGATTGCGAATCATCGATCGTCATTACTGCGGACGAGGGCGTTCGCGGCGGCAAACTGATACCGCTCAAGGCAAACGTAGATGCGGCGGCCGAACACCCCGAAGTGACGACCCTGGAAAAGGTTCTTGTTGTCCGCAACACGGGGAACGACATCAACTGGGTCAATGATCGCGATGCCTGGCTGCACGAACTCGTGGCTGATGCCGGCGCGGATTGCCCGTGCGAAGAGATGGGTGCCGAGGATCCGTTATTCATCCTCTACACGTCGGGCTCGACCGGAAAGCCAAAAGGCGTGCTGCATACGACGGGTGGCTACCTCGTCTATGCGGCGTTTACGCACGAGATTGTCTTCGACTATCATCCCGGCGATATTTTCTGGTGTACCGCGGACGTTGGCTGGGTCACGGGGCACAGTTACATCGTTTACGGCCCGCTCGCGAACGGCGCCGTGACGCTGATGTTCGAGGGTGTGCCCAACTACCCGACCGCGTCGCGCTTCTGGGAAATCTGCGACAAGCACAGCGTCAATATCTGTTACACGGCGCCGACGGCGATTCGTGCGCTGATGCGCGAGGGCGATGATCCCGTGAAGCGGACGTCGAGGAACAGCCTGCGATTGCTTGGTACGGTCGGCGAGCCCATCAATCCGGAAGCCTGGGAGTGGTATTACCGAGTCGTTGGCGACGGGCGCTGCCCGATCGTCGACACCTGGTGGCAGACCGAGACGGGCGGCATATTGATCAGTCCGCTGCCCGGGGCCACGGCACTGAAACCGGGTTCAGCGTCCACGCCGCTGCCCGGAATCATGCCCGCGATCGTCGACGGCGACGGCAACGAACTCGATGGCGCTGCGTCCGGCAACCTGGTCATCACCGACAGCTGGCCGGGCCAGATGCGCACGATATATGGCGATCATCAGCGCTTCATCGACACATACTTCGCGACATACGAAGGCCGCTACTTCACGGGTGATGGCGCGCGCCGCGATGAGGACGGCTACTACTGGATCACGGGGCGGGTTGACGATGTCCTCAACGTCTCCGGTCATCGCATGGGCACGGCGGAGGTTGAGAGCGCGCTCGTTGCGCACAAGGATGTTGCCGAAGCGGCCGTGGTTGGTTACCCGCACGACATCAAGGGTCAGGGCATCTACGCTTATGTCACGCTGATGGATGGCGTCGCTGCGAGCGATGAGCTCAAGTCAGAGTTGCAAAAGTGCGTGCGCAGGGAAATAGGGCCGATCGCAAAGCCGGACCTGATTCAATGGGCGCCAGGCCTGCCGAAAACGCGATCCGGCAAGATCATGCGCCGCATTTTGCGAAAAGTGGCAGCCAACGACTACGCGGACCTGGGTGATACGTCGACGCTGGCTGATCCGGCCGTCGTCGACGACCTCATCGAGAACCGGCAAAACCGCAGCTGACCCGCGAGTCCAGCCAGCGAGCGGGTCAGCTCTTGGCCTGGTCGTCCGCGTCGTCAGCCGCTTTGTTGTCGATGCCTTCGAGGACGGCCGTTACGGCCAAATCGATATCGTGTTCATCAAGTTCATCGTCGAGCTTCTCGATAACCTGCGTTACCACGATGTCGAAATCGTCATCATCCTCATCATCGGTGTCCTCTGCAGCGGCTGCCATGCCTTTACCGGCATCGGCATCCTGCAGCGGCGCCAGCAACGGTGTCGGGGCGCTGTGATCCGCCGGGCCGAGCCGTTTGAATTCGGCAATCTGGCTTTCATAGGCCTTGACAAACTCCTCGGCGAAAGTCTGCGGGAAACGTCCACCGCCGGTTGCCGTCATCGTCGGGTACAAATCACAATAGCGCTGCCAGTACTTGATTTTTTTCAGGAACCCGAACAGCGGCTTGCGTTGCGATGAGCCGGAGGCTGCCTCGCTGATTTCGTCGGGGTCGAAGCGTTCTGAATATTCGCCGAGGGCAGTAGCCATCGCGTCGAGAAACGCTTCCTGGTGCGCCAGCAGATCGCGGCTGACTTCGCGAACGGCGTCACGTGGTCCGAGGTACTCGCCTTCCTGTCCCACGAGCAACTGTTTGACCGAATCGGTGGTATTTTGCGAGAGCTTGAGAGGGTTGTTATGGCGCGGCAGGATCATCGTCTGATCCAGGCGGAACGCGTCTTTGAGGTCGGCGCGGCTGGCGATGAGTTTTTCCATGCCGGCGACGTACTCGCGCAGCACCTCACCGGCGTTGCGCATCACCTGCATCAGGTCAACGGACGGGTGGAAATCGGAACGGCTGACGCCGACACCTTGGGCGAACGCGTCGAACAGGTCCTCCTGCGACGGGCTGCCGCCGTCGTCAGGTTCCACATCGGGCACATCGTTGGCTGGCGCCGGCGACGCTGATATGCCGCCCGGTCCGAACAGCGCTGATTGAAACTCTTCGTCGCCCGTGATCTCCTCTTCATCGAGAAGATCAGGGCCGGTTTTCATGCTCGATTCCGGCACGAGCTGCTCTATCTCTTTTGAAATGGTCGATGCGGATGACTGCTCCGGCATGTCGAGGTCCTCGCCTTCGTCGATCGTGACGACGATTTCGAAGTCGCCCATGTGCAAGATGTCGCCGTTGAACAACCGGCGCGGATTGCCCTTGCCGATCGGCTTTTTCTCGCCGTTGACAAAAACGCCATTGCTGCTGGTGTCGGCCAGGTAATACACGCCCGCCTTGCAATCGACCGTCGCATGGAGGCTGGAAATGTAGCGGTCCGGGTCCGGTAATATCCAGTCGCTGCGCAGCGACCGGCCGATTGTGCCGCCATCCTCATTAAACACGCGCACGACATCGTCTCCGACCAGATCACGGTGTTCGCTGACGATTTCGAGATGAAGCGGCATCTTGCTACTCGCGCCATCGCTGCCGGCACGGCCACACGCCGCCCGGTCAGGGGTACTGCACAAATAGTGCAGCGATTGAAGGGCTTACGCTGCCGAGTAGTTCACATAATCGGGTTGCCGGTGGTCCGTGCCGCAACAAAATATGAAGAATTCAGACCATATACAGATTTTCAGGCGAGCCGACCGACAGCCGCGCCAGATGTCGCCGATTTGGGTACACTACGCGCCCTCCGGATCGGTTTCGCAGCAGGTTTGGCCGTCTACAGTCGGCGTCATGATGAACAAGAAGAAGTGTCTGTACAAAATCATCTTCATGAGCCAGGGACAGGTCTACGAGATCTACGCCCGGCATGTCGCGCAAGGCGCGATGTTCGGTTTCGTTGAGGTGGAGCAACTCGTTTTCGGCGAGCGTACGACCGTTGTCGTCGATCCTTCCGAAGAGAAAATCAAGTCCGAGTTCGCCGACGTCCGGCGCACCTACTTGCCGATGCATTCGATCATACGCATTGACGAAGTCGACAAGCAGGGTGCGAGTAAAATCAGCAAGGTCGAGGGCAGCAACGTGGCGCAGTTCCCGATGCCGATTTACACGCCCCGGGACGGCGGTAAGTCGTAGAAAAAGTGCGGTTCGACCCCATTTCCCGCTTCTAGTATCATCGCAGCATACCGAGTCTCCGCCTCGCTCAAGGGTTCGAGCCGCTTGTCGATTCCAGCACATGACCTCGACGTCCAGACACCAGTCGATATGGTGGAACTGGCCGGTCAGCCTGCGCTGTCGGAATTCCGTCTCGAGAAGCTCGCGCAAAAACTTCGCGCTGTCGATCAACGGGTCGTAAAAATCGCCGCGCGGTTTGCCTATTTCGTCCATCTCGCGGGCCCATTGTCCAGGGAGGACCGGCAGCGCCTGAATGCACTGCTACTGGCCGGTGATCGTCCCGGTAAATTCGTAAAAGGATCCAGCAAGCTCTACGTGGTGCCGAGGCCAGGCACGATTTCGCCGTGGTCGAGCAAGGCGACGGATATCGCTCATGCCTGTGATCTCGATGTCGTGCGTCGCGTCGAGCGTGGCATCTGCTATGGCGTGCAATTCAAGGGCAAAACGGGCAACGGCGACATGCGTCCACTGGCAGGTTTGCTGATCGATCGAATGACGGAGGCCGCTCTCGATTCAGGCGATGCGGCGGCGGCGTTGTTCACCGCACACGAGCCGGCGCCGCTTGGCATGATTGCACTCAGCCGCGATGGCCGTGATGCGCTTGCGAGGGCGAACATCGAACTCGGCCTGGCCTTGTCGGACGATGAAATCGACTACCTCGCCGACTGTTACGCGCGACTCGGGCGCGATCCGACAGATGCAGAACTGATGATGTTCGCGCAAGCGAATTCGGAGCATTGCCGCCACAAGATATTCAACGCTGACTGGGTCATCGACGGCGAGCCGCAAGCCGAGCGCTTGTTCGGCATGATTCGTTCGACGACGGAAACGAGTCCGGAAGGCATATTGTCGGCGTACTCGGACAATGCAGCGGTGATCGAGGGTCCGGACGCGTCGCGGCTGATGGCCGACCCGCGTGATCGTGAGTACCGCTACAGCGAGGAACCCGTTCATATATTGATGAAGGTCGAAACGCACAATCATCCGACGGCGATTTCGCCGTTTCCGGGAGCTGCGACCGGATCCGGCGGAGAGATACGCGACGAAGGAGCGACGGGTCTCGGTGCGAAACCCAAAGCCGGATTGACGGGATTCAGCGTGTCGCACCTGCGCATTCCCGGTTTCCGCCAGCCCTGGGAAGACACGTTCCCGCATCCGGAGCGCCTGGCCACACCGCTGCAAATCATGATTGACGGACCGATCGGTGGTGCGGCGTTCAACAATGAGTTTGGCCGGCCTAACCTCGCGGGCTATTTTCGTACCTTCGAGTGCGCGTTGCCGGGACTGCCGCACAACGAGATTCTCGGCTACCACAAGCCAATAATGATTGCCGGCGGCGTCGGCAATGTGCGCGCCGAACACGCGCGGAAAATCGATGTGCCCGTCGGGGCGAAGATCGTCATTATCGGCGGGCCCGCGATGCTGATCGGTCTGGGTGGCGGTGCGGCGTCGAGCCTTGCGAGCGGGACGTCGAGTGAGAAGCTCGATTTCGCCTCGGTGCAACGCGGCAACCCGGAAATGCAGCGGCGCGCCCAGGAAGTGATCGATCGGTGCTGCGCCATGGGCAGTGACAACCCGATACTGCTCATTCATGACGTCGGTGCAGGCGGACTGTCGAATGCCGTGGCGGAAGCCGTCGATCACAGCAAACGCGGCGCACGCATCGAATTGCGTGACGTGGCGAACGCCGAGCCCGGCATGTCACCGATGGGGATCTGGTGCAACGAGGCGCAGGAGCGTTATGTGGCGATCGTGGCCGCGGACCGGGTCGATGAATTTACAACGTTGTGCGAGCGCGAGCGGTGCCCGGTTTCCGTCATTGGCACGTTGACAGATGATGCCCGCCTTGTCGTGGATGACAGGGACCTCGGCAATCGTTGCGTCGACATGCCGATGGAGATGTTGTTCGGCAATCCACCGAAAACGACGCGCCAGGTTGAACGGACACCCGCGCTCGAGACGCCTCTCGATCTGGACGGTATCGAGCTCGAAGAGGCCATCGGCCGCGTCATCAGATTTCCGGCCGTAGCGGACAAATCGTTCCTGATAAATATCGGTGATCGCACCGTTGGTGGACTGACGGTGCGTGACCAAATGATCGGTCCGTGGCAGATTCCGGTCAGCGACGTCGCGATCACGGCGTCGGGATTTGGCAGCCTCACGGGCGAGGCGATGGCAATCGGCGAGCGGACGCCGCTGGCTGCGATCAATGCCCCGGCGTCGGGGCGCATGGCCGTTGCCGAGGCGATCACCAACATCGCCGCGGCGCCGATCGAAGACATCACGAAGATTCGCCTGTCGGCGAACTGGATGGCGGCCGCCGGACATGCGGGAGAAGACGCCAGACTGTTCGACACCGTTAAAGCGGTCGCGGATGAAATGTGCCGCGATCTCGGACTGGCGATTCCGGTCGGCAAGGATTCTCTGTCACTGCGTACCAGCTGGCGCGACGGCGACGAAAACTACGAGGTCGTGGCGCCCGTATCGCTGATCGTTTCGGCATTCGCGCCAGTCACCGACGTTCGACGCCATCTGACACCGGAATTGCGCCGCATCGATGAGCCGAGCTATCTGTTGTTGTTCGACCTGGGTCAGGGAGCGAACCGGCTCGGCGGTTCCTGTCTCGCTCAGGTGTTCAATCGTGTCGGCGGTGCCACGCCGGACATCGTGGAGCCGGCACTGCTCAAAGGCTTTTTTGCAGCGGTTCAGGAACTCAACGCGCGCGGCATGTTGCTGGCGTATCACGATCGCAGCGACGGCGGCCTGCTTGCGACGGTCGCGGAAATGATCTTCGCGAGCCGTCTCGGCGTATCCATTCAGCTCACCGGCTCTGAGACGGACAATCTGGCGCAACTATTTACCGAGGAGGCCGGAGCGGTTGTACAGGTTGCCAAGAGCAAACTGGCACACGTGCACATGATCCTGGATCGCCACGGCCTCAGTGCAGCCGCATTTGGTCGCGTCGAGACGAAACCGGTCTTGACGATTCGGGATGATGAGGGTGTGCTGTTGAGATTTCGACGTGGCAATCTGCAGCAGGAATGGTCCGAGACGAGCTATCGCATACAGGCGATGCGCGATAATCCCGAAACAGCCAAAGAGGAATTCGACCGTATCCTCGACGACAAGGATCCCGGCCTCAACGCGCGGCTCAAGTTCGATGTCAATGACGACATCGTTCGGTCTCTTCGCGGCGTCGCGAGACCAAGGGTGGCGATTCTTCGGGAGCAAGGCGTCAATGGCCAGTATGAAATGGCAGCCGCCTACATGCGTGCCGGTTTTGCCGCTTTTGACGTGCACATGAGCGACCTGCTGAGTGGCCGCGACGACCTTGCCAATTACCAGGGCCTCGTGGGATGCGGCGGCTTTTCGTTCGGCGATGTGCTCGGTGCGGGCGGTGGCTGGGCCAAGTCGATCCTCTACCACGCACGAACCCGGGACCAGTTTGCCGAGTTCTTTGCGCGCAGCGACACGTTCACGCTCGGTGTCTGCAATGGCTGTCAGATGCTGTCCCACCTCCGCGAACTGATTCCCGGCGCCAAGAACTGGCCAAGATTTCTGCGCAACCGATCGGAACAATTCGAAGCTCGATTCAGCCTGGTGGAGGTCGTCGAGAGCCCGTCGCTGTTTCTGCAGGGGATGGCCGGCTCACAGATTCCCATTGCGACGTCTCACGGCGAAGGACGCGTTAGATTCGACGACGACCTGGCACGCTATACATCCTCCTATACGGTCGCAATGCGCTATGTCGATAACTACGGCAAGGTCGCAGACGACTATCCGGCGAATCCGAACGGTTCGCTCGACGGCATTTGCGGCCTTTGCAGCGAGGACGGCCGTGTCACGATCATGATGCCGCATCCGGAACGCGTCGTGCTGACGCAGCAAAACTCCTGGCACCCCGACGACTGGGGCGTCGACGGTCCGTGGATGCGCATATTTCGCAACGCCCGCGTCGCGGTAGACTGAGGGGTCGGTCGGGCGCTATGACGGCGACCGGTTGAAATCGCCCGCAAATTAATCAAATTCCACTATGCTCAGGAGACCGCAGCGAAAAGCAAAAACCGCCTGAAGTTAAGGGGACGGGAAGCCACGGCATGATGCCTCGATGGACCCCAGGATCGGCGGGACTCGCTACTCATGGGAAAAGGCGATGAATCTATCAGTCAACGGGGAATCCATCGAATTCGACGGCGATGCCAATATGCCCTTGTTGTGGGCATTGCGTGACGTTCTGGGCCTGACCGGTACGAAGTTCGGATGCGGCAAAGGTCTCTGCGGCGCCTGTACCGTTCATCTTGACGGCAAAGCTGTCCGGTCATGTGTGACGCCGGTGTCCGCCGCCGAGGGCGCAGACGTCACGACAATTGAAGGTCTTGCGGCCAACGGCGACCACCCACTACAAAAAGCGTGGGCGGCACACAATGTCCCACAATGCGGCTACTGCCAGCCAGGACAAATCATGCAGGCGGCATCGCTGCTGGCAAGCAATCCCGACCCCAGTGAGCAGGATATCGTTGACGGCATGCGCGGCAACATCTGTCGCTGCGGGACCTACGAGCGCATCAGGAAAGCTATACGGACGGCTGCAGGAGAAATGTCATGAATCCTGTGAAGCAGCTATCGCGACGTGATTTCGTCAAGACCGGTGGCCTGTTTGTACTGGGCGTATCAATGGCCGGCTGCGGCCGTCAGGACAAACCCGCAATAACGGCTGCGCGGCCTGCCGATGGGCCGTGGTCGCCCGACGTATTTATCAGTTTCGACGCTGACGGCACCGTACACATCATTTCGCATCGCAGTGAGATGGGGCAGGGCACGCGAACCGGCCTCGCCGCCATTGTCGCAGACGAGCTCGAGGCTGACTGGGGGCGGGTCATAGTCGAGCAGGCGATGGCCGACGCCGTGTACGGCGATCAGAACACAGACGGATCGTGGTCGGTGCGCGGGTTCATGCAGCGCATGCGTGAAGCCGGTGCGTCGGCAAGGCAGATGCTTGAACAGGCCGCCGCGGATGAATGGCAGGTCGACGTTGCCGAGTGCCGGGCGGAGAATCACCGCGTCCTGCACGATGCGAGCACACGCTCGCTGGACTACAAGGACCTTGTCGCGGCCGCTGCCGCGTTGCCCGTGCCGGCGCCGGATACGCTGTCGTTCAAACCCTCGGAAAAGTTTCGATACATCGGAAAAGACATGCCGATTGTCGATCTCGACGACATGATCCACGGGCGCGCGGGCTACGGCATCGACGCCAGTGTGGCAGGCATGAAATACGCCGTGATCGCCCGCTGCCCGGTCACTTTCGGTCGCGTGAAATCCTTCGATGCGGCCGAAGCACTGGCGCTCGACGGTGTGCGACAGGTCGTAGAGTTGCCAGCCGCCACACCGCCGGCGTTGTTCCAGGCACTCGGCGGGATCGCGGTCATTGCCGATAACACCTGGGCGGCGATGGAAGGCCGCAAACGCCTGAAGATCGAATGGGACGAAGGAGACAATGCGAGATACAACTCCGACGACTACAAAGCGCAGCTTCAGGCCGCCACCAGGCAGGATGGGCAAGTCGTGCGCGAAGAGGGGGACGTTACAGAGGCATTCGCGAATGCGGACGTTACTTTGGATGCGGAGTTTTACACGCCTCATCTCGCCCACGCACCCATGGAACCGCCGGTGGCGCTCGCGTCAGTCACGACTGATCGCTGTGAAGTATGGGCGCCGACTCAGAATCCGCAGTCGATCATCAAGGAGGGCGCCGCGATCACCGGGCTCGCGCCTGAGCAGATCAAAGTACACGTGACGCTGCTCGGTGGTGGATTCGGCCGCAAATCCAAATGCGACTTTGTCAATGAGGCGATCATCCTGTCCAAATCGATTGGCGCGCCAGTCAAAGTTGTCTGGAGTCGTGAAGACGATATTCGCCATGACTATTTTCACGCGCCGAGCGCACAGTACCTGAAGGCGAGTATCAACAGCGAGAACGCGGTCAGTGGATGGCTGCACCGTGTCGCCTACCCAACGATCATGTCGACGTTTGAAGCTGGAGCGAAGCATCCGGCCGGTTGGGAAATTGGCATGGGTGCGATCAACATGCCGTACGACATCGCCAACGTAAATATCGCGTCGGCCGAGACGGAAGCGAAGATTCGAATCGGCTGGTTGAGATCGGTCTGCAACATCTTCCAGGCATTTGCCGTGTGTTCGTTTACGGATGAAATTGCCTACGCAAGGAATAAGGATCCACTTGAAAACTTTCTGGACATGCTCGGTCCGGATCGGCATCTCGATTTCTCGTCTTTCGGGCAGAAAGGCGTCGACAACTATCCGTTCGACACAGCAAGATTGCGCCATGTCGCAGAACTTGCAGCCGAGAAAGCGGGCTGGGGAAGAGTACTGCCGGGAGGACATGGGCATGGCATTGCCGTTCACCGCAGTTTTCTGAGCTACGTCGCGGCAGTCGTGGAGGTCGCTGTTGATGCGGATGGGCGCTGGAACGTGCCACGTGTCGACATAGCGTTCGATTGCGGTCTTGCAGTCAATCCGGACAGGGTGCGTGCACAACTCGAGGGATCGGTAATATTCGGTTTGAGTCTTGCGCGCGAGGGTAAAATTACGGCGACCAATGGACGTGTAGACCAGGGAAACTTTGACGACTACCCGGTACTTAGAATGGACATGACGCCGGAAACTTCAGTGCATATCGTGCACAACGATGCACTACCGGCGGGCGTGGGTGAGCCTGGAGTTCCGCCGATTGCGCCGGCGCTGGCAAACGCCATCTTCGCCGCGACCGGCACGCGTCTGCGGGAAATGCCTTTTGGCCTGCAAATCGCGGTTTGACCGGAATACAGACGCTTAGGATTTGCTCGCGGCAGACGGCTTCGAACGGCCGGCCTCTTGCTCCGATCGCACCTACGCGGTCGACTGCAGGTTGCCGCCACCATCCTGAACGAAAAAACGCCGGACCTTGAGGGCGCGCGTCAACTTGCCGCGACGGACGAAGCACTGGTAAAACATGTCCTTGAGCACTTCGAGCAGTATGCCTGCCTGAACGCGATCCAGTAACGGCAGATCCTCTTCTTCGCCCGACCCGAACAGAACCGATTTGATCGGAGCAAAGCTGGCGTCATCGATGCCGGCAATTTCCTGGGCGGTCATCACCTCTTCGAAGCCCTGCAACTTGCCGCCTTCGCCAAGTGCGTCAAACGCACTCGCGGCGGAGCGGCGGCACATTGACGCAAATGCATTGAAGCTGTTGGACGAATAACAGGTGAGCGCCTCGCGAAACAATACCTCTGTGTCTTTCGGCAAATAGGAAAAAGCGAAGCGTTCTTTCGGTCGCTCGAGTTCGACGAAGTTGCGGTAAAGTTCGACCTGGCCGTTTGCGAAGCCGCGTGTCGCGAAGCGCAGAAAAACCGGCGCATGGCAGGAGTCACATTGATACACGAGTCCGACGTGCTTCGGTTTGTCGGCGATAATCTTGTCGACGTCAGGAAGCGACTGCCGGCTCATGTGCGCGTAGACGCCACAGTACGGGCACTCGAGGCCGATGCGCTCGTCCGCCTCGCTCAATAAGCCCTGATCTCTGTCAAGTACGATCGCCACTTTGCCGTTATCTCTTGGTGGATTTGTTCACGCCAAACAGCCAATTCAGTATGCACCAACCATTCCGGAATGCCGGCGGTGGTTCAACATAATGCACGATTCAATCTGCCGCGCCACCCCAATCACCGACCGCCTCGCGCGCGGCATCGTTCACCGGCCTGGCGATCAGCGCATCGCGTGTCAGAGATACCTCGAACCTCGCGCCATCAGCCATCGGCACATAGGTCGCGGTGCCGTAATAGGCATCGACGCCCGGCATCAGAAAGGGGAATTTCCTGGCGATGCCCCACAGGTCGAGAAACTGCCTGTCCGAAAGCGAATGCACGGTTCGCGGTGCGCTGACTTCGCGATCGATGTCCGAGTATCGGCCGCTGAGCCGTTCGAGCTGGTAGATCGGGTCGAGGCCCAATAGCGTTGCTGGCGGCTTCCAGCTGATTACGCGCGCATCGAGTTGCCATTCGTCGCCGCGCAGTGTCAATAGTCGATCCAGCTCGTCTTCGAGGATAAGCCGTGCCGTGTATTCGTCCGGACCCGTCTGCGAAAACTCGATCAGGCTGATCGGACGCTCTTCGGTGAGACGTCCATACGTGAAATAACTGAAAGCGATCAGTATTCCGATACCGCCCAGCGCGGCCGATGCAGCACTGCCCATGAGCGATCCACCCGCGCGAAGCACACGCCGGCCCCGTGCGTGACGGATTGCCGACGCCAACAGCATTAAGCTGATCAGCGCGAATATCACGCTGGCCGCGATGACTATGCTCATTGATAAACCTCCCGTGTGGTGCTGGATCGCAGCAACTCAGGCATGCAGGCGCTTGTATTTTATCCGATGTGGGTTCGCCGCGTCGGCCCCGAGGCGCCGTTTGCGG
The DNA here is from genome assembly GCA_022560695.1 of Pseudomonadota bacterium. Classification (GTDB taxonomy): domain Bacteria; phylum Pseudomonadota; class Gammaproteobacteria; order Steroidobacterales; family Woeseiaceae; genus UBA1847. The sequence continues at coordinate 37,845 of JADFSP010000007.1, forward strand.
TCTTCCTCGTAGTCTGCGTAGTTGCCCGTAAACCAAACGACCTCGCTGTTGCCCTCGAACGCAAGAATGTGCGTGGCAATTCGGTCGAGAAACCAGCGATCGTGCGATATCACGATTGCGGACCCCGGAAACTCGAGCAGCGCCTGCTCGAGGGCACGCAGTGTTTCCACATCGAGGTCATTGGTCGGTTCGTCAAGCAGCAGCAGGTTGCAGCCGGAGCGCAGCATCTTGGCAAGGTGCACGCGGTTACGCTCGCCACCTGACAACAGACCGATTTTTTTCTGCTGTTCGGAGCCACGGAAATTAAAACGACCGACATAGGCTCGCGACGAAGTTTCGTAGTTGCCGACCTTGATCAGGTCCTGCGCCGCCGAGATCTCTTCCCAGACCGTCTTGCTGTCGTCCAGGCTCTCACGCGACTGGTCGACGCTGGCGAGCTTGACGGTGTCGCCCAGGCGTATCGTGCCGGAGTCCGGTTTCTCTGCGCCGGTGATCATCCGAAACAGTGTCGTTTTCCCGGCGCCGTTCGGCCCGATGACGCCGACAATGCCCCCGCGCGGCAGCATGAAGCTCAGGCCGTCCATCAGCAGCTTGTCGCCATAACCCTTACTGAGATTGTCGGCTTCGACGACGACGTCGCCGAGCCGCGGTCCCGGCGGGATATAGATCTCGTTGGTTTCGTTGCGCTTCTGGTACGCCGGCGACGAAAGCTCCTCGAATTGCCGCAGACGCGCCTTGGATTTCGCTTGCCGCCCCCTGGGATTGGATCGTACCCACTCGAGTTCTGCGCGCATGGCCTTTTGCCGCGCTTTTTCCGAGGCCTCTTCATTGCTCAGGCGGCGCTCTTTCTGCTCCAGCCAGGATGAGTAGTTGCCCTCCCACGGAATGCCATGGCCGCGATCCAGTTCGAGAATCCAGCCTGCGACGTTATCGAGGAAGTATCGATCATGGGTTACGGCGATGACCGTGCTGGGGTACTCGAGGAGGAAGCGCTCCAGCCAGGCGACCGATTCGGCGTCGAGGTGGTTGGTTGGTTCGTCGAGGAGCAGCATATCCGGCTGCGACAACAATAGCCGGCACAGCGCCACGCGTCGCCTTTCGCCACCCGATAATTTGGTGACATCGGCGTCCCAGGGCGGCAGGCGCAAAGCATCGGCGGCGATGTCGAGTTTGCGATCGAGTTCCCAGGCGCCGGCGGCATCGATCGCGTCCTGCAGTTTGCCCTGTTCCTCGAGCAGCGTGTTCATTTCGTCGTCGCTCATCGGCTCGCTGAAGCGCATGCTGATGTCATTGAAGCGATCGAGGAGGGCCTTGGTCCCGGCCACGCCTTCCTCAACATTGCCGCGGACATCTTTGGCGGGATCCAGCTCGGGTTCTTGCGGCAAATAGCCGATATTGATGCCCGGTTGCGGACGAGCCTCGCCGTCGAAGTCCGTATCAATGCCTGCCATGATGCGCAGCAGTGTCGACTTGCCGGAGCCGTTCAACCCGAGTACGCCGATCTTGGCGCCGGGAAAAAAGCTCAGGGAGATATCCTGGATGATGAATCGCTTCGGCGGGACCATTTTGGCCACGCGGTTCATCGTGAAAATGTACTGCGCCATGTCCAAACCGTGGTTGTAATGCAGCGCGCATTATCCGGTATGCTGCACCGATAGCAAATCACGATCCGACTATACCGATGACTGATCCGGTTCTTGTTTACAAGGGCGATGACCTTGCGCGCTACGGTTTCGGCGACCCGCACCCGTTCGGAACAGACCGCCACGACGTGTTTCATCAGGAACTCGCGTCGGCCAATCTCGACTCTGGCATCGCGTTTGCGAGGCCACGACGTGCCAGCGTCGATGAACTGCTGCTGTTCCATACGGCGGATTACATCGACAAGGTGTCGCGCATGTCGCAGGAGGGTAAGGGCTATCTCGACGACGGCGACACACCGGCCCTGCCCGGAATTTTCGATGCCGCATCGGACGTCGTCGGCACGACGCTCGCCGCCATCGACGCGATCATGGGCGGCGAGGCGAAGCGCGCCTTCGTCCCGATCGCGGGACTGCATCATGCGGCGCGCGATCGCGCCGCCGGTTTTTGTGTGTTCAATGACTGCGGCGTTGCCGCCGAATATCTCAGGAAAAAACATGGCCTGCGGCGCATCGCCTACGTCGATATCGACGCGCATCATGGCGACGGAATGTTTTACGGTTTCGAAGACGATCCGGACCTGATTTTTGCGGACATTCACGAGGACGGTCGCTATCTGTATCCGGGCACCGGCGGCAGTGAAGAAACCGGCACCGGCCGGGCACGCGGCACCAAGCTCAACATTCCCATGGCGCCGGGCGCCGACGACGCAGACTTCAGGATCGCCTGGCGACGGGTCGAGGCGTACCTCGACAAGGCAAGACCGGAGTTCATCCTGTTTCAGTGCGGTGCGGACAGCCTCGAAGGCGATCCGATCACGCACCTGTGCTACACGGAGCAGACGCACGCAGATGCGGCCGCAACGCTGTGCAGGATCGCCGATCGTCATTGCAACGGGTACATCGTCGGTACCGGCGGTGGCGGCTACAATCGCCGCAACCTGGCACGTGCCTGGACTCGTGTCGTACAGGCGTTCGCCGCAGCGGATTGATGCGTGCTGCCAGGCATCACGTTAAACGGGTAACATCGCCTTCTTTTGCGGCCCAATCGAACCGGAGATCTCTGCAGATGCTCGCCACAAGCCCGACCATTGAGTCATTCGACCCCGAAGTCGCCACAGCCATCGCAGCCGAGTCGCGCCGTCAGGAGGAGCACGTCGAGCTGATCGCATCGGAGAACTACGCGAGCCCACGGGTCATGGCGGCCCAAGGCTCGGTGCTGACGAACAAATACGCGGAAGGCTATCCGGGCAAACGTTATTACGGTGGCTGCGAACACGTTGACGAAGTCGAGTCGCTGGCGATTGCGCGCGCCAGGGCCCTGTTCGGCGCCGCCTATGCCAACGTGCAACCGCATTCGGGCTCGCAGGCGAATGCCGCGGTCTGCATGGCGTTGCTGCAGCCGGGAGATACGCTGCTCGGCATGAGCCTGGCCGAAGGTGGTCACCTGACCCACGGCAGCAAGGTCAACTTCTCGGGCCGCCTGTTCAACGCGGTGCAATACGGTCTGGAGTCCGGCACGGGGCTCATCGATTATGGCCAGGTACAGGCGCTTGCCGACGAACACAAGCCGCGGCTCGTCATCGCAGGGTTTTCGGCGTACTCGAGAATCGTCGACTGGCAGCGCTTTCGCGAAATCGCCGACAGCGTCGGCGCGTACCTGATGGTCGATATGGCGCATGTTGCAGGACTCGTCGCGACCGGCCACTACCCGAATCCGGTTCCGCTTGCCGATGTCGTCACAACGACCACGCACAAGACTTTACGTGGCCCACGGGGAGGATTGATCCTGGCACGGGAGAATGAGGAGCTGACGAAGAAATTCGATTCACTCGTGTTTCCAGGCACGCAGGGGGGGCCGTTGATGCACGTTATCGCCGCCAAAGCCATCGCATTCAAGGAGGCGATGGACGACTCGTTCAAGGATTACCAGGGCAAAGTCTGTGAAAACGCCGTGGTCATGGCTGGCGTACTGGCAGAGCGCGGTTACCCGATCGTATCGGGCGGTACCGAAAATCACCTGATGCTTGTCAGCCTGATGGACAAAGGCATCACCGGCAAGGACGCCGATGCGGCGCTCGGCCGGGCCAACATCACGGTGAACAAAAATGCGGTACCGAACGACCCGCAATCGCCGTTCGTAACCAGCGGCCTGCGCCTCGGTACGCCGGCGATTACAACGCGCGGTTTTGGAGTGGACGAAACCCGACAGCTAACGGGTTGGATAGCGGATATACTCGACGATATCGAAAACGAGGAAACAGTCGAACGCGTACGCGGACAGGTTCTCGGCCTTTGTAAGCGGTTTCCTGTGTACGTTCAGTACTAGTCGCCCATGCACTGCCCATTCTGCAGCAACGAAGAGACCAAGGTGATCGACTCACGCCTGGCTGGCGAGGGTCGGCAGATCCGCCGCCGCCGTCAATGTCTCGATTGCAACGAGCGATTTACGACTTTCGAATCCGCCGAGCTCGTTATGCCGAGACTTGTCAAGAACGACAATTCCCGCCAGCCCTTCGATGAAAATAAACTGCGCAACAGCATGGTACGTGCGCTCGAAAAGCGGCCGGTGCCAAGTGAGAAGCTCGAGCAGGCTATCGGCCGGCTGATTCACAAGCTGCGCACGATGGGGGAGCGCGAGGTTCCGTCACGGCTGGTCGGCGAATTCGTCATGGAGGAATTGCGTGCGCTCGACGAAGTTGCGTATGTGCGATTCGCGTCGGTCTACCGGCGATTCCAGGACGTCACGGAGTTCGAAGAGGAAATCAAGAGTCTGCAGCGCATTTCCGAGGTCGCGGCCAACCGGGAACAGATGTCTCTGTTGCCGGACCTGTTGGGCAAGAAAGAGCGCTGATCTGCCGTGCCCGTGTTTTCGACACGCGAGACTGAGTAATGCGCAAGGCGGCATCAAGTGGCGCGCGCACGCGCGCTCGTGAGTTGATATTGCAAGCGCTTTATCAAAAACAGCTTGCAGGTCATGACTGTGCCGAACTCATGCAACAGTTTCGGGAGCATACTGCGTATGCACGTGTCGACCAGAAATTCTTCGACGACGGGTTGGCGGCAATATGTGAGGCGCAGGAGTCATTGGAGCAAAGCATAAGCACGCTGATCGACCGGCCATTGAAGCAACTGGATCCGGTCGAACTTGCGATCCTTCTGATCGGTGTCTACGAGCTCGAATCACTTACGGAAATTCCTTACCGCGTAGTCATCAACGAGTGCGTCAATCTCGGCAAGCGTTTCGGCGCCGTTGACGGCCACAAGTACATCAACGCCTGTCTCGACTCGGCAGCGAAATCGTTGCGGCAAGCGGAAGTTCAAACCTAGTACTCCTTCAAGGTGATAATGACGGGTTCAGAGCCACCGGGATGATTCAAGACAAGGCGCAGTCAGCAGGAAATGTGAAAAAACTGGGGTCGAACCGAAGTTTTTCGTAAGAACTGGCGACTAAATGACTCCATCGAGCAAAAACTTCGGTTCGACCCCAATTTTTTGCTGAGCCCGTCATTATCACCTTGAAGGAGTACCAGGGCAGTGGATGAGTTCGAACTGATTCGGCGTTACTTCGTCCGTGACGAAAATGCCCCGGATGTCATTTGCGGTATTGGCGATGACGGTGCGGTCGTGCAAACCAGCGCTGCCACTGAACTGGTCATTGTCGTCGACACACTGATCGAGGGTGTGCATTTTCCTGCCGGCACCGATGCATCGGATATCGGCTATCGCGCCGTCGCGGTCAATCTGTCGGATATCGCCGCAATGGGTGCGCGTCCCCGATGGATGACGCTGGCACTGACGATCGAGTCAGCCGATGCGGCATGGATGAAGTCATTCGCTGACGGACTGCACACGGCCGCCGCTGAGCACGACGTGCAGTTGGTTGGTGGTGACACGACGCGTGGCGACCGCTGCGTCGTCACGGTGCAGATCAACGGGGAAGTTGACACGGGCTGCGCCATTCAACGTGCGGGAGCGAGCGCCGGCGATACAATTTTCGTGACCGGATGTCTGGGCGATGCCGCGGCGGGGCTCGAACGATTGTCGCAAGGACATCGCGACGACTACCTTGCCGGCCGTTTCCTGCGGCCGACCGCAAGAGTCGAATACGGCCGCTCGCTGGTGGGCACCGCGAGCGCTGCGATCGACTTGTCTGATGGCCTGTACGCCGATTTGCAAAAGATGATGACGGCGAGCGGCGTTGGCGCCGAGATCGATCTCCACAGTCTGCCGATCTCAAAAGCACTGCAGGCGCATTTCGATCGTGATGAGCAGCAGCGTTTCGCACTGTCAGGTGGCGATGACTACGAATTGTGCTTCACGGTAGCGCACGGCAGGTTGCCCGATGCGCGGGATGTGCGCGTCACGGCGATTGGCACGGTAACGGACTCGCAGCGAATCGTGTGCCTTGACCGAGGTGTCGTTGTGCCGTTCGATGACAGCGGTTACCGTCATTTCCAGTGACTGATTTCGATACAAAACTGGCCCGCGAGGTTTTGACGGATCCCGTCAACCTGCTGGCCTTCGGTCTGGGGACGGGGCTGTCGCCTGTCGCGCCGGGCACCGTCGGCTCGCTGCTGGCCTTGCCGCTGGCGTGGTTGACGCGCGATCTCGGCCTTGCCGTTCAGATCGGCACGGCATTCGCACTCCTGCTCAGCGGCATCTGGATCTGCGGTGAGAGCGCCCGGCGCATCGGCCAGCATGATCATGGCGGCATTGTGTGGGACGAGATCACGGGCATGTACATCACACTGTTGGTCGCACCCCCCACAATTGCCGCCTGGGCGTTGGCATTCGGGCTTTTCAGGGCATTTGATATCGCCAAACCGTGGCCGATTCGGGACTTGGATCACAGACTGCGCGGCGGCCTCGGAATTATGCTGGACGACCTTGTAGCCGCGCTGTATGCCGTTATTTTGCTTGGTTTATACCGGTGGCTTATGACTACGACGTGAGAAACGATGGCCAGCCCAGTTAGCGAACTGAAACGCTCTAATGACATGCCCGAGAAAATCGGCAAGTACGTCATTATCAACAAGATCGGCAAAGGCAGCACCGGGACCGTCTTCCTGTCTCATGATCCCTACTACCGGCGCGACGTCGCGATCAAGGTTTACAACATCGAGGAAGATTCGGATGCTGACCGTGCGCGTGTCGCGCGCAAGATGTTCTTCAATGAGGCACACATGGTCGGCATGCTGCAGCATCCGAACATCATGCCGATCTTCGATGCCGGCGAAGAGGACGGCAAATACTATGTCGTCACCGAGCACATTCAAGGCGCGCGGACGCTGGCAGCGTATTGCCGGCCCGACAATTTGCTGCGCGTCGACGACGTCGTCGAAATTATCTACAAGTGTGCGAAGGCACTGCACTACTCGCACAGTCGTGGCGTAATTCACCGTGACATCAAGCCGTCGAACGTCATGCTGACGATCGACAACGATGTGCGCATCATCGATTTCGGCATCGCGATAGTCAGCGATTCGGAGATATCGCGCATCGAAGGCATCGCCGGCTCGCCGAGCTACATGTCTCCCGAGCAGGTTCAGTCGGAAGAACTGACATCGCGATCGGATCTGTATTCTCTCGGCGCCGTCATGTACGAATTGCTGACCGGCTACCGGCCGTTCCGCGCAGACAACTTGTCGAAGCTTCTGCACCAGATCGTCTACGCGACACCGCCACCGATTCATACCTATCGCAGCGACCTGCCTGAGGCGCTCGAAAACGTCGTCGCCATGACGATGCAGAAGGATCCGGAGAAACGTACGCCCAGCGGCAACTCGATGGCGGCGGATCTGACGCGCGTCTACAAGGACCTGCGCCAGAAATACGATAGCCTGGATAATCAGGAACATTTCGATTTGTTGCGCACCTCGGCGTTCTTCCATGAATTTTCGCATGCCGAAATCTGGGAAGTGTTACGCGCATCGGACTGGCACGAGTATCGCGGTGATCAGGACATTGTGCGTGAAGGCGAAATCGATGACCGCTTTTACATTATCGTCGCCGGCAAAGTAACGGTCGAGTCCAACGGCAACCGTATCGGTACGCTGAACAGCGGTGACTGTTTCGGTGAGACCAGCTACGTTCGGGGCGCCAAGCGGCAGGCATCGATCAAGGCGCACGGCCATGTCACGATATTGCGCGTCAGCTCGTCCCTGATGGAGCAGGTGTCCTCGTCCTGCCAGCTGCGCTTCAATAAAGTATTCCTGCGCTCGCTGATCAAACGCTTGCAAGGCGGCGGCGGCCCCAACACATGAAAGGCATCGCATCCGGTTTCGACGTCAAAAATCGTCAGGAATCGGATCCGACCCCTTAAATCAGGGCCCCTTCAGCTACACTTGACCCGATAATTCAAAAAATCGGGGATACCCATGAAGAAGAAATTCCTCGCCGTCGCCGGCGCGTTGTTGTTCATTGCATCGTCGGTCGCGGCCAGCGAGCTTACTGAAAGTATCAAGAAGGATTACGACGGCTACCTCGCCGATCTTTTCGATCACTTTCATCGCAACCCGGAACTGTCGAAGGTCGAGGTCGAGACTGCGGCACGCATGGCAGCCGAGCTTCGTGATTCGGGATTCGAGGTATTCGAGAACGTCGGTGGAACCGGTGTCGTCGCGCTGATGAAAAATGGCGACGGGCCGCTGGTCATGATGCGCGCCGACATGGATGGCCTGCCTGTCGAAGAAAAATCCGGATTGCCGAACGCGTCGAAGAAAACGCAAAAAGATCCGATTACGGGCAATATCGTGCCGACGATGCACGCCTGCGGTCACGACGTGCACATCACGAGCCTCGTCGGCACGGCGCGGCAGATGGCGTCACGCAAGGACGATTGGAGCGGTACGCTTATGTTCGTCGTGCAGCCCGCCGAGGAACGGGCCGCCGGCGCGAAGGCGATGAGAGCGGACGGTATCTGGGACCGCTTCGGAACGCCGGATTACGCGCTTGCGTTTCATGTGAACTCGAACAATGTCGCGGGCAAGATCAACATTTCCGAGGGTAGTCCCTATGCCGGCGCCGACACCGTCGACATCATCATTCATGGCGTCGGCACACACGGTGCGCACCCACATCGCGGCAAGGATCCGATTGTGCTGGGCAGCCAGATCGTGCTCGCGCTGCAGACGCTCGTAGCGCGGGAGCTTTCGCCGCGCGCGCCCGGCGTCGTGACCGTGGGCTCGTTTCACTCCGGCACCAAACACAACATCATTTCGGATCGTGCACATTTGCAGTTGACGGTCCGCAACACGAGCGAAGAGACGCGCAAGTTGCTGCTTGATGGCATCCGGCGTATCGCCGAAAACATGGGCCGCGTGGCAGGCCTGCCCGAGGACAAGCTCCCCGAGGTCATCATTTCGGAAGAGCGAGTGCCGCCGACAACCAATGATGCAGCGCTGGCGCGCCGGCTGAAAGCGGCCTGGGCAAGCGCAATGGGTGAAGAGACCGTCATCGATTTGCCGACCACGGGCATGGGGGCCGAGGATTTTCCGTTCTTCACGGCCGATCCTTATATCACCAGTGTTTATTGGGCTATTGGCGGCACGCCCGAGGCAGATTTTGAACGCGCGGCAGCCGGCGGGCCGCCGGTAGCAAGTCACCATTCGCCGTTGTTCAAGATAGCGCCGGAACCGTCGGTTCGCGCCGGTGTCCAATCGACCGTCGTTGCCCTGCTTGAATTGATGGGCAAGTAGGCAAAACACCTGAGCCAACGCAACAGGAGAAGTGACATGAGCGCGATCGACGAATTTCTTGCAAACAACGAGACTTATGCCGGCAAGTTCTCCAAGGGATCACTGCCGATGCCGCCCGCGAAACAGATTGCCGCCGTTGTCTGTATGGATGCGCGGCTGGAAACAGGAGCATTGCTCGGGCTCGTCGAGGGCGATGCGCATGTGATCCGAAACGCCGGCGGGGTTGTGACCGACGACGTGATTCGTTCCCTGACCATCTCGCAGAGGCTGTTGGGCACGCGCGAGGTCATGCTGATTCACCATACCGACTGCGGGATGCTGACCTTCACGGATAAAGACCTGAAGCAGCAAATCGAGGACGACACCGGAGTTACTCCTCCGTTCGCCATGGAGGCCTTCACCGACGTTGACGACGACGTGCGGCAATCAGTCGATCGCGTCAAGGCGAGCCCGTACGTTCCGCACAAGGATCAGGTTCGCGGATTCGTGTACGAGGTCGAGACCGGACACCTGCGCGAAGTCACGTAGACCACAAAAAAACGTCATTGCGAGCCCGCAAAAAGAATGTCATTGCGAGCCCGCAGGGCGCAGCAAACTCCCAAATTGGACGGAATTGTGGTCTGATAACTGTGGTTGACGAGATTGCTTTGTCGCTGCGCTCCTCGCAAAGACGGCGACGCAAAGCCACGGGCCCTCGCTTCCTTCGGGAAACCGGCCGACGGAGGCTGCGCCTGGTTGCCCCATACGCGGACGAATGGCATGAAAGCGATTGCAAGATGTCTGTACGTTTTGAGTTGCACCGTATTTTGCGTGGCCTGCGGCGGTGGCGGCGGCGGTGGCGGCTCTGTTGGCGGCTCCGGTTGGGTGTCGGGCGTATTCCAGGATGCCAGCACGTTTCAGGCGATGTGTCTGGCACCGCGAAGCGGCATCAACCCTGCTACGAACCTGCCATATCCGGATATTCAGGGCACGACGCTCGATGAGAATAACTTCCTGCGCTCGTACAGCGATGATACCTACCTGTGGTACAACGAAATCACCGATAAGGACCCTGGGCTCTTCAATGACCCGATCGATTACTTCGCCCAACTGAAAACATTCGCGACGACGCCGTCGGAGGCCGACAAGGACAAATTTCATTTCACTTTCGACTCGGAGGCCTGGTTTCAGCTGTCGCAGTCCGGCGTGTCAGCCGGTTACGGCGCGCAATTTGTGCTGCTGTCGGCAACGCCGCCACGCGAAATCGTGGTTGCCTATACCGAACCAAACTCTCCGGCAACGGATCCCGCTGTCAGTCTGGAGCGCGGCGCCAGGATCCTAGAGATCGACGGTGTGGACATTAACGATAACACCCAGGCGGGCGTCGATACTCTGAACGCAGGTCTGTTCCCGTCCGGTCCGGGAGAATTGCACACCTTTACCATTCTGGACCTGGGGGCTCAAAACCCTCGCGCCATCACGATGACATCGGCCCTTGTCACTTCCACGCCAGTGCAGAATGTCAAAGTTATCGATACACAAATGGGTCGGGTTGGCTACCTGCTCTTCAACGATCACATCGCCACAGCCGAGGAAGCGCTGGTCGATGCCGTGAACCTGCTCAATGTCGGCGCGGGTATCGATGAGCTGGTCCTCGATATTCGGTACAACGGCGGCGGTTTTCTCGCGATCGCCAGTGAGCTCGCCTACATGATCGCCGGCGATATGCCGACAGCCGGCCGAACGTTTGAACTGCTCCAGTTCAACGACAAACACCCGATAACCGATCCGGTGACTGGCCAGCCGATATCGCCCACACCTTTCTATGATGTCACACGCGGCTTCGGCAGTTTGCCGCCAAATCAACCGCTACCCAGTTTGAACCTGCCTCGCGTCTTCGTCCTGACCGGCCCCGGCACCTGCTCCGCCAGCGAAGCCGTCATGAACGGTCTTCGAGGCGTTGACGTCGAGGTCATTCAGATCGGATCAACGACTTGTGGCAAACCTTACGGTTTCTATCCCACCGATAACTGCGGCACGACCTATTTCACGATCCAGTTTCGCGGTGTAAATCAGAAAAACTTCGGCGACTACACAGACGGGTTTTCGCCGAACAACACGTTGACAAATGTTGGTACCGTCGTCCCTGGCTGCTCCGTCGCCGATGACTTTACCGCTGCATTGGGCGACCCGGCAGAACGCCGACTTGCCGCGGCGCTCGCCTATCTGGCGGGGCAGCCGTGTCCGGCACCCTCCGGTTTTGCACTATCGGGCTCAAGCAAGACCGGCGCACCGCTGTCAGCGACGGATGGCATTGTTGCCAAGTCACCGTGGCACACGAATCGAATTATGGATCGATTGTGATTGTGGCGCTAAGACCAGGCGCGGTGATCGCGGGCGTCGTTCTGACTATTGTCGGTTGTCAGACACTGGCCAGCGGCGCGGATGTATCAGCTCGCATTACCGAGCCAACCGACGACAGTCGAGCGGCTTTGCAAAACGCCGTCAACGACGCGCTCAATATTGGCGTAACTTTAGCCGATGATGCACTGACCGACAGCAGCGTGTTGATCATCGAACGGAATCCGCCGCGAAACATGCAGAGCCCGCCGGCACAGGGCCGCAACATGGATACGCCGATCCTGTTCAGGCTGGTGTTGAACGGCTCGGACTGCATACTCATCGATCAACGCGACGATTCGAGGTACCCGCTCGAAAAGACGACCTGTGCCGCTGAATAGGTCTCAGCTGCAGTCTGGCAGCCTGCTAGGCGTCGTCGACCTCGAAGTCCTCGAGCGACTCTTCGCCACCCGCACTTTGCAAGAGAATCTCAACCTTCTGTTCGGCCTCTTTGAGTGCAGTCTGGCAGCCGCGTGTCAGCTTGATGCCTTCCTCGAATTTCTTCATCGCCGTCTCAAGTGGTAAATCGCCGGACTCGAGCTCCTCGACGAGGTTTTCGAGATCGGCCAGGGATTTCTCGAGGTTCAGCGACTTCTTGGCACTCATGAGCAGATTCCGTGTGCGCTTGCGGCGCAACGCTACAGGCACAATCTGTCACGGTCAATGCCGAGTGGCCAGTCATTTCGTCGCTGATTCCGGACGGCTCGAACTGGAAGGCGACTTTCATGGTTGAGTATCCCGATGTCGAGGAACGCCAGGCGATGCTGAGGCAACTCGTGGGCGTCGAAAACCGTGTGTATATTCGCGTCGGTAGTTGCGATCCGGTCTACGCGATCGCCGACGAGGACCTCGACCGCTCCGACGATACGAAGACCTCCGCCGTGCACTTCCTGCGGTTCGAATTGCCGGGAGCACAGGTCGCCGCATTGAAAGCTGATGCCGTGCTCGCGGCGGGTATTGACCATGAAAACTATCGGGTCGAAGTCTCGCCGGTCGCCGAAAATACCCGTGCCGCGCTGCTAGCCGATCTCATCTGAAAAAGTGGGGTCGAACCGAAGTTTTTCGCAAGAACGTGCGACTAATGACGCCATCCAGCAAAAAACTTCGGTTCGACCCCACTTTTTATCCAGCAAAAAACTTCGATTCGACCCCACTTTTACCGGTTTCGCCGATCGAACGGATGCATGGCCGGGCCATTCGGGCTAGAATCCGGGCGGGTTTTCGCTTGGCAAACTGGTAATCAGAGTAGATGAGCAGACGATACGTCGCTGCGGACATCGAGGTCCTCAGCGGGCTCGAGCCTGTGCGTCGCAGGCCTGGCATGTTTACCGACACGACGCGGCCGAATCACCTGGTGCATGAGGTCGTCGATAACAGCGTCGACGAAGCGCTCGCCGGGTTCTGCAAAAAAATCGAGGTCACGATTTTCAAGGATGGTTCGTTTGAAGTGATCGATGACGGGCGCGGCATGCCCGTGGACATTCATCCCAAGGAAAAAATGCCGGGCGTGGAACTCATCCTGACGCGCTTGCACGCCGGCAGCAAATTCACGAACGAAAGTTACGAGTTTTCGGGCGGTCTGCACGGCGTCGGCGTGTCTGTCGTCAACGCCTTGTCGAAAAACCTGGAGGTCTGGATACGCCGCGGCGGCGAGGAGTACAACATGAGTTTCGCCGGCGGCAAGAAACGCGGCAAGCTCGAAGTCGTCGGCAAAGTCGGCAAGGCAAACACGGGTACGACGATTCGCTGCTGGCCCGATCCGCAATACTTCGATTCGGCGAAATTTTCGATATCGCGACTCAAGCACGTGTTGCGTGCCAAGGCGGTGCTGTGCCCCGGGCTGACCGTCCATCTCAAGATCGAGAAATCGAAGGAGAAGCTGGAGTGGTGCTACTCGGGCGGGCTCGAGGAATATCTTATCGATGCGATCGGTGGCGGCGAACTGCTTCCTGCCGAGCCGTTCGCCGGTGCGTTGAGCGGCAATAGCGAGGCGGTCGACTGGGCGCTGGTCTGGCATGTGGAAGGCAGCCAGACGGTCACCGAGAGTTACGTGAACCTGGTGCCGACGCCGCAGGGCGGGACCCACGTGAACGGCCTGCGCACCGGGCTCACGAATGCATTGCGCGAATTTTGCGACTTCCGCAATCTGTTGCCGCGAGGTGTGACGCTGGCGCCCGAAGACATATGGGACGGCCTGAATTTCGTTCTGAGCACGAAGCTCAAGGACCCGCAGTTCTCCGGGCAGACCAAGGAACGCCTGTCGTCGCGGGAGTCGGCGGCGTTCGTCATGGGTGTCATCAAGGATAACTTTTCCCTTTGGCTGAACCAGCATCCGGAGACCGGCGACCAGATCGCGCAGCTCGCGATCGACAAGGCGCAAAAGCGCCTCAAGGCCGCGAAGAAGGTCGTGCGAAAGAAAGTCGTGTCGGGCCCGGCGCTGCCGGGCAAGCTGGCCGACTGCACGTCCCAGGAGCCGGAATTGTGCGAGATCTTCCTGGTCGAGGGTGACTCCGCGGGCGGTTCGGCGAAGCAGGCGAGGGACCGCAACACGCAGGCGATCATGCCGTTGCGTGGCAAGATTTTGAACACCTGGGAAGTCGATTCCGCAGAGATTCTCGCCTCGCAGGAGGTGCATGACATCAGCGTCGCGCTGGGCGTCGACCCGGGCACTAACGATATCGAAGGGCTGCGTTATCACAAGGTCTGCATACTTGCCGACGCGGATTCCGACGGTCTGCATATCGCAACGCTTCTGTGCGCGCTATTCCTGCGCCACTTCCGCGAACTGGTGATGAGCGGCCACGTGTACATCGCAATGCCGCCGCTCTATCGCATCGATGTCGGCAAGGAAGTCTTCTACGCGCTCGATGACAGTGAGCGCAAGGGCATCCTCGATCGTATCGAGGCGGAGAAGTTGCGCGGCAAAGTATCGGTTACGCGCTTCAAGGGACTTGGCGAAATGAGTCCGGGGCAACTCAGGGAAACGACGATGAACCGCGATACGCGCCGTCTCGTGCAATTGACCGTTGCGGCCCGTGACAAGACGGACCAGCTCATGGATCTGCTGCTCGCAAAGAAGCGCGCCAAAGATCGCCGCAACTGGCTTGAAAGCAAAGGCAACCTGGCCGAGGTATAGATTTCATGCAGAGCAACCTGAACCTCGAGGGAATCGAACAACAGCCCCTCCGGGAGTACACGGAAAGGGCCTATCTCGACTACTCGATGTACGTGATTCTCGATCGTGCGTTGCCGCGCATCGGCGATGGCTTGAAGCCCGTGCAGCGACGCATCATCTATGCAATGAGCGAACTCGGGCTCGCAGCGGGCGCCAAGCCAAAGAAATCGGCGCGCACCGTTGGCGATGTCATCGGAAAATTTCACCCGCACGGTGACTCCGCCTGCTACGAGGCCATGGTGCTGATGGCACAGGACTTTTCTTATCGCTATCGGATCATAGACGGGCAGGGCAACTGGGGTTCGACCGACGATCCGAAATCGTTTGCCGCGATGCGCTATACCGAGTCGCGGCTGGCGCCGTATGCGAAAAGCCTGTTGGTCGAACTCGGTCTGGGCACGGTCGACTGGGCGCCCAATTTCGATGGCACGCTCAATGAGCCCCTTGTGTTGCCGGCCCGGATGCCGAACATATTGCTGAACGGCACGACGGGCATCGCCGTCGGACTGTCGACCGACGTGCCGCCGCACAATCTGCGTGAAGTGGCGAGCGCGCTCGTGCACCTGATCGACAATCCGAAAGCAACGATTTCGCAGCTCATGAAGCACATCAAGGGGCCGGACTTTCCAACCGGCGGCGAGCTGGTGTCGGCACGAACCGAGATCAAGCAAATTTACGTGACCGGCAGCGGCACGTTGCGATTGCGCGCCACGTACAAAATTGAAAACGGCGATATCGTCATCACTTCCCTGCCGTACCAGATTTCGGGTGGAAAAGTGCTCGAGCAAATTGCGGCGCAGATGCGCAGCAAAAAGTTACCGCAGGTGGACGATCTTCGTGACGAATCCGATCACGAGGATCCGATACGTCTCGTGATCAGCCGCCGATCGAAAAATGTCGACATCGGCGAACTGATGTCGCATTTGTTTTTGACGACGTCCCTCGAGCGCACGACGCGCGTCAATATGAATATCATCGGGCTTGATGGCCGGCCCAGGGCATTCAATCTCGTCGAGATTCTAAGCGAATGGCTGAAATTTCGCAGGGACACCGTCAAGCGCCGATTGCGGCACCGGCTGCAGATCGTTACCGATCGGCTGCATGTTCTCGACGGGCTGCTGGTTGCCTATCTGAATATCGACGAGATCATCGCGATCATCCGCAAGGAAGGCAAGCCCAAACCGGTACTCATGAAACGCTTCAGGCTTGCGGACATTCAGGCCGAGGCCATCCTCAATCTGAGGCTCAGAAATCTGGCGAAGCTCGAGGAAATGAAAATTCGCGCGGAGCAGGACGAGCTCAGCGAGGAACGCGAAGCGCTCGAGACCATCCTGAAGAGCGCGTCCCGACTGAAATCGCTGATCAAGAAAGAGATTCTGGAAGACGCCGAAGCGTATGGTGATGACCGGCGCACGGTCATCGTCGAACGCGAGGCCGCGCAAGCGATCGACGAAGCGCAGCTTGTCGTGAGCGAGCCGGTTACGGTCGTCCTGTCGCAACGTGGTTACGCGCGCTCAGCCAGGGGCCATGACATCGATCCGACGACGCTGAGTTACAAATCCGGCGACGAATTTCTTGCGGCGGTGCAGGGGCGCAGCAATCAGCTCGCCATGTTCATCGACAGTACCGGGCGCGTGTACAGTGTCATGGCGCATACCTTGCCGTCGGCGCGGGGTCAGGGTGAACCTCTGTCCGGCCGCTTCAAGTCGCCGGATGGCGCGTCTTTCTGCGGCGCAATGATCGGTGACCCGGAGCACAAGTATCTTCTTGCGGGCGACTCGGGCTACGGCTTTATCGCGACTTTGAGCGACCTCGTATCACGCAACAAGGCTGGCAAGGCTGTGCTGCGCGTTCCGGAGGGCGGCAGAGCGGTAGTGCCGTCGCCGGTGCCGCAAGACGCCGAGTGCCTGATTGCGGCCGTGAGCTCGATCGGCCGATTGCTGTTGTTCGAGATGGATGAACTTCCGGAGCTCGCGAAGGGCAAGGGCAACAAGCTCATCAATATTCCAGCGAAGAAGTACAAAAGCGGCGAGGAAAAACTGGTCGCAGCCGCGGTGGTGCCGGAAGACGGGAGCCTGCAGGTTTTCTGCGGCCAGCGTGTGATGACGATCAAATGGGACGATACCGATCATTATTACGGCGATCGGGGTCTGCGCGGCAATATGCTGCCGAAAGGCTGGCGCAAGGCCGATCGGTTGGTGGGTATCGCTGCGGCGGCGGAAAAAGAGACGTAGCTGCTGGCTGCAACAGTTCGAACTTGACCATATAAGCAGGAAAGAGTCAGGTCTCACTGCAACTGCCGTGCGGCTGCTTGCCTGAATTGACACGGACCTGGCGACGGCATCATTGTGTGCCGGTTCGGAGGACTTGGTGGATAGAGGACAGAGACGTTGCGCCTGCCCAAGCTGATTTACGAAATATTGCCGTACTTTTTAGTTGCGGTTGGCATCCTGTTCGTCACACTGGCAGTCATCCAGTACGAATATGCTCCCACGCTCTTTATATTCTTGGTCGGAATGCTCTGTATTTCGGGCGGATCGTTCATGGTCTTGATGCGCGTGATTTCTCGCAGGGAGAAATCCCGTAACAACTGACTGACCGGACGGCGTCAGTGCGATTGTAGCCGAGTTCGCATTTAACCGACTTTCTTGTCCAATTTGTCAGGCTCTGTCGACATCTCGACAGTCTGTTCTTCGCCGGTGGACGGCATCTCCACGGTCTTGTCGTCAATTGGAAGGTCGATCGTGAGCGCCTCGTTGATCCCCGTGTCCTCGAGATCGCTGATGACGTCGTTTTCAGCCGGCAAATTGACCGTGACGTCGAGTTCGGAAACACTGCCCAACTGCACCGCCGTTGACTCATCGCTGCAGGGCTCTTGGTCTTGCGAATCTTCTTTTTCGTCCATGCGCTGCTCCAGTTCTGCCGTGGCTTTTTCAATTTCGTCGCTCAGCGCCTGCGTCGCGCTGAGTTGGTCTTCGAATTTGTCTTCGACGATGTCGTAGTTGACGTCCTGGCTGATCGTGTAACCATCGACGTCCAACGACTCGTCATCGCTTTCAACGGCGACCGCCCTGAGATTGCGAGACGTTACGTCGTCGATGTTCCGGATTTTCGTTACGTCAACAATAATGGACATGTCGTAGTCGTCGTCTTCCGGCAATACTTCGCTTTCGAGTATCGATTCAATTTCGGCGCGCATTGGCGGGAGGATATCGGTTGACGGTGGCTCGTCGGCGCGTGCCGCGCGTTCGGGTAATTCGTAATCGAGTAGTGACGCCACTGCAAAGCCGAAGTCCTGATTGAGGTCCACGTCTGTTTTCTGTTCCAGCCCGATGCCGGCGATCAGATCTGCATCGAGCACCAGATTCTCGTGAGTGGGGCAGTCGTCACCAATGTAATAGTCAATATCGGCGATGTCGTAAACGACATCTTCGCTCGCCTCGACTGATCGCGTATCAGCATCGGCGCTGCGCCGCGACGGTTGCGCGGCGCCGATCGGCCTCGAACCAAAACGTTCGCGCAGTTTTCGGCCGAACAGCAAAAGGCCAGCGAACAGCGCGACCGCGCCGCCGGTGAGCCACGAGGTCCAGATCGAAGTCTCCTTGACAACAGGTGCTGTCGTCGCGACCGGAACGATGGCCGATGCGGTCAGGGCGAACTCGTCGATCCTGGTATCGGGAATGATGATCGTCTCAGTTGCAGCGGAAACACCAGGTGACACAAACAAGCTGCTGCCATCAAGGACGATGTCGCCTGGCCGCAATGCCGAGTAATCGAACTCTGGTTCAGCGGCTTGCGGCAGCTCGACTGTCGCCGGCTGTGGCTCGCTCACGGGTGCAATCTCGTCAATCGTCGCGGCCTCGTCGATCGGGGCCTCGACGACCGGGTACAGGTCAGCCGCGGCTTCCGGCTCAACGTCTGTATTTTCGGCAACGATACGTGCCTCGATGAGCGCAACAGGGTCTGCAACGACCGGCGCGTCGGTGGTTGCATTGCTTGCCACCGCGTTGACGATGGCGTCATCGGGAATGTCCAGCCAGCTCCCGGCCTTCAATTTGTTGGGGTCGGAGTCGATGAACGCATCCGGATTCGCGTCAAAGACTGTGAAGATGGCGTCCCACAATCCGACCTGGCGGTTCTCCAGGCGTTGGACGATTGCAGACAATGAATCGCCTGGCTGCACGCGGTAGCGCGACCTGCCCTGGAGCGGTGAGCGATTGACCGCTCGCCGCGGTGTTGCGGCGGCTGCGGGAGGCGCCTCAGGCACCGGGGCTGCCGGCGTCAGCGGAACTGTTGGCGCTGCCGGCGCCCCGGCACTTTCACTGATCGCGTTTGCCACGGTTCCGGGCGGATCGACGAAAATCAGATAATCCCGGCTAAGCTGCGGTGTGTGCGGACAATTGACGACGATGCTCGTGGTCATCAGTGGCTCACGCACCGGGGTTGCGCCCGACAGGGAGATGACGCCTTCGGCAACGCTGATGCGCGCACGCGTCAAAGTGGGCAGTCCGCTTGCAGCCGGACCGGCCCGCAGCGATACGCAGTAATCAGCGATCCGTTCGTTCGGGCCTAACGCGTAAGCGATGCTGGCGCGCAACGGTTGACCGAGCGCCGAGTGTAATTCGAGTTCACCAAGTTCGAGCGCCGCAGCAGGAACTGCAGCGAGGCCGCTGCCAATCGCGGCGAGAGTTGGCAACAATAAACTGCCGGCTTTTGGCGGCCGTGCGGCCGGCACCCTTCCATGCTTTCCAGCTAGCGACTTTTTCACGTGCGGGCACCCCGATGATTGTGCGACGGACAAATTGACGAGCGCTGAGACATCCTTTTCACGCGCCTATTCTATGTGCTGACCGGCGTAGACAATAAGCGTGTGGTTCCGGCAACAAAGTGTGACGGCCGTCACGCTTTGCCGGGGCAGGGCGGGGTTCGAAAAGCCGCCTCAATAATCGCCATGGGCATTATCGAGGTGTCTGTTAAAGGGAATGAGCTGCCGTCAGTTCGGCAAGTGTGCGCTTCCTGACGCTGTCGGACTCCTGCAGCACTACTTCAGGTTCATTAACATAATGTCCTTGCATGAAGTCGAGTCCGAGCTGGAACAGCACGGCCATCGCATTTGCGTTCTCGACGCGTTCAGCAATCGACTTGATATTTCTCTCTTTCGCTGCACGAACTATTTTTTGCACGCTGTCCTGCATCTTCGTATCGGTCATGAGCGTATGCATCAATTCCCCGTCGACCTTGATGTAGTTGGGCTTGAGGATATCGAGTATCCGAAATCGCTCCTTGTCGACGCCGTAGTGCTCGAGCGCAAAACCCACGCCCAGTTTTCGCATCTTCGTGACCAGCGATTTCGTTTGTTTGATGTGTTTTGCGGCGTCACGCTCCGGTATTTGTATCACCAGGCGAGAGCAGTCAAACTTGCGCTTGTCAAATTCACGCTCCATCCAGGCGATCGTAGTTGCGTCGACAATTGACTGTTTCGACAGACGCACGAACACGCGATCGGCGTTGTTTCTGTTGCAGAAGTCGATGGCTGCCTTGATCATCCAGCGATCGATGTGCTTCATCATATTATTGCGTTCGGCCGCGGGAATAAATTCAGAGGGCAGCACCGAATTTCCCTGCTCGTCGATCATGCGTACGAGCAGGTCATACATTTCCACCGAATCGCTGCGCAAGCCTGCGATCGGGAGCTGTGCTACCTCAAATCGTTTGTCGGTCAGCGCAGCTTTGATGCGCTTGACCCAGATCGCATCAAATGCACGTTGCTTGGTGTCTTCGTCGGCTGACTCGTTAAGATAGGATTTGTCGCCGCCCTCGGCCCTGCCGGCCTTGTGGGCATCAACGGTTGCTGCGACGAGTTCCTGCAGATTGCGAAACACGTCACTGACTGCGCACACACCGACGGTACAGGTCATATGCGTCGATATATCGCCGATATCGAAAGTCGTATTGCGAATGTGATCAACAAGTTGCTTGCCCCAGACCTGCGCATCCTGCGCGTTGCCGCGTTCCAGCAGGACAAGCAGCGATGTTCCCTCGAAGCGGCCGGCGACATCGCGGGGATGCATGCGTTTGCGGACTTCTTCCGCAAACTGCGCCAGGATTTCCTCGGAGTCGAGAATGCCGACTTTGTCTTGCAGAGCTCCGAAATTGTCCGGCTTGAGGTAGGCGAGTACCTGCAGTCCGGAAGATGGCTTCTTGCTGAGGCGCTTCCGCAGACGTTCAAGAAACTGACTGCGGTGAAAAAACAGCGTCGTTGGATCACGTTGCAGCGCATCGTGAACGAGTTTGGTGGGTTCCTGCGAATTAATGTCGGGCTGTACAATGCATATCTGAACGCACGGCGCGTTGTCGAAGTTGATCTTGCGAAATTGTAATTGCAGTTCGCTGGCTTCCACGGCGCCGTCTTGAGGTTTTACCTTCAGTTGCTCGTCTGCGTGCCACTTGCCTTTAATGGTCGCGACCATCGCCCCTTTCAGGGCCGCCTGACTTTCCGGCTCAAAGCTGTCCATCAACGGGACACCGGTGACTTCGTCGAGCTTGGCCGCCTTGAACAGTTGCAGCCATGCGTCATTGGCGTCGATGACCACACCCTCCTGGGTCAGTGCGATCGCATTGCGCGATGTCTGCATGTACTCCTTGACCTGTCGCTTGTATTCCGTGGCCGATTGAATGGTCGAATACAACGCGCGTTCGACACGCAGTGCTCGCAGCTCCCGGGTAACCACCGCCTGCAGGCGCTTCTTGAGCCCGGTCGACACGAGGTCGCGGGCACCGTGTTTCATCGCTTCCTGAATCGCCGCTTCGTCGGCATGTTCCTGCATCGCGATGACCGGTACTTCGGGGTTGAAGTGATCTTTTTGCTTGACGATCTGGCGTATGGAATCGGCGTAGTGATCGCAATTGACGATGAGGAGTTCGACGTTTTCCGCGTCCAGGGTCTTGTTCAGCTTCGTGGGGCGGTCAATCCAGTGACAATGGGCTGCATGACCGGCGTCGCGCAGCGTACTGTTGATCAGTTCGACGTCGTCTTCGTTATCCGACAATACGGCTATGGAAATACTTTGGCGCCCGTCCAATTCGCGTTCCTTGCTAATCTCTGGGGGTGTCCCTGGATGTCTGTATTTTGTTAAAACAGCAGGGTTTGAAATCGCTCTCAGCGTAGCCCCCACCGGGGTGGCAAAAGCGTGACGGGCATCTAGTTTCGGAGGCTCGCGGCGGTTTCGGGGCCATATTTGTGGCATTTGCGGCACGGGCCCGTGACTTCGGTATCATGTCGGTCGTCTGCCGCACGGCGGCCAGGACCATGAGTGAAGGGGAGAGTCGGCGGCCGGCGCCGGCGTACGATATGGCCAGTTACAACACCAACGAGTTTCGGTCCGGGCTGCGAATCATCATTGACCGCGATCCGTGCATCATCGTGGAAAACGAGTTCGTCAAGCCCGGCAAGGGCCAGGCCTTCAATCGGGTAAAGATTCGCAATCTCAAGACCGGCAAGACCGTCGACAAGACATTCAAGTCGGGCGACAGCGTTGAGGCGGCGGACGTCATGGACACCGATATGCAGTACCTGTACGCCGATGGCGAATTCTGGCATTTCATGGTACCGGACACGTTCGAACAGTATGCGGCGGATGCGAACGCAGTCGGCCATGCAAAAGACTGGATCAGCGACGGCGACATTTGCCAGGTTACGCTGTGGAATAATTCGCCGCTGATCGTCGCACCGCCGAATTTCGTTGAACTGGAAATCGTTGCAACGGATCCCGGCGTCAAAGGGGATACGGCAAGCGGTGGCGTCAAGCCTGCGACCTTGTCGACGGGGGCGGTTGTTCGCGTCCCATTATTCGTCGATCAGGGCGAAACGATAAAAGTCGACACGCGTTCACGCGAATACGTATCGAGAGTCAAATAAATCGCTCACGACCGGAGTGAAGCCGGCAATACGTTTCACACAGTCCTTCGATGCCCGCCTGGTCGCCCGCGCCGAAGCGGTCGATGGACGGACTGTCGATATCGAGGACGCCGACCAGCTTGTCGTCGATCAACAGCGGCACGACGATTTCGGATCGAGAGGCCGCGTCACAAGCGATGTGACCGGGAAATGCGTGCACATCGGCAACGCGCTGGGTCTCGAGTGTCGCCGCCGCCGCCCCGCACACGCCACTGCCGATTGAAATGCGCACGCAGGCCGTATTGCCCTGGAACGGGCCCAACACGAGTTCGCCGTTGCGCAGCACGTAGATGCCGAGCCAAATGATGTCGTCCAGCGCATGATAAAGGAGTGCGACGAAATTCGCGGCATTGGCGAGTGCATCGTGCTCGCCGGCGAGCAGCGCCCGTAACTGCGAATCCAGCAACGTGTAATCGGGGTCAGTCATGGCGGGTATCGAGAGCGAAAGTCAGTACTTGGCAAATGTCATCCCTGCGGTCCTGTAGCATCTGCAGCCGCTCGAAGCCCAGTGCCACGCCCGAGCACTCGGGAAGGCCGGCATCGAGGGCAGCGATCAGCATGTCATCGACCGGCGGCGCAGGGCGGCCGAGCCTGCGTCGCCTGACGCATTCCTCGCCAATGCGTCCTTGTTGCTCCGCGGCGTCCGTTAGTTCGACGCAGCCGTTGGCAAGTTCCATCGAGCCCAGAAACACTTCGAAGCGATCGGCCACGCTGTTGTCGGCAGGGCAAAGGCGAGCCAGCGCCGCCTGGCTGGCCGGATAATGCCGGAGGACCGTGAGCCGGTCCTGCGCGAATTTCGGCGCGACCCGCGAACTCAGGACCAGGTCGAGCCAGGTATCCCGCTCCTGGCCGATTGCTGCGCGCAGGTCTTTGTCTGCCGCGACACAGCCGGCGAGCTCCATGCTGTCGGCTGTGAACGGATCGACGCCGGCGTAACGCAGGAATGCGTCACGGTATTCGATGCGATCAACGGCATCGCACAATTCGGGACGCTCGAGCACCGCAGCGATAAACTGAGTTGTCTCATTGCTGATTGCATCGAGACCGAATCCGAGCCGGTACCACTCGACGAGCGTAAATTCCGGTTGGTGCCGCCTGCCCGATTCGCCGTCACGATACACGCGGCAGATCGAATAGATATCGGGATAACCCGCCGCAAGCAAGCGCTTCATGTGGAACTCGGGCGAGGTGTGCAAATACCACTCCGCTCGCGCGCCCGTGCTCGAGTACACGCCGAAGCTTTCGATATGCGGATCGGTCGCAGCGAAGCGGCTCAATGCAGGCGTGTCGACAGCCAGTACGTCGCGCCCGGCGAAAAAATGCCGAATGCGTTCGAGCATCGCGGCCCGACGTCTTGCGACGGCAACGTCCGACGAAGGCCGCCAATAAAGTGGGGTCGAACCGAACTTTTTACTCGATGAAGTCATTAGTTGCCGGTTCTCACAAAAAAGTCCGGTTCGACCCTACTTTTCGGTTCGACCCTACTTTTTTCCGACCCCACTTTTTTCCCGATCTCACCGATCGACTCGCCCATGCACAACGTCTTCCCTGGTGTCAGGTCGTGGCGCCAGTCGCAGACGCCACGCGGCAACAGAACGATGACGGTCGAGCCCATATTGAACCAGCCCAGTAATTCGCCTTTTTCGACGCGGCGCGAGTGCGCCGACGTATCGAGCATTTCGACAACACCGGATTTTCTCGGTCGGATCTCGCCGCTCCAGCGGGTGCTGATGCTGCCGACATTGAGCGCCCCGATGAAGATCAGCGCCATCGGTCCGTGCTTCGTGGCAATGCGCAGGATGAGTCGCTCATTGCGATGGAATAGGCCGGCGACGTGCAACACGGTGGCGGCGTTGACACTGAACAGATCGCCGGGTACATAGTGCGCGGCCACGAGTTCGCCGCCGAGCGGTGCGTGGACTCGATGATAATAGTGCGGCGCGAGGTACAACGTCACGTACGATCCGTCACGGAATGCGCGCGCATCATCCAGATCGGCAGCGAGCAGATCGTCAAGGGAGTAGTGATGCCCCTTGGCCTGAAAAATACTGTCCGCCTGCAGTTTCCCGGCCTGGGTCACGGTGCCGTCGACGGGCGACACGATCGACATCGGCCGTGTGTCAATCGGTCGCGCGCCGTCCTTGAGTTCGCGGATGAAGAAGTCGTTGAATGTGCGAAAGGCGTCCGGGACATCACGACTGACCTCGTCGACATCGACGCCATAGAGGCGCACGAAAGCGCTGATGAGCGCATTCTTGACGGGTTTTATGCGTATACGCGCGACACGGTAGACGACTGCCGTCAACCAATGTCGCGGCAGCAGATATTGCATGAAAGCGAATGCGCGAGACAACATTTGCGGATCAATCAGCGGCCGATTCGAAGCGGGCGCGCACACTCAGCAGCATCAGATCGCCGGCGTAGAACTGCAGTGTCACGTAGTCCGCTGTGCCGTAGGGGCGTAGCAGCATGAGATGCTTGCCGCCGCGTTCGAAGACCGCCGTGGTTGCCGGTGCTATGGACAGTTTTTCAAGCGGTCGCATTCGGGCAATGTCATCGTCGATGAACGTCTCGTGCATTTCGACGGCTGCGAACTCGGGGCTGGTTACCTTCGTGATGTCGATCGTGTTGCGACTGTGGTTGGCCAACTCGAGGTATGCGGCGCTCGTCGTCGTACCCGGCAGCGGCTGCACGACGCTGACATTGCCCGCGACGAGCGGCGGTCCGGACTCCTCGGCACAGCCGAACGTCAGCCCTGCAACAACCAGTGCCACAAGGAGTCGCATCATTCACGTGCCATGATCAGCGGCAGATCGTGCACCAGGTCGTCGATCCGGTGCGGCGCGCCGAACAAGGCGGACATGCGGCTTTGCGGGTCGATGACAAGCACGACGACCGAGTGGTCCACGACGTAGTCGTCGCCGTCGTTCTTCTCGAAAAATATTCCGAGCGCACTTGTCAACTTGCGCAATTCATCGAGCTCTCCCGTGATGCCGAGATGGTCCTTGCCGAAAAAGCTGATGTAACTGTCGATAGCGGCAGGCGTATCGCGTTGCGGGTCAACACTGACGAATACGATCCGCGGCAGCGGCTCGTGTTTTGCTTCCGCGAGCCGTACTTTGACCTGGCTCAGCAGCTGCAGTGTCAACGGACAAATATCCGGACAATTCGTGAAGCCGAAAAATACGAGATCCCACTCGCCTGCGAAGACCTCTTTGCCGATCGACTGTCCATGCTGATCGAGCAACGAGAACTGCGGCAATTCGATCGGCGCCGGCAGTATCGTTGCGGCATTGGGTCTCGCTGCAGGTCCACGCAATGACACCGATACCCAGATGCCGGCAGCAATGGCAATGCCGAGTACGAACGCCACAAGAAAGTTTCGTGGTCTCATGGTTGCGAGAATGCGCCTGCTGATGCCGATGTCGAAGGCCGATTCTACAGGCAGTCAGACGGCGAAGGTGATAGATTCGCCGACAAGCGACTCACTGATTCCCTGGCGCAGGCGTTGGACCACCCGATTACCGTAGAGCAGCTGATTCGCAGCCTGGCCGATCGCTTCGCGGCGGCGGACCTCAGCTATGGACACGGCACCGAGAACCCGGTCGACGAGGCCGCATGGCTTGTTATCTCGCACCTCGGCCTGCCGCATGACGATGCGCCGGGCGTCCACGCAACCGTGGTTGACCCTGCGCTGCTCGCCGGGCTCGATGCGCTGGCCGAGCGCCGCATTCGCGATCGGATCCCGGTGGCGTACCTGCTGGGACAGGCATGGTTTGCCGGGCTCGAATTCTACGTGGACGAGCGCGTTCTCGTGCCGCGATCACCGATCGCCGAACTCATCAACGATCGTTTCGCGCCGTGGCTGTCGCCAGCGGGTGTCCGGAGAGCGGCTGACCTGGGCACGGGCAGCGGCTGTATCGCGATCGCAATGGCGTTGCAATTTCCGCAGGCGAGCATCGATGCCGTGGATATCTCGGCGGATGCCCTGGCTGTCGCTGCGATCAATGTCGAACGTCACGGCGTGGGCGATCGCGTCCGGCTGGTGCAGTCCGATTTCTTCTGCAAACTCGAAGCGTGCCAATATGACCTGATCGTCAGCAATCCACCCTATGTCGATCAGGACGACATGCACGCGTTGATGCCCGAGTATCGCCACGAGCCCGCTCTCGGGCTCGCCGCCGGCGCAGACGGTCTGGATTCGGTCAATACGATCCTGCATCATGCATCGCGGTTTCTGAGCGACGGTGGAATACTCGTGTGCGAGGTTGGCAACAGCCAGGCAGCACTGGAAAAACGCTATCCCGGTATTGCTTTTGTGTGGCTCACGTTCGAGCATGGCGGGCAGGGCGTGTTTCTTCTCGGCAAAAACGATCTCGAAGGCATATAAAGGTGTCAGGCAACAGTTTCGGACAAAATTTCGTCGTCACAACCTATGGCGAAAGCCACGGCCGTGCGCTCGGCTGCGTCGTGGATGGTTGTCCGCCGGGGCTGCCGTTAACGGAAGCGGATATTCAGACGGACCTGGATCGGCGCCGCCCGGGCCGCTCACGGCACACGACCCAGCGCAATGAGCCCGATCAGGTGCAAATACTGTCAGGCGTGTTCGAAGGCCAGACCACGGGAACGCCGATCGGCCTCACGGTCGAAAACACGGATCAGCGCTCGAAAGATTACGGCGACATCAAGGACAAGTTTCGTCCCGGTCATGCCGACTATGCCTACCAGCAGAAATACGGCATTCGCGATTACCGCGGTGGCGGGCGCTCGTCGGCGCGCGAGACGACCATGCGTGTCGCCGCAGGCGCGATCGCCCGCAAGTACCTGCGCGTCAAACTCGGTATCGAGATTCACGGCTACGTCTCGCAGCTCGGGCCCATCGTGCTCGGCGCGCCTGAACCGGACTTCGTTGACAGCAATCCATTCTTCTGCGCGGATCCCGATCGCATCGATGAGCTTGAAAAGTTCATGGACGAATTGCGTGCCGAGGGGGATTCGATCGGCGCGAAAATCAGCGTCATCGCGACCAATATTCCGCCCGGACTCGGCGAGCCCGTGTTCGACAAACTCGAGGCCGACATCGCCAAGGGATTGATGAGCATCAATGCCGTCAAGGGAGTCGAACTCGGTGCGGGCTTCGCGGCCGTCACGCAACGCGGCAGCGAACACCGTGACGAAATGACTAGTGACGGTTTCAGCAAGAACGATGCCGGCGGCACATTGGGCGGCATCTCGTCGGGGCAGGACATCCTCGCGAGCATTGCACTGAAGCCGACGTCGAGTATTTCGAAACCCGGCAAGACGATCGACAAGCGCGGCAAGGAGACCGAGATCATTACCAGGGGCAGGCACGATCCCTGTGTCGGCTTGCGCGCAACGCCGATCGCGGAAGCGATGGTCGCGCTTGTACTCATCGATCATTACCTGCGCAATCGCGCACAAAACGCCGACGTTCAATCCGGCACACCGGTTGTATCCGGCTGATCGAAGTCAGGAAGTCAGACTCCATGTCAGATCGCATCAACATTGCAGTCGTTGGCGCCACCGGTATCGTCGGTGAGGCCTTGCTCCAAATTCTATCGAAGCGAAAATTTCCGGTGGGCGATATCTTTGCCTTGGCCAGCGAACGCTCGGCGGGCAAGGGCGTCGCGTTCCGCAACTCCGAGCTCATAGTCTCGAATCTTGCGGAGTTCGATTTTTCCCGCGCGACGATCGCTTTTTTCTCGGCTGGTGGATCGATTTCGGCGGAGTATGCACCGCAGGCAGCCGCGGCGGGTTGCACCGTCATCGACAACACCTCGCACTTTCGTTACGACGACGACATCCCGCTCATCGTCCCCGAGGTCAATGCCGAGGCAATCGCCGGCTATCGAAAGCGCCGCATTATCGCCAACCCGAATTGCTCGACGATCCAGCTGGTCGTGGCGTTGAAGCCGATCTACGACGCTGTCGGCATCGAGCGCATCAATATCGCGACCTACCAGGCTGTGTCGGGCGCCGGGCGCAGTGCCGTCGAGGAGCTTGCTCGCCAGTCGGCCGCGATGCTGAATGGCAACCCGCTGGATATCAAGGGCGCTGCGAAGCAGATCGCGTTCAACGCCGTGCCGCACATCGACACTTTCGAGGACAATCGCTATACCAAAGAAGAGATGAAGATCGTTTGGGAGACACGCAAGATATTGAATGACAGCGAAATTCTCATCAATCCGACGGCGGTGCGTATACCGGCATTCTTCGGCCACTCGGAAGCCGTGCATATCGAAACGCGTGACAAGATTTCGGCTGAAGACGTCTGCGCATTGCTGCAAAACGCACCAGGAGTAAAGCTGCTCGACGGTGTGGAGACCGGTCACTACCCAACCGCAGTGACGGAAAGCTCCGGCAACGACCCGGTATTCGTCGGTCGTGTCCGTGAGGATATCTCACATCCGCGTGGAATCGATCTCTGGGTAGTGTCCGACAACATACGTAAGGGCGCGGCTCTAAATAGCGTCCAAATTGCTGAAATATTGGCGAAAAACCATTTATAAGCTATAGTTCGCAGGCCATTGATCCGGCCGGCAGTCCGGCTGGATTCAGGTTCGAGCGGACGTGTTTTGCGGGCCTCTGGGGGAGTTGGAGAAAATTACTATGCCGCGACGATTTATTCGCATATTACTTGCGTTCATCGCGCTGCTATCGAGCAACGTTTGGGCGCTTGGATTGGGCGAAATTCGTTTGGAGTCGGCACTCAACGAACCTCTGCGCGCAAGAATCGAATTGTTGTCCGCAGTGCCGGGAGAACTCGATAATCTGCAGATTACGATGGCGTCTGCGGAGACATTCCAGCGTTACGGTCTCGACCGGCCAACTTTTCTGCAGGGCCTGCAGTTCAAGGTCGTGCGTTCGGATAACGTCGATGGCAATTACGTTGAGGTGCGCTCGAACTCGGCGATCACCGAGCCGTTTTTGACTTTCCTTGTCGAGGCAAGCTGGCCGCGCGGTCGCTTGTTGCGTGAATATACGGTGCTGCTCGATCCACCGACGTTCGTGCCTCCTTCGACGGCGCAAGCACAACCGGCGGTGACGGCGCCGCGGCGCAGCACGCCGGTGGACAGTGGCCGCATCGAAAGACAGCCATCGGCAACGCCGCCGCCGGTGCAAGCCGAGCCCGAGCCGGTCGCAGATGACTCCTACGCATTTGACGACGAAACCTACTTTGACGACGATTCCTCTGCGGACGACGATGAGTCGTACGTTGCCGACGATTCCTCTGCGGACGACGATGAGTTTTACGTTGCCGACGATTCCTCTGCAGACGAGGATGAGTTCTACGTTGCTGACGATTCCTCTGCGGACGACGATGAGTTTTACGTTGCCGACGATTCCTCCGCGGTTGACGATGACTTCTACGTCGCCGGCGATTCCTCGGCGGATGACGAGACTTACGGCAGCGACGAAACGCCGGATTACTACGACACGACGTTGGGTAGCGACCACCTCGTTGTGCGCGGCGAGACACTTTGGGGAATCACGCAACGCGTGAAATCTGACAGTCGTCTGACGATGAATCAGGCGATGCTTGCAATTTTCGAGGCAAATCCGGAGGCGTTCGGCGGCAATATCAATGTTCTGCGGGCTGGCGCAAATCTGCGCATACCGAGCGCTGACGAAATATTCCAGATCGACCGCGGCTATGCGTTAGCCGAAGCCAAGAGGCACCATGCTGCATGGAGCGGAGCCAGAATGACGGCAGCGGTCCCGACAGTCCCGCCGGTCGTGGAGCCGATACTGGAGCCGACACCGGAGCCGATACTCGATCCGATACTGGAGCCGAGTCTGACGCTGGTGCCGCCTGACGAGGAGCCTGCCGGCCTCGACCTTGGAATCGATTCGCCAGCGGACGGCGAGCCGATGACGCGCGAGCAGGAAATTCTGGATCGAATTGCCGAGCTCGAGGCGGCCGACGTTCCGCGACAGCCGTCGCTGATCGAAATTCGCGACAACGACCTTGCGACCTTGCGCCACGAACTCGCGAACATTCGCGGCGAAATTTACGAGCCACCTGTCGATGATGTCGTTGCCGACGACGCGGCGGACGATGTCGTTGACGACGCAACGGCAGATCCCTTCGCCGACGACGCAACATTGGATGCCGGCGCCGACATCATGACCGACACCGAAGACGCCGAGCCGGTCACCGACCAGGACGATGAGGTGGCTGATACAACACCGCCGCCTACCACTGTCATCCGGTCGGCGCCCGAAACCGGCCCGACGATTGTCGAGCGAATCATCGATGCGCTTACCAGCATCTGGGCCATGATTGGCGGCGCCGTGATCGTCGCCGGCGGCATACTGTTCTGGTTTTTGCGTCGCGATCACGACGACGGCGACGACGAGGTAACCGGTCAATGGAGTGCACTGGACGCCGATGAGTTCGGTGGCGATGCGCTGTCGGCGACCGAACAGATGCAAGTACCCGTGCACGACGACGGAACGTTCGTCGTCGTTGAGCAGGAAGCGCCAGGTCAGCCGCAGGAACCGGCGTTTCGACCGATGGAAGATACAGTTGAGGCGCCGACACCCGAGATCGAGGATTCGGGCGGCGATACGGATCAGTTTGACGCGCTCGAAGACACCTTCAGCAGTGAGACGGCCATCAACCTCGACCAAAGCGATCCGGTGGCCGAGGCCGATTTTCACATGGCTTACGGCTTGTACGATCAAGCGGCAGACCTGATCAACGGCGCGCTGGAAATCGAACCCGACCGCCGCGATTTGCTGACGAAACTTGCTGAAATCTATTTCGTCTGGGGCAATCGCGATGCATTCGTCGACGCGGCGGGACGTTTGAAAGCGGCAGTGGGCGATGCCGAAAGTGCCGAATGGGACAAGATCGTCATCATGGGCCAGCAGATTGCCGCGGAGCACGAATTGTTCGCCGGCGCCGGTGTTGCTGCTGTCACTCGGGAAGTCGATCTTTCGTTCGAGGGCGGCATGGAGGAAGCCAGTGCGCTCGACATGGATTTCGGCACTGTCAACGAGCCGGGCGGAAATGTATTCGATGTCGGCGAGGATGAAGATCCAGGTGGTTTGGACTTCATTATTGAGGAGACGGGTAAGAGCGAGGTGCTGGATGCACCGACAGCCGAAGTCACAGCACAAATGCCGACATTGGAATCCACGCTGGAATCGCCGACGATCGAGCAGCCGTTCGATGCGCTCTTCGATGCCACTTCCGAATTGCCGTCGATCGACGATGTCGACGACGACGATGTCACTGCCCAGATGCCCGGGCAGTCTGGCGGGCAAGCGACGGGCGAAATCGATCTGGAGGACCTGAATCTCGACCTCAGCGCGCTCGAAGAAACCGAGGTTGCTCCGTTTGACGACCTCGATGCGACGGGGGCCAACGAGGAGCTCGCTGACACCGGCGTGAACGTTACGCTCGATTCGACCGCGGCAACCGGGAAAAACCCCGAACTCGATCCGGACTCGACCGGAGTCCGGCACGTGCTGGCCCGTGACGAGACCGGCCAGAATCCAATGATGGCCGAGACGGCCGGGGATATTGATTCGCTGACAGATATCGGCCTCGATGAAAGTCTTCTCGATGCAACCGGGCAAACCCAGGTGCTGAGCGATGACATGGCAGTCGAGACCATGTCCGACCTGGAAAAAGCCCTGGTGGGCGAGGATGACACCGTGCTCGCGCCTGCGGATAACGACATGGACGCCAGCATTGCCGACGATCAGGCGACGATGCTTGCTCCGGCTGACGATGATACGGGCGATTTCGATTTCGCCAAGACAGAGGCATTGCCGGCTGATGCATTTACGGCGACGACCAATGCCGGGGAAACAGGTGAAATGCCCGCGGTCGCCACCACCGACCTCGATCTCGATCTCGATGATCTGACAGCGGCCCTCAAAGTCAGCGAAATGGGCGACACCGTCGACATGCCTCGCGATGATGCGACAGTCGAGCATCCACGGCCGGAGATCTCCGCCGACGACGACATTCCGACGATGGCGATTGATCCCGAAGAGCTGAGCGACGATCTTCATGAGGCCCGCACGATGACCGAAGTCGGTACGAAGCTCGATCTTGCGCGGGCCTATGTGGACATGGGTGACCCCACCGGTGCCAAAGGCATCCTCAAGGAAGTCCTCGATGAGGGCGATGAGAGCCAGCAGCAGCAGGCGCAGCAGCTACTTGATTCACTGCCGGGCTAGTACTCCGTCAAGGTAGTTTTGATGGGTTCAGAACCGCCCGATCGTTTGTACGCGGCTAAAGCCGCTCCTGCTGGCCTCGATCGACGTTGTAGGAGGGCCTTGAAGGTCAGGACGACCGAATGTCGCGGAGCACAGGGATGTGCGAGAGCGACCAGGCCCGACCCGGTCCCGTAACACCCTGACATGCGACTCGCCATCGGCATCGAATACGACGGTACCGCCTACAACGGCTGGCAGCACCAGCGAAACGGGTGTGGCATTCAGGAGCGTGTCGAACACGCGTTGAGCATTGTCGCCGACGAGACGGTCACAACCATATGCGCCGGGCGCACCGACACCGGCGTGCATGCCGCGGGCCAGGTCGCGCATTTCGACACGAGCAGTGAGCGCGCCGATCGCAGGTGGCTGCTCGGCGCCAACAGCAACCTCCCTGATGACATCAACGTCAACTGGGTGCGTTGCGTCGACGATGAGTTTCACGCGCGCTTCTCCGCGACAGCGCGCAGCTACCGATACCTGATTCTCAATCGGCCCGTACGATCCTCGCTGTGTCACCGCTGTACATGGTGGGTTCACCAGTCGCTGAACGAGCGGCGCATGCACGATGCTGCACAGCTACTCGCCGGCAAACACGATTTCTCGGCATTTCGTTCTGCGGGTTGCCAGGCGTCGACGCCTGTGCGCGAAGTCACGCTGATCTCGGTCAAGCGTGACGATGACCGTGTCGTGCTGGAGATCACGGCAAACGCATTCTTGCAGCACATGGTGCGCAATATCACCGGGGCGCTGGTGGCGATCGGCAGCGGCGAGCAGCCGGTGGAGTGGCTGGCCCAGGTGCTGGAGAGCAAGGATCGCAAGCACGGCGGCGTGGCGGCGCCGCCAAATGGCCTGACGCTGGTGCGCGTCGACTATCCGGGCCGGTACGATCTGCCGGTTTCTCCCGGCACCGGCGGCAGGCCGGGGCAACGGCCGGTAGCGTGGTCAATCAACGATGGATATGATTGCTGACATGAGCTGGTTTGACAAACTCATGCCCTCGCGCATCAGCACCGCAAAGCGTACCCGCTCGGTGCCCGAGGGTGTCTGGATCAAATGTTCGCGATGCGACGCGCAGTTGTATCGCAATGAGCTCGAGCGCAACCTGCAGGTCTGTCCGAAGTGCGACTACCACATGCGCATCGGCGCTCGCCAACGCCTTGATTATTTCCTTGATCCCGATTCGCAGAAGGAAATCGCGACCGGGCTCGAGCCGCTGGATCCGCTCAAATTCCGCGACAGCAAGCGGTATCGCGATCGCCTGGTGCAGGCGCAGAAGAAGACCGGCGAAAAGGATGCCCTGGTCACCGTGAGCGGCTCCTTGCATGGCCGCCCCGTCATTGCCTGCGCCTTCGAGTTCGCATTCATGGGCGGCTCGATGGGCTCGGTGGTCGGGGAGCGCTTCGCGCGTGCGGCTCTGCAGGCAGCCGATACCCGTGCGCCACTGATATCATTTTCGGCGAGCGGCGGTGCGCGCATGCAGGAGGCGCTGTTTTCACTGTTTCAGATGGCGAAGACCGCGGCGGCGCTCGCGAAGGTCAGTGAGCAGGGCGTTCCTTACGTCTCGGTTTTGACGGATCCGACCACGGGCGGCGTCTCGGCAAGCCTCGGGATGCTCGGCGATGTCAACATCGCGGAGCCCGATGCATTGATCGGTTTTGCCGGGGCGCGCGTGATCGAACAAACGGTGCGGCAGACATTGCCCGAGGGCTTCCAGCGCAGCGAGTTTCTGCTCGACCACGGCGCGATCGATATGATCGTCGACCGGCGCAAATTGCGCAACGAGATTGCCGACCTGATCGCGAAGTTCGAGCAACGGCCGACACCGTTCGAGCAGTAGGCCCCTTTGACCGCCGGTTCGCAGCTGACTGACTGGCTGGCGCTGCTCGAGACGCTGTCCCCCCATGAGATCGATCTTGGTCTCGAGCGAGTGCACGCGGTTCTCGGCAAGCTCGATCTCAAGACACCGCAGTTCGTATTGCATGTCGCCGGCACGAACGGCAAGGGATCGAGCGTCGCGATGCTGCAATCGCTGCTCGTCGAGTCCGGCGTATCGGTCGGCGCATACACGTCGCCACACGTATTTCGCTTTAACGAACGTATCTGCATCGACGCGGCACAGGCGTCCGACGAGCAGATCGTCGCAGCCTTCGAGTGCGTGGAAGCCGTACGCGGTGACGTTCCGCTGACCTATTTCGAGTTCGGCACGCTCGCGGCGCTTGTCGTCTTCGATAAGGCCGGTGTGGATGCGGTGATACTCGAGGTCGGCATGGGTGGGCGTCTGGACGCCGTCAATGCCGTCGAACCCGATGCCGGGCTGATTACGAACGTGTCGCTCGACCACTGTGACTGGCTCGGAAACGATATCGACAGCATCGCATTCGAAAAGGCCGGCATCATGCGCAAAGGCAAACCGATCGTTTTCGGCGCGGTCGATGTTCCGGCCTCGCTGGCGAGGCACGCAAGCGATATCGGTGCCGAGATCATCGTTGCCGGTCGAGACTACACGTGGGCTGGCGCCGCAGACGGCAGCTGGTCGTGGCAGGGCTGCCGCACGCAATTGTCGTCACTCAGGCCGCCGTCTCTGGCGGGCGATTTCCAGATCGACAATGCCGCCGGCGTTCTCGCGCTGGCCGAGGCAGCGGGTTGGGAATCCTTCCTGCAAACGGATGTCGTGAACGCCGCGTTCGCGCGTCCGCGACTCGACGGGCGCCTGCAAATTGTCCGCACCGACGTCGAATGGCTGCTCGACGTCGCGCACAATCCTGCGGCTGCCGGCGTGCTCGCGAGCTCGCTGCGGGCACGAGCGATCAGTGGCAAGACAATTGCGATCGTGGCCATGCTTGACGACAAGGACGTGGCCGGCGTGATCGCGCCACTGCAGGATATCGTCGCACACTGGATTGCCGTCACGGCGGACAGCCCTCACGCAATCGAAGCCGGTGAGCTGGCACGCCAGATCGCGAATCTCAGCAACGCCGCGTGCCTCAGCGCCGATTCGCTGCAGCAGGCGATGGATTCTGCACGGGCACTGGCGACGCAGGAGGATCGGATTCTGGTGACCGGCTCGTTCTATATCGTTGGTCCCGCGCTGCGAAGCCTTGAGCTATACTCGCGCGGATCATGATGGAGCGAAGCCTGAAAGAGCGCATCATCGGCGCCGCCGTACTGGTTATTTTCGTCGTCCTTGTCGTGCCCGTGTTTCTGGATGGCTCGCCGCAAAACGGCGAAGTCATCAGTGAGCGCGTGCCGCTGCCCGGTCAGGCCGGTGAGCAGAAAACACAAACCATCGTCCTGCAAAGGGACCGCAAGGAGCCGGTGCCGCTCGCCGCGAGCAACGAGCCCGTGGCAAAGCAAGCCGCACGCGAGGAACCGCCCGCGAAAAGCACAGAGCGCACAACGTCCACGGAGACGCCGGCCGCGCCGGCCGCCGCTTCCGGGCCGCGCCCACAGGCGTCAGCGCCGGCCGTGGTCGAGGCGTCGAACTCATCCACGGGCATGTGGGTGGTCCAGCTCGGCAGTTTTTCGAATCAACAAAACGCCGAGAAGCTTGCCGCCGATTTGCGCAAGCAGGGATTTGCCGCATTTCTCAGTCGGCTCACGACCGCGTCGGGTCCACTGCACCGTGTGCGCATCGGACCGCAAAAGGATCGCGACAGTGCCGAAGCGATGGCCGTGCGCCTCGAGCGCGCAGGTCATGCCGGCCAGGTCGTGCCACATCCGTAAGCGTCACTCGGGCAAATTTCAAAACGTGCGTCTTGCAGTCGTTCTGCTAGAATCTGCCCCCACGCAGTGCCGGACCGGACCCGACACCCCTGATGCCAATCATCGATTTACTCATCGCCGTAGCCATTATCGTTTCGGTCGTGGTGGGATTCGTCCGCGGCTTCATCAAGGAAGCCATTTCGATCACAGCCCTGCTCGTGGCTATCTGGGCGGCAATGTATTACGGGCCGACCGTCGGCGAAATTTCCGACAGCTGGCTGGACTCTGCGGAGATGCAGATCTGGTTCGGTCGCGTTCTGGTCTTCGCCGTCATTCTGTCGCTCGGCGGATTACTCGGATTGGGACTGTCGAAACTGGTCCGCTTGTCGGCACTGAGTGGCATCGACCGCTTCTTCGGATCGCTGTTCGGGATGGCGCGTGGCGTGTTACTCGTCGCGCTGCTCATCATCGGCGGTCAGTTCGCGGGCTTCTCCAACGAATATTGGTGGTATCGCTCGAACGTGGTCCCTTATCTCGAGGTCGTCGCTGACTGGATCAAGGTCATGACGCCAAAGGGTTTCGACATGCTGACACCCGACGAGACCGCGGAGTCACTGCCCATCGTGTCGCTGCAAGAACCCGTGCACGCGACATCGATATGAACTTTCTGGAGTGAAGCATGTGCGGCGTCGTCGCAATCGTTAGTACTCAAGCGGTCAACCAGGCGCTGTACGATGCCCTGACGGTCATGCAGCATCGCGGTCAGGACGCTGCGGGCATCGTGACCTGGGGTGAAGACGGCCTGCGGCAGCGCCGCAGCAACGGGCTGGTGCGCGACGTCTTTCGCGAGCGTCACATGCTGCAGCTGACCGGCAATGTCGGCATCGGGCACGTTCGTTATCCGACCGCGGGTGGCGTGCGCGCATCGGAGGCACAGCCCTTCTATGTGAATTCTCCCTATGGCATCTGCCTCGCGCACAACGGCAACCTGACCAACTACACAGAGCTCGCCGAATTGCTGACGCGCGAAGACCGGCGTCATCTGAGCACCGATTCCGATTCGGAGGTGCTGCTCAATGTGTTCGCTCACGAGCTGCACATCCGCGCAAACGGCCGGCCGACGCCCGAGCAGGTGTTCGATGCCGTCGATGCGGTGCACCGGCGCTGCAAAGGCGGATATGCCGTCGTTGCCCTGATCGTGGGTTTCGGCATCGTTGCATTTCGCGATCCGCACGGGATCCGGCCACTCGTTCTTGGAGAACGGGACTCGGACGCGGGGCGCGAATACATGGTCGCCTCGGAGAGCGTCGCGCTCGACGTGCTGCAGTTCAGGCACGCACGCGCCGTGCGCCCTGGCGAAACCGTCTTTATCGAGAATGGCGGCGTATTGCACAGCCGCGCGCAACGCGGTGACGTTCGGCACACGCCCTGCATCTTCGAATACGTTTACTTCGCCCGTCCGGACTCGATCCTCGATGAGCTCTCTGTGTACAAGTCGCGGCTGCGCATGGGCGAGGAGCTGGCCGGCAAGATCGTGCGTGATTTTTCGGATCACGATATCGAGGTCGTCATCCCGATTCCGGACACGAGCCGCACGGCAGCATTGCAGGTTGCCTATCACCTCGGCCTGAAGTATCGCGAGGGGTTCATCAAGAATCGTTACATCGGCCGCACGTTTATCATGCCCGGCCAGGAGGAACGCGCGCAGTCGGTCAGGCGCAAACTGAATGCCATCGACCTCGAATTTCGTGGCAAGAATGTCTTGCTCGTCGACGATTCCATCGTCCGCGGCACGACATCGCGGCAGATCATCAAGCTGGCTCGTGAGGCCGGCGCTCGCAAGGTGTATTTTGCATCCGCGGCCCCGCCCGTGCGGTACCCGAACGTCTACGGCATCGACATGCCGGCCGCTTCGGAGTTGATCGCGAACGGCCGAACCGTTGACGAAGTACAGGCGCTGATCGGCGCCGACCGCCTGATCTATCAGGATCTGCACGGACTGATCCGGTCCGTGCGGCACGGCAGCTCAAGCATTTCCGAATTTGATACTTCGTGCTTCTCCGGTGAATATGTGACCGGGGACGTTACCGATGACTACTTGCAGGAACTCGAATCGCGCAGAAACGATGCGGCCAAGCAACGCTACGATGATCGCTACAACGGGTACGTTTCCGAAGATGATGTGGCCGCGGAGAACAGTGACGCTGCCGTCGGCATGTAACGGCGTCCCCGGGGCGGGCACCGTCCGATGACCATAAAGTTCATGCTGATCGATGCCCAGGCTGAATTCCGCAGCTTGCTCGCGCACCACATTACAACGAATTGGCCGGACGCTATCGTGGCCGAGTACGATCCGGCGACGGCCGGGCAATTGCCCGACGAGTTTGCGGGCGCGGGCAATGACGTCATATTGCTCGGCGACGATCTTGCCGGGCGAGAAGGCATCAAGGTTGTCAAACAGTTCCTGAAAAGACCCGGTTTCCCGGCGGTCGTCTATTTCGGTCAGGCCGGCGAACAGGACACCGCGACGGAAGCCGGCGTCGAGGGTTTTTTCGTCCGCGATAAAATTGGTCACGACGCGCTGATGGTCTGTCTGAGCGACGTCCTCGTTGCGCGCCGGCGGCTGTCGTACACGGGCACGCTCTTTGTCGGTGACCTGAAGACCGGCATCAGCCCGTTGATAAAGGGCTATCGATTCGTCAAGAAACTCGGTGCGACCGGGCACTCCGCCGTGTATCTCGCCGAGAAAGAGTCGGAGGGCATTCATGTCGTGCTCAAGGTCTTGCGCCAGGTGCCGGATGAGACAGACAGTGTCGGTGCGTTCGATCGTTTCTTGCAGGAATACGAAATGATTGCGGAAATGGACCATCCGAACATCGCAAAAATATTCGACCTCGGCGTCGGCGACGATCACGCACACATCGTCATGGAATATCTGGACGGCGGGGACCTCAAGGAAAGGATCGCCGACGGCATCACCGAGCTGGAAGCCGTCAGTTACCTGCGGCAGATCGCGAGCGCGCTGGAGAAGATTCATGAAGTCGGCATCCTGCACCGCGATCTCAAGCCCGGCAACATCATGTTGCGCAGTGACGGGTCGATTGCACTGATCGACTTCGGCCTGGCGAAACGCATGCGTCTGGAGATGGAAATCACGGACAGCGGCGAGATCTTCGGTACGCCCTATTACATGAGCCCGGAGCAGGGTCACGCGGATGATGTCGATACTCGCAGCGACGTCTACAGTCTCGGCGTCATTTTCTACGAGCTCCTGACCGGCGATAAGCCGTACAAGGCGAGCTCGGCGATGGGCATCATCTACATGCATGCAAATGCGCCGGTGCCGTTGCTGCCGCAGCGACTCGCGCAGTATCAGGCGCTTTTGAACATGATGCTGGCCAAGAAACCGGAAAATCGCCTGCAGTCGGCAGCTGAGATCGAAGGGTGGCTTTGACCGCGGCAATACCAGCGGCGATTGCGGCGTTTCTCGACACCGCGACGCCGCCGGAGTGGGTCGACGAGGCTTGCAACCGCGTGCCGGAGTTACTGCTTGATCACGCGAACTGCGAACTCAAGGCAGCGTCGACGGCGCTTGGCTTCCTGTATCGATACCCGGACCGAACGCGGCTGGCGCAGCGCATGTCACGGCTGGCGCGCGAGGAATTGCGCCATTTCGAGCAGGTGCGCACGCTCATGGAGGAATTGCAGGTGCCGTTCGAGCGCCTGACGGCGTCGCGCTACGCAGGCAGTCTGCGTGACGCGGTGCGGGAGGAGGAGCCGTACAAGCTTCTCGACCTGTTGCTCATCGGTGCGTTGATTGAGGCGCGTTCGTGCGAGCGTTTCGCCGTGGTGGCGCCGCGCCTGCCGAAGAAGGTCGGTAAGTTTTACCGCGGCCTGCTGGCTTCCGAAGCGCGGCACTTTGAACACTACCTGGCGTTCGCCAAATCCGAATGCGGCATCGACGAAGTCGAGATCGAAACCCGACTTACGCAACTCAAAGCCATCGAATCCGCACTGATTTCGGAACCGGATCCGGTGTTTCGGTTTCACTCGGGGATACCGGAATAAGTGGGGTCGAACCGAACTTTCCCCGTGATCTCCGACGGCTCGACAGAAAAGTTCGGTTCGACCCCACTTATTTCCGCAGCATCTCGCACAGCTCCGGGCCGCTCTCGTCCCAGCGCACGACACTGCCTTGCTCGTACCAGTCGCCCAATACGATGCGCTTCGCGACTCGATCGCCGAGATCGATGGCATGCACGGCAGGGCGATGTGTGTGACCGTGCAGCAGAACATCGACACCGTGATCACGAACGACTCTCAACACTTCATCCTGGTTGACGTCCGTGATGCTCTGATCGATCATTGCGCCGTGCGCGATGCTTTCAGCGCGCAAATGTTTCGCAATGGTGAGGCGCTCCGCCAGGGGTTTGGCGAGCATCATGGCCTGCCATTCCGGATCGCGCGTTATCCGGCGAGCGTTTTGATACTGCACGTCATCGATGCACAGCGCGTCGCCGTGGCTGAGCAATACCTTGTCGCCGTAGAAGTCCACCGGGTATGGGTCGGAAAGAATCCTGACGCCGGTTTCCCGGGCAAACACGTCGCCGATCATGAAGTCGCGATTGCCGTGCATGAAGTAGGTCGTCACGCCGTTGTCCACGAGTTCCCGCAGCGCTTGCTTGATGACGGCGTAGTGCGTATTCGGATCGTCGTCACCGACCCACACCTCGAACAGGTCACCCAGGATATAGAGCGCGTCGGCGCGGCTCGCTTCTCCCGCCAGGAAGGCGAGAAACTGATCGCCAATTTCGGGTCGACCGGCCTCAAGGTGCAGATCGGAAACGAAAAGAGTCGTCACAGACCCGAGCTCACTCGTAATCGAACC
The DNA here is from genome assembly GCA_022560695.1 of Pseudomonadota bacterium. Classification (GTDB taxonomy): domain Bacteria; phylum Pseudomonadota; class Gammaproteobacteria; order Steroidobacterales; family Woeseiaceae; genus UBA1847. The sequence goes on from JADFSP010000007.1 coordinate 79,543, forward strand.
GGGACATCTTTTTTATGACGATGGGTACGATCGGCACATCGCTCGAGAATTTGCCGCGAGGTCCGGTCTGCGCGCTCGCGATCATGTCCACAACATCCATGCCTTCGATGACGAAGCCGAATACGGTATAGCCCCAGCGGTCGATGCCGGGATTGAGGCGCGTGTTGTCGACCACGTTGATGAAAAACTGCGAGCCTGCAGAATGCGGCTCTTCGGTGCGTGCCATCGCAATTGTGCCGCGCCGGTTGCTCACGCCATTGCCGGACTCGTTGGGGACGGTTTCTTTAGGCTCCTTTTCCTTCAGTTTCGGCGTGTAGCCACCTGCCTGGATCATGAAACCCGGAATCACCCGGTGAAATACGAGTCCATCGTAAAAGCGCTTGTCCACGAGCTTGAGAAAATTTGCGACTGTCAGCGGCGCGAGCTTGCCATCGAGCTGAAGTATGAACGTGCCTTGCGTGGTCACGACCTCGACGTACGGATGGGCCGGCACCTTGCTGGCGGCGCCTGCAATTGCCCACGCAACAAGCGACAACGCCAGCAAAGGGGTCAGAGCCCGCCTTATTACGGTGTTTCTCATGATGGTCTGAACCCCCGCGATATCCGGTGAACGTACGATACCAAAGGGTATCGAAGTACTAAAGCGCTGCGTGTGGCCGCGAAATGCAAAATTGACTGCTCCGGGGACGGGCCTTATTATCTTGCCCCCGCGAAATCCGGCACCGGCCAGGATGGCGTGTGGCAGAATATCTGGCATCGGGGCATGGCGCAGCCTGGTAGCGCATCTGCTTTGGGAGCAGAGGGTCGCAAGTTCGAATCTTGCTGCCCCGACCAACCATTCTGGCTCAGGCAGGATCGTCGATTTAGAGGCGCCCGTAGCTCAACCGGATAGAGCACTTGCCTTCTAAGCAAGATGTTGCAGGTTCGAGTCCTGCCGGGCGCGCCAAGATGAAGTGCGCGAGTTAATATAGGCAACGATTATGGTGGGCGTAGCTCAGTTGGTAGAGCCCCGGGTTGTGATCCCGGTCGTCGTGGGTTCGAGTCCCATCGTCCACCCCAATTCCTGAAACCCTTATATACAAACGGTTTCAGACTCCGCTACACCAGAAAATCAACGGTAAAGTGTAGCAATCTGCGCAGCAGTAATCAGGCCAACGGCGTGCCGATCTGCGCAAACTCAGCGATTGCTAGGGCTGGAAGCCCGCCAGCCGGAGAGTTTGACTGGCAGGCGTCCATGCAGGTGCTTTGAGTTACGTGCAATTCCGTGAATTCTTATGCGCCGCCGAGTTTATCGGTCGACCAGTCACGCTGCGTCAGCGCGTCGTAGCCGGTGCCACCAAGACCTTCGATGAAGTCCAGAACTCCGCGCCATTGTGAGATGGCTTGGCGTGCGCCGCGGACTTTGAAGTCTTCGACGAGTGCCTGCTCGATGGTCGCGATTGCCGTCTCTACGGCCGTGTCTGCTGGTAATGCCATTGTCTTGCCTCCTTACGTTGGTTGTGGGGCTAGGCTCCGTTGGAGTTACTTGATCTGACGTGCGTCTGGGTAGTCACCCGGAAACACGATGGTGTCTGACACGTTACCGGTCTGGTAGGTGGTTCGTTTGACGACCAGCCCATCAGGCAGGCGGACGACTTCCGTCTTCACCGGGGCGTTGATTTCAAGTCTCGGTGATTCGTTCTCTTCATTCATAGCAATCCTCGTTTGCGTAGCCTAGCGCGATGCAGGCTCCGTTGTGTGTCGGTCGTTGGCATGTACTCGCGGTCGCCCGGACGGGCACCGGCAGATGCGTAATGCTCACGGCGACGTGCCAGCTCGGCACAGGCAGGTCCGCAGTAGCGATCCTTCAGTGAGTCAGCGCGGATGACGGTCGAGCAAATTGCGCATGGCCGTTTGATAGGCATGAGGCCTCCGAATGGTGATCTGGAGGGCACTTGAAGTACCCCTAGTGGTGAACGCCGTTCGCGTTAGTTAGACTGAATGGGAACGTCCGGTTTGCCCCGGGAAGCCGCCGCGTGGCCGGGCACAGTCGATTGATCGTGGCAGCTTGAACAGAACCGGCAGCAGCAGCCTTGGGATAGCTGAAGGTGGGACTGCCAATAAATTGTTAAGATAGTGACAGGCGGCCCAGATCGAATATCTAGGCCTATGGAGGTGAAAAATGCCTCACATCGAAAAACACGAATTCAGCATAGACGGGCTTGGTTGGGCACATGAAGAGGTTCTGATTGGATCTCAAATGTCAACGAAGTATCGTTTTGCGATTGACGGCGAATCAGACAACTCATTCATCATTGCTGTACTTACCACCCCAGACGGTAAGTCAGTTGATTTTCTAGATGCACATCTTGATATTGTCGCGCCGAACGGGGAGCAATTTGAGACTGGCACATACCCCAATGAAGAACGGCTGTTTTTGTCCGAACAAAAACATTTATTTGTACTTAATCAACCGCAACGAGGCGACTGGACGGTATCGGCGCAAGGCGGACTACTGCCGTTTGCCCTAAACATTTTTGTGTTTATCGGTCGAGGACCAAGTCCACCTAGCCCGCCAGTAAGATGCCGTGTATGCAAGTCTATGGCGAAGGCATTAGCCCTAGCGTTAGTTGCGGCGGCCACATTGCCATCGTTGCCTGCTGCATTGATTGCGGTGGTGGCCAAATTTCTCGGTGCCACGATAGTTGTAGCGGCGACTTTCATTTCAAGCGTGGTCGGAGATGTAGCGGATGTCATAGCTAAGAAGCTCTGCAAAATTATTGGTATGTGCTAACGTCCGCCCTTGCACCGACCACCGCACAATCTGTTGAGGATACCGGAGTAGAGTTCAAAGTTAGGTGGATACACCCCAGAGGGGAATCGGGGGTCGGTGGCAGCTGTTTTAGAGCAGCTTGGGAGTCACTGTAGGGGCACTTAGCTGGATTGTCCTTATTAGGGGAAGAGTGCTCCTTAGAAAATAGCCTCAAAATGGGCTGAAAGCGTTGTGTGGTAAGGCTTTCAGCTTAGATGACATGCCTCTAAGGCATTCTTCGTATAGAGAGGTGTCACCTAAAAGGGACATCTAACATAGCCGCGTCTGGCTTTCGTGTAGTTCCAGTCTTTAAGTCTGCTGTCAGCACCTTGGCGGGCACGTTGGAATGCCTTGCCGGTCAGATTCTCAAGACCGGCAGCTGGCTTCAGTGTTCGACACGAGACGTAGTCGATCTTCTCGGGAAGAGTGTCGAGGTACGTCATGATGGACTTGGAAGCGTCCTGAGTTACTCGTGCATCTGTGACGTGTCTCGACGTCCAGCTATTAAGCTTCGCGCCGGGCAAAGCCTCGGACCAGTAATGATCTGGAAATGTCTCAAGACCTATCCAATCCAGCTGCATGGTGCCTGCCAGCCCATAGATCGTCTGCCTACAGTTGCCACGTCCAGCTGCTTGATACAGCGCGTGGAATACCTCGGACAGCTCGACTGTGCGGATTGTCTTCGAGTCGCCAGCTTCGGGAGCTGTCAGGTCGTCCAGTTGTCCCGCAATGGACAGTGCCAGTGCATGACGTGACTGGCGATAGATTCCTACCTGCATGACGTACTCACAGTAGCTGAAGTTCGAGAGACCAAGCTCCTGCCCCCATGTGAGGAACACGAATCGTGATCTACCGTTAGGTAGTGTCGCTTCGATGTCCACTCCAGCCAACACAAGGGCGCTTTGAATCAACTCAGCGTGACTGAGAGTTCCTCGGCGCTCCTCTTGAGGTCGTGACTTGTACGTGAACACGATCACACCCTTGTCTGAAGGGTACGTCTTGATGCGCTCGACGATGGCTGTAAGTAGCGGTGAGTTCCGCTTACGAAGTGCCGGGTCGATGCTTGATCGTCCGCCACCGTGCCATAGTTGATTGACCGAGACTGTAGAGAAGTCCTTGACGTTGGCGTACGAGTCAATGACATCTATCTCGTGATCGAACGTCGACACTAGCTCGCGGATGTTATAGCTCGCGTCGAGTACAACGATGCGCTTCAGCGTCGAGGGGATCAGCAAGTCGTACTTGATGACAGCACCACGTGCGGCCTTGACCACTCGGAGTGTCTCTTGAGTGATCAGCAGAAAGTCCTGCAGCGTGCGTGTGGCGTCAGCGTTCGGTACGCCCTGCGCGATGGCAGTCTGCCATGCGAGGATAGTGTCAGCGAGTTTTTCTGGCAGCCTCAGCGGGTCAGCCTGTCGGTCAGCTGATCGTTGTGCTTCGAGTTCTGCTTCCAGTTCAGCCAGACAGTACCGAATGAATTTCAGTGCTGCCTGTGCGTCTTCGTTGTCGCTGTCGTCGATGTAAGGAGCCACGGCACCCGCAGCCGATTTTAGCTGCAAGATGTCCATAGTCCTGCCGGATGACTTCAGCAGTGATTCATCCCATATGACGAGGTCTCGTTCGTTTTTGTCGTAATGGTTAAACTCGTGAAGGTCTTCGCGAGTCTTCAGCATCTGATGCGAGAGCAACAGAATCGGATAGTTACTCGGCGAGTCCTCGATAGATGGCTCGGAGGCGTAGTTCGATGCGGCCTGAGCCGGATTCATTACTTCATCGACACGTGACGGATCGTACAGCTTCGAGTGCACCAGTCCGATTGACTCGGAGGGAACTCCAAGTGTGATCATGCGTCGTTTGAGTCGACACAGCGCCTCGATGGTGTTTTGAGACACGAGAAGCGAGACTTGCTCGCCCAGTTCAGCTGCGGCAGCCGCGAGAGCTGCGATGCTTTCAGTTTTGCCGCCACCGACACTCATAGGCCAAGCTATTCGGCCCTGATTGCAGCCGATGATCGTGTCCGTGTATACGTACTCCAGATTGTGGAGGGCTACCTTGTGTTCGATGGACATGAGATTGCCAAAGGCTTCAAGTTCACCCATCAGTATCTGATGTGCACGATCTGCGAGCCGACTGCCGTGCCCGGTTCTTACTTGGATATTGTTCATGTTTACAGTCCATAGTTGAGACTCCATAGCACATAGGTGCAGGCCCACCCGGAGGATCAATTCCGGGCGAGTACCTGCGATTCAACTATGGAGTGTTGAAAAAGAAGGCAACGTGAAGCTAAGGAATCATCACTCCACGTCACCCAGGGTTAGAAAGGCTGGAAAATGTAACCAGCACTCCCGTACCGCGCACACAGCTCTACGCTGCCTTCCTGTGCACGGAATTTTGCTTGATGTCTCCGCTATTGGTACCTACTCGCCTCCCCGGAGGGAGGTTTTCGGCAAACCACCTGTGACGGAGAACACATGGTATTTACTTGTTCTTGCGGGCTTCGCTGGAGATCGCGTCCACTTGATTGCGAAGTGTGACCAAGATGTCGTCATTCACGTCGCCACCCATGCCTACATAGGCAATAGCGGTATCGTTCAGTTTGTGCTGAAGAGACTCAAGCGTATGTTCTGGTATCGGTCTTCCAGCTGATACAGAAGACCGCAGCATGTCCAGCTCTTCGGTGAACTGGTCAACTGCTGATTGTGCGTCGGCTGCCTGAAAGTCAGCGGCTGCTTCGGCTCCAAACTGAACCCTTTGCAGGCCAGAATGGGGATTGATCTGTGCGCCACCCTTGTGGGAGGGCAAAGCTTCAAAATCAGCCTTGGTCTGAATGCTGAGGTCGGGATCGACCAGCACAGGCTCGCCGTCGGCGTCGTAGTTTCCTGTAAATTGTAGTCTCATGATGTAGCTCCGTGTTTGTGATTTGTGGTTTTAATTGCTCTGGCGAGCACGTTTCTGTCTGTGAAGCTCGGCTATCAGTTCCGCAGCTCCAGCCTGGTCTTCGTTTGGGGCCTCGACTGGCTGCGAGAAGTCCGATCCGACGCGGAATACGGTGGAACCGCCCTTGCCGGATACGACTTCCACGCCTGAACTGCTGCGTGATGCGCCGCGCCCCGATGCGAGGTGGCTGTTCGATGAATCTACTGCTGGTCTACCCATTGCTGGTCTCCATTAGGTGCTTTCTCCCTATTACAGATAGGTGGCGTAGGACGGGTTACTCGTTATTGTCAAATTCCGGCCTGTAGTCATCCAACAGAGTCGAGGTTCTGACCCGTTTTGCCTTCAATCTGGCCTCGGCCTCGGCTCGGGCCTTGTCAGGGTCGATCTCTTTGACCTCACGCGGTGCGTAAAAGTCAGGCACCTCCTCAGCAAAGGTTCTGATCTCCCCGGTCTCGGCTTTGGCCTGCCAGACAGGCAGACGCATCGAGTAATGCTCCTGGTACAGCTCGTCGTCACGCTCCTGTTGTTCAGCTTCCAGTTCCTCGACCCGTCTCTGAGCTTTGTTCACTCCAGAGTCACTTCTTGTCCATCTCACCTTGGCTTGCTCATGCCTGAGCATTGCATCGGCGTGAGCAACGTCCCGAGATGGCATGAAGTTATTCAGGACATGCCAGCGTGCTTCGTTGTTAGCCATGAACTCAGGTGTCGGTATCTCGGTGGCACGTTGCGCCCTATCGGCGTCCCACTCCTCGCCCATCTTGATCATCTCGGCACTGTCACCGGGGCCGGTAAGTCCAGCTTCTTTGTCAATCTCTTTGCGCACAGCTTCGTCGATCATTTCAGGCGTAGCTGGAGAGACTCTGTGCATCATGTAGTAATGACGTTTCTCGATGTTGGTCAGCCCTTCAGGACGACCCTTGACGTAAAAGCGAGTCTTGTTGACCCACTCCATGCCACTGTTGATAGCGTACAGCTCGATGTCAGACTGCCAGTTCTCCTCTGTCTGTATTCGCTCCACGAGAGGTGTCAGCTCGTCGATTTCCCGTAGGTACTCAGCAAGCTTACGCATCAGGTTCTTGTACTCACGCTCGGCTGCTGGCTTGGCTGCTCGTAGCTCACGACTGCGCTTCAGCATCTTCTGTCTGGCTTCTTTCTGTTGCTCCGGCGTCTGACTCTCGCTGAACTTCTCTTTTCGAAATGCTTCCATTTCACGGGCGCATGACTTGCAGCGGATGTTGTAGCCATCCTTGTTCTTCTTCGCCTTGTTGAACTCCTCGATTGGCTTCTCGATGCCGCACCTGCGGTAGATTTTGGTCGTCATTTTGATTCTCCGTTTGGTGGTGGTGTGGTTTTAATTCTGGTACAGGCCAAGCCGTTGATTTCCGGTAGCGTTACATAGACGCAAAAAAGACGGGCCAGCACCCGAATGGGATAGACTTGCATCAGCGGGTCGTGGGTGTGGTAGCTCGCGGCTCGTTAGGACACGGGAGTTGTCATGTCGCTCCCGTTGTCCGCTTACTTCCGCTTGGCTATAGGCATCCTGTCCTTTAATTCATACTGTGGGTGCTTCCCTGCGAAAAGTAGTAGCAGTTGCCACGTTGATGCGCTCATAGGCCGATGGCTCGGCCCGGACATAAAGTTTTTCTTCAATCCTGAGGTGCTCACGCCGAGTAGCGCCGCCAGCTCCTCCTGAGTGATGCCTGTACGGGACTGAAGGTCATTGATCACTTTCTTCACGTTCTTCGAAGTAGCGGGCATCATATCGGTATTCCTCTCGTCGGCGGCTCTGAACTTATCACACGACTGTGAGCGGTTCGATTGTAAAAGCCGGGGCGACGGGCCACATGATCGTGACCCGTCTGTATGACCCCGGTACGTGCCATCTCAGCTCAGGTCACCACACCTTCGCTCCGGTTATCACGTGTTCCTCCTACCACGGAGAAAATTGTCAGGCCAGCTCCAGTCGGGCCAGCGCCCGTGCTACTTGTTGCGGATGCCACCGTCCACCTCTTGGGGTTTTCACCATGCCGTCATTCAGTGTCCGGGCGATCACTCGGAGTGACTCACCGGCCAACTTTGACAAGACTTTACGGTACGGTTCGATCTCGGCGAGCGCACGATCCTTCAGTACACCGACAGCAGCTGCGCGATGACGGTCAAGATTCTCCTGATTGCCCAGTGGTTCACCTCTCGCCTTCTTAGCAGCAAGCGCCTCACGGGTACGGACACTGATTCGGCGTCGTTCTTCTTCGTTGATCACAGCCTTGAAGCCCAACATCATGTTGTCGCGTTCAGGCCCGCTCTCGACATCCTCAAATGCTACTCCACGCTCCATGAGAGACATCACGAATGCAGCTGACCTGCTAAGGCGACAGAGTTTCGCTACGAGGATCGTAGCGCCAGTCCTGTCGGCATCTGCCAGTGCTTTTTCAAGAGCAGGACGGTGAGCGAGGCTGGAGCCGCCACCCGATGCAATTTCGGTGACCATTTCGGTGATCTTGTAGTCGTGCTGTGCGGAGTACCTCTTGATTGCATTTTCCTGCGCTTCCAAGCCCAAGCCGCTGGCCCCTTGATTTTTTGTGCTTACTCTTGTGTACGCGATGACTCGTTTCGTCATGATCCGAATACCTCCTCGACCCGGCTGTCAATCTCTTCTGTATGCTGGAATGTGTACCTGTCATCCTCGGCTGAAATTATGTTGTCGATCCGGTAGGCAGCGACCATTGCGTCAACCTCTCGCCTCTCCAACCGTTCAAGTGCATCTCGAATTGCGTTGATTGTTTCTTCGTTCATGGTGTCACCTCCTGGTGCAGGTTTTCGATGTCTGTGCCTTCGTGGTAACACTTAGCCACGTTGACCTTGATGACCCACAGTGCAGGCCACATATCCAGATTCATTCCCTTGGATACGTCGTTCCTCGCACGGGCCAGCAAAGCTTGACCATCAGTCTCGAAGCAGTCGTACAGTAAATCTGAAAGACCTCTACGGGTATCCGCATCCTTATCCTTTGCCCAGTCATTCATAGTTCTGATCTCTTTGAACAGATCAGTGGTGCCAGCTCCGGCCAAGTAACTAACTGCCAAAACCTCACCGTCTGTGTTGGTATCTGCCGTCTCAACAAGCTTCGAAAGGGTCAGACTCTCCTCAGCGTGCGAAGGTGCCAGTACGACCAGCAGCGCCAGCCCTATCGTTACGATCAATTTCAGTCTTCTCATGTCATCTCTCCATTGGTAGTAGTGATTTCATTCAGTAACTTTCTTGCGCTCTTGTTTATTCCCATACGTTCACCTGCCGCCAACATCTTCTGAGCTACAGTTTGGACAGTGGTTCCATCGATGTCTCGTGAGTACCTCACAGCTTCGGCGTTAGGTATCTTCCGTAGACGCACCGGATAATCGATAAGAACCATCGGGGTGAACTTGCGGCCCGGCCTGCCGAGTACCGCACAGTGCACGCCTTCGTCACTGTGGTAGTGGACTGCTCGGCTCATGACGTCACCTCCAAGCCAAGCGGCAGTATCAGGCCGTCACGTACAGCCCGGCTTGATGCACCCTCAGGTGACCTGTCAGTCTCTGCAAGTGCATCCTCGGCAATCGTCTCCCCGATAAGCTCAAGGTCACGGTAGTGGATGCCGCCGTCAGTCTCGTGATCAGGGTAGATGTTGTGCACCTCACAAGCGCCTTGGAATTTCTCAATCAGGAATGGGTCGTTGGCTTCGAGGTACTCCTCGACATCGGCAGCTCTGTCATCGTCCTCGATGCTATCCAGAACGTGATCCATCAGGTCGCTGCGAACATAGCTTTCCCACGCCTCGTCTTGTAGTTCCATCTCACGTTCCGACAATGCTTCGTCATCGAACACCGGGTACTGCTCAAGCGCCTCGATGAACTCGACGCCCTCCTCCCAGTCCGGGTGGACGTATGCTGTGATGCTTGAGTAGCCGCCTTCAGCTACGATCAAGGCCGGTGGAGTCTCTCGGTGATCCTCAACACATGTACGCAATGACCAGTCGTTCATGCCACAGTGGGCTATGTTGTCCTTGGCGTCATCGTCCTGCTCGGCTAACTCAATCAAGCCCTTGACGTTCACATGTGCGATGTATCCCATGCCGCCATAGTCGCCGCCCGACAGTGGATCGCAGGTCAGGTAATCGGCTTCAGATTTTTGTGAAAATTTCATGTCATGTACCTCGTGGTAGAAAAAAGCCCGGCATGGCGAACCGTACCGGGCAAGTGATGCCAAGCGTTGCTTAGCGGGGAAATTTTTAGCTGCTATCGGATGGCTCAATCAGCACCGAAAAAGAACGTCCGAAAACTCCGGTTTCCGTAGAAAATTCAATGCGTTGAGTGCATGACTGTGATACAATGATTACCAGTATCAACAGCCGCAGGAGCCGCATCATGGGTCGTTTTTTTGTTCGCTTTCGATGGAACGGATACCGGATTGCAATGTCCAAGTCAGCAAAACTTCTAACTCGACATGCGGCTGACTTGGACATTGCAATCCGGTGACCCCGACTCGCTTGGACGTCCGTCCGAACCCCACGTGCGGTATTGTGCGCTACTTAAAGTCAACTACACGTGTGACTTCCGGTTGCACTTAAAGCAATACTGACTACCTGATCTAACAGGTAGATTGACTTGCAGTAACTGTCAGTGGACTGTCAGGTGCTTTCAGCGACGTCATTTCCCGTTGATCAAACACAATCAGAAGCACCCCACAGGATGCGACTGGCTGCACTCGACAGCTTCGCGATTACGCAGCCTCAGAGAGCGGCACAGTTTCAGCCTTGTCCTTGGCTTTCGCTTTCTTCGCAGGTGCAATAGCCTTGTCAACGTAGGCCACGACTGCTTCCAGATTCTTGATGATTGCCTTTGGCAAGTCAGCGTCAGTGACGGCAAGCGCCTTGCGCGCTTTGGCTCGGACAGATTGCAGTGCAGCTCGATTTTCTTTGGTCAATTTACTCATGGGTGTATCTCCTACAGGTTGGTGGGTTGGTACTACTCAGCTTCACACGCGGCGATGAATCGTCCACGGTCAAAGTGCGGATTGAACTGGGCAAGAGTTCCTGCCAGCTCAGCTGCTAGGTTCGCAATGACGCGACGTTCATCCGCATCAGACACTGACGCCTGATACCGGATTGTTTCTGCGATTGCGTTGAAATGTTTTCGTGTCATGTCGTTAGCTCCTCGCCCTTTTGATCAGGGCATGTGGTAGGTGGAGGTGGATCAGTGCAAGCGCACTCGGAGGGACACCCGCAGGTGTCCTACCGGCTGGACTTACAATCAGCGGGTATTAGGCGGCAATACCGGCCATGTCGGCGGCAGCTGCAATCGCGGCCTCATAGTCCTGCACGTTCAACACGCAGGGACGGCCCGGAAATTGGCTTGCAACAAAACTCATGGCGTCAAGGTCATCGTCTGCCTCGAAGCTTGCGAGTACACGGTCACGGTTGTCAGTCAGTGTCCATTCTTGAGCGGTGATCTGGTTCAGGTTCATCATGGTCATGTCTCCTCAGCCTTGACGGCTTGGCGGGTGTGGTAGATTTGGGTGGATCATGGGTGCACTCTCACCCTCGAAAATGCACTCACGATTCACCACTCCAGCGGGTACCGATCCCGCTAGGGCGTCACCCTGCATTGCCGCGTACCTGCTGGTAGTGGTTAATTCGTTGGTTACACCGGGTTCGTTTCCGAGTCTCAAGCAGTGCACCAGATCGTTCCACGTATGGCTGTAAATAACCCTTAGCCCATATGCTTCCCAGTACACCGGTCTTGGCCGGTGATAGCGCGCTTTCTGGGTCCGCGTATCTCCAGCCCTGCTTGCCCGCTTGCCGCCTTGATTCCCTACTGGGAAGGGCGCTGGCTGAAGTTGTTACCCGCTGAGACGGTCATCCTTTCCAGCGAACCCGGCCCGTCTATGCGGTACCTGTGCTGGCGGTGACTCTGCTCCCGTTCGGCCAGTGTCGGCTGGCGCTCAGTCGGGGAGCTTTGATCCCGGCTTGTCAGCAACTGGTGTCTGAACGGTGTCCGTTGCTGCGATCTGGGAGCCACTTTGCATGATCCCTCAGTGACCGTCAAGTCTCATTTGACAATAACTTGAAAATAAATTGCAAAATGCCTTACCTGTCACTAATTCAGGGCGAAAATAAATCGAGCCGAGGTGCTTTGAGGTGCCCAAAGTGGCCGGAAAGTGCGCACTGTTTACGCTCCCGTGGGGTACAGGCAGGCACGTGCAAAAACACAGATAGGTGGACTGCTCGTGGACTTGTAGTGGACTGCTCGTGGACTGCTAGTGACTCGCCAGTGGGCCTGTACGCTGAGGAGCAAAAAAATAGATACAGTCCGGGCCAGAGGGGCGTACACACACAGGCCGGGCACGGCTATGCCTGCTTGCCGGTGCTGTGCGTTCATGTGTCAGTGATACGTTGCGTTCCTGTATCTGTGTGGCCCGTGACGGCGCTCTCAGTGGCTCTCAGTGGACTTCAGGTCACCAGGCAGTGACTGTCAGTGGTATCAGTGGTGTGACTGGTTGCAACGACCGTCGCAAGCTGTGACAAGCCAGTCCCAAAGCCATTGCATAAGGACTCGGCCCGGTCAGAATGAGAGGAGGTCGCGCCGCGTCAGGCACAATAGGAAGGTGGCACGGGGGAAACGGGGGCGTGAGTACGTATAGTTGGTGCTTCGGATAATTATGCCGAATATTTAGGTCTCTCAGTCACCGCACGACAACTCAGAGAGCACAGGCAGTGACTGCAACGCCGGGCCAGCAGTCCACTCACCGTCCAATTCCGAGCTATCCAGGAGCTGCAGCACGGCGAGGTAGTCTTCAAGTGACTCGACGGTGATCTCTAAGGTCAGCTTCATGTGCCTGATAGTGAATCCTATTGGCTCGCCACACTATGGTCGAATCTTGGCAAACCTCGTAGAAATACTCACGGTATGATGTCGAGCATGGACGTTGATGTTCTCCTACTTGTGACTGTACGGGTCTTCGGCATCTTCGCTCTCCTCCTGTTCGTCAGCACACTGAAAGAGATGATTGGTGCTTGGAAAGAGGGTGGGGTCGGGTACGACAAAATCCGTGAAGTCTACCTGCAGCCTCTAACCAAAATTGCAGCTGTCTCTGTCTCCTTGGGCCTACTCGCCGGTTGGTATAGTGCGGATGCTCAGAGGGCGGAGCGAGTAATCGCGCACGTACCCAATCGGGTGATAGATTGGGTCAAGGGTTGGTCAAACCAAACTGTATATGTCTGCGAGACCAACGACAGCGATAGGTCATACGTTGTACTTGAAGATAAACCGACAGATGACGCTTGGGTCGAGACAATGAGCGGTGAACTGATACCGGCGTCGGCCATTCGAGTTTGCGAAGAGGTTGTCTACGATAAATTTGGTAGTGTCGTGGACTGATTCGTCGCCGACAAGTGCTCCGGCTATGACATCAGAATTCTAGCAGCCATGAGATAAGCGACCAGTACGATAATATGACCGACAATCAGTATGAAGTAGCCAATCTGAATGGTACCGAGTCGGAATTTGTCGCGTGCCCATTGAAAGTTTCTCGTCCATGTGATTACGAACTCCAGCGTGAGGCCGCCGCCGGCCAACCACACCAACATGAGCAACGTATCTATGACGAAATCAGAGTGCTGCAAGATCGCTTCAGGCGTCAGCTTGAAGATCGTCGCCACAGCGGCGAATGCGGCGAATAATGCGAAGTCTAGCTTCAAGTAGAACAGCACGGACTCTCTGAGCCGACCTAAAGCCGCCTGCATTTCCTGTACATCATCGGTGGAGGTCACCGTTCAAGTTCTCCAAGTAGGCCCACTCATTGGCGGCGGAATCGGCTCCAGCTCAGGCGGATACTCAGTGTCACACTTAGGACACTTCACGATCTCTTGCCCGGTTGTCGGGTCGTGTCTGACAAAGGTCATCGGCGTGCCGGGGAACTCACACTTGCAGAGTTTGAATTCCAACTGCACAGCCAACAGAGAGGTCGCCTGCTCGGCTGACGTATAGGCCAGCACCAAGGCTTCCTCAGCCTTCGTCTTCTCGTCGCTGTCAGGCAGCATGTCCTTACCGAGACGTAGGGCTTCGAGTGTCAGCTTGATGGCATCGAGTGATGCTTTGAAGGCTTGGAATGCTGAGAAGGGGTCGTCAGGCATGGTCACTCATTATCCAATGGGGAGTCCTCCTGTATCATCCTCGCATGGAGAAACACAGTAAAGACGTTGAGGTAGAACTGGAAGGTGCAGTGGCGAAAGCTGAG
>JADFSP010000027.1 GCA_022560695.1 Pseudomonadota bacterium
TCGCCCGGTAACCTCGCCGGCCGCCGTTACGATTGATCTCGCGGCTAACGGTTGAGGGCGCTCGTCGCAGTGATTCCGCTATACAACGGATCGAGTGGCCGACCACCACACCACGCGAGATCTCCTCGCGTTCTGCCAGTGTCAGTGCCAACCTCGAACGTCTTCTCTGCGGTGGCCGTATCCCGCCCGTTGCTGACAGAATGCCTTGAACGGATGAATGGCCGCGATCAAAAAGGCGAGCAATGGCATGCATGGAATCGCCTTTCTGCCAGCGCTCCCACATCAATGACCTTTGCGCTTCGGTGTAATAGATCCTCGGTCTTCGCTTCATTTTCAACACCCCCTCTCTATAGTTAGAGAATAGAATGTTGCGTTGACCGGTTGAGATCACCACTCAATAGCGGCCATTCGTGTGATAACGTTCTGAGGGGCCGCTAACGACCCACAGCGGACATTCGGTTCGCCGTCTATACTGAGGTTTAGCAATGACGGGATTCGACCCAAAGTCGATATTTGCCCTGCGTTTTCTTAAGGAAACAAAGTGATTGATGCACAAGCCATTTTCGGATTGCAGTTTATCTTAAGCCTGCTAGTAATTGCTTTACTGGCCAAGTGGGTGCTTGCTCCTTGGTTGGCGAGTCAGTCACAGCGAGAAGCGTTATTTTGGCTTACTGTACCGCATGCGTTTCGCCACATCGGCATGGTCTTTCTTGTTCCCGGCGTTTTGGCGCAACCGCTTCCGGATGATTTCGCGATTCCCGCTGCGTATGGTGATTTGTTGGCGGGTGTCCTCGCACTGTTGGCGCTTGTCTTGCTTCGAGGCGGAAGTAAGGGCGCGATAGGGGCAGTGTGGCTCTTCAACGTTGTAGGTACAGTCGATCTGCTAAATGCGTTACGTCACGTCGACGTGGCACCGGACTTCGGTGCGGCCTGGTACATACCGACGTTTTTAGTGCCACTACTTCTGGTGACGCATTTTATGATCTTTGCCAGACTACTCAAACGCGTGGCGAATCCAGAGAACCCCACTACAGAATAAGAGTCAGAGACCGATTCTCGATTGACCGCTTCTGGCCGTTAGCGGCCTGTCAGTTTCGTGGAATCGAAGTCTTTTGAACGACCGCTCTTGGTGAAAGCGGCCGGTCAGATATGGACTTTCAGAAAATCATTATCAAGCGGCCGGTGTGCTCTCAATAGCGGCCGTTGCGCTGATAAGATGGCGAAGGGACGTAACCGACCCGAAGCGGACATTCCAATGTTTCTCTGAAATATCGGTCTGATTCGACCCGGCCGTCGACTGCTCTTGATTAGCAACCTGCTGTAATATTTTTCCCCCCTCGATGGTCTGCTGAATTGTCGAACAAGGAGAATTTGCCATGCGCTTCGGCCGAAACATCGTCCACCTGACCTTTCTGGTGCTGTTATTGGGAACCTTTGTGCTCTCGCACTCCAACCGAGTAGTCGCGGCCGATTATGCGGCATTGCCTGCGAGTGCAGAGGAAACGACACCGCTTAAAACCGGCGATCGGGCGCCTGCATTTACGGTGCGCACAGTCGACGACGAACCCTTTGTGTTTGACCCGGAAAACCTCGAACGTCCAACGATTCTGATTTCGTTCCGAGGCGGCTGGTGCCCCTACTGCAACATGCATCTTTCGGAGCTGCGCACAGCCATTCCCGAGCTCAGCAAGAATGGTTTCGACGTTCTGTTCCTGAGTAACGACAGGCCGGAATTGCTGTACTCAAGTCTTAAGAGGGAAACGCAAGAGAGTATTGACGGCCTGGACTATGTCATTCTTTCGGACGCGGATATCAGTGCAGCAATGGCGCTTGGTACTGCGTACAGAATTGACAGAGGTCTGACCAATTACTTGGAGCAAAAAGACCGCGATTACGCAGGCTCTTCGATCGGCAAGCATAACGCCCTTGCCGTGCCGGCGGTTTATGTCGTCGATCGCTCAGGCGAGATTGTTTTTGACTTTGTGAATCCTGACTACAAGATTCGCTTGCCTGCCGAGGATTTGCTTGCCGCAGCAAATAAGCTGGTGAACAAGACCGCCCAGGTGTCGCAGTAGCGATTTCAACCGCGACTGGTTTGTCTTCGCGATCGGATATCTGCCGCTCGTACGTCTCCTTCTGGCCGTTAGCGGCCTGTCAGTTTCGTGGAATCGAGGTCTTTTGAACGACCGCTCTTGATGAAAGCGGCCGGTCAGATATGAGCATCCAGGAAATCGTAATCGAGCGGCCGGTATGCGCTCAATAGCGGCCATTCGTGTGATAACGTTCTGAGGGGCCGCTAACGACCCAAAGCGGACATCAGCACAATCGGCAGCTTGGGCTATTCTTACGGTAACAAGAAGCAATAGATAGGGGGATGACAATGAAACTAATTCTCATCAGTTTTTGGTTTACAGCATTCACTTTGTTTGGTTGCAGTCAATCAGACCGCTCCGCCGAATCAGTGGCAGCACAGCCCAAGGAAACCATAGCCATGATCGGCACCGGCGACATGGGCGATTCTCTCGGTGTGCGCCTGGCAGAACTTGGATATACAGTCATCTACGGTTCGCGAAGCCCTGACACCGACCGGGTCAGGGCTTTGGTTGCCATGACTGGAAATGGTGCCTCTGCAGCAACCCAAGTGGAGGCTGCACAACGAGCAGATATCATTTTCTTGCCCATAAACTGGCCAGCCATGGAGACGGCGGCGCGGAATTTGGGCAATCTTGACGGCAAGATCGTTGTGGACATATCAATACCCTGGACTCAGGGCGACGACGGTTACCCTGAGTCTATGCTGGAGACCTCCAGTGCGGAGTTGATCCAGAAATGGAATCCCGGAGCAAAAGTTGTCAAAGGACTCGGTACGGCGGGATCAATGATTATTGACAATCCAGCGACGGTCGATGGGCCCGTGACGATTCCGCTTGCATCAGATCACCGGGACGCCAAAGAACGGGTAGCCCAGATTGTCAACGAATTGGGACTTGATCCGGTGGATTTTGGGCCGCTCAGAATGGCGAGTTCAATCGAAGCATTGGCAATAATATACATGATTCCACTGCTGCAACGTCGGACCGAGGAATGGGAGTTTTACTTCAGGCGCAATGCAGACTGGGTATGTCAATGGCAAGACCACTGGAGTACTCCCGTTTTTGATGCAGACGAACTTGCCGAAATGGCGGATAGTCAGGACCCACCTGTTCCTTGCCCCTGATTTTTGCTTTGAACCCGAAGCGGTTTGTCGGTAAATGTCTGCTTTTGGCCGAAAGCAGCCGTCAGAATCTAGTATTTCTAGGGATTTGAAAGACCGCTTTGCCCCCGAAAGCGGACATTGGCCTGATAGGATGTTGAACGACCGCTAACGACCCAAAGCGGACATAGGTGACCTGCCCCCAATTCGCCACCTGGCTACTATACTTAGAGCACTAGCAACAACGACAAAGCCAAACCCGCCTAAAGACAGGGACGGAAAGTTACGCGTCCTAATGACCTCCGCGACATACTTGTCACGAGAGACCGCGGGTCTGACGGGTAGCCGACGTCGCCACTAACCGGTAGGAAAACTATAGTCACCCTCTTTTGGCGAGCGATTTTCGTACCGTTACATGATAAGGAAAAGAGTCATGAAAAACATATTCATCACGGTCGCTGTCCTGATCAGTAATTTCCTCGTAGTACCGACGTCCCTCGGCGCTCCTCCAGAACAGCTCTTCAGTGCGAGCGCGACCATTACGACCGGGCAATCTTCCGCAGTATTGACAGAGGTGCCGGAAGGGACGACATTAATTGTCACCCAATTTTGCAAAAGCGATGTCATGGGTGCAGATTTGATAGGTTCTGTTCTGGGGCGTGTGCCATCACAACAAAATTCAAATTGCACGACCTATATTCCGGGTGTTGTGTTCGACGGTGCTCAGTCTATTTCCTGCGTTTCTATATTTGGACCCGCATTTCAGGATATTGCATGCCTCATTAATGGTGTAATTCAGTGACGAACGATTGAATAATGCTGAGGCGGAACCCCTTCACGGCGGATGCAGTGTCGGGGTTTCGGGAAACTATGCAGGGCACTAAGCACGGCGATTCTCGGACGTGATAATGCCAAGGGATAACTTGGCTTAAAGGTCTGGGGGATCATTATGAAATTCCCGCCTTAGCCTCACAGTTCGCCCGGGACGTTCAAACGAATTTTTGACCGAGTAACCGTATTTCCCATCGATAGTGCAGATCACTGTGCTAAGTGGCGTCGGCTTCTGGCCGTTTAAGGTGCCGCCATATCTGTCAATTGTTGCATGCCCTCATTTGATAGCTTCACCCAATTCCCATTGAGATATTCCAGTATCTCGCCGCTTTATGCATTTCGTAGCCAAGACCGATGAGAGACCCGACGAGCGTACAGATTGCGAACCAACCATGATGCCCGCTAAACCATATCCAGCTGCCCGCCAATATCAAGGTGGTGACCATAGTAATTTGCGGTACGAAATCCCTGAGTGTCGCCGGCAAATACCGATCAAAGAACTCGCGATTTGCCGGGTCAATCCGGGCACGCTTCATTGCCCGGTGATTGATGAAATCCGTAGTGCCATATATTAGTGCTAGAACGATAATCCAAAGCGCGAGTTTCTCTACGCCCATTATCTCGATCATCAAGAACTGAATCAGACCGATGAAAAATGGCCAAATCGAATCCGTTACCGTCGGTGTCCATCGAAAGCGCATTAACATACCTGCGTACATCAGCCAGATTAGGATAATAACGTTTAGGGTAGCCGCAATTTGAAGCCACCCGAGAAGCGCGACCCCACTGATCTCGAATATCTCGGTTCGATGGCGCGTGTGGTCCCAGAGAAATTCGAGAGCGAGTGCCTGCACAATGCTGAGCAGCGTCAGCAAGACCATGGGAAATCTATCCGTGGCGCGATTGCGGATGGTGTCCATCAAATTCTCCCTCGATGTGTCTCTTCTTGTTTGTATCGCAGTTATACCGAATTGTCATGTAGCAAATTACATGTTCTACATATGTTTGAACTGCAATGAAGACTGATCTGGGCACCAACAGGGTCGACGGCTGCAGGGCGGAACCCGCCAGACAATCGCAACTGCTCAGGCTGCGAAGCACATTGTCTTTCGACTGGCCGGTTATGGCCGTAAGCGGCCTGTCATTTTGCTGATCCCTGGCGCTTATTCATCATCCAGATTTAAGGTAAAAAAACATACAAGCGTAGCGAAGCAATCTGCAAATCGCTGTTTTTCTGAGATGGCTTCGCTACGCTCGCGAAGACGGGCGTTGGCGCAAAAACGAGATCGACGTTTTCACACAATCTCGGCCGTCAGCCGGCTTGCACTTCAGTCCGGCAAATTCGCGCCACCGTCGTCCATCTTTTCGGGCCGTTTCCAGTAAGCATACTGCGGCGTCCAGTCATCCTCGCCCAAACCGGCGAGCCCGAGCAGGCCCCACATTGAGCAATAGAGATCGCCCGGACCGAATGCGCAGCTGTTCTTGCGAGTGATCTTGTCGCCGTCCCGCTCATAGACGACGGCTCCCGGCATGTTCTCGGCGCCATCCATAACCGTCTGCTCGCGTATGTACTCGCCGCCACCGTGAGAGGCCAGGCGGAATCGCCACTCTCTTGAATTGGCGAACTGGCGCTGCAGCTCCGGTGGATCTTTTGATACCAGAACAACCGACATCACGGACTCGAGATGTTTGAGAAAACCGTTGAAGCCGTCCGCCCACAGCGTGCAATAGCGACATCCCTGACCCATATTGTGAATGAGCAGCAAAGTTGCCTTGTCGCCGAACATGCCCAACAAACTGGTTTCGCCGTCTATCGTTGTAAATGCATAGTTTTTTACTTTATCGCCGGCGCTGGATTTGCGCAGTTCAGTCAGCTTTGCAGTGAGTTCGAATATCTTGCGTTCCAGTTCGATGATTTCCGTGTTTGCCATGTCGCCCCCGTTACACAATCGTTGCCCGCGTGCATCGCTCTTTCCGCCGGGAAACCCTATCACTTTCAACCAGGAGATTTTGAGCTAGTCTACCCGGCGCCGCGTTAGAACAGGCCAGTAGACCGCGGTGAAGATTGCGAATGTCACGATCCAGCCCAGAGCGGACAGGTCGATCAGTGCAATGTACAGGCCCGCGTTCAATGGGCTTAAGACCCGCGCGAGCACGGCGGCACTCAGGATTGCATAAGAAAACACGATAAGCCGGGGTGCATGGAGTGGACGCCCGGTGTGCGCCAGTGCAACGCGGCTGGTGACGGCCAGGATCATCGTGCCAATCGCGCCCATGGCCAGAGCGTGCAGCGCTGCGGTGGCAGGAAAGATCAGGCCAAAGGCGGCCAGCGCCGTCAGCGCGTAACCCACCGGCAGCCACAGATAGGCCACGTGCAGCACGAACAACAGTGGCTCCGATCTGGTCGCCAGCCCACGCCAGCGGGCAAGTCGAACAGCATGGGATAGCGCCGCCACCATTGCGAAGAGTCCTGTGACAGGACCGAAAGGGGTCAAGCTGATGGACACACCGGTGGCGATGGTTGCCACCACGGCAATCGCATCCGTCAGCGGATGATTCTCAGGCAGTCGCTCATCACCCCGGGCGCGCAACCAGTTGGCCGTGAAATTGGGAATGATCCGCCCTGCGATGACCGTGATCATGAGCAGTAAAAGGTGAATCAGAAAGTACAGCGCCAGGCGGTCCATGCCGGGCAGGATGCGCATGACGCCCAGGTGATACAACAGATTCAGAACCGCCAGAACCAGGATGATTCCGACGATGGGATAATTACGACGACTACTCCCGCCAACCACCTCCCGTCCCACCAGCAAGGCCAGCAGGAATGGGAAGATCGTGTCTACGGAAGCAACCAGCCAATAGGGCAGCCAGGTCGTGGCCATCATGGTCAGCCGCCCGAGAAACCACGAGACAACCAGGACTCCGAGCAATTTTCCCCGCAGCGGTGGACGATCCGTCCAGGTGGCCACCGCCGTCAAAACGAAACCTGCCACGGCAGCCATGGCAAATCCGACCACCATTTCGTGACCATGCCAGTACAGCATGTTTGCGGGACCAGACACGAGTATGGTTCCGTGCAACGCCATGAGCCAGCTCGAGATGACGACGATGGCGAATAGGCCGTTCAAGAGAAAGAACGGCCGGAAGGCGTAACTCATGAATGACCGGGTCTTGGGCATGCCGTCTATCGTGTAGCTGTAACGACAAAAGCCCTGTAAGGCGTCCGCCCTACAGGGCTTTCTCTTGCCAACCAGCGCCGGGGGAGAGAGTCCCCGGACAACTGGCTGCGTTCAGGCCGGTGGGATACCGCATCGTCCATGGTCGCATCCGCGCCAGCTCTCACGTCTCTGATGTCGCATTTTTTGCCAATACCCGTCACGTCCCTGTTTTTTGCAGGCACTCGAATTATGCGCTTCGGAAATCGATCGGTTGATCCGTATTTACCACGATTGGGTGGGGTCGCCCGCTGCGCTACCGTTGCCTCTCGATAGAGGCCCGAAGAGGCACGGTTAGACGATCTGGCTTGAATTTCGAACAAGCGTCATACCCCCCGACGTTTGCAGCTCCGGCACGATCGATTGTGCCGGGGCTCTTTTTTTCGCGGGAAATGGCGCCGAATCGCAGTCAACGGATCAAATAATTGCAGTCAGCGCGTCTTGAAAATCGTCTCGCGTAACAGTGTCCGGCAGCTGCGTTTCCACGTGCTGGTCGAGCTCGAGGAGCCAGGTATTCGCCATGCAGCCGACGGTCACATACATCCCGTAAATGCCCATCATGTCCATGATCTGCCGGTTGCTGAAATGGCCGCTCAAATCCTGCAGCGTCTGCGGCGAAATCATCCGGTCCGCAACGACCTCGTCGACCGCCTGCAACAACAGCGCTTCGCCGGCTTCCCACCCGGAAGCCGACGCTCCCTGCTTGACGCGCTCGATTTCCTCGAGCGTGATGCCGCAGGCAAGGGCGCGTTGAACGTGTGCGGCCCACTCGTACCAGGCACGCATGTGCAGGGCGACGCGCAGGATCACGAGTTCCCCATGTCGGCGGCCCAGATCCCCACCAGTGACCACATGGTTGCGAAAATTCCACCAGGCTTTGAGCAATTTGGGATGGTGCGCCATCAGGCGGTGAAGGTTGATCGGCCGGCCGTCCATGTCGGCGACAACCTGCGCCAAAGAGTCATCCCATTCATCAACCGGCAATGGGCCAAATATTTCACTGTCAGACATTGTCAATTCTTCCTTCGATTGTGCCGCGCAACATTGGCCAACCCCCGTCGATCTCAACGTAGCGCCGGCGAGAATGGCGTGGGCGTGCCTGACAGAGGAGTGTGGGCCAAAATGGTGCCGTAAAGTAGTCGCTTTCGGCATTGCGCAGGGGCTTGCGATTACCGTATAATCCCGCGCCAGCGCGGTGGTGGGGCCGAAACCGGCGGGTTTCGGATTGGCCGACATAGTCGGTGCTACGCTCCCGCTACCAAAGTCTTGGTAGAAGAGGCCCCGCTCAGGGGTTTTTTGTTGTCTGCAGGGCAACGACATCGCGCTGTTGGAATGGGCCATTGGCCCATTTTTTGTTTTGAAACAGAGTGTTAGTTGATTTTATGGGCAGCGAGGAACTCGCGAGACTGTTGCAGCCGGCCATTGAGCGTCTGGGCTACGAATTATCCGATCTCGAGGCCAGGCTCTCCGGGGGACACGACGTCGTCCGGGTGTTCATCGACAAGCCCGGCGGCATCGGGTTGGAAGACTGCGAGAAGGTCAGCCTGGCGGTTAGCGCCCTGCTGGATGTCGAGGATCCTGTTGCGGGCAAGTACGACCTTGAGGTGTCATCGCCGGGGCTTGACCGAAAGTTGACAAAAACTGAGCATTTTCAAAGGTTTAAGGGCGAAACAGTGAAAGTGCAGATGCGCTTTTCGATAGCAGGACGCAGACGGTTCCGCGGCACGCTGGTGTCGTCGGATGACGAGAACATTGTAGTGAATGTGGACGGTGAGTCGCATACGTTGCCGATGGCGATGATAGACACCGCGCGACTGGTGCCCGCGAGGACCTGAGGTCCCCGGGCTGATTTGGAGTTTCAGGCAATGAGCAAAGAGATTTTGTTGGTGGTCGATGCTGTCTCGAATGAGAAGGGCGTTGAAAAGGACATTATTTTCGAGGCCATCGAAGCAGCACTGGCGACCGCAACACGCAGAAAGCATGGCGACGATATCGACGTCCGTGTCGCGATCGATCGCGAGGAAGGAACCTATGAAACGTTCCAGCGCTGGCTCGTGTTCGAAGACGAGTCGACCGAACTGGAATTTCCCGATCGCGAACTGCGCATGATCGACGCAGTCGATGTCGATCCGGCCGCAGAGCCGGGCGGTTATGTCGAGGTGCCGATGGACTCGGTCGAATTCGGCCGCATTGCGGCACAGACCGCGAAGCAGGTCATCGTGCAGAAGGTGCGCGAGGCCGAGCGTGAGCAGGTCGTCGAGGAATTCACAGGCCGCGAGGGTGAAATGCTATCCGGTCTCGTCAAGCGCGTCGATCGAAACGGCGTGTTCATCGATCTTGGCGGTAACGCCGAAGGTTTTGTGCCACGCGAGCATATGGTTCCGCGTGAGCCGGTGCGGCCGCAGGATCGCATCAAGGCGCTGCTGACGGAAGTACGACCCGAGCCCCGTGGCCCGCAGTTGTTCATGACGCGCACGTCACCACAGTTCCTGATCGAACTTTTTAAAATAGAGGTGCCGGAGGTCGGGCAGGGACTCATCGATATTCTCGGCGCTGCCAGGGATCCGGGGCTGCGCGCCAAGATCGCCGTCAGGAGCAACGACAGCCGGATCGATGCGGTTGGCGCGTGCGTCGGCATGCGGGGTTCCCGCGTGCAGGCCGTATCGAACGAGCTTGCCGGCGAGCGAGTCGACATTATTCTGTGGGATGAAAACACGGCGCAATTTGTCATCAACGCGATGTCGCCGGCCGAGGTCGTTTCGATCGTGGTCGATGAGGATGCGCACAGCATGGATATCGCGGTTGAAGAGGAAAAACTTTCCCAGGCAATCGGTCGTGGCGGCCAAAATATCCGTTTGGCGAGCGAACTCAGCGGGTGGGAGCTCAATGTGATGACGGCCGCCGACGCCGAGCAAAAGAGCGAATCCGAAACGCGCGAGCTGATCGAGCTGTTCTCGAAACAGCTCGATGTGGATGAAGAAGTGTCTCTGATCCTTGTGCAGGAAGGTTTTTCGACGATGGAAGAAGTGGCGTATGTCCCGGCGTCGGAGCTGATCGAAATCGAGGAGTTCGATGAAGATATTGTCACCGAGCTGCGCAATCGCGCGCGTGACGTTTTGTTGACGCAGGCGATCGTGCAGGAAGAGAAGATCGACGAGACCGAGCCGGCCGAAGATCTCCTGAGCCTCGAGGGCATGGACAAGGGATTGGCGTATGTGCTGGCAAGCAAAGGCGTCGTGACGCGCGAAGATCTGGCTGAGCTTGCCACCGATGATCTGCTCGAAATCCAAGAAATGGATCGGGAGTTGGCGGGGGTATTGATCATGAAGGCGCGGGCGCATTGGTTCGAAGCGGAACAACAAGCCTGAGCGCTGGGTTACGCGGAGTTTAAAGAATGGCTAATGTCACAGTTTCACAATTTGCCGAGGTGCTGAAAGTACCGGTCGATAAGTTGCTTTCACAGCTCGACGAGGCCGGCATAACGGTCAGTGGTTCGGACGATACAATTGGCGACGATGCGAAGCTCGAGCTGTTGACGCATTTGCGGCGCAGCCACGGTCAGACCGGTACGTCGGTCGGTGATGCAGCGCCAAGACGCATCACGCTGAATCGTAAGACGCTATCGCAGTTGAGGCTGTCGGGCGCGCAGGGCCGCTCACGCACTGTCAACGTCGAGGTGCGTCGCAAGCGCACCTACATCAAACGGGATGTGCTCGAAGAGCAGGCGCAGAAAGAACAGGAAGAGCTCGACCGCCAGCGCCTCGAGGCCGAGGAACGTGTCGAAGAAGAAAAACGCGAGCAGGAACGAATCCAGGCGAAGAAAGAAGAGTCGGAGCGACTGGAAGAAGAAAAGCGACGCGAACAGGAACAGGCACGAATCGATGCCGAAGAAGAAACCAGAAAGGTGGCAGAGCAGGACGCGGCCACGGCGGCCGAAGAAAAGTCCCGGTTAGAGAAAGCCGAGCAAGACGCGCGCACGCGCCGTTCGAAGGAGAAGGCGAAGTCCAGGCCGAGTGAGACACGCTACGGCCGCAAGGAATTGCACGTCGCCGGTGACAAGAGCGGCCGGCGCAGGCGCAAGACACCCATGCGGCGGCGCCGAGCGTCGATTAGCTCCGATTCACAGCACGGATTCGAAAAACCGACGGCGCCGGTCATTCGTGAGGTTGAAGTTCCGGAAAATATCGCAGTGTCCGAACTCGCGCAGCGTATGGCGATCAAGGGCAATGAAGTCGTCAAAGTGCTCTTCAATCTCGGCGCCATGGTGACGATCAACCAGGTCATTGACCAGGATACGGCGTTGCTTGCTGTCGAGGAGCTGGGTCACATCGCGCGACCGATATCCGCGGCGGACGTCGACGAACAGTTGTTGGCTGACGAAAGGGAAGTCAGTGGCGAGAAAGTATCAAGGCCGCCGGTCGTTACGATCATGGGCCATGTCGATCATGGCAAGACATCGTTGCTCGATCACATACGGAGCACCAAGGTTGCAGACGGGGAGGCCGGTGGAATCACGCAGCATATCGGCGCTTACTCGGTCGATACCGACAAGGGCAGAATAACGTTCCTCGATACGCCCGGTCACGCTGCATTCACCGCGATGCGTGCGCGGGGCGCGCAGGCCACCGATATAGTCGTGCTCGTGGTCGCGGCCGACGATGGCGTCATGCCGCAGACGGTTGAGGCCGTGCTGCATGCCAAGGCGGCCGGGGTGCCGCTTGTTGTTGCGGTCAACAAGATCGACCTTGAAAATGCCGATCCGGAACGCGTCAGGACAGAGCTCTCGAAGCACGAAGTCGTCGCCGAAGATTGGGGCGGCGAGCAATTGTTCGTGAACGTTTCCGCGCGCACGGGTGAAGGTGTCGATGCGCTGCTGGACTCCATTCTGCTGCAGGCGGAGGTCATGGACCTGTCGGCTGTCGAAGACAGCCCGGCACGGGGCCTCGTCATCGAATCGAGCCTGGAGAAGGGGCGCGGTGCCGTTGCAACCCTGCTCGTGCAGTCCGGGACGCTCAGGCAGGGAGATATGATCATTGCGGGCGAGGAGTACGGACGCGTCCGCAGGATGTTTGATGAAGCGCAGAATCCAATTGATTCCGCCGGGCCCTCAACTCCAGTCGCCGTTCTTGGCCTGTCAAAAACGCCGAGCGCGGGCGATGACTTTCTCGTCGTCAAGAACGAACGCAAGGCGCGCGAAGTAGCCGAGTACCGTCAGGGCAGGGCCCGCGAGGCCAAGCTGGCGCTGCAGCAGGCATCCAAGCTCGAGGACATGTTCAGCCAGATGCAGGACACCAGCAGCTCGACCATCTCTGTCATTATCAAGTCGGATGTGCACGGTAGTGCCGAGGCACTCAGAGACTCTTTGACCAAGTTGTCGAACGAGGAAGTGAAGGTCAAGGTCTTGAGTTCCGGCGTCGGTGGCATTACCGAAACCGATGCAACGCTCGCGGCGGCATCCAACGCTGTCATCATCGGCTTCAATGTTCGTGCCGATGCCGCCGCGCGCTCGGCGATCAAGGAATCCGGCGTCGATGTCCGCTACTACAGCATCATTTACGAGGCAATCGATGACGTCAAGGCGGCATTGAGTGGGCTGTTGTCACCGGAAATTCGTGAGCAGATCGTCGGGGTGGCCGAGGTCAAAGAAGTATTTTCATCTCCGAAATTTGGTGACATTGCCGGTTGCATCGTTACCGAGGGGCTTGTAAAGCGAGCCAACCCGATCCGTGTACTGCGCGAGAATGTCGTGATCTACGAGGGCGAACTGGAATCGTTACGGCGCTTCAAGGACGATGTTAACGAGGTGCGCTCCGGTACCGAGTGTGGGATTGGCGTCAAGAATTACAGCGACGTGCGGGTTGGCGATCAGATCGAATGCTTCGAACGCATCGAAGTCGCCCGTACACTTGACTAGTCAACGCTGAACGGGTCGGTCAACCATAATGCCTCGTGAGTTTTCCCGCAATCAGCGGCTCGGCAACCAGGTTTTGCGCATTCTCAGCGAATTGTTGCGCTTTCAGATCAAGGATCCGCGTCTGCAAGGCGTGTCCCTGACATCGGTGGACCTGTCGCGCGACCTCAGCATCGCAAAGGTAGGTTTCAGTTTACTCGACCCGGACGGCGACCCTGAGACGGTGCTTGAGGCATTGCGGAGCGCTACCGGATTTCTTCGCGGCAAGCTGGGCCGCACGATCAAAGTGCGCCACGTTCCCGAGCTTCGGTTCGCCCACGATGACAGCGCGGCGGAAAGCGTACGAATCGGCAAGTTGATCGAACGCGCGCTGTCCGGCGACGAACCACGGTGACCCCAGTGATGCAACGCGCACAAAATCGATTGCAGGCGATCGACGGCCTGTTGCTGCTGAACAAGCCTCAGGGTCTGACCTCCAACCAGGCGCTGCAGCGCGTCAAACGCCTTCTGCGGGCACGCAAGGCCGGTCACACCGGTACCCTGGACCCGGCCGCGACCGGCATGTTGCCATTGTGTTTCGGTGAAGCAACCAAAGTCTGCGCGTTCCTGCTCGACGCGGACAAGACCTATCGCGTCAGCGCCAGGCTCGGTACGGCGACGGATACGGGTGATGCGACCGGTGTAGAGACAGCCGAGGCGGCGGTTCCGACGCTGTCCAGCGATGAGTGGTCTGAAATTCTGCTGCAATTTCGCGGCGAATCGATGCAGGTGCCGCCGATGTATTCGGCATTGAAGAAAGATGGCAAGCGCCTGTACGAGCTGGCCCGAAAGGGTCAGGTTGTAGAGCGCGAAGCACGGCCGATCCGGATCCACGAGATCTACTTGCTCGAAATCGCCGCTTCGCGGCTGGTTTTCCGCGTGCGGTGTTCCAAGGGAATGTACGTGCGAACGCTGGTTGAGGACATTGCCTTGGCTGCGGGCACCGTGGCCCACACGGCACAATTGCATCGTGAGACTGTCGGCGATTTTCGGGCTGACGAAATGTTGGACTTGCAGCGTGTCGAGGCTGTTGCGGCCGAAGGACCCGACGCGCTTAGGGAGCTGTTGCTGCCCCCCGACCGTGCACTGGCACGATTGCCAGAGGTTCGGTTGGAGTCTGCGGCCGGGTTCAGGTTTTGTGGTGGCCAGGTGGTTGCGTCGTCACCTGCGGGTGTCGCCGGGCTTTGCAGGGTCTACGGTAGTGGCGGCCGATTCCTGGGCGTTGGTGAACGGGATAACGACGGCAGGCTTGCGCCGCGGCGCGTATTTGCGGTGCCCGACAGCCCGTCACAGGAGCGCCTCTGACCGTGTCCGCGGAGGCATTGAAAGAATCACCTGGATAATCGATGTTGGGCTGTTAATGGGCTCTTTCAGGCGCTAGAATACCGCGCTGCAAAAAGGAGCTAAGAGACGAAAGAACGTTTTGGAGTAAATGAAGAGATGTCACTATCGAGTGAAGCAAAAACCGGCATTATCGCCGAGTACAGTCGCGCAAAGGCTGACACGGGTTCGCCGGAAGTACAGGTAGCACTGCTGTCCGCAAGAATTTCAGAACTCACCGATCATTTTAGTGAGCACAAGAAGGATCACCATAGCCGTCAGGGTCTTTTGAAAATGGTCAACAAGCGACGCAAGTTGCTCGACTATCTCAAATCCAAGGACCAGGATCGCTACCGCGAGCTGATTTCCCGGCTCGGTCTACGCCGCTGATTCAGCGGTCATTTCTGGCAATATCTTGGATGAATTGACGTTTCCTCGCAGGACACGCCACCAGCCGCTGTTGCCATAATCCTATTCAATACGAGCAAGCATCGTGAATGTAATCAAACAATCGTTCCAGTATGGGGAACATCAGCTAACCATCGAAACCGGTGCCGTCGCACGTCAGGCGGACGGCGCCGTCATTGTCAAAATGGCGGATACCGTAGTTCTCGTGACTGCAGTTGGTCGCAAAACCGCCGATCCCGGCCGTCCGTTTTTCCCGTTAACCGTGAACTACCAGGAAAAGACCTATGCCGCCGGAAAAATTCCAGGCGGCTTTTTCAAGCGTGAGGGCCGCCCGAGCGAAAAGGAAACACTGACCGCGCGCCTGATCGATCGGCCGATACGTCCGCTGTTTCCGAAGGGCTTCATGAACGAAATTCAGGTGATTGCGACCGTGCTGTCGCTGAACCCCGAGGTCAATCCGGACATACCGGCAATCATTGGCACGTCGGCCGCACTCGCGATCTCGGGCATACCGTTCGCCGGTCCCATCGGCGGCGCAAGGGTCGGCTACAAGGACGGTAAATACATCCTGAACCCGAGCAAAACGGAGCTTGAGAGTTCGGATCTGGATCTGGTCGTGGCCGGCACCAAAGAGGCCGTGCTCATGGTTGAGTCGGAGGCGGATTGCCTGGCGGAAGACGTCATGCTGGGCGCGGTGATGTTCGGTCACGAGCAAATGCAGGCGGCGATCGATGCGATCAACAAACTCGCAGCCGAGGCCGGCAAACCGGCCTGGGGGTGGGAAGCGCCTGCCGAGGATGAGGACTTGGCCAAGGCGGTTGCCAAACTGTCTGAGAGCAGCCTGATCGAGGCCTACCAGATCAGCGACAAGATGCTTCGTCAGGAGGCGGTTGGAGCCGCGAAGACGGCTGCCACGGAGGCATTGGCCGAGGACGGCGAGGATGCCCGCTGGAGTGCCGAAGAGGTCAAGAGTGCTTTGTCCAAACTCGAGAAGCAGATGGTTCGCCAGCGCATCATCAGCGGTAAGCCGCGCATTGACGGTCGTGACCGCAAGACCGTAAGGCCAATCAATGTCGAGGTCGGCGTGCTTCCGCGTGCCCACGGATCGGCTATTTTTACTCGTGGCGAGACGCAGGCAATCGTTGTTACGACGCTTGGTACGGGACGGGATGCCCAGATCATCGACGCACTCGACGGCGAGTACAAAGAACCGTTCATGCTGCACTACAACTTCCCGCCGTACTGCGTGGGAGAGACGGGCTTCATCGGTTCGCCGAAGCGCCGCGAAATCGGCCACGGCAAACTGGCGCGCCGGGGAATTCAGGCCGTGATGCCGAGCCCCGACGATTTCAGCTACGTCATTCGCGTTGTGTCGGAAATTACGGAATCCAACGGCTCGAGTTCGATGGCCTCAGTCTGTGGCACGAGCCTGGCACTCATGGATGCTGGCGTGCCGTTGAAGGCGCCGGTCGCCGGTGTTGCGATGGGCCTGATCAAGGAAGGCGACGACTTCGCCGTACTAACCGATATTCTTGGTGACGAAGATCACCTCGGCGACATGGATTTCAAGGTGGCCGGCACCGAGGGCGGAATTACCGCGCTGCAGATGGACATCAAGATCCAGGGCATCACGCGCGAAATCATGGATATCGCGCTAAGTCAGGCCCGGGACGCCCGCCTGCACATTCTTGGCGAGATGGGCAAGGTGCTTAAGGAGTCGCGCGAAGAAATGTCCGAGTGGGCGCCGACCATCATGACGGTCAAGATCGATCCCGACAAGATTCGCGACGTCATCGGCAAAGGTGGCTCCGTTATCCGTTCCATCACCGAAGAAACGGGTGCGACCGTGGATATCGACAACGACGGCACTATTCGTATCGCCTCGGTGGACGGCGAGTCGGGCCGGGAGGCACTCCGCCGCATCGAGTTGATCACGGCCGACGTCGAAGTTGGCCGCATTTACGAAGGGCGTGTCGCTCGGTTGATGGATTTCGGCGCATTTGTCACGATTCTTCCGGGCAAGGACGGCCTCGTGCATATCTCGCAGATCTCGAACGAGCGCGTCGACAAGGTCAGCGATAAGCTGTCTGAGGGCGACATGGTCAGGGTGAAAGTGCTGGAAGTTGACCGCCAGGGTCGTGTCCGTCTGTCGATGAAAGAGGTCGAGGCGGCGTAGGAGGTAGGTAGGCCCATGGATCGGGCCTGAAGGCCCTCCTACGAGCCGCTCCTACGCTGCAAACGGCTCGAGAAAACCCATCAGGCGCCGCGGCAGGTAATACCGCGGCCGCCACGGTGTGCCGCCTTCGATGAAACCCACGTGCCCGCCTGACTCGCTGACTTCGAGGGAGACATGCTCGGAGAGCCGGCTGGCATCGGGGATGACGTCGGGCGTCATGAACGGATCGTCCAGCGAATTTATGATCAACGTGGGCGTCTGGATATCTTTGAGAAAGTGCACCGAACTGCATCGATCGTAGTAGTCATCCTTGTTTTCGAAACCGTGCAGCGGTGCTGTGACGGCGTCATCGAAATCCGCAAACGTCGTTGCACTCATCGCGCGCTGCCAGTCGAAGGCGGCCGTGTGCGGATCGAATTTTCGGGCGATGGCCGCCTTCATGCGTTTTAACAAGTACTTCTGATAAAGCTTTGAAAAACCAGTATTTAATGCCTCAGAACATTTGTGCAGGTTGAGCGGCACAGACACGGCAACTGCAGCCTGTAATAGTGTGTCGGAGCCCATCTCCCCGAGGTATTTGAGCAATACGTTGCCGCCCAGAGAGTAACCGGCTGCGACAATCGACCCGAATTGACCGCGTTTATGCAACCTCTCAATAAAAAAGTGCATGTCATTGGTTTCGCCGGCGTGATAGCGCCTCGGCAGCCGATTACGGTAGTCGCCACAATCGCGAAAATGCAGCACACAGCAACGCCAACGCCTGTCGGCCGCCGCCTGCATCATCATGCGCACATAAATTGAGTCGGCAGATCCTTCGAGGCCATGCAGGATGACCAGCAAGGGCGCCGTGGACGGTGTGTCATGGGCGTCGACAACCCAATCGACGGCGGTAACATCGCCGTCCGGCAATTCCAGGACTTCCCGATTCAAATTAAGGCGCCGACGCCACGCCCATGGCATCCTTGGAAAAAACGTCTGAGCGTGGCGGTTGCGGAGCCATCGAGCAGGGCGGAACTCGCTGGCGAAGATGCGCTTGTCATTACTATCGGTCGTCATGCCGGCGCCGTCGCCAAGCTACCTTGATCAGAAAAAGGCCCCCCGCTGGCGCGGGGGGCCCGCCATGGAGTGTAAAACTCCTTCAGGCATTGCAACAGGGGGCGGGGGAGCATATCCCTGTCGCACTTATCAAGCTAGGGCATCGTACACCCCGATGTCAAGAGGCTTTCGAACCTCATGCCGTTGTTCGTTTTCAGCTCGCGTCGCAGTGAATTTGTCCGCCGACAAGCCGTGGAAAGGCAAACCTGGCAGCTTGAGCGGTACCTACGGTCCTCCATCTCGGGGTGCCGCCAATGCACTGGTGCCGGTGCTGATGACAGCGCGACCCGCCATAACGCTCATCCGCCAATGGTCCGTGGCCCAGCGCCATATGTCCGTCAACGACGATGCCCGCAGGTCGGCCGGCGGCTTCTGCCCGAGGGCCCCCAGTGCCGCGACCAGCGTCCGTCGTGGATGATCTGGCGAAATACCGCTGGCACCGGTCGCCTTGCTGAGTTTGCGGCCATCGGGGTGAATCACGACCGGTATATGGCTGTATGACGGCGTGGGGTAGCCAAGAAGACGCTGCAGCCATATCTGTCTCGGCGTCGAATCCAGAAGATCGATGCCGCGAATCACTTCGGTGATTTGCTGGCCGTAATCGTCGACCACAACCGCGAGATGGTAGGCGATGAGGCGATCGCGCCGCAGGATGATGAAATCGCCCGACTCGGATTCAAGTCGCTGCTCCTGGGGACCCTGCAGGCCGTCGACGAAGGCGACCGGGTGGTCATCGGTGAGTACGCGGATTGCAGTCTCGGTGGCATCGCAGCGTGTGCGACAGGTGCCGGGATAGATCGTACCAAGCGGCCCTTTTGCGGCATCGGCAAGGTCCTTGCGCGAGCAGCCGCATCGGTAGGCCTGTTGTGCGGCTACGAGGGTCTCGATGGCGGCCTGATGCGCCGGCAAGCTGGCGCGCTGGTAGCTGACAGATCCGTCCCACTCGAAGCCGTAGCGCTCGAGAGCGGTCAGGATCGCCGCAGTTGCACCGGGCTGTTCGCGTGGCGGGTCGATATCCTCGACCCGGACGAGCCATTGACCACGCTTCTGACGCGCCTCCAGGTAGCTGGCGACGGCAGCGAGCAAGGAGCCGAAATGCAGTGGGCCGGTGGGCGATGGCGCAAACCGGCCGACGTATGGGGCTGGTTCACTGATTCGCATGGGGGCAGGGCGGCGGAGCCGCCAAACGGTCCGTTAGCGGTAGCGGTCGTCCCGGTCGCGGAATTGACGTTCCGCGAGCTCGCGACGCTCCTGAGCCTCGAGACACAGAGTTGCGACGGGGCGGGCCTCGAGCCGCTTCAGGCCGATCTCTTCGCCAGTCTCGTCGCAGAAGCCATAGCTGCCTTCGTCGATCCGACTCAGCGCCGAGTCGATCTTGCGCAACAATTTGCGCTCCCGGTCACGGGTCCGCAGCTCAAGTCCGAATTCCGATTCCTGTGTTGCACGGTCATTGGGATCGGGGAAATTGGCGGCCTCGTCCTGCATGTGGTGCACGGTGCGGTCCACCTCAAACATGAGTTCACCCTTCCAGGCACCCAGAATTTCACTGAAATACTGCTGCTGTCCGGTGCTCATGTATTCTTCGCCACGTCGCGGCTTGTACGGCGAGATGCCGTGGATTGGGCCGGACAACAAATCGCCGCGCGACCTCGTGCGTTGTACGGATGTTTTGCGAGCGGGCGGCCCCCTGCGGCTGACCGCCTTTTTCTTGCTGACTTTTTTCTTCGCGATCTTTTTCCGGGTCACGGGCCGCTTCTTGCTGACTTTTTTCTTCGCGATCTTTTTCCGGGTCACGGGCCGCTTCTTGCTGACTTTCTTCTTCGCGATCTTTTTCCGGGTCACGGGCCGCTTCTTGCTGACCTTATTCTTCCTGGCAGATACTTTTTTCTTGCTGACTTTCTTCTTCGCGATCTTTTTCCGGGCTACGGGCCGTTTCTTGCGTGCGGCTACTTTTTTCCGGGACACATTACGCTTCCTTGCAACCTTCTTGCGAGAGGTTGCAACTTGCTTCCGATTTTTGCTCGCGGTCTTCTTTGCGGGCATTTCCAACTCCTGCCGGATCGAGAAAAGGGCGGGATTATACATTGCCTGCGCGAACATGGAAGCCTATTTGCAAGGTTTTTTGTGTGATCCGAGCGACCCTTGATTGACACACCGACAAGCGGTCGGAGTTCTCTTCAGGGTGGGTAGAATCGGCCCTGCCCGGTCCCTGCCGCCGCACCGTGAATAAGGCCGGAAATCGGCTGTTGGCGGCGTATTTCCGGCTGCGTGTCCGGTATCTGCGGCAATCGTCTTATGAGTTCAATTACATTAGACTAGCCCGATTTGACGGGCTAAGGGCGTTATCACCAGCACATGCGACTAAGCAAGATCAAGCTCGCCGGCTTCAAATCCTTCGTCGATCCCACAACCATCACTTTCCCGAGTAGCCTCGTCGGCGTCGTCGGGCCCAATGGTTGCGGCAAGTCGAACGTGATTGACGCGGTACGCTGGGTGATGGGCGAAAGTTCAGCGAGCCGCCTGCGCGGTGATTCGATTACCGACGTCATTTTTAGTGGTTCGAGCGCGCGCAAGCCGGTCGGCAGCGCATCGGTGGAATTGCTGTTCGACAACAGTGAGACCGCGCTTGAAGGCGAATATGCCAAATACGCCGAAATCGCGATTCGTCGTGAAGTCAGCAGAGACGGCATCTCGAACTACTACCTGAACGGCACGCGCTGCCGTCGCAAGGATATCACCGGTGTTTTTCTTGGTACCGGATTGGGCGCACGCAGTTATTCGATCATTGAGCAGGGCATGATATCGCGCCTCATCGAAGCCAAGCCTGAGGACATGCGCGTCTTTCTGGAGGAAGCTGCCGGTATTTCGAAGTACAAGGAGCGCCGTCGCGAGACAACTACCCGCATTCAACGCACCAAAGACAATCTCGACCGGCTCAAGGACGTGCTCGATGAGGTCGAAAAACAGATCCAACATCTCAATCGGCAGGCGAAGACGGCCGAGCGCTATGGCCGTCACAAAGAAAGTGAGCGCCGAATGGCGGCTGAATTGCTGGTATTGAGAGCAGCGGATCTGGACGAGCAGGCGAGCGGCGCAAATGCTCACTTATTGCAGCGTCGGACCAGCCTGGAGGGAACGATCGCCGCACAGCGCAAACTCGAGGCGCAGCTTGAAGACGGCCGCGATCGCCAGAGCGAGCAGGGCGATGCGTTCAATGAAGTGCAAGGGCGTTACTACAAATCCGGGGCCGAGATTGCGCGTCTCGAGCAGACAATCGAGCATTCCCGCGAGTTGCGAGAGCGGCAAGAATCGGATCTCCGGCAGGCGATTCAGGGGGGCCGTGAAATCGCCGAGCACATCGATAAGGACCAGAGCGAGATTGAGCAACTCGATTTGACCTTGAGTGAATTGACACCGGGTCTGGAACAGGCACGGCAAGGCGAGAAAACCTCGGCAGAATCCGTGCAAAAAGCCGAAGCGGCCCTGGCAGATTGGCAAAAGCGGTGGGATCAGTTCGCGGCCAGGTCCAACGAAGCGCAGCAACAGCGCAATGTCGAGCAGATGCGTTCCGAGCAAATCGAGTCACGCATCCACAGCTACATTGAACGTCGCAAGAAACTGGATGACGCAAAGACGGTTACGAACCAGGCCGAAAGCAAGGAACGGTTCGAGAAGCTTGCTGTTCAGGAGTTGCATAATCGTCAGGCGCGCGACGAATTCGATCGTCATCTGGCCGAACTGGCCGAGAAAATTCGCAAGCTGCGCGAGCAGGATCAGAAGCTGACTCACCTCGTGGACGAACGCCGTGAAAAATTACAGCTTGCCCAGGGAAAACATGCGTCACTGGAAGCCTTGCAACAGGCTGCACTGGGGGAGGGCGACGAGAGTGTGAAGAGTTGGCTCGAAGGCGCGGGTCTCGATCAGAATCGACGCGTTGCGCAGTCCATCGATGTACAGGACGGCTGGCAAAATGCCGTTGAAACCGTGTTGGGCGATTATCTGCAAGCCATCTGTGTGCCGGAAATTGACCCGGTAACGTCGAGTATCGCCGAGCTGCGAGTCGGCAATGTGACAATCTTGCAGGACCACATAGCAGCCGATCAGGGCAAAACAGACGGCACCTCGCTGGCATCGAAAGTCAGTGGTGCTCCGGAGTCTGTGCACCGAATACTCGCTCGCGTGCATGTCGCAGACTCTTTGCACAACGCATTGTCAATTCGAAATTCGATGAGTGCCGACGGCTCGGTGGTGACGCAAGACGGCATCTGGCTTGGCAAACAATGGTTACGGGTTTCCCGGGATAAGGAAGCAAACGCCGGCGTGCTGTCGCGACGGCACGATTTGCGGCGGCTGAAAAATGAAATTCGCAAGCTTCAGGCCCGTTTCGACAGCGCGTCCAAGCTTGTGCAGGATGGCCGAACACGGCTTGTGCAGCTCGAGGAGCGTCGCGATGCTTTGCAGCAGGAGGCGACATCGATACTGAGCGAGTATTCCGAAATCAAAGCAGCGCTTGATTCGGCGCGCTTTGAGATCGACCAGGCGACAGCACGTCAGGTTGCGATCGCTGAGGAAGCCGGCGAGGTCGACAACGAACAAATTTCAGCCGAAGACCAGTTGCGCGAATCGCGTCGCGGTTTCGACGAAGCGGAAGAGACGCTGTCGGAGCTTGAGGCGCAACAGACCAGCCTGATGGCACATCGTGATGAGCTGCGCGAGGAGCTGCGCCGCGTCCGCGAGCAGGCGGACAAAGCCAGACAGGCGGTGCAAACCATCACGATCCAGTATGAAAGCCGCCGTTCGAGCAAGGAATCGGCAGCGCAGAGCCTGGAACGCATGCAATCGCAATCTCTCCAGTTTCAAAAGCGCGAGCAGGAAATTCGACAACAGCTGGAGCAGAGCGAAACACCGCTTGCCGACAACAAGGAATTGCTGGATCAGCAGCTCGAAAATCGCATCGATGTCGAAGATGAATTGGCGGCCGCCCGCAAACTGGTCGAGCATATCGACGCAGAACTGCGCGAGTTGGATCAGAGGCGGATGGAAGTGGATCAGTCTGTAGAGGACGCCAGGGGTCAGGTTGGCCAGGCCGAAATGGCGCTGCAGGAAGTTCGCGTGCGGCGAGAGGGATTCGCCGAGCAACTGGCGGCGACGAATTTTCAATTCGAGGCGTTGCTCGATGAGATGGATGAGGCGGCGACCATTGGGGGCTGGGAAGAGAAACTCGACAAGATTCGCCGCCGCATTGACAGACTGGGTCCGATCAATCTTGCCGCGATCGGTGAATTTAAAGAGCAATCCGAGCGTAAGGAGTATCTCGATTCACAGCTCGAAGATCTGCATGATGCGCTTGCGACGCTCGAAACTGCGATCCGCAAAATTGATCGTGAAACGCGCACTCGCTTCCGCAAAACGTTCGATAATGTTGACGCCGGTTTCAAGCGATTATTTCCGAAACTGTTTGGCGGCGGACACGCCTATCTGGAACTGACCGGTGATGACCTCCTGTCGACGGGTGTGACGGTCATGGCGCGTCCGCCGGGCAAGCGCAATAGCACAATTCAATTGCTTTCCGGTGGCGAAAAAGCGCTGACCGCTGTGGCACTCATCTTCGCGATCTTCGAACTCAACCCTGCGCCTTTTTGCTTGCTCGACGAGGTCGATGCGCCGCTTGATGATGTCAATATTGGCCGCTTCTGTGACATCGTGAAGACGATGGCCGAAAAAGTACAATTCGTCTTTATCACGCACAATAAGGTCACGATGGAGATGGCGCGGCAGCTGATCGGCATCACGATGCAGGAGCCCGGTGTGTCGCGACTGGTTTCGGTTGACCTCGACGAAGCGGTGAAAATGGCAGCAAGTTAGCGCCAATTGATGAATAATCGAACAGCCTCACGGTCACAAAACTGAAGAGATGGACGGTCTGCGCTGGTTACTTTTGTTGTTCGGAATGATTGCGATCGCGGGTGTGTATATCTACAGTCGCCGCGAACGAAGCAAGCCGGATACCCGGCATCGTGCCGGTCGGCTTGAGCCCTCGCTGGACGGCGAGAATACAAAGAGCGGGCAAGCGGAGTCCGACGCGTCGGATGCGGCTGAAACGGACACGGATGCGACGCGCCAGAAAATCGTGACATTGCGACTCGTCGCACGTGACCAGGGATTTTTTCGCGGGGATGAGTTGATTCTGAGCCTCCGCGGCATCGGCATGCGACACGGTAAATTTGGTATTTTTCACCGCTTTGAGGGCGGCGACGAAGACAAAACCATATTCAGCGCCGCAAGCCTGGTTGAGCCTGGAAGTTTTGATCTTGCCAATATCAAAGAGCAGCAGATTCCCGGAATCAGCCTGTTTCTCGTATTACCGGGGCACATTGATGGTGCCGCGGGATTCGATCTGATGATAGTCGCGGCTCGCGCGCTCGGGCGGGCGCTCAATGCCGAATTGCTCGACGAATCCGGCAGCACGCTCAGTATTCAGCGCGAGAGGTATATGCGCGAGGAAATTATCAAGTTCGAGCACAGCATCAAGGTTGCCTGAGTCCTGCCCGGCTCGGATGCTCCCATGACCGTGTCAAACGCAATTCGAAAGAAAGTCGAAGCTCTTCGCGACCAGATTCGACACCACAACTATCGTTATCATGTTCTGGATGATCCGGAAATTCCGGATGCGGAATACGACCGGTTGATGCGCGAGCTTCAGACGGCGGAACGACAGCATCCCGAGCTTATCAGTCCCGATTCCCCGACGCAGCGAGTCGGTGACCAACCTGTCGAAGCTTTTGGAACCGTGGATCATGCATTGCCGATGTTGTCGCTCGACAATGCGTTCACTGCCGAAGAGTTGCGCGATTTTCATCGTCGGGTGGCAGATCGACTTGAACTCGACAGCGGGGACGAAGCTCTGGCCTATGCGGCGGAACCGAAACTGGATGGCGCCGCCGTCAGCCTGCTGTACGTCGATGGCAGACTCGAGCGCGGCGCGACACGGGGAGACGGGAATACAGGCGAGGATATCACGCACAATGTGCGCACGATCGACGCAGTCCCGTTGCGCTTGATCGGCAAAGGTTATCCGTCGAGATTCGAAGTTCGTGGCGAGGTCTTCATGCCGAAAGCGGGCTTTGCGGCTTACAACGCGGCCGCAATTGCGGCCGGCGAAAAGACCTTTGTCAATCCGCGCAATGCGGCAGCCGGTAGTTTGCGGCAACTGGACCCGAAACTGACCGCGGCACGGCCGCTGGATATTTACGTCTACGCCGTTGGGTTGGTGGAAGGCGGCGAATTGCCGGACCGTCACAGCGCAACGCTGGACCGGTTGCAGGAATGGGGCTTCAAGACCTGCCCGGAGCGCAGGGTCGTCAAAGGAGTGGAGGGCTGCCTGGCGTTTTACGAGGATCTGGGCCGCCGCCGGCAGTCGTTGAGCTACGAAATCGACGGCGTTGTTTACAAGGTCGACAGTCTGGCGCATCAGCGCGAACTCGGGTTTGTTTCTCGTGCACCACGTTGGGCTATCGCCCATAAATTTCCAGCGCAAGAAGAGCTGACGGTGGTCAGGGGTGTTGAGTATCAAGTCGGTCGGACGGGTGCTGTTACGCCGGTAGCACGACTGGAACCTGTATTTGTTGGCGGCGTGACGGTCAGTAATGCGACGCTGCACAACATCGATGAATTAACCCGCAAGGATGTAAGGGTAGGGGACACGGTCATTGTGCGGCGCGCGGGCGACGTCATCCCGGAGGTCGTCAGCGTGCTCATACAGCGACGACCCAAGGGCGCCAAGCGGATACGGCTGCCGAGAAAATGTCCGGTATGCGGGTCCAAAGTAACCCGCGAAAAGGGTGAGGCTGTGGCACGTTGCACCGGTGGCCTGTTTTGCGCAGCCCAGCGTGCTGAAGCCATCAAGCACTTCGTTTCTCGGAGGGCGATGGATATCGAAGGGCTCGGCGGCAAACTTATCGAGCAATTGGTCGCGGCAGACCGATTAAAAACAGTGGCGGATATCTACGTGCTCACCAGGGACGAACTGGCGGCCATGGAGCGAATGGGCGAGAAATCCGCGGAAAATCTGATTTCGGCCATTGAGCAGAGCAAATCGACGACATTGGCTCGGTTTCTTTTTGGGCTGGGAATACGCGAGGTCGGAGAGGCTACAGCGGCTTCTCTGGCGGCATATTTTGGCAACCTCGATTCGCTGATGGCGTCGACAGAAGCGGAATTACTTGCCGTCAGTGACGTTGGGCCGATCGTGGCGTCACGGGTCCGGGCGTTTTTCGACGAGCGGCACAACCTCGACATTGTTGGACGATTGCGTGAGTCGGGGGTTAATTGGACCGAGATGGAGCCGCAAATGGCCCCTGAAGACGGCCCCCTGAATGGTAAGACCTTCGTGCTTACAGGTAGCCTGGCAAGCATGACAAGGGATCAGGCCAAACAACGCATTCAGGAGCTCGGTGGCAAGGTCACCGGCAGCGTTTCGAAGAAAACAGACTATGTGGTCTATGGAGACAAGCCGGGTTCCAAGCTCACCAAGGCCCGAGAGCTCGACGTCGTCACTCTGGACGAGCCACATTTTCAAAAGCTCCTGAAGACCAGATGAGTAGCTGGCCGGGAAGCTGTTTGGCCCACCAGTGGTCTTGCCGGCTCTGGGGAGGTGAATCCAGGTAATTCGTCTAGAAACAGGTATGGCTTTTTATCTTTGGCCCTGTCAATGCTTGGGCAATTTTTCCCAAGTGCCACATTTGCATGGCATTATCCTCAACAGATCAATATATTCCCGTGGCATGCAGGACAAGATTCAAAAAGAAATCCTCAACGCGTTCTTGGTTGTCTTGAGGCCAGTCGCAAAAATTATGCTGCGATGCGGAATCGGGTTCCGAGAATTTGCTGAGATAGCCAAGACAGCATTTGTCGATGTTGCGAGCAGAGAATATGGCATCCGTGGCCGGCCAACAAATATTTCCCGGATCGCTGTGATGACCGGGTTGACACGAAAAGAGGTTCGCCGACTGCGAGACAAGATTTCTA
>JADFSP010000008.1 GCA_022560695.1 Pseudomonadota bacterium
GGAAACGTTTGCGGAGGACCAGGGTTTCGCAAACATACGTATTTATCTCGAAGATGGTCGCTATGCCGTGACCGACAAAGGCGGCCGCTACCATTTCGAGGGCCTGAAACCCGGCACGCATGTCGCGCAACTCGATACCTTCACGGTACCGGAATTCTACGACGTGATCGGCTGTGACGAAGATCCCGATTTCGCGGGCCGCGCCGATTCACAGTTCGTCAAACTGTTACCGGGCAGCCTGTTGCGCGCCGACTTTTACCTGCGCCGCCGGCCGGCGCCCGAGGGACGCCTCGAACTCGAACTGCGCAACGTCGGCACCGACAGCGCCGATAGGGTTGCTTACCACTTAACGCTCAACGGCATCGGCAATGTTGCGATCAGGAACATCGACGCGATGATATTGCTGCCCGACGGAGTCAACTATGTTCCGGGCTCGATGCGTATCGACGGCAAGAACCTCGGCGACCCGCATATGGGCCGGCAGGTGGTGTCGATGGCATTGCCGGATGTCAGCGGCAACTGGTCTGGCGAAGTCAGTTTCATTGCGAGCTTTGATCCGGAGACCAGTGGCGAACTCATCACGAAGGCACTGGCTAAATTCGATACACCGATCGAGATCGGCCAGCAAACACCCGTCGCGGAGACGAAAATGCACCGCGAACCGGCGGTTGCGGCAAGCGAAGACTACGTGCTCGACCTCGAATTCGGCGACCTGTTAGCGCAGTTGTCGCCCGAGGATCAGGTATTGCTGGATCTGCTGATCGAGGATTGGCAGGACCTGACCACGATAAAAATTTCAGCCGTCGGGCACACGGACAGTCGCCCGATTGCCGCTCGAAACCGGCACGTGTTTGCGGACAATTACGCGCTGTCGCGGGCACGTGCCATGTCCGCTGCATTCTATATTGCGGACGCGCTGGATATTCCTGACCGCAACATTCAGATCGAAGGGCAGGGCGCCGACAACCCGATCGCGAATGATGTCTCTGCAGCCGGCAGGCAGCAAAACAGGCGCGTCAGAATGGTCATGACCGGTTTGCGCCCGAGTCGCCCGTCATTCGTCGAAGTCACTCAGGAATCAAGCGGCACCAAGATAACGCGAACGATGGGAGCCGTACCCGGCATGGACGCCGTGCAGGACGAAGCCAGGGAATTGTTCGATGTCGAAGCCGGTCTGCCGTCGTCGCAGGTCGAGCCCGATATCGACTCACTGGCACCGGGGATCGCAATGTTGTTGCCCGAGGCAAGCTTCGAACCGGCGATTCCGACGACGAAATTATCGATTCAGCACGAGCCGCAGCAAAGCGTGCGCGTGACCGTCAACGGGCATCCTGTCAGCATGCTGAATTTCGACGCCATGGGAGTGAACGGCGCTCGTACAGTCGCGGTATCGCGCTGGCGCGGCGTGAATCTCGACGATGGAGAAAACGTGATTCGCGCCGTGATCTTGAATACTGATGGCAGCCTCGCGAAAACGATCACTCGCAATATCTACTATTCGGGCCCGGCGATTCGCGGCGAATTCGTCAGCGACATGTCGACGCTGGTCGCCGATGGCAAGACCCGGCCGATTGTCGCCGTGCGTCTGTATGACCGTGCGGGCCGCCCGTCACGCCAGGGAACGATCGGCGCATATCGGGTCGACGCGCCGTACCGGTCCCGGTGGGAAGTCGAGAACGATCGCAAGAACGATCTGGTTACGGTTGGCTCACGCGAACCCGTGTACCGTGTTGGCCCTGGTGGCGTCGCATTCATCGAGCTCGAGCCGACGACGCAGACGGGCGAGGTCACACTCAACCTGAAATTCGACAACCGGCGCGAGCAGGCAGTACGCGCCTGGCTCAGGCCAGCGCCTCGCGACTGGATTCTTGTCGGCTTTGCCGAAGGGACGGCTGGCTACAATACCCTGTCCGACAATGCGATTGCAGCCGCGGCCGCAGGATTCGAAGATGGCTACTA
Source organism: Pseudomonadota bacterium (assembly GCA_022560695.1). Taxonomy (GTDB): domain Bacteria; phylum Pseudomonadota; class Gammaproteobacteria; order Steroidobacterales; family Woeseiaceae; genus UBA1847. Next base: position 1,960 of record JADFSP010000008.1, read on the forward strand.
CGAGGACGGCCGTATTGCGTTCTTCGCCAAGGGCCAGATTGCCGGCGAGTATCTTCTGACGCTCGCGTACGACTCGGCGCGAGACCGGACCGAATCGCGAAACCGATTCGAGACGGTCGTCGATCCGAACGCATTTTACTCGCTGTACGCGGACACCAGCGAGCAGCGCTTCGAGGCCCCGAGCCAGCGCAAGCTCTTCGTCAAGCTCGAGCGCCAGCAGTTCTACGCTTTGTTCGGCGATTTCGAGACAGGCCTGTCGGTCGCGGATCTTGCGCGATACGACCGGCGCTTCAACGGTCTGAAGAGTGAATACCGCGGTGACAACGTCGGCTATACGGTATTCGCGGCCGAGACGAACCAGGCGTTCAACCGCGATGAGATACGCGGCGACGGCACATCGGGACTTTATCAGCTGAGCCGGGCGCCGATCATCGCCAATAGCGAGCAAGTCCGCATCGAGGTTCGTGATCGCTTCGACAGCGGCCAGGTCGTGAGCAGCCAAACCCTGAGCCGCTTCCTCGACTACAATCTCGATACACTGAACGGCACGCTGTTCTTCAAAAAACCCGTGCTCAGCCGGGACCTCAACTTCAATCCCATCTTCATCGTCGTCGAATACGAGTCGGCATCGACCAATTCCGAGGACGTGGTCGCTGGTGGGCGAGGGTCGCTGCGGTTCGCCAATGACACTGCCGAAATTGGCGTCACGCGCATCGACGACGGCAGCGCCGGCGCCGAAGCCGATCTTACGGGCGTCGATTTCCGCTGGCAGATCAACCCGCAGACGCTGCTCAAGGCGGAGTACGCCGAAACCAGTAATACGGTTGCCGGCGTCGAACAAAATGCTGCCGCGCACAGCATGGAACTCGAACACAACGGTGAAAATGTCGATGTACGCGCGTACATCCGCGAGGTAGACGATCAGTTCGGGCTTGGCCATCAATCGGCTGCGGACCGGGGCATGCGGCGTTTGGGCGTCGATGCACGCGGCAAGATCAGCGAGCGGCTGTTCATCGAAGGCGAGGCGGCCTGGCAACAAAACCTCGAGACGGATGCGATCCGAAATCTTGCACGGGCGCAACTGCGTTATGAACGAGAGTCGTTTACCGGCACCGTGGGCGTAGCGCATGCTGAGGACAAGTTTGCCGATGGCGATACCCGGGCCAGCGATCTCGCGGAACTCAGCCTGGCGCGGAAATTCTTCAACGGAAAAATGATATTGCGTGTCAGCGGCAGCACGAAATTGAGCGGCGAAGCGGAAAGCACCGACTTCCCGAGCCGCTTCGTTATCGGCGCTAACTACCGAATTCGCGATGGCATCGAGTTGATTTCCGAGTATGAAAAAGCGAGTGGGCGTGACATCGATGCATCGATGAGCCGTGTTGGCATTCGCGCGACACCGTGGAGCCGGGCCCAGATCAACACGTCACTGACAAATGAGATAACAGAGTATGGGCCGCGGCTGTTCGCAAATGTTGGTCTCGTGCAAGGGTTCCAGTTATCGGATCACTGGTCGCTCGACATCGGCGTTGATCAGACCGATACGTTGGCGGCGCCCGATCCGCGGCAATTCGACACGGATCGCGAACTCGTGTCGGGATCCCTGAACGAGGACTTTCTCGCCGTATACACGGGTGCCATGTACAGCTCGGATGCGTGGAGCGCGAATACACGCGTCGAGTACAGGAATTCGGATTCCGAAGAACGCACTTCGTTGCTGTTCGGCTGGTACCGGCAGCCGCAATCGGGACACGGCTTATCCGCTGCACTGACAATGTTCAGCAGCGAGGACATCAGCGGCGACGAGATGACGGCAGCCGACCTGAAATTCGGTTGGGCGTATCGGCTGGCCGGCGGCAAGTGGTCGTTCCTGGATCGTGTGGATCTCATTTACGAGCACGTTCTTGCCAGTACCATCGAGCAAAACAGCTGGCGGCTGATCAATAATTTCAACGCCAATCTGCGCATCAGCGCCGCGACGCAATTATCGTTGCAGTATGCGTTCAAATATGTACGCAATGAATTTGACGGTGTCGGTTACAACGGCTACACAGACCTGGTCGGCTTCGATCTGCGTCGCGGTATTCGTGGTCGCTGGGACGTCGGCGCCAATACGAGCGTCTATCATTCGTACAGGTCGAAGGTCATTGACTATGGCTTCGGTGTGGATGTCGGCTACAACATCGGCCGCGACATGTGGCTGACACTCGGTTACAACATTGCGGGATTCCATGATAGTGACTTCGCCCAGGCCCGCTACACGGCACAGGGTCCGTATCTGCGCTTCGCGATCAAGGCGAATCAGCGGTTGCTGAAAGATATCGCCGGACAGCGCTGAAACTCTGTCAACGCGGCAATGACCGAGCACCGGGCAGGTCGGGATCAAATCGCCGCGAATTTCTGAACATTCACGGACAATGCCGTAAAGCCAAGCGGCACGGAACCGTGTAACCTGTCGGCCGTGACCAGTCTGTCCGAATTCTTTGGCGACCACAGTCCACTGCTGAAATTGTTACCCGGCTTTCGACCTCGAGCAGGTCAGGCGTGGATGGCCGAGACCGTGGCCGAGACGCTGGCGAATTTCGACAAAGTGATCGTCGAGGCTGGAACCGGCACGGGCAAGACCTTCGCCTACCTGTTGCCTGCAATATTGAGCGGTCGCAAGACGATCATCAGCACCGGGACGAAAGCGTTGCAGGATCAGCTGTATCATCGCGACCTGCCGCTCATCAGTCAGGCTGTCGGCCGGCCCGTCACGACTGCACTGCTGAAGGGTCGTGCAAACTATCTGTGCTTGCAACGGCTGGCGCAAATCGATGACGTTCCGGGCGCGCTCGTCGACGACCTGCAATCGGTGCGCGAATGGCGGCACCGCACAGACAGTGGCGACCGGGCCGAATTGACCGAAGTCGCCGAAGATTCCGCCATCTGGCCGCTGGTGACATCGACCGTCGACAACTGCCTGGGGCAGAGATGCCCGCAATACTCGGACTGCCATGTCGCCAAGGCGAGACGGGCGGCGCAAGAGGCCGACCTGGTGGTTGTCAACCACCACTTGCTGCTGGCGGACCTTGCGATGAAAGAAAGCGGCTTCGTCGAATTCTTGCCCGGCGCCGATGCGATCATCCTCGATGAGGCCCATCAGATTCCCGATCTCGCCGTGCAATTCTTCGGTGTTGCATTGGGCAGCCGCGAGCTGGAGCGTATCGTCGACGAGGTGCGTGCGGCGACGCTGTCGCTCAACCAGGCCGAGCTGCAACGCAGAGTCGATAATCTGCAGACCGCGGTTCGTGCACTGCGTGCGGATGCGCCGCGGAAGGAAGGTAAGTACCAGCTCGGTGAGGTGCTGCCCGACATGCGGGAATCACTGGACTCTTTACGCGCAGCTCTGGGTGATTTGATGATCGCACTCGGAGGTCTCAGCGATGCGTCCGTTGAGATCGAAAAACTCCATGAACGACTGCTTGGTGCAACGGAACGCCTGACGCTGCTCGTCAGCGACGATGACTGGGACGGACTGCGCTGGCTCGAGGTGAATCCGCGCAGCATACGCATGAATCTGACGCCGCTGGATGTGTCCGAAACGCTTTCTGCCTTGACGGACAACAGCAATCAGGCCTGGGTCTTCACGTCAGCGACGCTCGCGATCGGCGACGACTTTTCCCATTTCACGTCGCGCATGGGCCTCAATCGTGTGACGGCCCTGACGTTTCCCAGCCCTTACGCTGTGGAAGACAACGGGCTTATCTACCTGCCCCCGGATTTGCCGCAACCGTCGGACGCCGGGCATACGCATGCGATGCTCGAGGCCGTCATGCCATTGTTAAAATTGACCACGGGCGGGCTGTTCTGCCTGTTCACGAGTCACCGTGCCTTGAACCTTGCGAAAAAATGGGTGCGAAGCCACAGGTCGCGATTGTCTGGCCGCAAACTGCTCGTGCAGGGCAGTGCGCCACGTGATGACCTGTTGCGGCGCTTTCGCGAAGCCGGCAACGCCGTGCTGCTCGGGACCGGGAGTTTCTGGGAGGGCGTCGACGTGCGCGGCCAGGCATTGACGATCGTCGCCATCGACAAGCTGCCGTTTGCGTCCCCGGCCGATCCGCTGATGATGGCTCGTTTGGAGTACATCCGACGCCAGGGCGGTAACGGTTTTCCCGAACATCAACTGCCGCAGGCCGTGCTGGCATTGAAACAGGGAGCAGGCCGTTTGCTCCGTGACCAAAGCGACTACGGTGTCGTGGTGCTGTGCGACCCGCGTCTGACATCGAAAAGTTACGGCGGCACATTTCTCAAGAGTCTGGAGCCCATGTCGACTACGTCGTCACTGCGAGACGTCCGTCAATTTCTTGCGCGACACGAACGATCGGGCGAGGTCGCGTGAAACTGCTGGCGCTCGATACGTCGTCACTCGCGTGTTCGGTAGCCTTGCAGGTCGGCGAACAGATCCTGGACCGGCACGAAGAGCAGGACCGTCAACACACGCGCATTCTGGTACCGATGATCTCGGCCTTACTCGCCGAAGCGGGAATTACCCTCAGGGAACTGGATGCGATCGTGCTCGGCAACGGGCCAGGATCGTTCATCGGTGTGCGCATTGCCGCATCGGTAGCGCAAGGACTTGCGTTTGGTTCCGGCCTGAAGATTGTGCCTGTGTCATCGATGGCAGCGATTGCCGCGCGAGTTTTCTCGGAGACGGCGGCGAGCGAAGTTGTCGTAGCCCAGGACGCGCATATGCAGGAGATATACCTGGGGATCTACGGTTCCGATGATCGTGGCTTGCCCGTCGATGTGATTGCTGAGCGGCTGCACGGGCAGTCGGCGATCCCCGAACTCGGCAAGGCAAGGTCCGGTCAGTGTGTTGCCGCGGGATATGGCTGGCAACGTTACCCGGCGCTGCTTGCGGCAAACCGGGCGCTTATCGACGACATCCTGGATATCCAGTACCCGTCGGCGCGACATCTGTTGCCCCTGGGCGCCGACTTGATGAGATGCGGCGCGGCAGTCGACCCTGAAGACGTCATTCCTGCGTACCTGAGACAGAAGGTCGCCGACAGGTCCGCGCCGACCCATCCATAGCGGATTTGAAATCAATGGCGGGATCAACGAGCTATATTGCCCGATTGGCAGTCAGCGTTGTCTCGCTGAGTGTATTCGCGCTGCCGGCGGCGGCCGAAGACAGCGACTCGTCCTGGGTCGACCGAATTCGATTCAAGGGTGACATCCGCCTGCGTTACGAGGGCATTGACGAGGAAGGCGGTCAAGACCGCAGCAGAGCTCGATTTCGTACACGATTTGGCCTGACGGCCGATGTTGACGATGATGTCAGCGTGGTATTGCGACTTGCGAGTGGCGGCGGCAACCCCGTGTCCACAAATCAGACCATCGGCGACGGATTTTCGACCAAGGACATCGGCATCGATCTCGCGTACGTGGACTGGTCCGTCAACGATCAGCTGCACATCTATGGCGGCAAAATGAAAAATCCGTTTTTCCGTGCCGGTTCCGTGCCGCTCATTTGGGACAGCGATCTGAATCCCGAGGGTGTGGCGGTGAAATACACTTCCGGCAGGTTCTTCGGCGCGGCAGCGATATATTCGGTTGAGGAACGTAGCGCAGCCGCCGACTCGCTGTTGTACGTGACCCAGGCCGGATTCAAGTTCGACGTTGGCAATGACGCGACCGTGACCGCAGGTATCGGTTATTTTGCCTACACGAACACCGTCGGCAACGAGCCGTTCTTCAATGGCCGTACGAAGGGCAACTCCGTTGACGCCGCCGGCGATTACGTTTTCGACTACAAGGATGTCGAAATATTTGCACAGTTCGATTCAGAAATCGCTGGCTGGCCGCTGCGATTTTACGCGCACGCCGCACAGAACAGGGAAGTCGACGCCGAAGATACAGCTTACGCGGTCGGCGTGAAGATCGGCGCAGCCAGACAGCAGGGAAAATCGGAATTCAGCTGGACTTACGAAGACATCGAAGCCGATTCTGTAATCGGTACATTCAACGATTCCGATTTCGGTGGCGGCGGCACAGATTCTTCCGGTCATATCCTGAGGGGCAAGTACGCTCTGTCGAAGCGAGTTACGATCGGTGGCACACTGTTCGTCAATGAAGTCGATAGCTTCCAGGGAACCGAGCACGACTACAGACGAATTCAGCTTGACGTCGAGTTCAAATTTGATTGACTCTTGATTTTCACCAGTTTCAACAGCAGAAAATGCAAGTGATTAACGTTCAATGATGATCCCGGGCAAGCGCGAACTGAATTTTGCGGGCTTCCTGTTTTGTGCCGGCATGATGGCGTACGCGTTATATGCCGAATACGTTCTGTATCTTGATCCGTGCCCGCTGTGCGTCTTCCAGCGCATGGCAGTGATCATGCTTGGTGTGGTCTTGCTCGTCGCTGCAGTGCACGATCCACAGGGGCGGTCGAAGTATGTGTATGCAGGTCTGGCGGCGCTATCTGCCGCGGTTGGTGCGGGCGTCGCCGGTTGGCACGTCCGGCTGCAGCATCTGCCGCCTGACAACATACCTTCTTGCGGCCCCGGCCTCGATTACATGCTGGATAACTTTCCGCTTGGAGATGCGCTCAAAATGGTGTTTGCCGGGTCCGGTGAGTGCGCAAGTATTGACTGGCAGCTGCTGGGGCTGTCGATGCCCGCGTGGGTCCTGATCGCCGTGCTGGCCGCGGGCGGCATGGGCGTCTGGAACAATCTACGTCAGTAGCAGCAACTCCATGATGCGCTGGTACATTTGGGCGAGTTTCGCGACGTCAGCAACGCGAACGTGTTCATCAGCCCTGTGTATCGATGCATGAACCGGGCCGAGCTCGACGACATCCGCACCGGCTGGGGCGATGAAGCGCCCGTCCGATGTGCCACCCCCCGTGGACAATTCCGGGTCCTTGCCGCTTTGCTCGCGCACGGCACGGCTGACCGCGTCGATGAGCTTGCCGGGCCCGGTGAGAAACGGCTCACCAGAGAGGTGCCAGGTCAGCTCGTAGTCGACACTGTGCCGGTCCAGCAACTCGGCAACTCTGCTCTTCAGGGATTCATGATCCCACTCGGTTGAGTAGCGAAAGTTGAATCGGGTTGAAAGCTCCGCCGGGGTGACGTTTGGGGCGCCGCTATCGCTGTGTATATTGACGACCTGAAAACTCGTCGGTGGGAAATTTTCATTGCCGCGATCCCACTCCACATTGTGCAGTTCATCGAGAATCGGTGCGAAGCGGCTAATCGGGTTATTCGCGAGCTGCGGATACGCCACATGGCCTTGCGTGCCATTGATTTTCAACATGCCGCTCAGTGACCCGCGGCGGCCGACGCGCACGACATCGCCAAGCTCGTCGAGGCTGGACGGTTCGCCGATGACGCACCAGTCAATTTTTTCGCCTCGCGCAGTCAGCGAATCAACGACTTTCAGAGTGCCATCGCGGGCGCGGCCTTCCTCGTCACTCGTAATCAACATGGCAAGACTGCCCGTGTGGCCGGGATTGGCCGCGACAAATCGTTCGATCGCCACAATCATGGCGGCAAGCCCGCTCTTCATATCGGCGGAGCCGCGTCCGTACAGCAAACCGTCTTTGAATACCGGCTCGAACGGATCAGTCTGCCAGTCTTCCAGGCGTCCTGCCGGGACGACGTCGGTGTGACCGGCAAAGCACAACAACGGCCCCGTTTTACCACGGCGCGCCCACAGATTACTGACGTCGCCGAACGGCATGTGTTCGCAACGAAAGCCTGATGTCCGCAAGCGATCTGCGATGACCTGCTGGCAACCGGCGTCCTCCGGCGTGACCGACGGACGCCGAATCAGATCGCACAGCAGGTGAATCGCCGGGTGGTCGGGCAGGTGCCCGTCAGTTTTTGACATTGATGATCAGAATAGTCGATAGCTGCAAGAAAGAACCTGGAACAAACTTCCTATCTCCGGATGATCTTCGACAGGTACTCGGAGAACCGCTTTTCGGAAAATCCGACGGCTATGAACTCGTCGCTCTCGAGAATGGGCCGTTTGACGAGCGTGGGGTGATCGATCATCGCCGCGAATGCACGGTTCCGGTTCATGTTGGCACGGTCGACTTCGGGTATCTTGCGCCACGTCAGGCTCTGCTTGTTCAGAAGTATTTCCCATTTGACCCGGCTGGCCCAGCGTTCCAGCGTCTGGATGTCCAGCCCGTCTTCGCGGATGTCATGAAAGCGATGCTCGATGTGCTTTCCCGTCAGGAACTTTCTGGCCTTCCTGCAGGTACTGCAACTCTTGATGCCGTACACCGTCAGCATTTGTAGTCTCTGTCACTCCACGTTGCGCAGCAATTCATTGAGGCCCGTCTTCGCCCGCGTCGTGGCGTCAACGCGCTTGACGATGACCGCACTATACAAGGAGTATTTGCCGTCATCAGATGGCAAATTACCCGGCACTACGACCGATCCGGCCGGTATCCGGCCATAGCTCACTTTGCCTGACCTGCGATCATAAATCCGCGTGCTCTGGCCGATGTAAACGCCCATCGAGATTACCGACCCCTTTTCAACGATGACGCCCTCGACGATTTCAGATCGAGCGCCGATGAAGCAGTCGTCTTCGATGATTGTCGGCCCGGCCTGAACCGGTTCGAGCACGCCGCCGATGCCGACGCCGCCGGATAAGTGCACGTTCCTGCCGATTTGCGCGCAGCTGCCGACCGTAGCCCAGGTATCGACCATCGTGCCGCTTTCGATACGCGCACCGATGTTCACGAAGCTCGGCATCAGTACAACGTTGGGTGCGACGTAAGCGCCTCGCCGCACTATTGCATCCGGGACGACACGAACGCCGTCCTCGGCAAACTGAGCCTCGGAGTAATTCGCATACTTGAGCGGCACCTTGTCGAAAAACCGGCTGTACGCCCCCTCGATGACGCGATTGTCGGTGAGCCGGAAACTCAACAGGACGGCTTTCTTCAACCATTGGTTTACCCGCCATGCTCCGTCCACGGGTTCGGCAACACGAGCCTCACCTGCATCGAGCAGCGCCAGGGCCTTTTCGACGGCCTTCACCAGCGCGGCTTGCTCGCCGCTGTTGCCGGTCTTGCCGCCTTTTTCAAATCCTTGTTCGATGATGCGGATGAGATCCTGCATGTCGCTTCCTTTTTGTTCAGTCCGCTGCTTCCGCAGCGTCACTCTCGTCGATCTCGTGCACCTGCGCGCCGCTGGCAGACAGTGTTTCGCGGAACACAACGAGTGCGGGATCGTTATCGCGATCGGCGGGCAAAACAGCCGTTGCAGCGTCAACCATCGCGGCCCCTAGCGATGATCCACACCGAGTGTCAGGACTTCGTAGCCTGTTTCGGTGATCAACACGGTGTGCTCCCACTGTGCGGACAAGCTGTGGTCCTTCGTCACGACCGTCCAGCCGTCAGGCAACAGCCTGACGGCGGCTTTGCCGGCATTGACCATCGGCTCCACAGTCAATGTCATGCCGGCCTTGAGCTTCAAGCCGGTGCCGGCATCACCATAATGCAATACCTGCGGGTCCTCGTGGAAGACGCGGCCGATGCCGTGGCCACAGTACTCGCGCACGACGGAGAAGCGATGTTTCTCAACATGCTGCTGAATCACAGCGCCGACATCACCGAGAAATTTTCCGGCCGCGAGCTCCTTGATGCCGAGCCACATGCCGTCGAACGCGACGTCCGACAGCCGCTGCGCCTGGATGCCTGATTTGCCGGCGAAGAACATACGGCTTGTGTCACCGTGGAATCCGTCCTTGATCACCGTGACGTCGATATTCACGGCATCCCCCGCCTTGAGCGTACGCTCGCCCGGAATGCCGTGGCAGACGACGTGATTCACCGACGTGCAGATCGATTTGGGAAAGCCGCGATAGTTAAGGGGGGCAGGGACCGCCTGCTGCACCTCGGTGATGTGCCGGTGGCAGATTCGGTCGAGCTCCCCGGTCGAGACGCCCGGTTTAACATAATCTCCGATCATGTCGAGAACGTCGGCCGCCAGGCGCCCGGCAATGCGCATCTTGTCCTGCTCGTCCACAGTTTTGATGGTTACAGTCATATTCGATCGCAAACGAAAAAGTGGGGTCGAACCGCAGTTTTTCTGGAGCTGGCATTGGGCGGAGCGTGATTTCCGGCAACGGACAAAAAACTGCGGTTCGACCCCACTTTTTCGTTCGGCCCCACTTTCTCTGTCAGCCGTTGTTGGCCGTGACCGGCTATGTTATAAAGCGCGCGCCCCAGAGGCAATTAATCCACACGTACACCGTCACATCACGCTGGGTGCCCCGCCGAAAAAGGGGTTGCGCGATGGGGTGTACGGAGGCCTAACCCGGAGAGTTTAAATGGCAGACGTAACCATGCGCCAAATGCTAGAGGCTGGCGTGCATTTTGGTCATCAGACCCGTTACTGGAACCCGAAGATGGCACCGTACATCTTCGGCCAACGTAACAAAATCCATATCATCAACCTTGAGAGGAGCCTGCCGCTGGCGCAGGAAGCGTCCGCGTTCGTCAAGGCAACCATTGCCGATGGCGGTACCGTGCTCTTTGTCGGCACCAAGCGCGCTGCGCGCGACGCAGTTCGCGATCATGCCGAGCGCTGCGAAATGCCCTACGTCAACCAGCGCTGGCTGGGTGGCATGCTCACGAATTACAAAACGATTCGTCAGTCCGTGAAACGCCTCGTGATGCTCGAAGAGATGGCCGCGGAAGGCGGTTTTGATGGCCTCACGAAAAAAGAGGTGCTTGGGCTCGATCGCGATCGTCAGAAACTCGATCGTAGTCTTGGCGGCATCAAGGAAATGAAATCGCTGCCCGATATCCTGTTCATCGTGGACGTCGATCACGAGGATATCGCGGTTCGCGAGGCGAAGAAGCTCGGCATTCCGGTTGTCGCGATCGTTGATACGAACTGTTCGCCAGAGGGCATCGACTACGTCATCCCGGGAAACGACGATGCGATGCGGGCGATCGAACTGTATGCAGCGCTGATCGCCGATGCCGTCATCGACGGCAAGTCATCGGTGCCAGAGGTTGCTCTGGGTGATGACGATTTTGTCGAACTCGATGCCGAGGGCAAACCGACGAGATTCGGCGGCCGCAAGAAGAGAGGTGCCAGGAAGGCGGGCAAGACGGCGACAGTGAAGAAGAAGGCGACGCTCAGAAAGATGGTTGAGCCGACGGCCGACGCAGCACAGTCAGGCGAGACAAAGGCGGGCGATCCTGAGACAGCTGAGGCTGCGGCCGACGAGCCTGAAGTAGCCGCATCAAAGGCCGACGAGCCTGAAGTAGCCGCATCAAAGCCCGACGAGCCTGAAGTAGCCGCATCAAAGCCCGACGAGCCCAAGGCAGCAGAACCGGAGGCGACAGCGGATGCAGAAACTCCGGACATCGCGAAGAGCGATGTTGACGAAAAGCCCGCCGATGCCGGCAAGAAAGATACACCCGTTGTGGCTGCCAAGGCGGGCAAGAAGACCGCCAAGAAGGCAGCTAAAAAGACGGTCAGGAAGACTGCTAAAAAAGCATCCAAGAAAACCGCCAGGAAAACCGCCAGGAAAACGGCGAAGAAGGTCGTGAAGAAAGCGGCGGCCAAGGATCATGACAGTGGCGTGGACGACAAGGCCGCTGAAAAGGCAGTGGATGACGGCAACGCTGACACGTAGAGGCCGATTTAGCGAGGGTCGTGCGTTCAGGTTCGAACGATATAGGACAACGTGATGTTAATAAGTGCATCCATGGTAAAGGAACTTCGCGAGCGCACCGGCGCTGGCATGATGGATTGCAAGAAAGCACTTGTTGAAACCGACGGTAATCTCGACGAAGCCGGCGAATTTCTGCGCAAGTCTGGTCGGGCAAAGGCGGACAAAAAGGCGAGCCGCGTCGCGGCAGATGGCCGTGTCGTCATCGCCATTGACGGTGACAAGGCAGTAGTGGTCGAAATCAACTCGGAAACGGACTTCGTCGCCAGGGACGAGAATTTCGTCGCGTTCACCAATGCGGCAGCAGTCACGGCACTGGCGTCCGGCACAACGGACATCACGGCATTTGCAAACGAAGCGCTCGCCGATGGCCGCAGCGTCGAAACCGCGCGTACCGAGTTGGTTGCCAAGGTTGGAGAAAATATCAGCGTGCGCCGCATAGCGGCGGTTAAGACGGCTGGTTTGCTGGGCACTTATACACACGGCGCGAGAATTGCCGCGATCGTTGCGCTCGATGGCGGCGACGAAGCGCTGGCTCGTGACATTGCCATGCACGTGGCGGCCAGCAACCCGATGTGCATCGATCAAAGCGGGGTGCCCGTTGATGAGCTCGAGCGTGAGCGACGCATATTGACGGAGCAGGCCGAGGCGTCCGGCAAGCCGGCCGATATTGTCGAAAAGATCGTGCACGGCCGTATCAGCAAGTACCTGAAGGAAATTACATTGCTCGGGCAGCCGTTCGTCAAGAATCCTGACGTCAGCATCGGCAAACTCCTGGGGAGCGCAGGTGCGAGCGTCACGTCGTTCGTTCGCTTCGAGGTTGGCGAGGGTATCGAAAAGAAGCAGGAAAACCTCGCCGACGAGGTGATGAAGCAGATAAACGACGCCAAAAAGGGTGACGACAAGACGGAATAGCATCGTTTAAGCTATTGATTTAATAGAGACTGAGTCTGGTGATTACGCTAGAATAAACGCTCGCCCGGTAAGCCCGGGCGATTCTACGATCCGCAGACGATAAGGCATGTCTATGAATGATTCTCCGGTTCGATACCGTCGCGTACTGCTGAAACTCAGCGGAGAGGCGTTGATGGGTGAACTGGACTACGGTATCGAGCCGAGCGTCATTCAGCGCATTGCCGCCGAGATCGCGACTGCTCAGACCAGTGGTGTCGAAATCGCCATCGTAATCGGCGGTGGCAATATCTTTCGGGGCGCCGGCCTGGCCAGAGCCGGCATGGATCGTGTGACCGGCGACTACATGGGCATGCTCGCAACCGTCATGAACGCGCTTGCGATTCAGGATGCGCTGGAATCGCAGGACGTGCATGCGCGCGTCATGTCTGCGCTGCAAATTCATGAAGTGTGTGAGGACTACATCCGGCGGCGCGCGGTACGCCACCTCGAAAAGGGTCGTGTAGTTGTTCTTGCCGCCGGCACGGGCAATCCATTCTTTACAACCGACACGGCGGCAAGCCTGAGAGCGATCGAAATCGGTGCGGACATACTGCTCAAGGCCACCAGGGTCGACGGCGTTTATGACGCCGACCCGGCCAGTAATCCGAACGCGAAGCGATACGACACCGTGTCGTTCGACAAGGTGCTGGCCGACAAACTCTCGATTATGGATGCGACCGCCGTTGTCATGTGCCGGGACAACGATTTACCGCTGCGCGTATTTGATTTAACGCGGGCGAACGCGCTCGTGCAGGCGATGTCGGGTGACAATGTTGGCACACTGGTGACCGCCTGAGTCAGAAGGCGGCAGGAGGAGAGGTCGGGGACGTGTTGGACGAAATCAAGAAAGATGCTGGCGAGCGCATGTCGAAAAGCGTTGCTTCATTGAAGCAGGAACTGATGAAGTTGCGGACTGGCCGCGCACACACGAGCCTGCTCGACCACATCAGCGTGGAGTACTACGGCAGCCAGGTGCCCTTGAAGCAGGTGTCTAACATTGGCGTGGAGGATTCGCGAACATTGACCGTAACACCGTGGGAAAAGGACATGGTTGGCGTCATCGAAAAAGCCATCATGAAATCGGATCTCGGCCTTAACCCCGCATCTGCGGGCACAGTCATCCGTGTGCCGTTGCCGGCGCTGACGGAAGAGCGCCGCAAGGATATGATTCGCATCGTTCGTCACGAAGCCGAAGGTGGGCGCGTTGCCGTCAGAAATATTCGTCGCGACGCACTCAGCGACATCAAGGATCTTCTCAAGGATAAAAAGATCGGCGAAGACGAAGAACATCGCGCGCACGACGAAATTCAGGCGATCACCGACAAGCATGTCGCGCAAATTGACGCAGTCCTTGCCGAAAAAGAAAGTGAATTGCTGGAAATATAGTACTCCGTCAAGGTGATAATGACGGATTCAGAGCCACCGGGATGATAAAAGACAAGGCGCAGTCAGCAGGAAATGGCATGTCCTTTTCAAGGACTGCAACGCCGTATTGGATCATCCCGGTGGCTCCCCACTTTGAGCGAACAGGAAAAAATTGGGGTCGAACCGAAGTTTTTTCTCGACGGAGTCATTTAGTTGCCAGTTCTTACGAAAAACTTCGGTTCGACCCCAATTTTTTGAAGCGGTCGTCCGCGGTGTTGCGCCTCTTGGCAAGGACGCGCCATTGCCGGCGAGACGCGCCTGGCGGCTTCTATGCCCTCCGGGCGCAACCGCTTCACGCCTCGCTGAACCCATCATTATCACCTTGACGGAGTACCAGGTGCCGGAATCACAGTCGACAACGTGTGTGCCAAGACATGTCGCCATCATTATGGACGGCAATGGTCGCTGGGCGCGGAAGCGCGCGCTGCCCAGGCATGCGGGACATCGTTCGGGCGTGAAATCCGTGCGCGAGACCGTTGAGATCGCGGCGCAACGCGGTGTTTCCTACCTGACCCTGTTCGCGTTCAGCAGCGAAAACTGGCGCCGACCGGCCGACGAGGTCCGCAAGTTGATGGGACTGTTTATCGACGCACTGCGACGAGAAGTCGATGACCTGCATCGTAATAATGTAAGGCTGCAATTTATCGGCGCCCGCGAACAACTCGATACCCGGCTCCTGGACAAGATCACCGCTGCAGAGGAGCGCACGGCCGACAACGATGGCCTGCACCTGATCGTGGCGGTCGCCTACGGCGGCCGATGGGACATTGTCGAGGCGGCACGGCGCATCGGAGAAAGGGCAGCGGCAGGCGAAATCGACCCGGCTGACATCGGCGAAGACATGTTGGCCGCCGAGTTACAACTCGCTGATGTGCCGGATCCGGACTTGTTGATCCGGACAGGTGGTGAGCATCGCATCAGCAATTTTTTGCTGTGGAATCTGGCGTATGCAGAACTGTGGTTTTGCGATGTCCTGTGGCCTGATTTTCGTCAGCGTGAATTCGACCAGGCGCTTGATTTCTACGCCCAGCGGCAGCGCCGCTACGGACACACCGGGGACCAGCGGGAGGCGGTCAAGTGCTGAAGCAACGAGTCATAACATCGATAGTTGCACTTGCGGCATTCATGGTCGTGTTGTTCGAGGTGCCTGCGGTCGTGGCGCAAGTCGTGATCGCCATACTGATTATTGGCGGCGCCTGGGAGTGGTCCCGATTCCTCGGCGCGTCAGGCCGCGCCAGCCGAATAATTTACGTCGCGTTACTGGCAGCGCTCATGGGTCTTGCCGCGTGGCAGCTGGCGGCAAGCAGCATGTTTATTTTTCAGCTTGCCCTCGTCTGGTGGCTTGCGGCGCTGGTCTGGGTATTCTTTTTCCCGACACCCATACCGCTGGCATTGCGCTGGTTGTGCGGCGCACTCGTACTCGTGCCATTGTTTGTCGCGCTGATCGCGCTGTATCGCAGCGATCCCGCGCTGCTGCTGTTCGCGTTGCTCATCGTGTGGGCCGCCGATACCGGCGCCTATTTCGCCGGCAGGCAGTTCGGCCGGGTCAAACTCGCTCCGCGCATCAGCCCCAACAAGACCTGGGAAGGCGTGATCGGCGGCCTGCTGGTAGTGGTTTTGATGTCGTTCGCCGGCGCCGCCTGGGTCGATATCGAGCTTGCCGTTCTGATCCCGTTTTGTCTTGCCGTGGCATGCATGTCGATCGTCGGCGATTTGACTGTGAGTATGTTCAAGCGCAACGCCGGGCTGAAAGACAGCGGGACGCTGTTTCCGGGGCACGGCGGTGTGCTTGATCGAATCGACAGCGTAGCAGCCGCGGCACCCCTGTTTGCTCTGGGCGTGAGCTGGATGGGATTACAATAGTAATGGTTGGTTCAGTCACTGTTCAGTCGTTGCAGGCTATGCTAGTACTCCGTCACGGAGTACTGGAACGGGCACACCCGGGAACTGCAGCAGGCAGCGGCAGTCAACATGATCGGGGCCGCCTGAGTCTGCACCGTGTCTTGCCAGGGTCTTATTTTCAAGTGTATGAATTTATTAGAAAAACTGCTTAGTTATGGCGACTGTCCTCGGTAATCTACTGGCCTTTGTGGTTGCGATCAGCATTCTCGTCGCCGTGCACGAGTTTGGCCACTATATCGTCGGTCGCTGGGTCGGCATGAAAGTACTGCGCTTCTCCATCGGCTTCGGCAAGCCTTTGTGGACGATGATCGCCGGTCCCGATCGAACCGAATACTGCATCTCGGCAATTCCGCTCGGCGGTTATGTGCGTTTTCTCGACAGTCGGGACGGGCCGATACCGAAAGAAGACGAGGGCAGGGCGTTCAATCACCGGCCGATATACAGCCGCATTGTGGTGCTGCTTGCCGGCCCGTTATTCAACTTCCTGTTTGCGATCGTCGCGTATTGGGTGCTGTTCATCCAGGGTGTGCCGACGATCCAGCCCGCGGTCGGCGAGGTCGAGCCAGGCTCCTACGCAGCCGAAGCAGGGCTGGCGTACGGAGATCGAATCACGGCTGTCGGCGGCGAGGCGACGGAGGGTTGGGAAGCGACACTGTTGGCGATGCTCGACCACATGATCGCTGACGGGCGCGTACCGCTGACCCTCGAGAACGCGAGCGGATCCAGTCGCCTGGCAACAATTATCGTTGGCGATGACAGGAAGCGGTTGACCGAACCGGGATTGATATTCGATGGCCTCGGGTTCAAACCCTGGCAGCCGTCCGCCGTAATAGGGGAACTTGTCGAGGATGGGGCGGCCGAGGGCGCGGGCCTCAGGGTAGGGGACCGCATTACGGCGATCGACGATGATCCGGTTGTCAGCTATGCCGATCTCGTCAGCGCAGTGTCAAATCGCGGCAACACGAGGGTGACCGTCAAATTCGAACGTGATGGTATGAGCCGGGCTGTCGACCTGGTTATTGGCGTGCAGGAAAGAGACGGCAAACAGCGTGGCCTGCTCGGCGTTCGCGCCCCGAGCGACTTTGGCGACTTCTACTACCTCAGGAAGTACGGTGTGGTGGAATCGATGGTCGAGGCTGTCGGCCGCACCTGGACATCGACACTGTTCACGGTGCGCATGCTGGCTCACATGGTCACCGGCGAAGTGTCGATCAAGAATATCAGCGGCCCGATCAGTATTGCGCAATTCGCCGGCGAGTCGGCGCAGCGCGGCATCAGTTATTTTCTCGGCTTTCTCGCAATTGTCAGTATCAGCCTTGGTGTGCTGAACCTGTTGCCGGTACCGGTACTCGACGGCGGGCAGATCGTGTATCAGGCTATCGAGGGTCTAAAGGGCAGCCCGCTGTCGGAACGCACACAAATGATCGGTCAGCAGTTTGGAATTTTTGCGCTGTTGCTGCTGATGAGTTTCGCGTTCTATAACGATCTGGCGAGAAATTTCGGATAACGGCGCGCAAGCACCTGGAATCACTGATGAAAGACACATGCTAATGAAAGACAAATCCAAAATCATCAATAAGGCCTTGCTGGCGTGTCGCATCGGGCTTGTGGTTTTGGGCCTGGCGGTTCCGGTTTTCACCATTGCCGCCGCCGATCCCTTCGTTGTGCGCGACATGCGGGTCGAGGGCCTGCAGCGTATCTCCGAAGGCACCGTCTTCAATTATCTGCCGATCAATATCGGCGATACCGTCGATCACGTTCGCGTTCGGGAAGCCATACGCGCGCTGTACGACCAGAGCCTGTTTGACGATATCGAACTGCGCCGGGACGGCGATGTCCTGATCGTGGTCGTACGCGAACGGCCGTCGATTGAGAGTTTCGAGATCGAGGGTAATAAGGACATCAAAACCGAGGACTTGATGGAGTCCCTGCGCGGTGTCGGTCTTGCCAGGGGGCGCACGTTCGACCGGTCTACGCTTGATAACGTGCAAATGTTCCTGCGTGAGCAATATTACGATCGCGGCAAGTACGGCGTGCAGGTCACGACCGACGTTCAGGACCGACCAAACAATACGGTTCGCGTGAAAATCGTAGTCAAGGAAGGCGAGCGTGCGAAAATTCGTCAGGTCAATATTGTGGGAAATCGGGCCTTCACCAGAAGCGAAATCCGCGAAGACTTCAATCTTGACACTGCGAACTGGCTGTCGTGGATACGCCAGGACGACCGATACGAGAAGCAGGGCCTGGAAGGCGATCTGGAAACGCTGCGATCGTTTTACATGGATCGGGGATATGCCGATTTCCGCGTCGAGTCGACTCAGGTTGCTATTTCTCCAAACAAGAAAGACATCTACGTCACTATCACGATCAAAGAAGGTGAGAAGTATACGGTCTCGGACGTCAAGCTCGTTGGGGAAATGGTCATCCCGGAGGCCTATTTGCGGGGCATGGTTCTCGCGCAGCCGGGCTCGGTTTTCAATCTAAATCTGCTGACGCGATCGAGTGAGCTCATGTCCCTGCGTCTTGGCGAGCAGGGTTATGCGAATGCTGAAATTGAACCGGTGCCCGAACTCGATCGCGACAAGAAGGAAGCGTCGATTACGTTTTATGTTGATCCCAAAAGTCGTGTGTATGTCAGGCGCATAAACTTCAAAGGCGTCGATCAGGTAGACGACGAAGTGCTGCGTCGGGAAATGCGGCAGTTGGAGGGCGCGTACCTGTCGAATATACTGATTGACCGGTCCAAGATCCGTCTGCAAAGGCTGCCCTACATTGAAAAGGTTGAGGTAGACAACTCTCCGGTGCCGGGAAGTCCGGACCTCGTCGATGTAGACTTCGAACTCGAGTATCGCATGCCGGGCCAGTTCTCCGGCGGCCTTGGTTATTCCGGATCACAAAAGTTGATTTTGAATGGCAGCATCGTCCACACGAATTTCCTGGGCACGGGAAATCGTGTCGCGCTTACCCTCAACTCGGGACGCTTTTCCAAGTTGTACAGCATCTCGCATACAGATCCATATCGGACCATGGACGGGGTCCGCCGCACGGTCAGCTTGAACTTTCGTGACATAACGCAATTCACGTCGGGCGCATCGGACTTTTCGACAACGACTGCGGGCGCGACCATCGATTACGGCTACCCGATCAGCGAATATCAGACACTCTCTTTCGGCGTGTCATTTCAGCACTCGGAGTTGTTGTCGTCGACATCAAGTACGCAACAGGCGCAGCAGTGGGTCTTGAACAACGGCAATACGTTCATTGAGGACACCGGAACCGGACTGAGCTTTTTTGGCACCGAATTCGATACGGTGGAGTTGCTGGCTGGCTGGACATTTGACAGTCGCAACCGTTCGATTTTCGCCGACCGCGGCACCCGGCAACAATTTTTCCTTTCATACGCACTTCCAGGCAGCGAAGTTGAGTACTATACGGCGCGATTCAAATTGACAAAGTATTTCCCCATAACACGTCGCTGGACTGTGCGATTCAACACGGAACTGGCTTTCGGTGAGGGGCTCAATGCGACGACGGCACTGCCGCCGTACAAACAGTTTTTCGGCGGCGGACCGCAATCGGTGCGCGGCTTCAAGGAGTCTCGCCTGGGCCCGCGCGATAGCTTCGGCAACCCGTACGGCGGCAATATATTGGTTGCGAGCCAACTAGAGCTTATACTTCCGCTTCCGCAGAAGTGGGCCAGCCAGGCGCGAGCCAGCCTGTTCTATGATGTTGGCAACGTGTTCAACTCGGGCGAGGTGGCTTTTACGGATAAGCTGGGCAGTCCGATACTGTATGAGCCGGACATTGACGATCTGCGAGCATCCGTGGGGATCGCGGTACAGTGGCTGGCGCCACTCGGACTGTTTCGATTTAGTTACGCCTTTCCGCTCAATAACTACGACGGGAATGACCGGTTTTACGGAGATCAAGTGGAACGATTTCAGTTCTCGATTGGACAAGCATTTTAAGGATAGGAAGATATATGAATTTCGTAAAGCAACATTTGCTTAAAGCCGCATTCGGCGTCGCCTTGACATGCGCATTTGCGTTTCCTGCTGCAGCGCAGGAAGTGAAAATCGGCGTGGTCAACATTCCGGTATTAATGGAGCGGGCGCCACAGACGAAAGCCGCGATGGATGCTTTGCAGGAAGAGTTTGCGCCGCGCCAGCGTGAGTACCTGGCCAGGGAAAAGGAACTCCAGGACCTGACGGTCAAGGTTCAGAAAGATGTCGCTGTCATGGGAGAAACGGAGCGTCGAAACGCTGAGAAAAATCTACGCGACTTGCGTCGTGATGTGGAGCGTCTTGGAAAAGAGTTTCGTGAGGATCTGAATCTTCGCCAGAATGAAGAACTCGCCAAATTGCAGCGTTCCGTACTCAAGCAAGTGCAGGATTATGCGGTGGCGGAAGGATATGATCTCGTCGTCGGCGACGGAGTGCTGTTTGCGAGCACTTCGATCAATATCACGGAAGAAGTATTGCGCACCGTCGAAGCGAACTTTCAGGCGACGGGTGCGCGCTAATCCTGGCATTGTTATTTAAACGCGCATACATCGCAGATGCCGATCAGTCTCGGAGAACTGGCAACGAATTTTGCTTGTGAGCTCATAGGCGATCCCGATGTGGTCGTCGACGATGTCGCCTCGCTCGCCAATGCCGGACCGTCGTCGCTCAGCTTTCTGTCCAATCCCGCAAACATGCAACAACTGTCTTTGACGAAGGCGGCAGTTGTAATTTTGCGCGCGGATGATGCTGGTGAGTCACCGACAGCATCGCTCGTGCATGAAAACCCGTACGCGTGCTACGCAGGCATGGCAGCGTTGATTCATCCGGCGCCGAGTTACGAGCCCGGGATTCATGAATCTGCGGTGATAGCAAAAACTGCCAGAATTGCTGCGAGCGCACACATTGGGCCGAATGCCGTCATCGGAGATCGTTCGATCATTGGCGAAAATGTCTATGTCGGCCCCGGTTCAGTCATTGGTCCCGACTGCGTTATTGCGGATGACTGCAAACTGATCGCAAATGTCACATTGACGAGAAGGGTTCGGATTGGCTTGCGCGGCATCGTACATCCTGGTGTTGTTATCGCTGCAGATGGATTCGGCAATGCGAAGACCCCGGACGGTTGGGTAAAGGTTCCGCAACTCGGTGGTGTTTCTATTGGCGATGACGTTGAAATCGGCGCGAACACGACGATCGATTGCGGGGCCCTCGACGACACCGTAATCGAAGAGGGTGTGCGCATCGACAATCTGTGCATGATCGCCCACAACGTCCGGATTGGCGCGCATACGGTAATGGCGGCGATGACAGGTATTGCCGGCAGCACCGTGATTGGCAAGCGTTGCTTGTTCGCCGGCAAGGCGGGCGCCGTAGGGCATATCACGATTTGCGACGATGTCGTTGTAAGCGGCAAGGGTATGATTTCCAAAGACATCAATGAGCCGGGCGTATACGCATCGAACTTCCCGGCTGAAAAGGTCAGTGACTGGAACCGCAGGGTGGCCCATTTCCGGCGTCTTGACAGATTATTGGACAGAATTGCCAAACTCGAAAAGGCGGCCGAATGAACGACGGTGCGCGGACCTTGAGTGTGGCGCAAATCATGGAGCTGCTGCCGCAGCGCTATCCATTCCTGCTCATCGACAAGGTGATCGACTGCGTGCCCGGCAAGTCGGTAACCGCCATCAAGAATGTCAGTATCAATGAACCTTATTTTCAGGGGCACTTTCCAGGCAATCCTGTGATGCCGGGCGTGTTGATCATCGAATCCATGGCCCAGGCTGGTGGTGTGCTGTCGCACGTCAGCAATCCGGACCTGGAGCCGCGGCCGCTCTATTATCTTGTCGGCGTGGATGGGGCACGCTTTCGTCGTCCGGTGGCCCCCGGCGATCAGCTGCGCGTGCACGTCGAGATCGACAAAGTCAGACGTGGTATGTGGTGGTACCGTTGTGAGGCCAGCGTCGAAGGTCAGATAGCGGTCACGGCGAAAATTCTATGCGCCCCGGGCGGAAACGCATCGTGATTCATGCCACCGCAATCATCTCGGACAGCGCGAATATTGCTGACGATGCCGAGATTGGCGCTTATTGCCTGATCGGTGATGAGGTCGAAATTGCCGGCGGCACGCGCATTGAAAGTCATGTTGTCATCAACGGGCCGACCCGAATCGGACGCGACAATCGTATTTATCAGTTTTCGTCAATCGGCGACGATCCGCAGGACAAGAAGTACGCTGGCGAACGGACAAGTCTGGTTATCGGCGAACGAAATACGATTCGCGAGTTTTGCACGATCAGCCGCGGCACCGTGCAGGATAAAGGTGAAACAGTCATCGGTGATGACAACTGGATCATGGCTTACGTGCATATCGCGCACGATTGCGTCATCGGCAGCAACACGATCATGGCGAACAACGCGACACTCGCGGGCCACGTTCATGTCGGAGATTGGGCGATCTTTGGTGGCTTTTCCGGCGTGCACCAGTTTTGTCATATCGGCGCACACGCATTCCTGGGGATGTACGCCGGCATAAGTCGCGACGTACCGGCGTACACGACGGTATCGGGACAGCCTGCCGTGCCACGTGGCATCAACAGTGAAGGGCTCAAACGTCGCGATTTCAGCAGCGATCAGATTCGCAACATCAAACAGGCGTATCGCCTGGTCTTTCGGCGCGGCAAAAAACTTGCCGATGCGATCGTTGAGGTTGCCGAACTCAGCAAGAATCAGCCTGAACTCATCGTGTTTCTTGAATCCTTGCGCTCATCCGAACGCGGACTCGTGCGCTAGTCACTGGTTCCGAAATCATGCGAACTCACGGGACAGGACACTAGGACGATGAAGGTCGGACTGGTCGCTGGCGAAGCCTCCGGTGACCTGCTGGGGGCGGGTCTGATCAAGGCACTGCAGGAGCGATATCCGCAGGCAATATTTGAAGGTGTCGCCGGGTCCGCGATGGTGGCAGCAGGTTGCGATCGATGGGCCGATGCGGAGTCACTTGCCGTCATGGGACTTGTCGAGCCATTGCGTGAAATTCCGCGTCTCCTCAGGCTGCGTCGGTCTCTCATCAATCGCTGGCGAACATCGCCGCCCGACGTATTTGTCGGCATCGACGCGCCGGACTTCAACCTCGGCCTCGAGACGGCGTTGCGCAAAGCCGGCATTCCGACGGTGCACTACGTTAGTCCATCGGTTTGGGCCTGGCGACCGGGCCGCATCGAGAAAGTCCGTAAGGCCGCTGATCGCGTGCTTTGTATTCTGCCGTTCGAAAAAAAACTTTACGACGACTGCGGCGTGCCTGCCGAATTTGTGGGGCACCCCAAAGCCGACAGCCTGTCCGCCGATATTGACGCGATAACGGTACGGCGTTCCCTCGCATTACGTGATTCAGGACCGCTTGTCGCGGTATTGCCCGGCAGTCGGGATAGCGAAGTGTCGAGGCTTGGACCGATTTTTGCGGCGACGGCAGCGAAACTGGCACAGGCGCGGCCTGATTTGCGGTTTGTCCTGCCGATCGCGTCGCCCAAACTATCGCCATCGATCAGAGCACATCTTCGCGATGCCGGTATCACGGATCGCTTCACGTTGCTTGATGGAGACTCGGAACAGGCGATGGCTGCGGCCGACGTCGTGCTGCTTGCCTCCGGAACGGCGGCCCTGGAGTCGGCGCTACTTGGCAAGCCCACGGTTGCAGCCTATCGGGTTGCAGCAGTGACATTCGCTGTCCTCAAGCTGTTCAGGCTCGTCAAATTGCAGTATTTCACGTTACCGAATCTGCTGACGGAAACACCGCTCGTACCGGAATTCATCCAGGGCAACGCGACGGTCGATGCGCTGGTGGATGCGGTCGGCTCACTGCTCGACGACCCACAACGTTGCGCTGACATCCGGCGGAGATTTGCTACACTGCGTTCGGAGTTAGCGCTCGGTGCAGACCAACGGGCGGCGGATGCCGTCATCCGGCTCGCTACCAAAAAACCGGGGTCGAACCAACGTATTTCGTAGTAACTGGCGACTAAATGATTCCATCGAGCAAATACCCCGGTTTGACCCCGGTCTGCCGGTGTTCCCGGTTTTCAAATGATCCGGCATAACGCGCTGGTCGCGGGAGTCGACGAGGCCGGCCGCGGCCCGCTCGCCGGACCGGTTGTCGCGGCTGCTGTCATACTTCGCCCCGACCTTGCTATCGATGGTCTGCGAGACTCCAAACAGCTTGCCGCGACGAGGCGCGACGCACTGGCACGGGAAATCAGGAGCAAAGCGTTGTGCTGGTCGGTGGCGTGGGCGGACAGGGCCGAAATTGATGCACTCAACATTCTGGCCGCGACCATGCTGGCAATGCGCCGCGCCGTTCTCGGTCTTGCGGTGACGCCGGCGGGCATCCAGGTCGACGGCAACCGTTTGCCGAATGTGCGCGTCTCCGGTCGGCGAGTCGATGGTGAGGCAATCGTCGGTGGCGATGCCAGCGTGCCGGCAATCAGTGCCGCATCGATTATAGCGAAGACGGTGCGCGATCAGATCATGGTAGAGATGGACAGTCTGTATCCGCTCTACGAGTTTGCGAGACACAAGGGCTATGGCACGGAGATCCATCGAGAACGACTGCGTGAGCACGGTCCATGCCGTGAACATCGCACGAGCTTCGCTCCAGTGAGAGCCTTGCTATGACGGCGCAGCCATTCGCTCACCTGCATTTGCACACGGAGTATTCGCTCGCGGACAGCACCGTGCGAATTGCCGCACTGATGGAGCGCTGTAGCGCGGACGGCATGCCGGCCGTCGCCTTGACCGATCGGAATAACCTGTTCGCCGTCGTCAAGTTCTACAGGAAGGCGCTCGCGGCCGGGATCAAGCCGATAATCGGCGTCGACCTTCGTATCGAAAATGACGACGAGCTCGACCGGCCTTACACGCTGATACTCCTGTGCCAGGACAACGACGGTTACCGTAACCTGTCGCAACTGATTACGAGAGCGTATCTCGAAGGCCAGCATCGGGGCGAGCCGCTGGCACGCCGGGAGTGGCTAAGCGAACAAAGCTGCAAGGGTTTGATCGCGCTGTCCGGCGGGCTGCACGGTGATGTGGGCCATGCGCTCCTGACCGGGCACGCAGACGAAGCGCGCAAGCGCCTGCGTGAATGGCGACAAGTCTTTGGCGACCGTTACTACCTTGAACTCGTACGCAGCGGCCGAAGCGGTGAGGAAGATTACCTGCAGGCAAGCCTGTCATTGGCCAGTGACGCTGGTATTGCGGTCGTTGCCAGTAATGATGTGCGTTTCCTGGAGCGCGACGATTTCAATGCGCACGAAGCCAGGGTCTGTATTCATGAGGGGCGCAGCCTTGCGGATCCGGACCGGCCCCGACATTACAGCGACAACCAGTACTTGAAAAGTCCAGCCGAAATGGAGCAGCTGTTCGCCGACGTACCGGAAGCGCTGCAAAACACCATTGAGATTGCCCGGCGTTGCAATCTCAATCTCAGTCTTGGCAAGAGCGTGCTGCCGGCATTTCCGGTGCCGGGTGACCAGAGCGAGACGGAGTATCTGCAGGCTGCTGCCCATCGGGGGCTGTCAGCCGCACTCAACGGCATCTTCGCCGCGGGCGCGTTCCCGGCCAACGAGCGTGATTCACGCAGCGCGCCCTATCACGAGCGGCTCGAAACGGAACTCTGCGTGATTCGCGACATGGGTTTTTCAGGCTATTTTCTTATCGTCGCCGACTTCATCCAGTGGGCGCGCGACAACGACATACCCGTTGGCCCGGGCCGCGGGTCCGGTGCCGGATCACTGGTCGCATGGGTGTTGGGCATCACCGACCTCGATCCACTGCAGCATGGCTTGCTGTTCGAACGGTTTCTGAATCCTGAGCGTGTGTCGATGCCGGACTTCGATGTCGATTTCTGCATGGAGGGCCGGGATCGCGTCATCGAATACGTTGCGGAGCGATACGGGCGTGATCGTGTCGCACAGATCATTACGTTTGGCACGATGGCGGCGAAAGCTGTCATTCGCGACACGGGACGAGTCCTTGGCCAACCCTATGGCTTCGTCGATCGCATCGCCAAGCTCGTTCCTTTCGAGATCGGCATGACTCTCGACAAAGCTCTCGAGCAATCGGAGGAGCTCGCGGCAATGTATCGCGATGACGAGGAGGTTACGGCGATTATCGATCTGGCGATGTCGCTCGAGGGCCTGGTCCGAAACGCCGGCAAACACGCCGGCGGTGTCGTCATTGCACCCAATCAGTTGACCGATTTTGCGCCGCTTTATTGCGAAGAGGGCGGCGGAAATACGGTCACGCAACTGGATAAGGACGACGTCGAAGCCATTGGCCTGGTGAAGTTCGATTTTCTGGGGTTGAAGACACTGACCATTATCGATTGGGCCGTGCGCATCGTTAACGCTGCAGATGACGGGCCGAAACTGGACATTGCGCGTATTCCGATGACGGACGGCGACACGTTCAGGTTATTGCAGGCTACGAAGACCGTCGCCGTGTTCCAGCTCGAGTCCAATGGCATGCGCGATCTCATCAAGCGCATGCGTCCGAGTCAATTCGACGACCTTGTAGCACTCGTGGCGTTGTTTCGGCCCGGGCCGCTGCAGTCCGGCATGGTTGACGACTTCATATTGCGCAAACAATCGACGAATCAGGCCGGGACGGACTACCTGCACCCCGATCTGAAGCCTGTGTTGGAGGAGACGTACGGTGTCATTCTCTACCAGGAGCAGGTCATGCAGATCGCGCAGGTACTCGCCGGCTATACGCTCGGCGGCGCCGACTTGTTGCGCCGGGCGATGGGCAAGAAAAATCCCGAGAAAATGGCCGAACAGCGCGAGATATTTATCTCGGGCGCCACTGAAAGGGGCGTCACGGAGCGCACTGCGACGCGAATTTTCGACCTGATGGAGAAGTTCGCGGCCTACGGTTTCAATAAGTCGCATTCGGCCGCCTACGCCGTTCTCTCCTATCAGACAGCGTATCTGAAGGCGCACCATCCGGCAGCGTTCATGGCGGCGGTCATGAGTGCGGATCTCGACAACACAGACCGTCTCGTGACGCTTAAGGATGATTGCCGCCAGCTTGGCTTGCGGGTCCTGGCGCCCGATGTTAACCGCTCCGCATACCACTTCAGCGTATCCGACGATTGCACGATCCTGTACGGCCTTGGCGCCATCAAAGGTGTCGGGCGCGCTGCGGTGCAAGCGTTGATCGCCGACCGCAACGACAATGGTGAGTATCACAGCCTGGCGGAGTTTTGCCGTCGTGTTAATCACGAAAAGATCAATCGGCGCGCGCTCGAAGCCATGATCAAAGCCGGCGCGATGGGCGAGTTTGGCCAGTCGCGCCGAAGCTTGATGCACCAGATGCCTGCGGCGTTGCAGAGCGCCGACCAGCATGCGAAAGCAGCCGCAGCGGGACAAAACGACATGTTCGGCATTGAGGAATCCATCACCGAAATCGACACGCCCGAACCGGCCAATCTTGCCGAGTGGCCGGAGCGCGTCTTGCTGAGCAATGAAAAAGAAGCGCTCGGCCTGTATCTGTCAGGACATCCATTCGACGCCGTACGTGCGGATGCGACTTGTTTCGTCGACGGCAGGCTCAGTGATCTCGTCGCCGAGCCGGCACCGCAAAATTCAAAGGGAGAGCGTGATTACGCACAGTCGCGCCGCGAAGTTACTGTCGCCGGTCTCGTCGTCGACGTCCGCAAACGCGGCAACCGCATCAGCGTCATACTCGACGACGACAGTGGTCGCATGGAACTCAGCCTGTTCAGCGAGGCATTTGGAAAATTTCGGCATCTGCTGGTGAAAGACGAGATCGTCGTTGTGACTGGCACACTTCGATATGACGACTTCGTCGCAGCATGGACGCTCAATGCCAAGAATGTCCTGCACATCGATCGGGTGATCGAGAGTCGCGCCAAGAGCATGATCCTGAACCTTGCGGCCAACGGTCAGGGCGAACAGCTGCTCATGCGGTTGCACGACGTATTGTTGCCGTACCGCGAAGGAAGCTGCGACGTCGCCGTGCAATATTACGGGGATGACGCGGCGGCCCGATTGCATCTGGGCCCTGAATGGTCGGTGCGTCCCAGCCGCGAGCTCAGGGACAAGCTGAGTGAGTTGCTCGGTAGCGATAATGTCCGACTGCTCTACGCGCCCAGTCGCGAAATCATGTAGAGTCCGATTTTTGGCGTCCTCTGGTGGCCCACCCGGGCTGGTCGCGACGCAAGCATTAACATCCATGGACTTGATATTCCTTGATTTCGAGAAGCCGATCGCAGAGCTTGAGGCAAAGATCGAAGAGCTCCGCTTCGTTGGCGATGACGCCGAAATCAACATCAACGACGAAGTCGCGCGCCTCAAAGAAAAAAGCGAATCGCTGACGAAAAGCATTTTTTCGAAACTCAGCGCGTGGCAGATCGCGCAGGTTGCCAGACACCCGATGCGGCCCTATACGCTCGATTACCTGGCGCAATTCTCGCCCGATTTTCAGGAACTTCACGGCGACCGCATGTTCGCCGATGATCCGGCGATCGTCGGCGGTGTCGGACGTATCGACGGGCGCGCGGTCATGTTCATTGGCCACCAAAAAGGTCGTGACACCAAGGATCGCGTGCGCCGCAATTACGGCATGCCGAAACCCGAGGGCTATCGCAAGGCGCAGCGCTTGATGCGCATGGCGGAAAAGTTTTCGCTCCCCGTCGTCACATTCATCGATACGCCCGGTGCATACCCTGGTGTCGGTGCCGAGGAGCGAGGCCAGAGCGAGGCGATCGCATACAGCCTGTATCTCATGGCCGGCCTGAGAACACCGATCATCAGTGTCGTGATCGGCGAGGGCGGCTCCGGTGGTGCGCTCGCCATCGGCGTCGGCGATCGTCTGCTGATGCTTCAGTACAGTATTTACTCGGTGATCTCGCCCGAAGGCTGTGCTTCGATTTTGTGGAAAAGTGCCGACAAGGCAGAGGATGCTGCCGAGGCAATGCGCATTACGGCCGACAGCTTGAACGACTTCGGCCTCATTGACGAAGTATTACCCGAGCCACTCGGCGGGGCACACCGTGGTCCGAATGCCGTCGCAGAAGTCATTCGCAACGCAGTCCTCAGGAACCTGGAGGAACTCGACGCATTGTCCATCGACCAGTTGCTGGAAAACCGGCAACGCCGAATCGCCAGCGTCGGCGAGTTCAAAGAGGCGTGACGTTCGGCGAGGATGTATTGCTCGAGAGGCTCGCCGAGCTTGAGGCAGTTGCGGCCGAAGCATCCCGTTACGTTGTTGCAATGAGCGGCGGCCTCGATTCGACCGTATTGTTACACGCACTGGCAAAGGCCAGATCTCGGCATCGGAAGACGCTGGTTGCGGTACACGTCGACCATCAGCTGCAGTCCGCGTCCGCCGATTGGTGCGATGCGTGCCGCGAGTTCGCGGCAGAACTCGGTGTCGACTTCATCGCCGAAACCGTCAGCGTCGACCTGAATTCGGGCGCCGGCCTTGAAGCGGCGGCCCGCGAAGCGCGCTACTGCGCATTGAGCGGTCACGTCGAGACCGGCGACTGGTTACTGAGCGCACATCACCGCAACGATCAGGCTGAGACGTTGCTACTGAACCTGATGCGCGGCAGCGGCCCGGCCGGCCTGGCCGGAATCACGGCGATCCGACCGTTCTCACGCGGCTGGCTGGCGCGGCCACTCCTCGGCGTTTCGCGCGCCGAACTACTCGATTATGCGGATAGATCCGGATTGCAGTGGATCGACGATCCTTCGAATATCGATCTTGAATTCGACCGAAATTTCCTGCGCCACGATGTCCTGCCGCGACTCGAGACGCGCTGGCCCGATTCCGTGGCTCGACTGGCGAGAAGCGCGGCGCTCGCCGGCGAAGCTGCGACACTGCTGTCGGAACTGGCGGAAATTGATTTACAGGCACTCGGGGCGCGGCCCGAGCGGCTTTCGATCGACGGGCTTCGTGGGCTGTCCGTCGAACGGCAGCGCAATGTACTGCGCCACGCCGTGCGCCGGATCGGCCTGCCGGCGCCGGGCGCAAGCCACCTGTCCGCGATCGTCGGCGATCTGCTCACGGCGAGGGAGGATGCACAGCCGCTGATCAGATGGCGCGGCGCCGAAGCGCGCCGCTATCGGGACCAGCTGTACCTCCTGCCAGCGAGCGAAGCAGACGCAGCGGTACCCGATGAACAGCTTGTGGCGGGCGATCGCGTGAAATTGCGCGCCGGGCATGGTGCCCTGTCGCTCGCTCCCGGCGCGCCAGTCGGGCTGTCGGATGGCGTAGTGGGCAGCGGTTTGCACCTGCAATACCGCCACGGTGGGGAGGAAATCCAACCGCTCGGTCAGGCACATACGCGCAAACTCAAGAAATTGCTCCAGGAAGAGGGCATCGTGCCCTGGATGCGGGACCGCTTGCCGTTGTTGTATGCGGGGCAACGGCTCGTCGCGGTTGCTGACTTGTGGATTGCAGCTGATGCGGCGAGCGAGCCGGGCACTGCCGTGGTGTGGGAGCAGCGTCCTCCGATTCATTGAAAATGCGTCGAATGAGCGCTTTTTCATTGTCTCGATAACAGTGTTCTGTTAACGTTTAAAACCGTCTTTTGTCCAACGACGGCGTAACATTCGAAGGGTTGGAAAAAAGCACAGCGCTTGCTTCACGTGCTTTTGGTCCAGCCCTTTTCGTGTTTCCAGTCACCAGGGAATTTTCGGGTTCGTATATGACGTCTTATGTATTCATCACCGGCGGCGTGGTCTCGTCACTGGGCAAGGGTATTACGTCTGCCTGCCTGGGGGCTATTCTCGAGACACGCGGTTTGTCGATCAGCATGATCAAGCTGGATCCCTACATCAACGTTGATCCGGGCACGATGAGTCCGTTTCAGCATGGCGAAGTATTCGTCACGCATGACGGTACCGAGGCTGACCTCGATCTTGGCCATTACGAACGCTTCGTGAAAACGACGACGGGGCGCAACAGTAATTTCACGACCGGGCGCATCTACGAGACCGTCATCGCAAAGGAACGCCGCGGCGAGTATCTCGGCGCGACTGTGCAGGTCATTCCGCACATCACCGATGAGATCAAGGACAGCGTCAAGCGCGGCGCAGGCAATGCGGATATTTGCCTCGTTGAAATCGGCGGCACCGTTGGCGACATCGAGTCCCTGCCATTTCTCGAGGCAATACGCCAGATGAGCTTCGAGCTCGGTCACGATCATGTTGTCTATGTGCACTTGACACTGGTGCCGTACATTGCGACGTCGGCCGAGATCAAGACCAAGCCGACACAGCATTCGGTCAAGGAATTGCGATCAATCGGCATTCAGCCCGACATTCTCGTGTGCCGTTCCGAACAGCCGTTGCCTGTCGAACACCGCAGGAAAATCGCGTTGTTTACCAACGTGCCGGAGCCTGCCGTGATATCGGCCTATGACGTCGATGACCTTTACAAGATTCCGGCGATGCTGCATGAGCAGGGGCTTGACAGCATCGTCACAAAGCAACTGTGCCTCGACCTGCCGGAAGCCGATCTCAGCGAATGGCAGGCTATCGTCGAGGCCAAGCAGAACCCGCAGGGTGAAGTGAACATTGCCATGGTCGGCAAGTATGTCGACCTTCGGGATGCCTACATCTCTCTGTCCGAGGCGTTATTGCACGGCGGGATTCACACCCGCACGCGCGTCAATATTCATTACATCGAAGCGCAGGACATCGAGGAGCAGGGCATCACGTGCCTGCACGGCATGGATGGCATCGTCGTACCGGGAGGTTTCGGCGATCGTGGCATAGAGGGAAAAATTGAGGCCGTTCGTTACGCGCGTGAGCACGCCATTCCGTATCTCGGTATTTGTCTCGGCATGCAAGTCGCGATCATCGAGGCTGCGCGGAACCTGGCCGGTCTCGATGGTGCGATGAGCACCGAATTCGAGCGCAAGACCCCGCATCCCGTCGTCGCGCTGATTACCGAATGGCGGACGGCGAGCGGCGATATTGAGCTACGCGATGAAAATTCCGATCTTGGCGGCACCATGCGCCTCGGAGCGCAGGAAATCAGTCTGCAAAAAGGTTCGCTGGCGGCGACGACGTACGGTGCCACAACAATCGAAGAGCGGCATCGGCATCGCTACGAAGTGAACAACCATTATCGTTCGACGCTCGAGCAGGTCGGGCTGTGTTTTTCAGGTTTGTCGGTCGATGACCTTGTCGAGGTGGTGGAGATTCCCGGGCATCCATGGTTTCTCGCAAGTCAGTTTCACCCTGAATTCACATCGAATCCGCGCGACGGGCATCCACTCTTCACGGGCTTCGTTCATGCGGCACGCCACCACCATGAGACTGAGCTGCCCAAGGCCGCCGAAGCATGAATCTCTGCAGTTTTTCGGTCGGCAACGATCAGCCCATTTTTCTGATTGCCGGAACCTGCGTCATCGAAGGCGAAGCGATGACGATCGACACGGCAGGCGCGCTCAAGGAAATTTGCGCCAATCTCGACGTGCCGTTTATCTACAAGTCGTCGTTCGACAAGGCGAACCGCAGCTCACAGGCGGGCTTTCGCGGACCCGGAGTGGAAGAGGGCCTGAAAATACTCGGCGAAGTCAAACGCCAGCTCGATCTGCCGGTATTGACGGACGTGCACGAAGACACGCCGATCGACGAGGTGGCCGACGTTGTCGATGTCATGCAGACGCCGGCATTCCTGTGTCGACAGACAAATTTCATTTTGCGCGTTGCGGCGGCCGGTATTCCGGTCAACATCAAGAAAGGACAGTTCCTTTCGCCGTGGGAGATGCAGAACGTTGTCGATAAGGCAAAGTCGACGGGAAATAACGACATCATGGTTTGCGAACGCGGATTTTCTTTCGGCTACAACAACCTGATTTCGGACATGCGCAGCCTCGCGATCATGCGCGGTTGCGGCTGCCCGGTCGTATTCGATGCCACCCACTCGGTGCAGTTGCCGGGCGGCAAGGGCACGGCATCTGGCGGGCAGCGCGAGTTCATACCGGTGCTCGCACGTGCCGCGACCGCGGCTGGTATTGCGGGGTTGTTCATGGAGACTCATCCGGAGCCGGACAAGGCGTTGAGCGACGGTCCCAACGCGCTGCCGCTGGCCAATATGTCCGAACTTCTCGAATCCATCGTCGCGATCGACCGGAGTGTCAAGAAAAACGAATATCTCGAAGCGCAATTCGGCTTGGGAATTTAGCAACGATGATCCGGATCGAAGAGATCCATGGACGCGAGATACTCGATTCGCGTGGCAACCCGACGGTCGAGGCCGAAGTTCGTCTCAATGACGGCAGTTGGGCGCGGGCCGCTGTTCCGTCGGGCGCCTCGACCGGGTCGCGGGAAGCTGTCGAGCTGCGCGATGGCGACAAGTCGCGCTATCTCGGCAGGGGTGTCTTGCAGGCCGTCGCTAACGTCAATGGCGAACTGCGCGACGCGTTGCTCGCCGGCAGCTTCGACGATCAGCGCGAGCTCGATCGATGCATGATCGAACTCGACGGCACCGGCAACAAAGCGCGGCTCGGCGCCAACGCGTTGCTTGCGATATCGCTCGCCGTTGCGAGGGCGGATGCGCGGTCAAAGGGCGTTTCACTGTTCCGGCACATCGGCAGTGACGTGACGATGCCGGTGCCGCAGATGAACATCATCAACGGTGGCGTTCATGCGGACAACAGCGTCGACATCCAGGAATTCATGATCTTGCCGGTTGGCGCGCCGAATTTTCGTGAGGCGCTGCGCTATGGCGCCGAGGTATTTCACGCGTTGAAGGCGGTGCTTCGCAGCCAGGGCCTGAACACAGCCGTGGGGGATGAAGGCGGCTTCGCGCCGGACCTGCCGTCAAATCGCGCCGCGCTCGACATCATCATGACGGCGATCGAACAGGCTGGATTCAAGCCCGGCGGTGACATGCTGCTGGCGCTCGACGTTGCGAGTTCCGAATTCTGCAGCGATGGGATTTATGACCTTGCATCGGAGGGACGCACATTCGACGCGGTGGCATTCAGCGCGTTCCTCGAGGACCTCGTGGACAGTTATCCGATCATCTCGGTCGAGGATGGCATGGCCGAGGAGGATTGGGCCGGCTGGCGCGTGCTGACCGACGCGATCGGGGGCCGCGTACAGCTCGTGGGTGACGACGTCTTCGTCACCAATACGGTGCTTCTGTCTCGTGGCATCGACGAGAAAATTGCCAATTCAGTGTTGATTAAACCCAACCAAATCGGTACCTTATCAGAGACTCTTGATGCAATTACTATGGCGGTAGATGCAGGGTTCACGGCCGTGATCTCGCATCGCTCCGGGGAGACCTCGGATACCACGATTGCCGACATTGCGGTCGGTACGCGGGCGACGCAGATCAAGACCGGTTCACTGTCGAGGTCGGAGCGCATCGCGAAGTACAACCGGCTGCTGCGCATTGAAGAGGAGCTGGGCGACGCCGCACGGTACGCCGCCAGAGAGGCGTTCCCGGCTACGGTGTCGGCGATGAAACTGGGGTAATCGATTGTCCAATATGCGCTGGCTGCTTGCGATCCTGGCCGTCACTGTGACGATGTTGCAGGTGCGGCTGTGGCTGTCTGACGACGGTTACCGCAAGACATTGAATTTACGGACCGCGGTTGCTGATCAGCGCGCGCAGAATCAGGTATTGAGAGAACGCAATGCGGCGCTGGATGGCGAGGTCATCAATCTCAAACAGGGTCTCGAAGCCGCCGAAGAGCGGGCTCGTACCGACCTGGGCATGATCGGTCCGAATGAAACCTTTTACCAGGTCGTTCCTGTCGCTGACGCGTCGGATTGATTCCACCGATGACGACGCATCCCGGCGCGCTCCCGGACTGGGCCCGTGCGCACGGAGCACCGCTGTTTGCTGCGGGCATACGCTCGAGACCTTGCGATTTCGTCGTTGATGAGCAGCTGGCCATCGAATTCAGCGGTGAGGGCGAGCACGATTACCTGCATGTCCAGAAGACCGGCGCGAACACGCAGTGGGTCGCACGACGACTTGCGCGTCACGCTGACGTTGCCCTCGTTGATGTCGGTTTTAGCGGACTAAAAGATCGCCACGCCGAAACCAGGCAATGGTTCAGCGTGCGCCGCAAGCCGGGCGCAAGTGATCCATGGTCGACACTTGACATCGAAGGTGTGCGCATCCTTGAGCTGCAGCGCCACCGACGCAAACTGCGACGCGGTGCACACAAATCCAATGCATTTCGTATCGCGTTGCGCGCGAAGGAGCCAGTGCGAAAACATGACGAGATCGCGGAACGTCTGCGGCAAATCGAATCGTTTGGCGTGCCGAACTACTTCGGCGAGCAGCGCTTCGGATTCGAAGGCGGCAATCTCGATCTCGCCAGGCGATGCTTCAAAGGTGACCGTCTTTCGCGTGACAAACGCAGTATTGCAATTTCTGCGGCACGTTCATTCATTTTCAATGAAATACTTGCCGCGCGCGTTGCCGGCAAGAGCTGGAATCGTATATGCCGCGGTGACGTGGCGAATCTGGATGGCTCAGCGAGCATATTCACAGTCACCGAAGTTGACGACAAGCTGCAACAACGTTGCGATGAAATGGACATCCACCCGACGGGCAGCCTCTGGGGCAAAGACGCACCTCTAGTCAGTCATGATATTGCCGAGCTCGAACGAACCGTGGCTAGCCGATTCCCTGAACTGATTGAAGGCTTGCAAAGCGTCTCAATGGATGCGTCCAGTCGCGCACTACGGTTACCCGTGCGCGACTTGCGCTGGGAAATTGATCCGGATGCACTGTGGCTCGAGTTTCGGCTGCCGCGCGGCGGTTATGCGACGGCGGTGTTGCGTGAGATCGCCAGCGTCGAGGATATGTCCTGGCGTCGTCAGGCTGGCCAGGTGCGATAACTCGGGCCCGAATGTACAAACACTGTCAGATTTGCTCTCGCGTCAATGGCGGGGCTTGGCCGGAAAGCGGCTGGTCGGGTGTTACGATGGTGACAGGCGGAAATCGACTGCAAATCGGATGCCATCGTTCTTGGTTCGGTTTCTCCAATGTGATCCGATGCATTTGGGTGGCTGAACTATCGCGCTCTTCTTCCCCGGTATGCGACGTGAGCCCCTTGTTTTTTCCCGGGATCCGGATTTGCCTCTAAGAGTTCGTAGAGCCATTGCCACCATTCACCAACATTGACGTTTTGAGTTTCGGCACGCTCGGACTCCACCCATGCGCGGAGCCGTGTCCATGTCCCGCGCACCCAGCCCCCGACCATACGGTCGAGTAACTGGTGATCTACAACACCCTCAAAAACCATACACCCCCACATCTCACAAGCGCTATCCACGGCGAGCGCCGCCGCCAGCAAGACCGGGTCATTACGAATTAATTGCGGTTCAGCGTCCAACGGCAGATCGAATATTTTTCTTACGGCCTGTCGCACTTCTTGAGTTTGCACCGTCCGAACGATGTCAACGGCCGCGTGATCGCGCCGACTACGGGTAGCCTGGCGGAGTTCGATGAGTCCGAAAACGATTCCGATCACGACAGCAATCGCGGTAAAAAGCTCTACCACCGCGATCAGATTAGAGTCGCCAAACAGACCACCTTCCATAAACCGATTATAGAGGATCAAGATTCAGCCAGTAAGTGTCTGCTATTGGCCGAAATTGGAAGTCAGAATCCATAATTTCCAGAGTTTTTGACGTCTGCTTTGCCCCCAGAAGCGGTCGTTGGAGTGATAGAGTGCTGAGGATCCGCTAATGACCCAAAGCGGCCCCTCGCAACATGACGGCCCGATTTGAGTGTTACTTCCATTCTTGCAGACGAATTCTAGTTAGGCAGCACGAACTTCGATCACCACCAGTGTGAGTACAATGTATTGGATACCCAACAAACTGCTTCGTATTCTTTTGTTTTGGACATCATTGACAACCCTGGCGTTTTGGTTGCCGCTGATACGTGGAGCCTTTGATGGCGACAGCTACCATTGGGCAATTGGGCCTACATTATCAGGGTCAGGCATGCACGGTAACTATTGGGTGCTTGTGCTGGGAAGCTCTTTCGCCCTAATTACAATTTTTCTCGGCTGGCGTGGTGCCCGCTTACCATTTCACTGGATGTTGCTAACTTGGCATGTATTTCTCGGAACTGGCTCAATATATTTGGCGGCCACGCAACTCGAATCTTTTGTTTTCAGTGGAGAAACTCTCGGCATATCATTCTCTTTGAATTGGCTTGCTCCTTTGATATGTGGTGGTTTTGCACTCATGGCTTTGCACTGGGTGCGACGCGATCTGAGCCATAAGGAGCTAAGAGTCCTGCCGCCCTGGACACGTTCAAATACAACGTGGGTATTGGCTTTGAGTCTCCTTTTACCCCTGCAGTTTGCTCTATTGCGCTTCGGGGATCCACACAGCTTAACGGATCAAATCGGCGTAATTATCACAATCTTTCAGTGGATGCTTGTAGGAGATGCGCTGAGTTCAAAATCAAATGATGAATCAAAGGACAATTACAGTGCAGCCTAACAATGCGCTGCACTTGCCGCCTGTCAAGGCGGGGTTTTTATTTGGCGCGAACGACCGCTATTGGCCGTTAGCGGCTTGTCATTTTCGTGAAATTAGCGGAGATTGAACGTCCGCTAATGGCCAGAAGCGGACGATTACGTAACGCCTACGGATCAACATGGGTTATTGGTAGGTGTCAGCCATAGGACTTGCGAATCATGCGCCAGGCAATCCAGGCCGTCGGCAACACCACGACCGGGCCGGCCAACACGAGCAGAGACTCGCCGCTCCACCAATTGATACCGCCGACCGCGCTCAAGGTTCCGGTGGCTTCCTGGTACGGACGCACATAGACCGTTAACAAGACGGCACACATGATCACCTGGTAAACGGCCAGGGTGATGGGCGCATATTGCGTAAACCGTAACTTCCGCGCGCTGATCTCCTGTTGCGGAACCCGATGCAACTGCAAGCGGTAGACCTGTTCCTCCCGGCCAACGTGGCCGAAGCGGGATACCACCAGCACAACCACCAGGCTAACCAGCCCCCCGAGCAGGATCGGATCCAGCCAGAACGGCAAGTTGATCCACTCAAAGTACTCCAAGGCCTTGGGCACCGCATTGAATAAGAATCCGCTGACAATGCCCCAGAACGCGGCATCCGCTGTAATGTTTTTACTCCACACGCTCATAAATGCCACGGGTCCCCAGGATGATGCGAACAACGTGCCGACGAAATAGGTCAGCCAGAAAATATCGATCGGTGAGACAAAGGCAATCACCAGCGTTATCACGCCGATCCCAAGCATGATCAGCCGGCTGAGTTTCAGCATTTTCTTGTCATCGACCGCATCGTGGCGGAACAGATCATTACTGACACTGAATCCCACCAATGACAGAAACGTTGAGGCTGAGGACAGCCCCGCGGCCATTATGCCGGCCAGTAGCAAAGCACCTAACAATTCCGGCAACAGGTTCAGGGCGGCATAAATTATGACTTCTTCGGAGGGTTGGATGCCGGAATCGCTGAGGTTAATCACGGCACCGGCGGCATACAGGGTCAGCTCCATGAGGATCAAAAATATAGCCGCGATGCAGGCCGCGCGCATCACGACGTGTTCGTCACGGGCGATCAGGTAGCGGCTGGACTGCCAGGGGCTGACTGCGTAGACCAGGCCCCAGGCCACTGCCAGCGTGATGTTCCACAGCGTGAAATCCAGTACCGACGAAAATGGCGTGTCGCTACCGACGATACCGTGCCAGGCCATCAGGTCCGGCTTCTCCGGCAGTATGGCCAGCTCCCGCACGACCGTTGACCAACCTCCGGCGTCATGCACCAGGAAGACCAGGGCCAAAACGGCCACCGAAGTGAACAACAGAAACATTAGCGTGTCGGTCAGGATTACACCGCGTGTTCCCGAATACATGGTGAACGCCGTGTAGCTGACCCAGCCGATAATCAGCGCCTGTGTGAAGCTCAAATCGGTGATGTAGGTGAGTAGAAAAGCGACGCCCTGGGTGACGGCCAGCAGGTAGCCGCCCAAGCCAAAAATAATTGTAATTCCCGCTGCAGTCTGGACGCGTTGTGAATTGAATCGTTGCCCGAAATATTCCGCCACGGTCAGCGCGCGGCTGCGCCGCAGATAACGTCCGAACAACAGGGCACCGAATATATATCCCATCGCACCGATCGGTGGCCACAGCAGGTACGGACCTGCTTGACCCTCGTATACGAAGCCGGTTTCGCCGAGGAAAATATTGGTACTGAGCACACTGGCGACCAGCGTTCCGACAATCAGCAGCGTGGGCGCACGGCGACCGGCGACAAAATAGTCATCAAGCTTCTTGACCCGGCGACCCGCGTAGTTGCCGACCGCTACGTAAATGATGAGGCTAATGAGTACTGCGCCGGAATAGATATCCATCTTTATTTATTTTTTCTGTGCGGAGTGGCAATAACACATCAAGATGAAAAACATCCCTAAACAATGGTGAATTATCGAATGTCCGCTTCGGGTCGTTAGCGGCCCCTCAGAACGTTATCACACGAATGGCCGCTTTCGGGGGTAAAGCGGAAGTCAAAATTTCGCAGTTCCAGTTTTTTTAACTTCCGCTAACGGCCAAGAGCGGACGTCAGTATGGCTGCATCGCTGAGCCTGAACTATGCTTGTCATGGACATTTGCACATGGGGGCATAGGCATGAAAAAACGAGAGCTGGTCAAATGGGCCGCAATATCCGACATTCTGGAGACTGCAGTAGTGGTTGTTTCGTTGCTCTTTGTTGCGTATAGCATCAACCGCAATTCCGCAGTCCTGCAGGCCGCCAATGATAATTTTGCTTACCAGATTCAAGATCAAAGGGTTGCGGATATTGCAAACAATGCAGAACTAGCATCGATAGATCTCAGGGTAAGGAATAACGAAGAGATCTCCGAGGTTGAAAAGCATCGAATGCTGTCGCAACACCTTCGAGAGCTTAATATGTGGGAGCTTTCCTACGTCCGGCACAACCAGGGCCTGTACTCAGCCGAGCAGTGGAACAACTGGAATGGCTATTATGAGATCGGATTGACCGCGGCACTTCCTGAGAAATGGTGGGCGGAAGTTAGGCCGTGGTATCAGGATGATTTTGCAATGCATGTAGATGCTGCGTATGCCAAGAATTAATTCCGACTTCAATCGGCTGACAATGGCTACTTTGGGTTTGCGATCTCAACCGGTCGATGCAACACATTGCCTCGGTAACGAGATTTTCTAAATATTATTTGCAATCGGATGATGGTATGAAAATAGCCTATACGATAATTTTGGCCATATTGACATTTCTGGCCATTTCCGCTGGCATCACAAAAGTGGTGCTAATGCAGCAGGATGTTGACTTCTTTGGTAGGTACGGTTTTTCCGATCCAATCCTCATTGCTTACGGAGTAGTTCAGCTGATTGGTGGTGTCTTACTACCATTCAACAAAACAAGATTCGTCGGAGCTGCAATCGTGGCGATCACATTCCTTGTTTCTCTGGTGGTACTGCTGATGGACGGCAACATACCCGTAAGCATCGTCACTATCGTTATGACGCTGCTCTTGGGTGTGGTTATGAAGCAGAGTCGGAAAACTGCTCCATCGGAATTGTTGGGCTGATTCTGAGTGTTAGCGGCCTGTCGAACTTATAATTCACAGCAGCGCATGGCAAACCGATTGATCGATCGCTTTTGGTGGCACCCGTCATTGAGTGTTGATCGAATCGGACATCGCCTGTCAGCTCAAATGACGACTATCACAGCTAGGGCCGCTCCAGCAGCACGTAAAGCGCCCCGGTGCCGCCATCGACCTGGCGCGCAGAGACGAAGGCGAGCACGGTGTCCCGTTGTCGCAGCCAACGATTGACCCTTTGTTTCAACACAGGGCCTTTATGGCCCGAGCCAAGCCCTTTGCCGTGTACGACACGAACGCAAAGCTGGCCGTGTTCGGCGCAGTCGTCGATGAAATCTGCGAGCCTCGGCTTGGCTTCCGCAACGGTCATGCCGTGCAGATCGATCTCTGCCTGAATGCTGAAGCGTCCGCGTCCCAGTTTACGCATCGTTCGCCGGCCGACCGACGGCCGGTGGAAGAACAGGTGGTCGGCATTGCTTTCCTCGATCGTATCGATATCGGCGGCGAGGGTCGCGCGCAGGGCATCCGATTCGTCGGCGCGCGAAAATCGCGCTTTCGGCGTGCGCTTCCGGGATGGCAATGCTGCCCGCTTTTCTGCCTGCAGCGGTTTGGTTCCCGATATGGCTCGTCGAAACAAATCGGTCTCGTCATCAGACTGGCCATCGGTCTCGTTGTTGGTCACAGCATCGCCTCCGTTTGGGGTATGGCGCAGCAATAACATTAAGTATAGTGAGCGCGTCGCAAGCAGCCAAACGGACAGGCACCCGGTTCAACAACGATGAAAATCCTCGTAAGCAACGACGACGGCTTCCTTGCAACCGGAATCAACGTTTTGACAGAGGCGTTGGCAGAAATTGCCGATGTCGTCGTCGTAGCGCCGGATCGAAATCGTTCGGCCGCAAGCAACTCGTTGACGGTGCATTCGCCACTGCGCATATCAAAGATCGCTGAAAACCGCTACAGCGTGGATGGCACACCGTCCGACTGTGTACATCTCGCGCTGACAGGGTTGCTCGACGACGAGCCTGATCTCGTCGTATCCGGCATCAATCATGGCGCCAATCTGGGCGACGACGTGATCTACTCGGGCACGGTCGCGGCGGCCATGGAGGGCCGCTTTCTGGGCCTGCCGACGATCGCCGTATCCCTGGCCGGGGATCGGCCGACGCACTTCGATACGGCGGCTCGCGTCGTCACCGAAATGGTGCAGAAGCTCGAGCGAGCGGTGCTCGCGCCCGATATAACGCTTAACGTTAATGTACCGGACAGGCCGTACGACGAACTGACCGGTGTCGTCGCAGCGCGACTGGGCTTTCGCCACAAAGCGGAGCCTGTTATTCGCACCCGGGATCCGCACGGCCGCACGATTTACTGGGTCGGACCGGCCGGCAAGGGCCAGGATGCGGGCCCGGGCACGGACTTTCATGCGATTGACCAGGGCGCCGTCGCTGTCACGCCGCTAAAGGTCGACCTGACGCGCCATGATTCCTTGCCACAGCTCACCGAGTGGCTGGCGCAGTGAGTCCGGCGAGAGACTCAATACAGGGAATTGGCATGACGTCGGCACGGACGCGTGACCGTCTCGTCAGGCGACTCAAAGAGCACGGCATTCGCACCGAGGCCGTACTCAACCAGATTCGCAACGTGCCGAGGCATCTGTTCGTCGATGAGGCGCTTGCGAGTCGTGCCTACGAAGACACGGCGCTGCCGATCGGTCACGGACAGACGATCAGTCAGCCGTATGTCGTTGCGCGCATGACCGAGGCACTACTGAGCGGCTTCAACGGCGGCAATGTCCTGGAAATCGGCACCGGCTGCGGCTACCAGACCGCCGTTCTATCACCGCTGGTCAAAAAGATTTACTCGGTTGAGCGCATCCCGGCGCTGCTGAAGCGGACGCGGCGGCGCCTTCGTGAACTGGACATCTACAATGTTCAATTCCGTCCCGGCGACGGTTGGGAAGGGTGGCCGAAATATGCACCCTACGACGGCATCATTGTTGCGGCAGCGGCGTCCGTCATTCCGGAGAAGCTACTGGAACAACTCGCGCCCGCCGGACAACTCGTGATTCCGATCGGTCCGCCGGGCCGGCAGGAGCTGATGCTCGTCGTGCGAAAAGACGATCACTTCGAACAGTCATCGTTGGGCGCCGTCAGTTTCGTGCCTCTTGTGGCTGGAAAATAGATTATATTAATCAATATGATATCCAGTTTACTGCATGTCGTTTCGAAGTCAGGAACGAGCAGCTGATGACGGCGTTGTTCGGACCTGTCTACGAGCGTGTCTTGCGTTGGTCGCGGCACCCTCACGCGGAGCGCTACCTCGCGCTCATGAGCTTCGCCGAATCGTCATTTTTCCCGGTGCCGGTCGATGTCATGCTCGCACCGATGTGCCTGGCTGACCGGCGGCGCGCATGGCGATTTGCGGCCAATGCCACCGTGTTTTCCGTGATCGGCGGGCTCACGGGCTATGCGATCGGCTACCTGGTGTTCGAAGCCATCGAACCATGGCTTGAGACCTCGCGCTACTGGGGCGCTTATCAAGTGAGTCGCGAGTGGTTTGACAGCTACGGGATTTTTGCGATATTCGTCGCCGGGTTTTCGCCGATCCCTTACAAGGTTTTTACGCTCGCCGCCGGCGTCGCGGCGTTGAATTTGCCCGGTTTCTTCTTCGCTTCGCTGATCGGCCGCGGCGCGCGATTTTTTCTCGTCGCCGCGCTGATTGTTGCAGGCGGCGACAAACTCGAGGTGTCGTTGTCGAAACACATCGAGCGTATCGGCTGGATCGTTGTGGCGCTGGCCGTTGTCGTAATCGTTTATTTCATGGTCCGATACTGATGCTGCAACAGCGCCGCCAGCGCCGGCGACGGATCGAATGCG
Source organism: Pseudomonadota bacterium (assembly GCA_022560695.1). GTDB lineage: Bacteria > Pseudomonadota > Gammaproteobacteria > Steroidobacterales > Woeseiaceae > UBA1847. Next base: position 45,468 of record JADFSP010000008.1, read on the forward strand.
TCTTGCTCGTGGTCGCCATGCTGGTGGTCACGGGCTGCAGCTCGGCAACGCGCTGGGACGGCTATGGTGCGCAGCAACACATTGTGCGCAAGGGTGAAACCTTGTATTCGATCGCTTGGCGCTATGGCAAGAATCCGTCCGATGTCGCGCGATGGAACCGGCTCGGGGACGGGTCGCTGATCCATCCGGGGCAGGTCATTCGCCTGGCGCCACGCGCCGCTACGACTGCGCGATCGGGTCCGTCGACAGCCCGGCGCGCCGATCGATCATTGCCGAAAATCCCCGCCGAACCACCGCCGGCCTGGGCATGGCCCACACGCGGACGCATCAACGTGGAATTCGGCGCAAAACCGGGTACCGGAACCGGTGTGCTGATCAATGGCCGGGCCGGTCAGCCCGTCGTTGCCGCCGCATCCGGGCGTGTTGTCTATGCGGGCGGTGGACTCATTGGCTATGGTCAGCTTATTATCCTGAAACACAACGACACCTACCTGAGTGCCTACGGGTACAACGCGTCATTGCGGGTCAAAGAAGGACAGGCGATAAAAAAAGGCCAGCAAATTGCGACGATGGGAGAGGGGCCGGAACGCAAGCCGCGACTGCATTTTGAAATCAGGCGCAATGGCAAGCCGGTTAACCCGCGACAATACTTGCCCGCGAGATAATTCGACTTACTGCTGAGATCGAGACGTCGCCCTGCGTTAACGGGAAAGCAGAAGTGGGTGCACGGCAGCAGCACAACGGATCGTCCCAGCGAACGCCGGGTTCCGGCGCCGGCGGCGCCGTTGTGAACAAGCTTCGCAATTTTGTGGCCAGCAGTGACACGGTTGCAGTGCGGTCGCATGATGCGACGCGCCTGTACCTGAGCGAGATCGGCGCCTCACCACTGCTCACGGCCGATGAAGAGAAATATTATTCGCGGCGTGCGCTGCAGGGTGATCAGGCGGCGCGCCAGCGCATGATCGAGAGTAACCTGCGCCTGGTCGTCAAGATTGCGCGGCGTTACTTCAATCGTGGCCTGCCGCTGCTCGACCTGATCGAGGAGGGGAATCTCGGCCTGATTCACGCCGTGAAGAAATTCGACCCCGAGCGCGGGTTTCGATTTTCAACCTACGCGACATGGTGGATTCGACAGACGATCGAGCGAGCAATCATGAACCAGTCCGGTGCGGTCCGGCTGCCGATTCATATCATCAAGGACATCAACAGTTGCTTGCGGGCCGCGCGGGTGCTCCGCCAGCAACAGGACTGTGCGCCAACAACAGCCGACATTGCGGAATATCTCGAGCGCGATGTTGCCGACGTGCAACGCCTGCTTGGCTTGCACGATCGTATGACGCTGCGTTCGAGCAGCAGCGACGATGACAGCCTGGAGCCTCTGGAGCGGCTCAGGGCCAGGCGAGATGCTGAGCCACCGCGCCGTGCACAACAGGACCACGTCAATGAAATCGTTGACCACTGGCTGTGTGAGCTTGGCGACAAGCAGCGTGCTGTCGTTGAAAGGCGATTCGGCTTGCACGGCTATCATCGGGAAACGCTGGAAAAGATCGGCGAGGAGATTGGCGTCACGCGAGAGCGTGTACGGCAGATACAACTTGATGCGCTCAAGAATATGCGTGCCATGATGGAAAGCCACGGCATATTCGGCGACACAATCCTGGATTGATCACGTGTCGGTCACGATCGGGCCTGAAGGCCTTGCTGCGGATTCTAAATACCACCGCAGGAGGGCCTTCAGGCCCGAATCCTTTAATCCACGTACAGCACAGCCGCGATCCGGCGCCCTTCACCCGCCAGGACGTTAAAGGTCCGCGCCGCGGCCGGCGTATTCATGATTTCAAGACCGATGCCACGCCTCGCGAACGCAAACATGAGTTCCCGCGGCGGAAAAATATTCTTGCGGCCGGTTCCGAGGATGATGACTTCCGGACTGGTGTCGAACAGCACCTGGAAATCGACCTCGGCCAGTGTGTGCACCGGTCCTGCGGCCCACGATTCGATGATGACTTCGGGTGTCAGCGCAACCGTAGCGCGGTAGGTCTGGCTGCCGATGCGGACAAGGTCATCCGTGACGCTGTGGATTGATATCGACGTCGATAATTCTCTTGTGAACTTCAATTCCCGTTTCCGTTACCATTTGATCGTGCAGCCGCCATCTTACAAAACCCGGGCCGCCTGGCAACCATCAAAGCAGCGGTCGTGGTTGTCTTCGATCAGGCGGCACAGCAGGATGGCCTTCAGGCCCGATCCTAAAGGTCCTCCTGCGGCGCTGACGAAAACGAAACGAAACGACCAGTGACAGAATCTTATGACAAATCGGCGGCCGTAGTCGTGCTGCCCGCCGTCGCTAACGGTCGCCTGCAGAACGACAAGTTGCGGCGCTGGTTGTCACGGTCAGCGATCGAAGCCATGCCGGGGCCTGTGGAATGGCTCACGAGCGTTCTACAAGTCCTGGGCCTCCCGTACCCTGACGAGGGTTGCGCGGCCCTGCGCATGTGGGGTCAGACCGGCGATCGACCCGCTGTCTGGATCGCGGCAGCCGATCCGGTCTATCTCGAGCCGCGGCTCGATCACCTGTGTCTGCATGCGCTGGGTCGCGCCGGTGTGCCGACATCCGACCTGAGATCGCTCATCGACCACTTGCAACGCACGCTGGCCCCGGGGAGCGATTTCAGCTTCGCGCGTGTCGGGTCCTGCGGCTACCTGCGCGCTGGGCAAGCAATTGCAACGGCCAGCCTGCCGGCCTATGCAATTGACCAGTGCGCACCGAGCGAATTCATGCCGTCCGGCAAGGAAGCTGCCGGGTATCGGGCGTTGATTTCGGAGGTGGAAATGGCGTTACACGATCATGACGTCAATACGTGCCGCGAGCGGGCGGGGCAGCAGCCCGTCAATTCGATGTGGTTATGGGGCGGTGGTTGCGCACCCGAGCAACGGACGACGCCGCATCCACCGCTGTTTGCCGACGATCCACTGCTGCGAGGTCACTGGTACAGTGTGACCGGCGTAGTTGATCGCTGGCCCGGCAGTATCGGCGATTGTTTGTCCGCCTCCGTTGCGGGTTTTGTTGCCGTAACGCCCGAATTTGAAGATCATGACGGTGCCATGGAATCGTGGTTGCGCGAGCTGCGCGAGGCACTGCATTCAGGGCGGCTCAGTCGCCTCACATTGCTGTTTCGAGATGGCATTCGCGCCGATGTCGTGCGTTCGCATGCGTTGCGATTCTGGCGCCGCGGCTCGCCGCTGCTGGACTGATCATTGCGATGAAGCTCGTGCGACCCGTTATCACAAGACCGATCCCGGACACGGCAGTTACTGGCGAACTGTCCGATCTGGATCCGCTGCAGGCGCGGGTGTTCGCAGCTCGCGGCGTCAAAGTTGCGTTGGAACTCGATTATCGTTTGCAGCATCTGGCGCCAATCAGTTCGCTCGATAACATCGACGCTGCCGTCAAATTATTGCTCGCAAGACGCGATGAACGCATTATCGTAATCGGCGATTTTGATGTCGACGGAGCGACAAGTACGGCATTGGTGCTGCGCTGCCTGCGCGACTTCGATTTTGCCGATGTTGATTACCTGGTGCCGAATCGCTTCGAATTCGGCTATGGTCTGACGCCTGAAATCGTGCGCGTAGCGGCGACCCGTTCGCCATCGTTGCTGATCACCGTGGACAATGGCGTGTCAAGCATTGCAGGTGTCGAGGAGGCCACTGCGCTCGGCATTCCCGTGCTCATCACCGACCATCACTTGCCCGGCAACGACTTGCCGGCGGCTGAGGTCATCGTCAATCCGAACCTGACCGGCAGCCGCTTTGCGAGCCGCCATCTCGCCGGCGTTGGTGTCGCGTTCTATCTCATGGCTGCGCTGGGCAAGGCGCTCGAACAGCAGGGCTGCGCCGCCGCTACCCGTATCCCGGCGCGCTACCTCGATCTCGTCGCCCTCGGTACGGTTGCCGATGTCGTGCCGCTTGATCATAACAATCGCATCCTCGTGCAACAGGGGCTCGAGCGCATTCGTGCCGGACAGTGTGTCTGTGGCATTCGCGCATTGCTGCATCAGGCAGGCCGCCAGCCATCGCGTACCGTCAGCTCGGATCTCGGTTTTGCCGTCGGCCCACGTATCAATGCAGCGGGTCGTCTGGAGGACATCTCCGTGGGCATAGAATGTCTGCTTAGTGATGATGCAGACACCGCGGCGAAGTACGCAGAACAACTCGATCGAATTAATAGTAAGCGACGCGAAATCGAGTCGACGATGCGCGAGCAGGCCTTCGCGTATGTCGACGGCATGGATGCGCATAATTTGCCGCCATGTGTCAGTGTCTACGACAAGACCTGGCACCAGGGCATCGTTGGGCTGATTGCGGCGCGGGTGCGTGAACGATGTTATCGCCCGGTCATTGCCTTCGCGCAACAGGGCGATGGGTTATTGAAGGGTTCTGCGCGTTCGATCGCAGGTGTCCATATTCGCGACTTGCTCGAGGCCGTCAACAGCGTTGATCCCGATCTGATCATCACATTTGGCGGGCACGCAATGGCCGCCGGACTTACAATTGCCGAGGAAAGATTCACGGCGTTTGCAGACTGTGCGGCAGCGCAGATCGGGCGCCTGTATCCAGATGCCGATTTCAGTGGCGCGATTGTCACGGACGGAAATCTTCCGAATGCACAAATGAACCTGGATTTTGCGCGCTCATTGCGCGATGCAGGCCCGTGGGGCTCGGGATTTCCCGAGCCACTGTGGAGCGGAGATTTCAAGATCGTCGAAAGCCGCACAGTGGGCGAGAGTCACCTGCGAATGCGCGTGCGACCCGCGACTGGCGGCGACGCAATCGATGCGATCGCCTTCAATCAGGCCGGACCGGTGCATCGGGGGGTTGTCCAACTAGCCTACCGGCTCGATGTCAACGAGTTTCGCGGTGTCGAAAGGCCGCAACTTGTCGTCGAGCAAATAGCCTCATTGCAGCGCGGCGGCGCATGATAAGATCGCGCGTTTTCCGCGCCGGAAACCACCATGGAAACGAGTCAGATCAGGAACACGATAGAAGATCTTGCTGAACGCACCAAAGCGTTGAGGGGGTATCTTTGACTACGACGGCAAGGCAGAGCGGCTGACGGAGGTCCAGCGAGAGCTCGAACAACCCGACATCTGGAACGTCCCCGAGCGAGCGCAGGCGCTTGGTCAGGAACGTGCACAGCTGGAACAGGTTGTCGTCGCGCTCGATGAGCTTGCAGCCGGTATCGATGATGCTGGCGAATTGCTGTCACTTGCCGTCGTCGAGGACGATGCCGAGACCGTTGCCGATGTCGTCAAAGACCTGCAGGGGTTCGAAACTCGCATCGCAGAGCTCGAATTCCGGCGCATGTTCGCCGGCGAAATGGATTCGAGTAATGCCTATCTCGACATACAGTCCGGTGCTGGTGGAACCGAAGCGCAGGATTGGGCCGAAATGTTGTTGCGCATGTACCTGCGCTGGGCCGAGGCGCACGGCTTCAAGACAGAGGTCATTGAGGTGTCGGCCGGTGAAGTGGCCGGCATCAAGAGCGCAACGGTGCACGTGATCGGCGACTACAGCTATGGCTGGTTGCGCACTGAAACCGGTGTGCACCGACTCGTTCGCAAGTCGCCCTTTGACTCGGGAAATCGACGGCATACCTCGTTCGCCTCCATATTCGTCTCGCCGGAAGTGGACGACAAAATTGACATCGACATCAATCCGTCTGACCTGCGCATCGATGTGTACCGGGCCAGTGGCGCCGGTGGCCAGCACGTCAACCGCACAGAGTCTGCCGTACGCATTACGCACCTGCCGACGAATATTGTCGTGCAATGCCAGAACGACCGCTCTCAGCACAAGAACAAGGCATCCGCGATGAATCAGCTCAAGGCGAAGCTGTACGAATTCGAAATGCAAAAGCGACGCGCGGAGGCGTCGGCCGTTGAAGAGAGCAAGGCCGATGTGGGGTGGGGCAGCCAGATTCGTTCCTATGTACTCGATCAGAGCCGAATCAAGGATTTGCGTACCGGCATAGAAACCGGTAACACTCAGGCCGTGCTCGACGGTGATCTCGATTGCTTCATCGAGGCGAGCCTCAAGCAGGGATTGTAATCGCGGAAGACACGTGTCAAACGAAAACGAAAAAGACGAAAGCAAACTGATCGCCGAGCGGCGTAGAAAGCTTGACGCGATGCGCGAGCGCGGCAACGCGTACCCGAACGATTTTCGCCGTAATGCGCTTGCCGATGAGTTGCAACAAACCTATGGACCGCGTGACAACGAGGCATTGTTGCATGACAAGGTCGACGTTGCCGTTGCGGGACGAATGATGGCCAAGCGCGTCATGGGAAAGGCCAGTTTCATCGAACTGCAGGATCGCTCCGGTCGCATCCAGGTGCGGCTGGAACAAGGCCGTTTGCCGGATACGGTGTATCAGGATTTCAAGAAGTGGGACGTCGGCGATATCGTCGCAGCGACGGGCACGTTGTTCAAAACGAAGACGGGCGAACTCACGGTAATGGCCGATCAGCTGCGGCTGCTTAGCAAATCGTTGCGCCCGTTGCCTGAGAAATTTCACGGCCTTGCCGATCAGGAAACGCGTTATCGACAGCGCTACCTGGATTTGATCGTGAATGACGGCAGCCGCGACGTATTTCGTAAACGGTCCGCCATCGTCGCGTACATCCGGGCGTTTCTCGATTCGCAGGACTATCTCGAGGTTGAAACGCCGATGATGCAGACGACGCCCGGCGGAGCGATCGCGAGACCGTTTACGACACACCATAACGCGCTTGACATGCCCCTTTTCCTGCGCGTTGCCCCGGAATTGAATCTGAAGCGACTGATCGTCGGCGGTTTCGAGCGCGTGTACGAGATCAATCGCAATTTTCGCAATGAGGGCGTATCGGCGCAGCACAGTCCCGAATTCACGATGCTCGAGTTGTACCGTGCATACGCGGACTACCAGGATCTGATCGAGATGCTCGAGGTGATGCTGCGTGGCATGGCGGATGCAATTCTCGGCACGACCGTGATTCGATATCAGGGAGAGGAATTCGATTTCTCCAAGCCGTTTCAATGTATGACCATCGAAGAAGTGATCAAACAGGTCAACCCGGACTTTAATGCAAGCCGCATGCGCGATCGCGATTATCTCGTCTCAGTTTGCGAAAAACTCGGCATAACGGTCAAGGACAATTACGGTGCCGGCAAGTTACAAATCGAGATTTTTGAGAAGAGCGGAGAAAATGAATTGCGGCAGCCGACGTTTGTGACACAGTATCCGACGGAAGTCTCGCCGTTGTCCCGGCGCAATGATGATGATCCGTTCCTGACCGATCGATTCGAATTTTTTGTCGCAGGCCGCGAAATTGCCAATGGATTCTCAGAGCTCAACGATCCAGAGGACCAGGCGGAGCGGTTTCGGGCGCAGGCCATGAATCGTGAAGCTGGCGACGACGAAGCGATGGCGTACGATCATGATTACATTCGTGCCCTCGAATACGGCATGCCGCCGACGGCCGGAATCGGCGTCGGCATCGACCGGCTGGTCATGTTGTTTACCGATTCGCCGTCGATTCGCGACGTGTTGTTGTTTCCGCACATGCGACCGGAAGTCTTCGACTGAGCTGCGCAACTCGCGCGCCCGTATATCATGTGTAGCAGGTCGATGCGCGGTACAGGTTTGCGAAGCATGAAGCTCGCGAAGCGAGCAGCGAGCAAGCCTGTACCGCGAATTGGGCTGCGCCGTAGGGAGGGCCTTGACGGTCAGGACGACCTAATGTCGCGGAGCACAGGGATGTGCGAGAGCGACCAGGCACGAAGGATTCGCGGCTAAAGCCGCTCCTACATGTAAGGCAAAGGAATGTGTTCGATTGACACGCCGTTGACCGACAGCGCTTCGTCGGCCCTGTCGGTCGGTATGACGGCAAGCAGATCAGTGCCGATCGCATTGAGTACCTCGCCGATATCGCGTTTGCCATCGGCTACCTTGTCACCGGCTGCTACCGGTTCGGCGCTTTGGAAGCGCAGCGTGCGCCGTTTTGTCGCGCCGCGGTAATGCGTTCGTGCAACGATCTCCTGCCCGGTGTAACAGCCTTTTTCGAAATCGATCGCGCCAAGCAGGTCGAGATTCAGCATGTGCGGTGTAAACTTCTCGGTCTGCGCCAGCCGGATTTCGGGAATGCCTGCGCGCAAATGTTTGAGCAGCTGCTCTTCCACGGAGCCGCTGAGTCCAAGCTGAACGGTGTTCACAGCCTGTGTCCCGAATTCGACCCGGGCGCGAAAACGAAACGTCAGCAGGCGCCGGGTGACTTCGTCGGCGAGATCGTCCGGCACCAGCAGTCCGTAGCCGTCGTCGATCCGGGTGACGCGCATCAGGCAGATGACGCGCCCCTTCGGGTTGCACCACGCCGCCAACAGCGGTTCTTTCTCGGGCACAAGGTCAATATCATTGCTCAGCTGGCCCTGCAGGAAGCTATGCGCATCTGTGCCCCGGGCGGTGATCAATGAGTAGGGTGAATCAGGCATTTTCTGTCGTTTCACGATTCCGTCACAAATTATCCTGTGACCATGCAGCTGTTTACACGGTCTGGCATACTGCCGTTATGCCCGTTAAGCACCCGGACAATCAGGTCGAGACGGCCGCAACCAGGCCCGAGCCGACCGACAGCGATGATACCGCGGTACGACCGGATGGCGAGCATTCCCCGAAGGAAATAGGCGGGCGAGGCGGCCCTGACCCGACGCGTTACGGGGATTGGGAAAAGGCTGGCCGTTGCATTGATTTCTGAATAATCAAATGAAGTGAAAGCATGAGTGATTCTGGCAGGCCACTGTCACCACATCTTTCGATTTACCGTTGGCCCGTGTCGATGGCGACGTCGATTCTGCATCGGGCCACGGGTGTTGCGATGTCGGTCGGCCTCGTCATATTCGCGGTCTGGTTGATGCAAACGGCGGCCGGTCCGGAACAGTACGCCAGGTTCAGCGGGCTGATGTCGTCGCTGTTCGGCAAACTGACGCTGATCGGCTGGAGCTACGCGTTCTTCTTTCACCTCAGCAATGGCGTTCGCCACCTGGTTTGGGATGCTGGTTATGGCTTTGAAAGGCAGCAGGTCGACGCTTCAGCGTGGTTCGTACTGGTTCTATCCATCTTGCTCACCGCCGCTTTCTGGGTGGTGCTGCCATGAGTTTGCGCACGCCGCTCGGTCGCGCTCTTGGCCTCGGCACGGCCAGGGCAGGTACCGAACACTGGTGGGCGCAGCGCGTCTCGGCCGTAGCATTGCTGCTGCTCGGAACATGGTTCGTGATTGCGCTCGTGATGCTCGATGGCCTGGATTATGCGGCTGCCGTTGCATTCATTGGCGCACCCTGGAACAGTGTTCTGCTCATATTATTAAGTGTGATGCTCGCTTATCACTCCTACCTCGGCGTGCAAGTCGTCGTTGAGGACTATGTGCATGCGCCGGGCATCAAGGTCGTATCCCTGATGCTCTCCCGATTCGCGCACATTTTTGTCGCAGTTACTGCCGTGTATGCCGTTTTCAAGATCGGTGTCGGCGCATGAGCGACTACGAATTCATCGATCATAGCTACGACGTCGTCGTCATCGGAGCCGGTGGCGCCGGTCTTCGCGCAACCTTCGGACTTGCCGAGGCGGGGTTCAAGATCGCCTGTGTCACGAAGGTATTTCCGACTCGAAGCCACACGGTCGCGGCGCAGGGCGGCATTAGCGCGGCGCTCGGCAATATGGGGCAGGACGACTGGCGCTGGCACATGTACGACACGATCAAAGGATCCGACTGGCTCGGCGACCAGGATGCGATCGAGTATATGTGCAAGGAAGCTGCCGGCGCGGTCATCGAACTGGAGCACTACGGCGTGCCTTTTTCGCGTACCGAAGACGGCCGTATCTATCAGCGCCCATTCGGCGGTATGACGACACGCTATGGCGAGGGCACGGCGCAGCGTACCTGTGCGGCAGCCGATCGTACCGGCCACGCGATGTTGCATGCGCTGTATCAGCAGTCGCTGAAACATGATGCCGAGTTTTACATCGAATACTTCGCGGTCGACCTGATCATGGAGGACGGTGCCTGTCGCGGCGTCGTTGCCATCGACCTTGCGACAGGCCGGGTGCACCGGTTTCGCTCACACAAGGTTGTCCTGGCTACAGGCGGCTACGGCCGCGCATACTTCTCTTGCACGTCGGCACATACCTGTACCGGGGATGGCAGCGCGATGGTGATGCGCGCCGGGCTGCCTGTGCAGGACATGGAGTTCGTGCAGTTTCACCCAACCGGAATTTACGGCGCCGGCATGCTGATCACCGAGGGCGTTCGCGGCGAGGGCGGTTACCTGACGAATTCGGATGGCGAGCGCTTCATGGAGCGCTATGCGCCGAATGCCAAGGACCTGGCCTCGCGTGATGTTGTGAGCCGTGCGATGACGATCGAGATTCGTGAAGGCCGCGGCGTCGGCGAACACGCGGATCATATTCATTTGCACCTGGAGCATCTCGGGCCCGCGATTGTCGACGAGCGCCTGCCGGGCATCGCCGAATCGGCAAGAATATTCGCTGGCGTCGACGTCACCAAGTCGCCGATCCCGGTGCTGCCGACCGTGCACTACAACATGGGCGGTGTTCCGGCGAACTACAAAGGTGAAGTCGTCACCTTGCGTGACGGTGATCCCGAGGCTGTTGTGCCGGGACTCATGGCGGTCGGCGAGGCAGCGTGCGTGTCCGTGCACGGGGCCAATCGCCTCGGATCCAACTCGCTGCTGGACCTGGTCGTGTTTGGCCGCGCCGCCGCTCATCAATGCGCCAGGACGATGCAGCCTGGCAGCCGGCATCGACCACTGTCGCCCGACGCAGGGCAAAACAGCGTCGAGCGCATCGACAGGATACGCAATGCGAGCGGCGACACGCCAACTGCGGACCTTCGCGTGGAAATGCAAAAGATCATGCAGAATCATGCGGCCGTATTTCGCACCGGCGAATCGCTGACCGAAGGTGTCGCGCTTCTCCAGCAGACTTTCGCGACTTTCGCTGATGTGAGCGTTGCCGACCGGTCGATGGTGTGGAACACTGACCTCGTCGAGACGCTGGAGCTGGAAAATTTGTTGTTCAATGCAGTGGCAACGATTGAGTCGGCGACCAATCGCCTTGAAAGCAGGGGCGCGCATGCGCGCGAGGATTATCCTGACCGCGACGACGACAGCTGGATGAAACACACTTTGGCCTGGGTGGATGACGCAGGCCGGGTATCGTTCGATTATCGGCCGGTACACCAGGACACTTTGACGCGTGACGTCGAATCCGTGCCGCCGAAAGCTCGCGTTTATTAGTCTGCTTACAGGAGCCCGACCGTGGCTGATTTCAGATTGCCGCCAAATTCCCGGATCCGGAAAGGTGAAAATTTTCGGCTGACTGGCAGTGCCGGCAACGTGCGTCGATTTGCAGTGTACCGGTACGATCCGGACAGCGGCGAAAACCCGCGCCTGGACACCTACGAAGTGGACATGGATCACTGCGGCCCGATGGTGCTCGACGCGCTCATTAAGATAAAGAACGAAATTGATGCGACCCTGACTTTCCGGCGGTCCTGCCGCGAAGGCATCTGCGGTAGTTGTGCCATGAACATCGATGGAAGTAACACACTCGCGTGCACCCTGGCCGTCGAGGATGTTCGCGGCGACGTGAAAGTATATCCATTGCCGCATATGCCCGTCGTCAAAGATCTCGTTCCGGATTTGACCAATTTTTATGCTCAGTACGCGTCGATCAAACCCTGGCTGCAGACGCGCACGCCACCGCCGCCAGATCGTGAGCGCTTGCAGACCAAGGAGGACCAGGAACTCATCGACGAGCCGGCCGCGTGCATCCTCTGTGCCTGCTGTTCGGCGGGTTGTCCGAGTTACTGGTGGAACAGCGACCGTTTTCTCGGTCCCGCGGCGCTGCTGGCAGCCTACCGCTGGCTCGTCGACAGCCGCGATGAGGCGACCGGCGAGCGGCTGGATGAGCTTGAAGACCCATTTCGCCTGTATCGATGTCACACGATCATGAACTGCACTGACGCTTGTCCAAAGGGCCTCAATCCGGCGAAGGCGATCGCCGCGACCAAGAAAATGCTGGCCGAGCGCCGCTAGGGGCGTGCGAATGCATCCGGCTGGTCGCTCCCGCACATCCCTGTGCTCCGCGACAAAAGGTCATCCTGACCGTAAAGGCCCTGTTACTGCGGGATATCGGAATATGCAGAAATCCAGACTCCGATGGCAGTGCCGCCGCGGCATGCGCGAACTCGATGAGCTGTTGACAAGTTATCTTGCGCGGCACTACGACGAGGCGGGCGACGGCGAAAAAGAGGCTTTCAGGCAGCTTTTGGAGCTTTCCGATCCCGAGCTGGCCGGGTATTTGTTAGGCACACAGATACCTGGCTCCGAGCGCATCACCAATGTCGTCGAACGCATACTTTGCCGAACTTCATCCTGAGCCGAAATTGCGGGTCATCGTATTGTTGTCAGGTTTGACAGCGTGCGTGGCGGGCGTTTGGCTGGTGCTGTCGATGCCGCTCGGTACGTTGCATCGCACATTGATTGTGTGTGGCTGGTTCTTTCTTTGCGGCCGTGAAATGGTGCAGACGTGGCGCGGCTATGCATCGAGTGGCGCATTGCGCATCAGCAGCGACGCATGTATCGAGGTCAGGCTGGTTGGCGGCGAGTGGCGGACAGCCTCATTACTCGCGGGCAGTCTCGTATTGCCTGGCGTCGCCTGGCTGCGCATTTCCGTGGCGGCCGGCGGCCCTGCCTACGGCGAATTGCTGACCGGCAACTCCCGCAAGAATGAAGACTGGCGACGCCTGCTGGTCATATGGCGCCACATTGGAGCAGCCAATTGAAGCTGCTACCATGCCCGACCTGTGGCATCCGCGGCGCTTGCGGTGGCAAGGGCAGGTCAGTCCGCGGCACTACGTCACAAAATCATATGACGGACGCTGAATTTGCAGAACTTTCGCTGACCCGGCCGGTCTATCCCGGAGTCGGTCGCTGTGCCAAATGACCATGAAGGCGCAACCCGATGTCGAATGAATTGACCGACATAAAATTGGTCAAACGGGTCCAGAGAGGCGACAAAGGCGCGTTTGACCTGCTGGTACTCAAATACCAGCACAAGATCGTGAACCTGGTAATGCGATATGTACGAGATCCGGAGCAGGCGCTGGACATTACGCAGGAGGCCTTCATCAAGGCCTACCGGGCATTGCCGCGATTTCGTGGTGAAAGCGCGTTTTACACCTGGCTGTATCGAATCGCTGTGAATACGGCCAAGAATTATCTTGCCGCCCAGCGCCGGCGGCCAATGGATATCGAGCTTGACCTGCAGGACCCGGAGCAGTACGAATTGCACGCACGGCTCAGGGAAACGGATACACCGGAAGGCGTAGCGCTCAGCCACGAATTGCAGCGAACCGTTGAGCGGGCCATCGCGGCACTGCCCGATGATCTGCGTACGGCGATTATTTTGCGCGAGCTCGATGGCATGAGTTATGAGGAGATTGCACAGACGATGGAATGTCCGGTCGGAACTGTGCGTTCCAGGATTTTCAGGGCGCGTGACGCGATCAGCAAGAAAGTCGGGTCCCTGATACGATAAGTTGGCGGGTGCACCCCGTGTGTGGTGGTTTATGAATGATGCGATAAAAATGCAGGTTTCGGCTTTTGTCGACGGCGAATTGCCGGACAACGAGGCGGAGCTACTGGTGCGCAGGCTGAGCCAGGATTATGAACTGCGGCAGCAGGTCGCAGACTATCTTGCAATCGGCAGGGTGATGCGCCGAGAGTCCGGCGTGGCGGGCGTCGAGCGAATGCGCGACCGTATCTCGGCGGAACTCGATGATCGTCCATCGCAGGACAATGCCGATCGTGCGCCGACCAGCAACCCGTCACGGCTGTTGCGGCCGTTAGCCGGCGTCGCGATCGCGGCGACGGTCGCCGTGGTCGCCATTCTTGGACTGCGGCAAACGACGGGGCCCGGGGAGCCGGGCGTCAACGAGATACCTGCCGCGGTTGCGGACGCGGCGACGGATGTCACTTACACCGAGCCCGCCCTTGGCGATGACATGTTGCGGCAGTATCGACTCATTCATGACGAAATCTCTTCGGACTTCGACGTCAGCGATATCAATGCCAGGCTCATGACGCTGCAGTTGCGAGACGCTGTCTATTTCGAGGAGGTCTCCGACGAGCAGGACATATCGGCTGTCGATGCGGTTGAGGACCCGGCGCCCGCGAATAGCCGGCCGCAGTGATGAGACAGCAGAGCTATTCCGCGGCTGCGGCGTGGATTGCGCTGGGTGGCCTGTGCGCCGCTGCTCCGGTGCTGGCTGCGGATGCGGCCGGACCGCACGAATGGCTTGATCGCATGGCAATTGCGGTGCAGACGACAAACTACGAAGGCACCGTGATTCGGCTGCGAAATGGCACGACCGAGGCGCTCAGGGTCGTCCACAAGGTCGTCGACGGCGTGATCCATGAGCGTGTGGTAGTGCAGGAAGGAAACGGCCTTGAAATCGTCCGCCACGGCAATGAAGTGCATTGCATCCTGCCCGACAGTAAATCGGTGCTGGTCGAGGAGTGGAACGATCAGAGCACGCTGTTCTCCAGCCTGCCATCCAGCGATATCCGCTTCGGCAGCGAATACGATATTGTCATCGTGCGCAAAGACCGAATTGCGGCGCGCAAAACGGTATTGCTGGCAATTCGGCCGCACGACAATTTTCGCTACGGTCATCGCATCTGGCTTGATATCGAGACCGGCTTCCCGCTTCAGACGCAGCTGATCGGCGATGACGGCAGACCGCTGGAGGAGGTCAAATTCGCGGACATCGATCTCGACTCGGAAATTCTCGCGAGCGCGCTGGCGCCGTCGTACAACACTGACAATTTCAGGTGGTATACGCAGCCGAGCCGCCGATCGAACAAAGTCGTGAAGACCGATTGGGCCGCTGAAGATCTGCCGACCGGATTTCGGGTTGTGTCGACACGGCAGGAGCAGGTAGCGGGCGCGGAAGGGCCTGTACTCCATATTCTCTATAGTGACGGCCTCGCGAACGTGTCCGTATTCATCGCGACCGAACAGGACAAGAATATCGAGCAACGCTCCCAGGTCGGGGCTTCAAATTCCTACAGCGTCGCCAACGGCAATTATCGTGTGACGGCTGTTGGTGAAGTGCCGGCGGTGACTGTGCAGCAGATCGCCGAGTCCATGCGCCTGGCCGACTAGAGAGGGGTTGGGAAAGTGGGGTCGAACCGCAGTTTTTTGAACTTCGGGATAGTCTCCTTTCCGCGCAAAAATAAAAACTTCGGTTCGACCCCACTTTCCATGGAGAATCCACAAGGAACGGTAGTGGCATTGCTGAGTGATGGTATCGACCATCGTGCCATTGTCGATGTTGACGCATTTGCGTTTTGCCAACGCTGCGCCGAGGGCCGCGGCTGCGGGGCGGGGATTTTCTCCGCTCAGCGTGGCAAGCGCAGAGTCGAGGCAGCGATTCGGCCGGGGCTCGAAATTCATGAGGGGGACTTCGTGAGTATCGGGCTTGAGCCCGGCAACGTATTACAGGCAGCAGCGATCGTATATGGTCTGCCATTGCTCGGCGCCGCGATCGCAACGGCGGCGGCTTATCTGTTTGCTTTCGGCGACCTGGCTGCAGCCTTTGCGGCGCTGGCCGGTCTGGGTGCCGGTGGCTACATGGGATACCGGCGGCTGCACCGCCGAGCCTGCCTGATGCAGTTTATTCCCACCGTGGCGGCGCGGATCGGACCCGACGGCGCGCCGACCTGAATGAAGAGCCTGCAGGTTTACAGCCGTCGTGGATGCCATCTGTGTGAACGGCTGATCGAAGCGTTACTGCCGCTCGTGCGAGGACGTCTTGCTGTAGAGGTGCGCGATATTGACAGCCGCGATGAGTGGCGGGCCGCCTTCGATATCCGGGTACCGGTCATTGAATTCGACGGCGAAATCGTCTGCGAGCATGTCCTCGACGAGGACGCGCTGAACCGAATTCTCGCAGGTCATTGCGACCGCGATATCTGAATGTGGAAAACTACCGGTATACTCCGCGGCTGCATTCGGCGCGGCGGTGGCCAGGCCGGACTCCTTAGCCCGCGTGTGATATGAAGCGTATTCGTAATTTTTCGATCATTGCCCACATCGACCATGGAAAGTCGACCCTGGCTGATCGATTCATTCAAATTTGCGGTGGCCTCACAGAGCGTGAGATGAGCAATCAGGTCCTCGACTCAATGGATCTCGAGCGGGAACGCGGAATTACAATCAAGGCACAGAGTGTGTCGCTCAGCTACGAGGCCGCGGACGGTGAGCGCTACCAGCTGAACTTCATCGATACGCCGGGGCATGTCGATTTTTCCTACGAGGTGTCGCGTTCGCTGGCTGCCTGCGAGGGCGCATTGCTGGTGGTCGATGCAGCGCAGGGCGTTGAGGCCCAAAGCGTCGCCAACTGCACGACGGCGATTGACCAGGGCCTCGAAGTCCTCCCGGTATTGAACAAGATCGACCTGCCTTCGGCAGACCCGGACAAGGTGATTGCGGAGATCGAGGATATCATCGGCATTGACGCTCAGGATGCCGTTCGGGTCAGCGCCAAGACCGGGGATGGCGTACCGGAATTGCTCGACGCCATTATCGAGAGAATTCCGCCGCCTGAAGGCGATGTGGATGCGCCATTGCAGGCACTGATCATTGATTCGTGGTTTGATAATTATGTCGGTGTTGTATCGCTTGTGCGCGTTGTCAATGGCAGTCTCGGCAAGGGCAGCAAGATCAAAGTCATGTCGACGGCCGGCTCTCACACGGCCGATCGTGTTGGGGCGTTCACGCCCAAAATGGAAGACCGCGACCGGTTGAGAACTGGCGAAGTCGGATATGTCATTGCCGGCATCAAGGATATCTACGGGGCCCCTGTCGGTGACACGCTGACGTCGGCACACAGGCCATGTGACGAACCGTTGCCAGGATTCAAGCAGGAACAACCGCGGGTGTTCGCTGGAATGTTTCCGATTTCCTCCGACGATTACGAGGGCTTCCGCGATGCTTTGCAGAAATTGCGCTTGAACGATGCCGCACTGCATTTCGAACCGGAAACATCGACGGCACTGGGCTTCGGATTTCGTTGCGGCTTCCTGGGCATGCTGCACATGGAAATCGTGCAGGAGCGCCTGGAGCGCGAATACAACATGAACCTGATCACGACGGCGCCGACGGTGGTGTTCGAGATCCTGGACAAGGCCGGCAACCTGGTTCATGTTGAAAACCCGTCGAAGTTGCCGCCCGCAAGCGATATCGACGAGCTGCGTGAGCCGATCATCCTGGCCAAAATACTGGTTCCCGAAAAGCACGTTGGTGCCGTCATCAAGTTGTGTATTGGCAAGCGCGGCGTACAAAAGCAAATTCGCTATCTGGGCAGTCAAGTGTCACTGGAGTATGAAATGCCACTGGCCGAGGTCGTCCTGGATTTCTTCGACCGTTTGAAGTCGGTCAGTCGTGGTTTCGCATCGTTCGATTACCATTTCGAACGCTTCGAGCCGGCACAGCTGGTGCGTCTTGATGTATTGATAAATAAAGAGCGCGTCGATGCACTGTCTGTTATCTTGCATCGCTCGAATGTCAAGGCACGAGGGCGCGAGCTGGTCGAGAAAATGAGGGAACTGATTCCGCGTCAGATGTTTGACGTTGCAATTCAGGCTGCGATCGGCAGCCAGATCATTGCACGAAGCACTGTCAAGGCGTTGCGCAAGAACGTCACAGCCAAGTGTTATGGGGGTGACATAACTCGCAAGCGCAAACTGCTGGAGAAACAAAAGGCAGGCAAGCGTAGAATGAAGCAAGTTGGATCTGTTCAAATTCCGCAGGAGGCGTTTCTGGCGGTACTGCGTATTGACAAATGACTAGAGGGTTTCTTTGAGTATTGATCTTGCATTGATATTGACCGTGCTGACGGCCCTCACGGGCGTGGTCGTCGCACTTAATAGATTCTTGTGGCGCGATGCGGACAGCGCTGGTGACAGGCCGTCCTCGCGTGCGCGACGAACACTGGTCGAATATTCGCAATCGTTTTTCCCGGTCTTGCTGTTCGTATTGATTATTCGATCGTTCGTGTTTGAGCCGTTTCGAATTCCGTCAAGTTCTATGATGCCGACCCTGCTGCAAGGCGATTTCATATTCGTCAAAAAATACTCCTATGGCTTGCGGCTTCCGGTGACCGAATTCAAGATTGTCGAAATCGGGGAACCCCAGCGCGGTGACGTCGTCGTGTTTCGTTTGCCGTCGGACCCAAGCATCAACTACATAAAACGCGTCGTCGGCTTGCCGGGCGACAGGATAGTCTACCGGCGTCATCACCTGACGATCAACGGCGAATCGATTGCTCTCGAGCGCCACCCGGACGCGACGCCGATGGATCCACGATACATCGAGCAGCTCGGCGATCGGCAGCACGACATTCTCATTGTCGATCCACGCAACTCGCGAAAGGACGGGGAATACATAGTCCGCGAGGGCCATTATTTTGTCATGGGTGACAATCGCGACAATAGTCTCGACAGCCGCTTCATCGGTGAGATTCCCGAAACCAATCTCGTTGGCAAAGCCGTGCGCATCTGGATGCATATGGATGGCCTGAAATGGCCGCTCTGGGAGCGAATTGGTTCAAAGATTCAATAATGGGGTGCCAGTCACTGAAATGCTCGTTAGAATTGGGCTAGGGTGCGATATGCGCTCGCTGAACCGACCAGCAAGTGTCTGAATGCGGAGAATCCGGGATGTACGGCAATTTACAAATGCAACACGGTTCCACGAGTCGGTCGACCATTCAGGCCGGCCACAGGGTCTCTCGACGATTATTTTCCAGACGATTATTCTCCAGACGATGGCCGGCAACACGCCAGGCAGGCGCTACGACGATGGGATACATCTTGCTCATCATTTTTATCGGGCTGTTTGCATTCGCCGTGCTTCGTCTGACGCCGGTATATTTGAATTACATGAAAATTGTTGGAGTGATTGACGGTGTCTACGATGAATTCGACGGGCAGAATCCAACCAGGAGCGCTCTTCGAGGCTCGATTGGCAGACGAATGGACGTTGACAGCGTGGGCGTTATCACAGCGCGTGACGTGATAGTGACGGCCGTCGACGGCGGTTTCGAGGTCGCGGTGGTATACGATCACACGTCGCCATTCATCGCTAACGTTTCATTTATTGTGCACTTCGACAAGACCGTCATCGTACGCCGCTGAACGCGGCGCGCGTTCGTGTTCACGTACGCGCGCCATACATGAGCGATCACATTGGATAAGGCGGAGAGCTGGCTCAAGACAACGTTGAACTACCGCTTCAACGATGCCCAATTGTTCAGGCAGGCGCTCACCCACCGCAGTTCGCCAGGTCACAGCAATGAACGCCTGGAGTTTCTCGGAGATGCCGTGCTCGATTTCGTCGTCTCGGAGGTCGTCTATCGCAGCATGCCGGAGGCGTCAGAGGGCGATTTGAGCCGCCTGCGCGCGTCACTCGTAAAGGATACCTCGTTGGCCGAGCGGGCGATCGAACTGGGGCTTGGTGAGCATTTGATACTTGGCAGCGGTGAGCGTAAATCCGGTGGCCATCGACGAGAATCCATTCTGGCTGACACGCTCGAAGCGATATTTGGGGCGGTTTTTCTCGACGGCGGCTTTGACGCGGCGACAGCAGTCGTCGCGCGTGCATTCGGCGAGCGGATACATCACTTCCCCGATATCGATGAGCTACGTGATCCAAAGACGCGATTGCAGGAATGGTTACAGGCACGCAAGTTGGAGCTGCCGGACTACGAGCTGGTGGGAGTCAGTGGACTGGCACATAGACAGCGCTTTGAAGTGCGTTGCAAAATCGCCGGCATAGATGCGCAGACGCAGGGATCGGGGATGTCGCGCCGAAATGCAGAGCAGGAATCGGCGGAGCGCATGCTGGCGGAACTAGTGGTCCAGCAAGGTAGTATTGATGGACCACAGCGACGATAAAATTGAGATGAGCGAAACACCCTACCGCTGTGGATTTGTTGCGGTCGTCGGCCGTCCCAACGTTGGCAAATCGACACTGGTCAACGCATTGATGGGCACCAAGGTCAGCATTGTCACCGCGAAGCCTCAAACTACCCGTCATCGGATTCTGGCTCTGCATACTACGGCGAGCCGGCAAATAATATTCGTCGACACGCCGGGTTTGCACCGTAAGGCGGGCAAAGCGATGAATCGACTAATGAATCGTACCGCTGTCAGCGCGCTCGCAGACGCGGATGTCATATTGTTCGTCTCCGAGGCGACGCGCTGGACCGAAGAAGACGAAGATGTGCTCACTCGACTGAAGTCCAGTCAGTCGCCGGCCATCGCGTTGCTGAACAAGATCGATACCGTACATCCCAAGAGCCGCCTGCTCGAAGCGCTGAAGAAGATGTCCGCTCGTCATGATTTCAGGGAGGTCATCCCGATCTCCGCGCGCAAGCAGGATAATCTGCCGGTGTTAATGGATATCGTTGCGAATATTCTTCCGGAATCAGCGGCATTGTTTCCGCCCGATATGCGCACTGATCGCAGTGTCGAGTTTCATGCATCCGAAGTGATCCGTGAGAAGCTGACGGTGCTGTTGCATCAGGAGCTGCCGTACGGTCTGACGGTCCAGATCGAAGACTATCGGGTGGAGAAGGCGGGCGTTAGGATACACGCGATAATCTGGGTGGAGCGAGACAGCCAAAAGGGCATCGTTGTCGGCAAGGGGGGCAAAATCCTGAAAAAAGTGGGCAAGGCGGCGCGTATGGAAATACGCGACGAACTGAAACAGCCCGTGCACCTCGAGCTTTGGGTCAAGGTAAAGGACAATTGGGCCGACAGCGAAAAGGCTTTGTTGAATCTCGGTTACGAGTCACGCTGAAGTCGGTGATGAGCAGCATTCGATGACGACAAAACGAAGAGTCCAGCAGCAACCAGCCTTTATTTTGCATCACCGCCCGTTTCGCGATACCAGCCAGCTCCTGGACGTCATCAGCCGGGATTATGGCAGGCTGACGCTCGTAGCGCGGGGAAGTCGTGCGGCGCGCTCGCGGCTTCGTGGTTTGTTGCGACCGTTCCTGCCACTCAGACTTTCCTGGGTGATTTCATCAGATCTCGGCACGTTGACAGGAGCTGAGATCGACGACACGCCACTGACCCTGAACGGCGACGTGTTGCTGTCCGGTTACTACCTCAATGAGTTACTTCTCAAATTCCTGCATCGGCATGATCCACAGCCCGACATCTTTGCCGCCTACCGGCATGCAGTGACCCAGTTATGCCGTACCGATGATCCCGCGCCCAGGTTACGCGAATTTGAGATTGACATGTTGCGCCTGCTTGGCTATGCCCTGAATCTTGAATTCGAGGCATCGACAAACAAATTGCTGGACGCTGATGAATTCTATGAATACCGGGTCGAACAGGGCCCGGTGCGCGTCGCCAGACAGCACGGCACGATGGTGTTCTCCGGCAGCACCCTGCAAGGCATCCATCAACAGCGATTCGACGATCCGGTGATTCAGCGCGCGGCAGGGCGCCTCCTGCGCGAGGTGATCACGTATCATCTGGACGGCAAGGAACTCAAGAGCCGCAAGGTATTGCTCGATCTGCGGCGCGCTAATCTGGTATCCCGTCATGGTGATATCGACGGAGTACCAGCCTCAACCCATGCGGAGCCACATTAAATGACAAATCCACAGAACCTCGGCGTCAACATCGATCACGTTGCGACGTTGCGCCAGGCTCGTGGCACGAATTACCCGAGTCCCGCCACGGCTGTCCTGCTCGCCGAAAAAGGCGGTGCTGACAGCATCACAGTGCACCTGCGTGAAGACAGACGCCACATTCAGGAGAGCGACCTAGTTGCGATTAACGATGTCATGGGCACGCACATGAACCTCGAAATGGCAGTGGTCGATGAAATGCTCGAAATTGCCGAGCAGATTCGTCCGCGTGATTGCTGCCTCGTGCCGGAAAAGCGGCAGGAGCTAACGACGGAAGGAGGGCTTGACGTGCGCAGCCAGCAGGACAAGATTCGTGATGCCTGCGCGCGCCTCGGGGATCTCGGCATTCGCGCATCCCTGTTCATCGATCCCGATCACGCGCAGCTCGAAGCCGCCGTAGCCGCCGGGGCGCCCGTGGTCGAATTGCATACCGGGCGATACGCGGATGCTTGCGGTGACGAGCAAGGCACTGAATTGCAACGCATCATCAGCGCCGCCGAGTACGGACACGAACTTGGGCTGATCGTCAACGCCGGCCACGGGCTGCATTATGAGAACGTCGCGGCGATCGCCGCAATCGAGCAAATTGTCGAACTCAACATCGGCCACGCAATTGTGGCGCAGGCGGTCTTCGTGGGACTTCAGACCGCGGTGAGCGACATGAAACGATTGATGACGGAGGCACGTTCCGGATGATTCCATCGTGATATTCGGCATCGGTACCGACGTCGTCGAATTGTCCCGCATACAGGCCATCTACGAGCGCTTTGGTGAGCACTTCGTCGAACGTCTGCTGATGGACGACGAGCTTGAATTGTTCCGGCGCAGCAAATGGCCCATAAGATTCCTGGCGATGCGCTTCGCCGGCAAGGAGGCTACTGTTAAAGCGATGGGTACGGGGTTCGCTCACGGCGTCTGGTTACGTGACGTTGGCATCCTTAATAACGACTGGGGCCGGCCTCTGGTCACCTGGTCGGAACGTGGCCGTCGTGTCTGCGACCGTCTCGGAATTGGCGAAGGGCACATCAGCCTTACCGACGAGGCCGGACTCGTTATCGCGTTTTCGATTGTAGAGCGCGCGGCCGACGCGTGACAGGACACTAGGATGCATTGCTTCTCATTCGATATCGAAACCGTCCCCGATGTCGAGTTCGGTCGCCGGATGTGGAATCTCGACGAGCTCGGCGACGAAGACGTCGCGACGGCAATGACCTTCATGCGGCAGCAGGAGAGTGGGAGTGATTTTCTGCCATTGCATCAGCATCGTATCGTGGCGATTTCGGTGGCGTTGCGCACTGGCGATGACTTCAGGATCTGGAGTCTCGGTGGCGAGGATGCCGACGAAGCCGAACTCGTGCAGCGATTCTTCGACGGTATTGAGCGATATACGCCGGATCTTGTGTCGTGGAACGGCAGCGGCTTCGACCTGCCGGTGCTGCATTATCGGGCGATGAAGCACGGCATTGCGGCACCGCGCTATTGGGAAATTGGCGATTCGGATCGGGAATTTCGATACCGGAACTACCTGAGCCGCTTTCACTGGCGGCATATCGACCTCATGGATGTACTGGCCGGCTTTCAGGTCCGTGGCCGCGCGAGCCTTGATCAGACAGCCGTACTGCTTGGTTTTCCGGGCAAGCTCGGCATGAGTGGCGACAAGGTATGGGAAATCTATTGCGACGGAGGAATTGGCAAAATTCGACACTATTGCGAGACCGATGTACTCAACACCTGGTTGATATTCCTGCGCTTCGAATTCATTCGCGGCAATCTCGACCAGGCTGGTCTGGAGCGCGAATTCAGGCTCGTTCGTGAAACCCTCAAATCGATCGACGAGCCGCACCTGACCGAGTTTCTGGTGGCCTGGAATTGAGCTGATGGCACGCCGACGCCGAGAGCCGGAAACGGCCCGCATTGGGTCCGTGACACACGACGGTCGTGGAATTGCGGCTCTCAATGGTAAAAAGGTCTTTGTCGCGGGCGCACTGGCTGGCGAAGAAGTGCGTTTCGTGCGCCGCAAATCACGCCGAAACTTCGATGAAGCCGAACTCCTCGAGGTCTTGCAGGCGTCGCCGAATCGCGTCGCAGCACGTTGTGCGGTTTTTGGTCGATGCGGCGGCTGCGCGATGCAACACATCAGTGCCGATGAACAACGCGCGATCAAGCAGCAGGCGCTGGCCGACAGTCTTGCGCGCATCGGCAAGGTCGAACCACAACATTGGCTGAAGCCGGTGACGGGACCGGACTGGTGCTACCGTCGTCGTGCGCGACTTGCGGTCAAGGACGTCGCGGCGAAAGGTCGGGTTCTGGTCGGCTTTCGTGAACGCCATGCGCCATACGTGACCGACATGCATCGTTGCGAAGTACTCGCATCGCCGATGGACGGCCTGCTGGACAACCTGAGCGAGCTGCTGGGAGGATTGTCGATTCGGGCGAGGATTCCTCAGATCGAGGTCGCCATTGCTGAGAACGCCGTTGCACTGGTATTTCGTGTTCTCGAGCCACCGAACTCCGCGGACAAAGATGTGCTGCGCAAATTTTCCGAGGAACATCATCTCCGTGTGTATTTGCAGCCAGGCGGACTCGATTCGATCAGTTTGCTGCATCCTGACGGGGCACAGGAGCCACTTTATTATTTGCTGCCCGAGCACGACGTGCGCATCGAGTTCGAACCTGCAGACTTCGTGCAGGTTAACGGCGATGTCAACCGGCGCATGGTTGCTACGGCCATCGAACAGCTTGATCCGCAGCCGGGCGATCGCACGTTGGACCTGTACTGCGGCATCGGAAATTTTTCGCTGCCGCTGGCCCGACTATGTGCGGAAGTTGTCGGCATCGAAGTCGAAGTGACGCTGGTTGCCCGTGCGGCCGCCAATGCGACGCGGAACGGGCTGACGAACGTTGCGTTCCGCTGCGCGGACCTGGCGGCAATCGATGGCTCCGAGGCCTGGCTCAGGGAACACTGGGACCGCGTGCTCCTCGACCCGGCGCGCACTGGAGCAGCGGAGATCGTTGCCAACATGCACGTGCTGCAGCCGCGGCGCATCGTCTATGTATCCTGTCATCCGGGTACACTTGCACGCGATGCCGGGGCGCTCGTCCACGAGCAGGGCTTCCGCCTCGAGGCGGCCGGCATCATCGACATGTTTCCCCACACGGCTCACGTCGAATCGATTGCAGTATTTAGCCGTTAAATATCAAGCATATATGTAGAGTTATTCGAAACAACATTACCATGCGGCAATGCCATGATCGCCGACATTTCCGGCGACTCGTGATATTTTCAGGCTAAGTGGGGAACGCGCACGGAAATCGCACGGGGAACGGCATGTCACTCGGACCTGTGATGCTCGATATCGAAAGCGTCAGCCTGACACCGGCGGACAGGGATTTGCTCCGTGAGCCTGCCGTCGGCGGCGTCATCTTGTTCAGCCGCAATTACGAATCGCCGCAGCAGGTTGCTGACCTCGTGGCGGAAATTCGTGCGTTGCGCAGTCCGCCGCTGCTCGTCGCGGTTGATCACGAAGGCGGTCGGGTGCAGCGTTTTCGCGACGGCTTCAGCGTGATACCACCGATGCGGGTATTGGGGCGCATGCACGACCGCGATCCTGAGGTCGCCCTGCGGCTTGCGCGCCAGGCAGGATGGCTGATTGCGTCGGAGCTGCGCGCGGTTGGCATCGACCTGTGTTTCGCGCCGTGCGTGGATCTCGACTGGGGCGTCAGCGAGATCATCGGCGACCGTTCATTTCATGCAAAACCCGAGGTTGTCGCCGAACTGGCGACCGGGTTTTCGCGTGGTTTGCGCAGCGCCGGCATGGCCGCCGTCGCAAAACATTTTCCCGGCCACGGTGCCGTTGTTGCCGATTCGCACCTGCAATTGCCCATCGACCGGCGCAGCTACGGAGAACTCCTTGATGACATGCGGCCCTACGACAAGCTTGTCGATATCGGACAGCTCGCAGGTGCGATGACCGCACACGTTGTCTATCAACAGATGGATTCGAGGCCGGCCGGATTTTCCACATTCTGGATTCAAGGCGAATTGCGCTCCCGTCTCGGTTTCGACGGTGCCGTTTTCAGTGATGATTTGAGCATGCAGGCGGCGCGCAACTACGGATCGATGTCCAAACGCGCGAAGCTCGCACTCGACGCCGGCTGCGACATGATCCTGATATGCAATGATCGCGCCGCCGCACAGAGCGCAGTGAAAGCGCTGCACGACTATTCCAATCCATTGTCATTGGTGCGGTTCGCCCGGCTGCACGGCACGGGTCACGTCCTGCGCGAGTCGCTGCTCGCCAGTGACGAATGGCATGCGGCAAGCACCGAGCTCGCAAGCTGGACGGACAGGCCGCAGCTCGAACTCGATGCCTGAGGTGGTAATGAAGCAGTCATGAGGGATAAATTTGCGATCATCGTCGGCAGCGGATTCGACGGTTTTGTCGGCGCGGAAAATGGTGTGCAGCCGAGCACGCCATTCGGTGAGCCCTCATCTCCGATTCGCGATCTGACCATCGGCGATGACGTGCTGCGGGTGCTCTCGCGGCACGGCGATGATCACGCCATACCGCCGCATCTGATCAATTATCGCGCCAATCTTGTGGCACTGAAGAATCTCGATGTTGGCGCCGTGATCGCGCTGAATACAGTGGGTGTGATTAGCGCCGTTCGCAAGCCCGGCGAACTCGCCGTGCCGGATCAGATCATCGATTACACGTGGGGAAGGGAGCATTCGATTCAGGGCACGGCTGACAGTGGTGTGTTGCATGTCGACTTCACAGAACCGTTTACGCGGGCGCTCAGGGACAGGCTGTTATCGGCGGCGGCCGCCGCTGGCATTGATTGCCATGACGGCGGCGTATGCGCCGTGATGCAGGGGCCGCGCCTGGAGACCGCAGCCGAAATAGATCGGCTCGAGCGAGACGGGGCTGATTTCATTGGTATGACAGGCATGCCCGAGGCGAGCATCGCGCTGGAGCTGGGTCTTGACTACGCGTGCCTCGCGCTGGTTGTGAACAACGCCGCCGGGCGGGGCCAAAAGTCCATACACGAGGACGTCCAAACCAGTACCCTGTCGGCGAGAAAACAGGCGATCGACCTGTTGCAGCAGTTCTTTGCGCACGGCGACAATTCAAATCAATGAAACCAGTCAATCGGGAAATACTTGAGCAGGTGATCCTGGCGTCGGCCGATCCGGTTCTGGTCGTGCGCATCGATCATCCGGACTGGCCCGTGGAGTTATGCAATCCGGCGTTCGCGGCCGTCGATGCCGCGGACGTCCTGGGGCAGCCGTTCGCGGACGTGATCGAACGTCTTGTCGGCCGCGAGGCTGCGCTCGAGGTCAGCGAGTCGCTGCGCTCGAAGCAGGAGACGAGTTTGCCCCTCGAAGTCAACGGTCGTGAGTTCCTGCTGGCGCTCAAACCCCTGTCATCGCCTAATGCCGCCGCCGCAAGCCATTTCGCAGCATTCTGGCGTGGCGGTTCAGGTGCCGTTGACGCGGCTGATGCCGAGGTTCAGCACGAACTGCTCAAGGCCAAGCGCCGCATTCGTGATCTGTCGCGCGACGATCCCGTAACCGGTTTGTTGAACAGTGCCGCATTTCGCGACGTACTCAATCACGATTGGGCCGTCGCCGCTCGCGAAAAGAGTGCGTTGGCATTGGTGGTGTTGACACTTGACGATTTCGGCGCCTACCTGGAGGTATTCGGCCGCCATGCGGCTGATTCGTGCTTGCGTCGCGTAGGTCAGGCGATACGACGCTGCACCCAGCGTGCCAGCGATGTCGTCGCGCGGCTCGACGATGAGTGCTTCGTGGTCTTGTCGCATGTCGCGGACGAAGACGGCGTCACCGCATTCGCGGAACAAATATCCGCGGCCGTCAGAGAATTGGGAGTGCACCATCCACGATCACGCAGCGGACGATTCGTAACCGCATCGTATCGGATTTCGGTGACCGACGCGGCTCGCGACACGCGAGCTGCCGCAAAATTTCTCGATGACCTGTTGGCCGGTCCGTCCCAATAGTGCTTCACCAAAATCTCATTGACGGCGTACCGGCTCGACCTAATCAGTATTTTCTATCTCGTCTTCCGTCTCTTCATCTTCGACGCGGGTCACCTTAGCGACAACACCGAATTTCGGATGATCGAAATAACGAATGTCGCCGTTTTTGAAAATGCGGTTTTCCTGGATGCGATAGCGAACCGGGCCGGTCTCGCGAAATGCGTCGATTTCGTGTTGAATTCGATAATCCCCGTAAATTCTCGTTGGTCGTTTGCGGGTTACGGCCTCGCTGACGCCGGGTTGCTCATCAAGCGCCAGGTCGACGACCAGGTGCAGATAGCGGCCGAGGTAAAGTGTAAAACTTCCGCCGAGGCCCTGCGGCGGTTTTCCGAGCGCACGCAAGTCGATCGTGGCGGTCTCATCCTGTGGATACGTCGGCTGTGTCCAACCGACATGCATGATCGTTTCGTAAATGTCGAGTTGCTCGAAGCGGCTGATGACGTCATCCATCGTGAAGTCGTCCTCCGTGAGCAACAGAAATTCCAGGTCCCGGAGTTGTGGCGCTTCGATTTCCCCGTCATCGCCTGACAAATTTGTGTCAGAGATGACATCGAGCAGTGTATCGGCAGGCGGAGGGTCTGGAACAAACAGCTCGGTGCCGACAGAGATGTCCTCGGCATACGTGAAAATCACGATTTCGACCGTGTATCGTCGTACCTCGAGTTCTTCGTCGGTCGCCGGTGCCTGTGCAGTCGCGACAAAACACGATAGCGTCAGAAGCATAAATAATGTCAGTCGTTGCATCGTTAACTCTTCAACAAAAAAGTATCGTCTAGCCAGCGTGTGCCGCATTGTCTCTGACCGCAAGTTGCTCGAGAAGGTTCTCGATCATCTTGAAGCGCTGTTCGAGACCGCCGAGCTCGGCCCGAAACACCAGGCGGTGAGAGCCTTGCAGCCGATAACCCTGCCCGTCATTTTGCACCAATTGCACGAGCACAACAGGGTCGATGTGGCTTTCCTCGCCGAAAACAATGAATCCACCGTGGTCGGCAACATCGATTTTCTCGAGACCCAACGCCGTTGCCTGCCGCTTGATGGCGGCGATCCGCAGCAAATTCCTGGCAGGATCCGGTAACAGGCCGAAGCGGTCAATGAGTTCGACCTGCAGCTCACGCAAATCCGTCGTCGTGCTTGCCGCAGAGACTCGTTTGTACAGAATAAGACGCAGGTGGACGTCAGGCACGTAGTCTTCCGGCAGCAAGGCGGTTACGTGCAGGTTGATGTCGATGCCGGCGTTGAGTGGCGCGTTGAGGTCCGGCTCCAAGCCTGCCCGCAGCGATTCGACGGCGCGACCGAGCAATTCCGTGTACAGGGAGAAGCCGATCTCCTGAATCTGTCCACTTTGTTCATCGCCCAGCAATTCCCCGGCGCCGCGAATCTCCAGATCGTGCGTGGCAAGCGTGAATCCAGAGCCGAGGTCTTCAAGCGAGTCGATGGCCTCGAGCCGCTTGATGGCGTCGGCTGTCATCGCGGCCCTGGGCGGCACAAACAGGTACGCATAGGCGCGATGGTGGGATCGACCAACCCGGCCGCGCAACTGGTGCAGCTGCGCGAGACCGAAGCGATCGGCACGGTTGATGATGATCGTGTTGGCTGTGGCGACATCGATGCCGCTCTCGACGATCGTCGTGCACAGCAGGACGTTGAATCGGCGGTGATAGAAGTCGAGCATGACTTGCTCGAGTGCGCGTTCGGGCATTTGTCCGTGGGCAACGCGCAGATTTGCCTCGGGCACGAGTTTTGCGAGCTGTTGCTCGACACGACCAATGTCGGCCACCCGATTGTGAATGAAAAACACCTGGCCGCCACGCTTGATCTCGCGTAAACAGGCTTCGCGAATAACGACGTCGTTCCACTCGCTGACGAAGGTCTTGACGGCGAGGCGTCCGGCGGGTGGCGTCGCAATGAGTGACATGTCGCGAATGCCGCCCAATGCCATGTTCATCGTTCGCGGAATCGGTGTCGCCGTCAATGTCAGAACGTCGATTTGGCTTCGCAGCGTGCGGATTGCTTCCTTGTGGCGCACGCCGAAGCGGTGTTCCTCGTCCACGATAACGAGGCCGATGTCCTTGAACTCCTTCGTGTGCTGCAACAGGCGGTGCGTGCCGATAACGACATCCACGCTACCCGAGCGCATGCCCGCGACGACGTCACGGACCTGTTTTGTCGTCTGGAAGCGCGACAGCACCTCGACACGAACCGGCCAATCTGCAAAGCGGTCTCTGAAAGTCTGCCCATGCTGTTGTGCCAGCAGCGTCGTCGGCACGAGAATGGCAACTTGCTTGCCGCCATAGACCACGGCAAACGAGGCGCGCATCGCCACCTCGGTCTTGCCGAAGCCGACGTCTCCGCAAACGACACGATCCATCGGCTGATCGGAGGCGAGGTCCGCGAGAACCTCGTCAATTGTCCGTGCCTGGTCTTCGGTCGGCTCAAACGGAAAACCGCTCTCAAAGGCGCGATAGTCGGCTTCGGGCCAGCGAAAACGGTGTCCGGGTCGCGCAGCGCGGCGCGCGTAGACATCGAGTAATTCGGCCGCCACATCGCGGATCTTGTGGATCGCCCGTTGCCGCGCTTTCGCCCATTGATTGCTGCCAAGGCGGTGCAAGGGCGCATGTTCGGGCGCTGCGCCCGTGAATCGGGAAATCAATTCAAGTGCATGAACCGGAACGTACAACTTGTCGCCATCGGCGTATTCGAGCTGCAGAAACTCGCCATCGACGCCACCGGCTGTGAGCGTCGTCAGTCCCAGGTATCGGCCGACGCCGTATTCCGCGTGAACCACAGGCGATCCCTGGATCAGGTCATTCAATTGACGAATGATGGTTTCGGGGTCGCGCTCGATCTGGCGGCGCCGGCTGCGGTTGCGCACGCGATCGCCGAACAGCTGCTGCTCACTGATGATTGCGACGTTCGCATCGGGCATCAGAACGCCGTTTTCGAGCGGCGCGACCGCGATTCCGATACGTTGCTTTGCGGCACCGAAAGCGGCCCAATCATCGATGCGTGCGAGGTCGAGGCCGCGCCCGGCGAGAAGTTCGAACAACTGCTCGCGGCGCCCCGGTGAGTCGCTCGTGAAAAGAACGCGGCCGTCGAAGGACTGCAGAAATTGCATTAGTCCCCGCGCGGCGTCTTCATATCGGGTCTCGATCTTGAGCGCAGGCGGAAGTCGTGTTCGCAGATTGCAGTTGCCCGGAATCTCGGGCAACGACTGTGACGAATAAACAATCCGGCGGCATTTCTCGAGTTGTGACTTGACGCGTGCGACATCGGCGAAGGTCTCCTCTGGCCGTAATATCGGGCGCTCCGGATCGATGCGGCAAATCTCGTATCGCTCTTCGATCTCGGTCCATGCCTGCTTCAATATCGAGTCGAGCGCATCGGGGGCCAGGACGATGCAGTCATGTGGCAAGTAGTCGATCAGGCTAGCCGTCGTTTCGAAGAACAGAGGCAGGTAGTACTCGATGCCGCCGTGGGCGATGCCGTCTGATATCTCGCGGTAGACACGCGATCGTCCGGGTTGCCCCTCAAATCGTTCCCGGTAACGCTCGCGGAAATCGCGAACCGAGGCGTCGTCCAGTGGAATTTCCCGTGCCGGCAATACCTCTATCGAATCGGCGCCGCCGCCGGACAATTGTGTCTCCGGTGAAAAGAAACGCAGCGCTTCGATGTCGTCGTCAAAAAAGTCGATTCGTATCGGTTCGTCTGAACCCATCGGGTAAACATCGATCAATGAGCCGCGCACGGAAAATTCGCCGTGCTCGGAAACCTGTGGCACCCGCAGGTAACCGGACGCCGTCAATGACTCGACAAATTCGTTACGAGGCAGCGTTTGGCCCGTACGCAGCGTCAGCGATCTCGCCGCGACGTAATCGAGGGGCGGCAGCCGTTGCAGCAAGACAGGCGCAGATGCGATGATGACGCCGCCATGCAGAGCTGGCAGCTTCGACAACACCGTGAGGCGTTCCGAGATGATGTCCTGGTGCGGCGAGAAACTGTCCCACGGCAATGTTTCCCATTCGACGAAATGCAGAACCGGGACCGCGCCACCTGCAAAGAAGCGCACCTCCGCTTCGAGCTGGTCAGCATGCTGCGGGTCGTTGGCAAGAACGAGCACCGGAAAATCAACATGGCGCGACAGCTCGGCTGCAGCAAGCGCAGTACTCGCACCGATCAAGCGACCCCAACCGCGAGTTCCGCCGGGTGGCGGCAGATCCGGCGTTGGGGAAATCAGCAAGGTGTCGTCAGGCACGGGCAAGGTCAGTGGAGAAACGGGACGCGATTATACACAGACGCCGTCCGCGCCCGGTCGTGCATTGAAAACGCCCGGGCTCTGGCGTGCCCGGGCGTGGGTGTCATTGGGTCAGCTGACTGTTATCGTTTTACGACGGCGTGGATGACCCGGTCATATTCGAAAAAGACGACGAAGCCCTGGTATTCCCAGCTCGAGATCGGCGGATCCCCGACGGCTGCCTTCTTGGAGACGGGACTGCCGAAGCTCGATTCTACGTTGCTCTGCGTCATGCCACGAGTCGGGCGCGGTGACTCCGCATCGGTGACGATGCCATCCATTTGCAAGGTGTCTGCATGGGCGCCTGCCATCATGCCGAACACCAGTGCGATGAGAGTGATTGTTCGCAGCTTTGCCATCGGGGCTGTCTCCGTGTGTCTACCGGCGAATATAGCACTGCTCGTCGGTGCAAAAAACACTTGATTTGCAAGGTTTTACATCGTTATGGGAGCACGCTCGCGGACTTGGGTCTCAGTATCGCGAACCTGCGACGATACAGCCGTATCGACCTGTTTGTCGTATTCCGCCACGATCAAAACCGCGGCCGCTGTAACGTGAACTGCGTCACACTTTCGGGGCTGTCATGCCCCAACTACTGCGTGGCTTCGATTGTGGTCTAATGCGTGGCAATGTTTAGCCCGGTCGAACTATTTGTCGGATTTCGTTATTTGCGGGCGAAGCGACGCACCCGATTTGTTTCGTTTATCACACTGATATCGTTGCTCGGTATCGCGGTCGGTGTGGCTGCGCTGATCGTAATCCTGTCGGTCATGAACGGTTTCGAGAGCGAACTGCGCAATCGACTGCTTAGCATGTCGGCGCACGGCTATGTCACAGGTGTGGACGGAGTCACGAATAACTGGCGTCAGCTGGTTGACGAAGTGTCCGCAGAACCGGGCATTGCGGCCGCCGCGCCGCTGGTGCAAATGGAAGGCATGATTCGGTCAGGCCGCAAGCTGCGGGCCGTCCTCGTCAATGGGATCGATCCTGCGTATGAGAAGCGCCTCTCGGGGCCATGGATCAATATGCTCGAGGGAGACCTCGACGCGCTGCAGCCGGACAGCCGCGCCATCATTCTCGGCCGATTGCTTGCGATGGATCTTGGCGTGCGTCTCGGCGATGGTGTTGTGCTGCTGATTCCACGTCCTGTCGGTGACGGCACGATGCAGCCGGTACTCGAGAGGTTCGTGATCCGCGGCGTTTTTGAGATTGGAATTCAGGAGCACGACGGCCGGCTTGCACTCGTCAATGCCAGGGATGCCGCCGGCATACTGTCGCTCGGTGATGAGGTCAGCGCGGTGCGCTTTCGCGCCGAAGATGTCATGGCAGCCCCGGCGTTGGCACGGGCGCTCGAAAACCGTCTTGGCAACGTTAAGAGCAGTGACTGGAGCATCGAAAATGCAAGTTATTTTCGTGCTATTCGGCTCGAGAAAATGATCATGTCCCTGATTCTGTCACTGATTATCGGCGTTGCTGCATTCAATATCGTTGCAAGTCTGGTCATGGTCGTCACCGACAAGACGAATGACATTGCGATTCTGCGAACGCTGGGCATGGGCACCAGTGGCGTCGTGCGTGTGTTCTTCGTTCAGGGTGCCGTGATTGGTTGGGCCGGTGTCATCCTTGGCGTCGCGCTTGGCGTTGTTATAGCAATCAACGTACCGGTCATTGCGCCCGCAATTGAGCGCTTGCTGGGTTTCCAGATCATGCCCGGTGACGTGTACTACGTAACGCGAATTCCGTCGGAGCTTGATTGGGCGCACGTTGCCACGATCGGAATTGGCGCATTCATTTTAACGTCGCTTGCGACCTTGTATCCGGCGCGGCGGGCGGCACGTATCAATCCCGCCGTTGCATTGCGCTATGAATAGTTGGTTGCGCAGCCGTTTCGAGTTCTGGATTGGAATTCGCTACGTTCGGTCACGCAACAGCAATAATTTTGTGTCACTGATTTCCATGATTTCGATCCTCGGCATCGCGATCGCGGTGACTGTGCTGATCGTGGTGCTGTCTGTCGTCAATGGCTTCGAGCGCGAACTCAAGGAAAGACTGCTCGCGATGACATCGCATGCGAGCATTGAGGGCATTGAGGGCGAGTTGGTTGATTGGCAATCGCTGGGCGAAACGGCGATGAGTAACCCGCGTGTCAGCGGCGTTGCCCCGTATGTCAGCGGTCAGGCGCTCATGATCTTTGGCGAGAAGCTGAGCGGTGCCGAGTTGCGCGGCATTGATCCGGACCGGGAGATCGCGGTCTCGGGGGTTGAGGACGTCATGACGCAGGGTGAGCTGGCAAGCCTGTCACCAGGGAGTTTCAATGCCATACTGGGTATTGAGCTGGCCGCTGAACTCGACGTCGGCGTCGGCGACAAGGTGACGGTGACATTGGCGGAGGGCATTGTGACGCCGCTGGGTTTGATGCCGCGCACGAAGCGATTTACGGTTAGCGGCATTTACCGTGTTGGGATGTATGAATTCGATCGACGCCTCGCATTCGTCAATCTTGAAGATGCGCAAAGGCTGTACCGTCGAAAAGGCACGGTCACAGGCGTGCGGCTTGCAGTTACAGACATTTTTGAGGCGCCCGCCATTGTCCGTGAGGTCGCGCTCGAGCATGGCACGCTTGTTCTTGTCACGGACTGGACGCGGCAGCATGTCAATTTTTTTCGTTCAATTCAAATCACGAAATCAATCCTGTTCGTGATTCTGCTGCTGGTCATCGCCGTCGCGGCATTCAATATTGTCTCGACGCTGGTCATGGTCGTGAAAGACAAACAGGCAGACATCGCGATCTTGCGCACGATTGGTGCACGGCCGTCGAGTATTCTCAGGATATTCATCACCCAGGGCAGCATCATTGGCGTCGCCGGCACCGCCGCGGGCGTGTTGTTGGGCACATTGATGGCCCTCAATCTGGAGAATATCGTGATTTTTTTCGAAGCGACACTGGGCATCAAGTTTCTCGCCGCCGATGTGTATTTCATCAGCGATTTGCCGGCCGACCTGCGGCTCAGTGATGTGCTTGGAATTGCCGCAATTGCGTTGACGCTTGCGCTGGGATCGACGTTGTATCCGGCGTGGGTAGCCGCCAGGACGGCGCCCGCGGAGGCGCTGCGCTATGAGTGAAAATGCGGTACTGGAGTGCCGCGGTGTTGTGCGCCGCTTCGCCGAAGGCAGCTCCGTACTCGAGGTCCTGCGCGGCATCGATTTGACGATCCATACCGCCGAGCGGGTGGCGATCATCGGTACGTCCGGTTCCGGCAAGACGACACTGTTACAGATCCTGGGCGGGCTGGATGACCCGGATGACGGAGCGGTATTCGTTGACGGACAGCCGATGCATGGCGGTAGCGAGACCGCGAAGGGGGATCTGCGCAACCGTTACATCGGCTTCGTCTACCAGTTCCACCACTTGTTGCCCGAGTTTACGGCAGAAGAAAACGTTGCGATGCCGCTGTTGATCCGACGCGAAGCCAAATCGGCGGCCTTCGATCAGGCGCGCGCGCTTCTGGGGCGAGTTGGCCTCGGCGATCGTTTGACGCATAAACCAGGCGAGCTATCCGGCGGCGAACGCCAGCGCGCCGCCGTCGCGAGGGCGCTGATTACACGGCCGCAACTCGTACTTGCCGATGAGCCAACGGGAAATCTCGATGCCGGCAACGGCGAACATGTCTTGCAACTCATGCTCGAGCTGAATCAGGAGTTGCGTACGAGTCTCGTCATCGTGACGCACGACCAGTCGATCGCCGAACGCATGGACCGAGTGCTGGTTCTCGAAGACGGGCGGCTGCACTCGCAGGGCTAATCCCGTTCTTGCGTACGAGCGGCAGAATTAAAGCAGCGCATCGCGGCGATTGCGCTTGCGAGTCTTGTACTTTCCCACTGACACCCGCCAGAAAATATCCAGCACGATGTAGCCAACCAGCGACGCGCCAGCACCCAGCAACAGGCTGCCCAGCATCATCGGTTGCCATATCGTGATCAGCGTGTGAGTGACCCAGTCGATCGACATCTCGATGCGAAACGGGCCTGGCTCGATACGTAGCAAATACGCGCCGATACGGTAAGCGAGGAAATACATCGGGCCCATCGTCAGCGGGTTGCTCACGAGCGTCGTCACGGCGGCGATCGGAATATTCACTCGCAATGCGAGTGCCGCAAGCGCCGCGACGACGGGGTGCCCCGGGACCGGAATGAAAGCAACAAACAGGCCGAGGGAGAATGCCGGCACTGCGGTTTTGCGGCGAACGCTCCACAGTCGGTTGTCATGCAACAAGTGACGAAACGGCGTCATGAACCATTGCCGGGTGACGACGTGGCGTTTGAAGGCAAATTTCCGAAAAAAGCGTCTTGGCATGCGTCGACAAATCCGTTTCGATGACAGCTGCCGACGCCTGCGCCTGCGCTGCTGATGATCAGGGCCTGCCTTTGCCTGCTGGCGGGCACTTACGCGCTGCAGCTTAGCAGTTTTACGATACCGTCAGCCGTGATGTCCGTAGCGGCGTTCGCGTGCGTCGTGATGCTGCCGTTTCGGCGCTTGCGCAGTCTGGCTCTGATCGCGGCTGGCCTGGCACTGTTTCATTTCCACGCCTTGCAGGTTGTGGATGCTCGAATCGAGCCGCGGTTCGCAGGCGACAGCCTGTTGACCACGATCAGTGTCATCGATTTTCCGCGTGCGACAAGCCGCTCCGTGAGTTTCCTGGGAGAGCCTGTTGACGATTCACGCGTTCCGGCCCGCGTCCGTGTCAGCTGGTACAACCCGCCCGTGGCGCCGCGCCTGGGCGATGTCTGGCAGCTCGAGCTGCGCCTGAAGTCCCCGCGGGGAAACAGTAATCCCGGCGTATTCGACTACGAGTCCTGGTTATTTCGCGAGCGCATCGGGGCTGTCGGTTACGTCGTCAATGGCAAACGGAACAGGTTACTGCAAACCCGGACGAGCGGTGCGGTCGACCGATACCGGCAGGCATTTGTCGATCGATTGCAGCAGGTTTTGCCGGACGGTCGTGCCGCATCCGTGATCGCAGCCATTTCGGTTGGCGCGCGACACCTTGTTACGCCGGAGCAGTGGGCAAGGTATGCCAAGAGCGGTACCAGTCACCTTATGGCGATTTCCGGGCTGCATGTGGGTCTGGCGGCTGCTGTCACCTATGTCTGCACGCTGTTTTCTCTGGGTCTTTTTCGCTACGGCGGCAACAATCGGGACGTCGCAGTCTGCGCGGCATTGTTGACCGCGGCAGGCTACGCGCTCATTTCGGGTCTTGCGGTGCCGGCATTGCGCGCAACACTGATGCTCGCAATGATTGCCGCGGTATTGCTGCGGCGGCGGTATCCCCGGCCTCTGCTAATACTGTGTGCAGCGTGCCTGGTCATCGTCATACTCGATCCGCTGGCCACGATGGCGCCCGGGTTCAAGCTGTCATTTGCCGCTGTCATGTTGCTGCTGTGGCTGGCAAACAGGCTCACGCCCCTTGCAGCTGTTCCGGGCTTGCGGCGGCCGGCCAGCGCGTTGCGCAGCTTATGGACGATGCAGCTGATCCTGCTGCTTGGCCTGTTGCCGCTGACCGTGCTGATGTTTCATCGTATTGCTGTCGTGGCGCCACTCATGAATTTGCTCGCCGTGCCATTGTTCAGCTTCCTGACAGTGCCGCTCGTCTTGATCGGCGTTGTTTTGGTCGGTCCGCTGCAGCCGCTTGGTGACGGTGCGCTGCACGCGGCGGCGGCGAGTATCGAATTGCTCGAATGGTTGGTCGGCAAATCGCTGCTGCTGCCGTATGCGGACATGACGACAGCGACGATAGAGCAGGGCGCCTGGTTGTATTTGCTCTTGCCGCTGATGTGGGTTGTGGCGCCGCCCGGCTGGCCCGGACGTTACGTCGCATGGTTGGCGGCATTGGCGCTGACTCTGTATCGACCCGGCGGGCCCGGGGAGGGCTGTGCCGATGTCGCGGTGCTGGATGTCGGGCAGGGACTGGCCGTTGTCGTGCAGACACACGAACATGTTGTCGTGTTCGACACCGGCCCGTCGTTTTTCAGCGGCAGCAACATGGGCGACCGCGTCGTGTTGCCTTATCTGGCCGGCCGCGGCATCAGGCGCATCGACAAGCTCATCGTCTCGCATGCGGATATCGACCACGCGGGCGGCGCCCCGGCGCTGCTCGCGGCGCTTGCTGTCGATGAAGTATTGGCGGGCGAACCCGTTGCGAGTATCGGTGTTGAGACGCAAGCCTGTGTAAGCGGCATGCGTTGGCGGTGGGATGGCGTTCTCTTCCGGTTTCTGCACCCGGACGTCGATGCTCCGGGAGAAGGCAACGACGCGTCTTGCGTTTTGCTGATCGAAACAGGAACTCACCGGCTGCTCGTGACCGGCGACATTGAGGCGTCTGCGGAGCGGCGGCTGCTCAGCGGGCACAGGCTGCCGTCGGTCGACGTCGTGACGGTGCCACACCATGGCAGCCGCACATCGTCATCGGACTCATTTGTTACGGCTCTGAGCCCGTCCGTAGCGATCGTATCGGCGGGCTACAACAATCGCTGGGGTTTCCCCAAGGATGATGTCGTCGCGCGGTGGCGTCATGCGGGTGCAGACGTTTTGCAAACAGCCGTCTCGGGTGCGATCGTCATTCGCGTCTGCAAACATGCCGGAATCGTGTCAATCACGCAGAATCGGGAGCAGCGCCGACGGATCTGGCACGCCGTTGCCACCGATGACGGGAAAAAGGCCGATTGACCGGGAGAATTTTGCTCTCCGGCACTGTATATTTCATTTTTCCTCTGAGTCGGGCTGTATGGTTGAGATAGTCAAATCCGGTGGTTGGTTGATGGTGCCAATCATTATTTGCGCGATCACCGCGATGGGAATCATGCTCGAACGCTTTTGGACCCTGCAGCAAAAGCGGGTCATTCCGGAGGATCTGACCAGCAAGGTCTGGGGCTGGGTCAAGAAAGAGCAGCTCGATCAAAAACAGATTCAGAGTCTGCATCAGGGCTCGCCGCTCGGGCAGATTCTCGCTGCCGGACTGATCAATCGCGATCGCGAGCGCGCCATTATGAAGGACAGCATCGAGGATACGGGGCGCCACGTTGTGCACGAACTCGAGACCTACCTCGAAACGCTGGGGACGGTCGCGGCGGTGTCGCCACTGCTCGGATTGCTGGGCACTGTCATCGGCATGGTAAAAGTATTCGCTGCGATCACGACACACGGTGTCGGCGACCCCACAGTTCTGGCCGGTGGCATCGCCGAGGCGCTGATTACGACGGCAGCAGGCCTGTCAGTGGCCATCCCGGCGCTCATCGGCTATCGCTACTACCGCAACCGCGTCGACACACTGGTCGTCG
The DNA here is from genome assembly GCA_022560695.1 of Pseudomonadota bacterium. Classification (GTDB taxonomy): domain Bacteria; phylum Pseudomonadota; class Gammaproteobacteria; order Steroidobacterales; family Woeseiaceae; genus UBA1847. Next base: position 84,984 of record JADFSP010000008.1, read on the forward strand.
ACATGGAGAAAGAGGCAATCAAGCTCGTCGAGGCGCTGCATCGGCGGCAACTGAAGGAAAAGGGATGAGGCTCAGTTTGCGGGCGCGATCGGAACCGGAGGTCAATCTGACGTCATTGATCGACGTCGTGCTGTTGCTGTTGATTTTCTTCATGGTGTCGACCAGCTTCGTCAAGAAATCGCGAATAGCGATCAGACTGCCGGCAGTGGACAGCGCCGCGATCGTCGAAGACACACGGCTGCAAATCGATATCATGATTACCGAGACAGGAACCTATCTCGTCAACGGCCGCGAACTCATCAACAATCGGCCCGAAACCATTCGCAATGCGCTGCAAAGAGTGTCGGGCGGCGACAATTCGCTCCCGCTGACGATCAGTGCGGATGCAAACGCGAAGCACCAGCACGTTGTAACGGCAATGGACGTCGCCGGCCGGCTCGGGTTCGTGCAGATCAATATTGCGACGATCAATGATTCAGGATCCAGGTAGCTGCGCTCGGGAGCCAGGCGGTCACTGTGAGTAGTCGAATCGATGCGGGCACGACCGTCGTATATCGGCGGCTCTGGCGCTATGTCGTGCCACATAAATTGATCGGCTTGATTGCAATCGTCGGCATGACAGCGACCGCGCTCATCGAAGCGAGCCTCGTGTATTTGCTTGAGCCGCTGATGGATGATGCGCTGGTCGCACAAAATCTTGAAACGGCCAAGTGGATGCCGCTTGCGTTCATCGCGATCTTCATTGCTCGCGGTATTGCCGGCTTCTCGACCGAGGCATCGCTCGGCTGGATTGGCCGCAACGTGATCAGTGCCTTGCGCCGCGACGTATTCGGCAAGTTTCTGACTCTGCCGACGCGATTTTTTGACAGGCAGAACACGGGACCGCTGCTGTCACGCATGACCTATAACGTCGAAATGGTTGCCGAATCGGTCACCAGCGTCGTTACAATTGCGGTCAGAGACGTGCTGACCGTCTTCGCAGCATTCGGCGTCATGCTGCTGCAAAGCCCGACACTGACAATATTCATCGCGATCCTGTTTCCGGTGGTTGCTGTCATTGTGCGCATATTGGGCGTCGCATTCCGCCGTTACAGCAGTCGCATCCAGGACACCGTGGGAGAAGTCACCCAGGTAACAGAGGAGGTCGTGCGTGGCAACTGGGTGGTCAAGGCGTTCGGCGGCTACGACTACGAGAGACGGCGCCTCAATGAAGTCGACGGCAAGAACAAGAAACAGAACCTGAAATTGATCCGGGCACGGTCACTCGGCGTCGCCGTCACACAGGTTATTTTCGGATTCGGAATCGCTCTCGTCATATACGTTGCGAGCCAGGAGTCGATCGACGGCAATCTGACTCCGGGTCAGTTCATCTCATTCTTCGGTGCGATGATGCTGATGCTGCAACCAGTACGGCGCATCACGAACGTTAACGCGACGTTGCAACGAGGCGTTGCCGCGGCCGACAGCCTGTTCTCGATCATGGATGAGCCCGATGAGGTGGATACGGGAACTGTCGAGAAGAACCCGGCCGACGGCACCGTGGAATTCCGCAATGTCTGCTTCTCTTACGGCGGCGACAGCGGTCTGGTGCTCAAGAATATTTCAGTCAAGGTCGATACGGGCAAGACGCTTGCAATCGTCGGTCACTCGGGCAGTGGCAAATCGACGCTGATCAGTCTGCTGCCGCGGTTCTATGACCTGGATAGTGGCGATATATTGCTCGACGGTACGCCGATTCGCGACTACACGCTCACGAGCCTGCGCGACAATATCAGTCTCGTGAGTCAGGACGTCGTGTTATTCAATGACACCATTGAGAACAATCTGGCGTACGGCCAGCTGCGGCAACATTCACGCGCCAAGTTGCTGCAGGCTGCAGAGGCAGCGCACGTGCTCGATTTCGCCAACGATCTGCCGAAGGGCCTGAAGACCATGGTTGGTGACCGCGGTGTCCTGCTGTCGGGTGGGCAGCGGCAACGAATCGCGATCGGTCGAGCCCTGTTGAAAAATGCGCCGGTGCTGATCCTCGACGAAGCGACATCGTCATTGGATACCCTGTCCGAACGGCGCATCCAGGGCGCGCTCAATGAACTCATGAAAAATCGCACGACGCTTGTGATTGCACATCGATTATCGACCGTTGAAAAAGCAGATTGCATCATCGTTCTCGATGCTGGCCGCATCATCGAGTCCGGTGCGCACAGTGAATTGTTGGCGGCGAACGGTCATTACGCTGCTCTGTATCGCATGCAATTTAGCGACGAGTAATCGAACGCGTATGAAGGACGCCATTTACCGATGGATACAGCGCGTCTGGTACGAGGGCGATCGGGCACATCGATTATTGTTGCCATTCGCCTGGCTCTATTGTTTGTTGCTGATGCTGCGCCGCACGATGTACCGCGTTGGAATCTTGCGAATCCACGAGGCTGCTGTACCGGTTATCGTCGTTGGCAATATCACGGCGGGCGGTACGGGCAAAACTCCTACGACGATCTGGCTCGCGCAGGAAATGCGAGAACGAGGATTTTCGCCAGGCATTGTCAGCCGCGGTTACGGCGGCAGCAGGTCGAAGTCGTCGATGCGTGTCGATTCTGCCAGCGACCCGGCGATCGTCGGTGACGAGCCGGTATTGATCGCGAAGCGCACCGGGTGTCCGGTCGTTGTCGATGCGGATCGATTTCGGGCTGCGTCGATGCTCGTTGACGACGGCGCCGACCTGATCATCGCCGATGACGGACTGCAGCATTATGGCCTCGCGCGGTCTTATGAAATCTGCGTGATCGATGGATCGCGTGGTCTCGGCAACCGCACGCTGCTTCCTGCCGGACCGCTGCGCGAAACAATAGGGCGCCTCGAGGATGTGGATCAAGTGCTTGTAAACGGGCGTTTGCGCAAGGGGGCAGGGCCATTGTCGGTCGTCGAACAGAATGCGCTGGAATTCGAGCTCATTGCGACCGAGGTCAGCCGCCTCAATGGATCGTTGACCCGGCCAATCGAACGATTCGCGGGCACGACAGTGCATGGAGTCGCCGCGATCGGCAATCCGCGCCGCTTTTTTGATCTCTTGCGCAGCCATGGTATTCAGGTCATCGAGCACGCCTATCCGGATCATGCAAGACTGCAGAAAAAGGATATCCACTTCGGTGATGACTTCGATATTCTGATGACGGAAAAAGATGCCGTAAAATTTGATCGGCACGTTTCAGACCGGATGTGGTACGTGCCTGTGGATTTGAAAATAGATCCGGTACACGCAGCGCCATGGTTGCAGCAAATCGAAACGCGCATGCGCGACGAGCAAGGCAAACAATGACTGATTTCGTCGTCGTGATTCCGGCACGCTACGCTTCGGTCCGCTTGCCCGGAAAGGCATTGCGTGAGGTCAATGGCAGGCCAGTTGTCGAGCATGTGTATCGCCGAGGCTGCGAGAGCGGCGCTCGCGAAGTCATCGTCGCGACAGACGATGACCGCATAGCGGCCGCAGCGAAGGGTTTCGGCGCGAGGGTATGCATGACGGGTGATCGACATCGCTCGGGCACGGAGCGCATTGCCGAGGTTGCCGACCTCTTCGACTGGAGCGATGACACGATTGTCGTCAATCTTCAGGGTGACGAACCGACGATGCCGGCGGAACTGATCGATCAATGCGCCGAGCTGCTCGACGATTCCGCGGCCGACCTCTCGACACTGGCGTCACCAATCGCGTCAGAAGCTGACTTCAACAACCCCAACGTCGTCAAAGTGATACTGAATGAACAGCAAGAGGCGATTTACTTCAGTCGTGCACCGATTCCGTATTCGCGCAACGCCGATCAGCGTGACTCGGCACGGCAGGCGGCCCTGCATCACCACGGCATCTATGCGTATCGCTGCAGCGTATTGCGGCGCCTCGTCGCTGCCAACCCATCACCGCTCGAGATCGCCGAAGAACTCGAACAGTTACGCGCGTTGTCACTTGGCATGATCATCCGTGTCGGCCGCCCCACGATCCGGCCAGGGCATGGCGTGGATACTGAAGAAGATCTCGTGACCGCCGCCAGAGAATTGGCCGAATGACAAAAAAACCGAATGATCGGTCTGTTTCCGGTGATACCCGGGTCATGCGCGAAGCGCCGCTGCGCGCTCTGAAGCGCCGGGGAAAACACTTTTTCCGCAAAACGCGTTCGACGGCGGACGTGTTCGCCCGTATCCACGCCGGAAATCGATGGCGTGGACAGGATTCGGTGTCCGGTCCCGGATCGGACACGGCAGAGACGCGGGCTCTCTTGCAAAAACTGCCGCTGCTGCTACGAGAGATCAAGGTACGATCGATTCTGGACGCGCCTTGTGGCGATCTGTTCTGGATGCGCGACCTGGATCTCGATGGCATACAGTACACCGGCATCGATATCGTTCCGGACCTGATCGCGGAAAATCAAAAGCGTTTTGCGTCCTCTGAATATCTGTTTCTTTGCGCGGATCTGATTTGCGATCCACTACCCCGGGTCGACTTGATCTTGTGCCGCGACTGCCTTGTTCACCTGTCGTTTGAAGACGCACTTGCGGCGCTTCGAAATATGCAGGCCAGCCAGTCGACGTGGCTGCTGGCGACGACGTTTACGGGTCAGGACACGAATCGGGATATCGCGACCGGGGGATGGCGTACGCTCAACCTGGAGGTACAACCCTTCGATTTTCCGTGCCCGAGCGCGCTGCTGGACGAGGAATGCCCTCATCAGGATGGCGCGTATCGCGACAAAATGCTGGGCTTGTGGCGACTGTCGGATCTTGAAATAGGACGTTAGGCGTCCGGCCGCGTCGTTGGCCAGGCACGCCGGACGAGGCCGTTACCGACTGCGTAGGGTTTGACGGCTTGCCTATTCTGCGGGTACGGACGCCGGCTCGGCGCTCACGGCTGCTTGTTCGGCGCTCACGGGTGCCTGTTCCGCGGTCACGGGCGTGTGCCCGGCCGTGTGCTTACCACGACGGTGGTACAGACGCAGCAGAAAGATCGATATGCCGTACATGCAGCAAAGCACGCCGAGGCCGAGGTAGTAAAAGGACTGCACGTACTCAAAGCCCAGGTACAATCCGGTGGCGAAGAACAACAGGCCCAGCAAGAACCAGAATTGCGGGATTCTTTCGTAGATCGGTGTCGGTAACCACATAATCATGCTCACAAGTCGCCGTTGGGTTTTCAAGACCAAAAGATGCTCCGAGACACGTATTCACAACAGGCTGCATTTCACAAAACCGGTTATTCGGCTCGAAATTGAGCCGAATTTGAGACCTGCTTCACATAACATCGCGCCCCCGATCGAACCGATCAATGAGAAATTCTCCGCTTCGCCCTTGCAACTTGCCGCTGCGCGTACTGTCGCAGCTCTTGATCCGTGATCAGATCAACCCAGGCGGCGGATTCCACCGGATCGCGGTGAGCGTGACGATGAATGATTCTGTAGTAAGCCATATCCTTGGCTCGAGTATGGACCAGCGAATCGGCCAGTTGTTTGGCCAAATGTATGTCACGTTGTGCGACCTCCATAAAGAGATCGTTAAACAAATGGTACTGGAGGCGCGGATCGTCCATCGAGGATATGGCAGTTAGAGCCGATAGCGGATCCGCCTCGGCGATTTTCCGTATCACGACGGCCAAGTACTTATTTCGATGATCTGAGTTCGCTAATCGATTTGCATAGCCTATAGCACGGCCGCCTTCTTGCCTGGCGAGATAATGACCGAGATGGATGATCGCCTCTCGTTGCATCTTTGCTGAATCCATTACATTTACTTGATCAAATGCGCTGGCAGGTGATAGATCGGCGAGCCGATATAAGTATCGCGCACGGCTTTCACTGTCGGGAGCGATCCCGGTGATCGCACTAATCCGTCGTGTCGCCGTGTTGCCCATATAGCCATATGCGCTGAACATCGACTGAGCCGCGACTTTGCGATCAAATTCATCTGGCAGCTGCACCGCTTCTTGCAATGCGCTTTCGAGATCCTCGATCGCCCAGAGCTTCCAGACTTGTTTCACAATGCCATCTTGCAACACGATCGTGTCCGATTGGGCAAGTGCTAATGCCGAACGTGGATCCAGTTCTGTTAGCCGGCCAAAGAAAACCAGCAGCGTTGTGTGCCGGTCGTCGTAGTCGTCTATTCGGTTGGCATCGAAGATCAATCTCTGCAAAGTCGCCGAGTCGGCTTCAGCCGCGATTTCAAACAGGACGCGCTTTTTTTCGAATTCGCTGACGTTGGCTATTGCACGTTTAACGGACTCGATGTCGGTGGGCCGTTCGACCGCAGCAGGCCGCGCCGGAACAGTCGCATCGATCGAATCGATGACGGGACAAGACATGCTAGGGGCTGGGTCAGGTATGTGGGTTGGCGCAGGCTTGCGATCCACGATGGCGACGACTGTAGCGCCGCCTAACACGACACCAATGCCGATCGTCAGTAGAATGCGGAACACAGCTTAACTCCCTGGTCGGACTTCCCGCACGCTGGCCTGCAGTATACCTTGAATCACTAGGTATTGGAATTCCGGGACAGTAGAAAATTCTCTAAATGATTGAGTTTAAAGAAAAAATTTCCGTTTTATTCGTTTGCATGGGCAATATCTGCCGCTCGCCGACCGCGGAAGGCGTGTTTCGAAAATTCGTAGCCGACGCAGGGAGGGAATCCGAGTTTGAGATTGATTCCGCGGGGACCATCGGTTATCACGTAGGACATATGGCTGATAATCGCATGCGGTCGGTGGCGCAAGGACGCGGGTACCGGCTCGAAAGCATCGCGCGCCAGATCAAGCTCACCGACTTCGACCACTTCGATTTGATCGTCACCATGGATGATGCAAATTTTCATGATGTGAGCGCAATGAACCCCGGTTCCGGGGCCGAGCTTGTTCGCATGTGCGATTACTGTGAAAAGTTTGATGAGACCGAGGTCCCTGATCCCTACTATGGCGGTGAAGCGGGCTTTCACAAGGTGATCGACATCCTCGAGGATGCATGCGCGAACCTGCTGCGACAAAGTTAACCCCCATATTGAAGGTCGAACAACTGTGAGCGGAGCCTATCCTTCGATCTTAGATGAACTAGGTCGCGGCGCACCCGTAAAGCTGGTGAGCATCGGTGGTGGGTGCATCGCAAACGCTCGCGTCGCGACCTTTGAAGACGGTTCGAAAGTCTTTGTTAAATGTGCGGTAGGCGCGCCCAAAATGTTCAAACCCAATATGTTCAAACGTGAAGCAGAAGGTCTGCGCGCTTTAGCTGCGGCGGCTGCCATTCGGGTGCCGGACGTGCTTGCGGTTGACGAGCAAGCTCTGGTACTCGAAATGATCCGGCAAGCTCCGAAGAAGCGAGGTTTTTTTGAGGCTTTCGGCCAAAACTTCGCGCTGTTGCACAGTCACCGAGGTAAGGCCTGTGGCTTTGGGCACGACAATTTCATCGGTTCCACCAGTCAGCTCAATCAACCTCTGGGCGGCCCATGGGATGAGGCTGCCGATGATGGATCCACCTGGCCTGAATTCTTCATGGAACGCCGTCTGCGCTTCCAGGTTCGTCTGGCGATGAGCGAGGGCTACGGTTCCGAACTCGAACATCTGCTGGGCCGTGCCGAGACACGCATCATTGAACTTTTAAGCACAACGATCGAGGTTCCGAGCATTCTGCACGGTGATCTTTGGAGCGGCAATTTTATGGTCGATGATCGTGGCGAGGCCTGTTTGATCGATCCAGCCGTTTACTACGGGCATCGAGAGGCAGACCTGGCGATGACGCGGCTCTTTGGAGGCTTCGAGCCTACGTTCTACGACGCTTACGCGGAGGCATGGCCGTTGGACCCGGGTCATGAAGATCGTCTGCCGATCTATCAGCTCTACCACCTCCTGAACCACTTGAACTTGTTCGGCGGTGGATACTTCGGGCAAAGCAAGCGCATTTTGCAACATTACGCGCGTTAGCATGAGCTTATTGGTCTGCATCAACTGCAATGTCAGTAGGTGACGAATCGTGATCAAGCGCCTTCGTATACCAAAGCAAAGAAGCAAAACCCAAGGCCATCGGAACAGCAGCCCAGAGCAGGCCCTGCCACTGCCATTGATACAGGAACCAGCCGGAGCTCAAAGCCGCAATGGCCTGGATGGAAAACACCAGGAAGTCGTTGACTGA
>JADFSP010000055.1 GCA_022560695.1 Pseudomonadota bacterium
AACCATCTTTTGTTGACGACGCAGAGCGAGCCAAAGCCCGTTCAAATGTAAGCGCCGACTTCTACGCTCAGGCACTGGAAGCGTCAAAACAGTTTCGCGCCGAGTACAAGAATCGAGCTGGTGTAGTCAAGGCAGCCGACATGCCGATGGAGAGCACCGCAGACGGGCTCATCAAACACATCATTCATGAAGGCCTGAACACGACGGAATGCTGTATCGACATTTACATGCAATTCCTGCCACCGAATGGCGCCACCGGAGTTAGCCGGCATCTGTCCGAAGAGGTTGCGTTCGTCATCGAGGGAACCGGCTACGACCTGCACTACGATGTCCGGTTCAAATGTGAAGATGAATTTATCTGGGAGTGGGACAGCGAGCCCAAGAAATTCGAATGGTCGCCTGGCGACTTCATCTATATTCCACCTTACTGTGCCCACAAGCGATTCAACGTGGATCCGGATAACGAGGCGCGCGTGATCGTTATTAACAGCCGCATGATGAAAGCGATAGGTTTCGACTGGTTCGACCAGCTGGAACCCGCCGAAGGCTTCGAAGAATATTGGGTGCCACCCGAGGACTAGGCAGCCGGGCACGCATCGATGGATAAGACTTTCCGCATTAATGTAGATGGAGTGGATCACGCCATCACGGCGGACCCTGCGATGCCATTGCTGTATGCGCTGCGCAACGAGCTGGGCAAGAAAGGTCCCAGGTTCGGGTGCGGGCTTGCGCAGTGCGGTGCGTGTACCGTCATCCAGGATGGCGTTGCCATACGTTCCTGTGTCGTGCCAATTTCGGCCGTCAGGGGAAAGGTTCGAACACTCGACGGGCTTGGCAGCATCGACAATCCGCATCCCGTGCAACAGGCTTTCATCACCGAAGAAGCCGGCCAATGCGAATATTGTATGAGTGGGTGGATCATGACGTCGGTGGCTTTGCTGGAGCAGAATCCAGACCGAAGTGATGCCGAGATTCGTGCGGCGCTGGCCGGATTAAAGTGTCGTTGCGGCACGCACATGTCGATTCTCAGGGCGGTGAAGCGAGCTGCCGACGAGATGGCCTCGACAGAGACCACTGGCAGGCGAGATGACTAAGGGTTTGCTTGACGTCAATATCGAGCGCCGCGACCTGCTAAAGGGTGCCACCGCGCTAATCGTAACTGTTGCTGTTCCTGTAGCGGCCCAACAAGCCATCGTCGCGACGAGCACTGGTGTGCGAGTAGCAGAACGCTCGCTGAATCCGGCGCAGCTCGATACCTGGCTGGCGATCGATGGTGACGGCGCTGTGACGGCATACTGGGGAAAAATGGACATGGGGCAGGGCGTCGATACTGCCATTGCACAGATTATTGCCGAAGAACTCGATGTTGATGTCGACAGCGTTGACGTTATCTTCGGTGACTCGGCGCGTTGCGTCGATCAGGGCGGCGCGAGCGGCTCCAGCGGTCTGCAACGCTCCGGCGTCGCATTTCGTGCCGCCGCTGCTGAAGCCCGCCTCGTTCTGCTGGAGAAGGCGTCCGCAAAACTTGCAGTACCACTGCGACGGCTGACAGTTAGCGATGGTGTCGTTCGGGCAAGCGACGATGCGTCGGTTTCGGTGTCCTACGCAGACCTGGTTGCTGGCACGTCATTCAACGAGCCCATCAGTTGGAACAGCAAGTTCGGCACCAGTCTTGAGCTCGCGACACGAGCGACACCGAAAGACCCAGCCAATTACAAGATCGTTGGAAAGTCGGTTCCCCGCAAAGACATTACCGGCAAGATTATGGCGACAACCGAATACCTGCATGATTTGAAAGTGCCAGGCATGCTGCACGGGAGAATGCTGCGGCCGGCGGTTGCCGGCGCCCATGTTGCCAACGTCGATCGAGAATCGATCAGCGACATCCCGGATGTACAGGTAGTCGTCAGAAACGACTTCATCGGGGTTGTCGCCGCGAATGAGTGGAATGCGATTCGGGCGGCAAGGCAACTAAAAGTTGCGTGGGATGAATCGGATGCCGGTTTTCCCACTACATCAGAAGACCTGTTCGACTGGCTGCGCTCGGCGAACCCCGCCAAGTCGGGCGTTGCGCACAATAACGGCGATGTGGATGCCGGGTTCTCGGCCGCGGCCAGCATGATTACCGCCGAGTTCGAGTGGCCGTTCCAGTCTCACGCCCGCATGGGACCGGCTGCTGCGGTTGCGGATGTCCGCGATGATGAAGCGGTGGTCTGGACCGACTCACAGAAGTCATTCGATACAGCGACGGGTGCGAAACTGCTGCTGGATTCGATTCCTGATGAACATCGGTCAACTGATGCGACATTCGAAGTACGCAGTATCTGGATGCCGGGCCCCGGTTCTTACGGACGATCCGATGCCGGGGACGGCGCCATGGACGCGGTAATACTGTCTGCGGCCGTGGGTGCTCCGGTACGCGTTCAATGGATGCGCCACGAGGGCCACGCGTGGGACCCAAAAGGACCTGCATCGGTAATCACTTGCCGCGCCGCACTCGACGACGACCGCAATGTCCTTGCGTATCAGTTTCATATCAAGGGGTTTTCACGACGCGATCAAAACTCGCGGGAGAACACCCCGGGTGATGTCCTGGCCGGACACTTGCTCGGCCATGAAAGTACGCCGCAATGGGTCATGGGCAATCCTGCCGACTCTTACCGTTTTCCGAGTAAACGCTATAGCTGGGATGCGGTGCCACCGCTCAGGCGTCAGGCGTCGCCATTGCGAACGGCACACTTTCGTGATCCCTACGGTCCCGAAGTGCATTTTGCTTCAGAGTCCTTTATCGATGAGATGGCTATTGCGGTTGGCATGGACCCGCTGGCCTTCCGTCTCAAGCATGTTGCCGATGAACGCGACGCCGCGGTGCTGCGTGCTGCGGCGGAACTTGCGAACTGGGTTCCGCGAACCGCGGCCCGCCGAACGCGTAGTGACGACGGCAATCTTGTTGGATCAGGATTGGCGTACGCGCAACGCGGTGGTTCTGTTAACGCAATCGTCGTCGAGGTTGAAGTCAATCCGGATACGGGTCGAGTCCGGGTACGGCGAATGTGGGTCGGCGCCGACCATGGCCTGATCGTTAATCCGTTTACCCTGGACCGTACGATCGAAGGAAACTTGTTGCAAGCGACGAGCCGGACGTTATTTGAAGAAGTTAAGTTCGACCGCTCTGCGGTCACTACCGACGACTGGCTGTCCTACCCGATCCTTGAAGCAGCCGACGCGCCTGACGAAGTCCTGATAAAGCACATCAATCGACCTGAACTCGGGCCGCGCGGAGCCGGCGAACCAACCACGCGCGTGGTGCCGCCGGCCATCGCCAATGCGTTTTTCGATGCGACCGGCGTGCGACTGCGTCGCGTCCCATTCACACCCGAGCGGGTGCTGGCAGCACTCAATGCGTGAAACACAATGACATTCAGGATGCTTCTTTCCTCGATGCTAATTGTGCTGGCAAGCAACCAGAGCTCCGCCGAGACGTGGGAGATGCCGCCGGATTCTGAACGTTGCCCATCCAGTTGGGGGCCAGGTGACCAGCGCGGCTCGGCAAACAGGATGAATTCGACCTCGATAGTCAAAGCACTACAGTTGGTGAAGACCGGCGAGATGTTTGAGCTTGGTGAGGTTCTGAGCACTGATCCGGATGAGTCCTATATTAACCGAGGGCGGGTTTTTAACGTCTATACAAAACAATCAACTCCCGTCGCCGGCAAAAGGGTTTCAAATGAAGAACTGGTCATCACTGAACTCGGGCAGATAGGAACTCAGATCGATGGATTTGCGCATCAGATGTACGGGGACAGTTTTTATAACTGTTTCAAGTTTGATGAGATCGCATCGCGGACGGGATACAGCAAGTTGGGAATCGAAAATGTTGGAACGCTGATTTCGCGTGGCGTACTGATCGATATTGCTGCACTAAAAGACGTGAACGTGCTGGACCAGGATTACATGATCACTCAGGCTGATCTGCAGCAGGCGCTGGCCATACAGAAGATCGTCCTGAAGCCCGGGGATGCGGTCATCATCAATACAGGTTGGGGAACCGCCGTCTCCGGCTATGTCGATGCCCGAACGATCGGTCGGCTCTGGATCAGTCTTGAGGAAACAGGGCAGGCAGAGAGGGTACGCGGGCAGCTGCTGGAGATCGCTCGTGTTGATCGTTAAAAGAAAGAATCGTTACCAAAAAGTTCCTCATGTCGAGCAGCAATCCTGGGCCACAGACCGACGACGCCCTGAACGTCCAAGCGAAATTCGTCTGCGAGTATCGAGACCAGCGACTCGGGGGAGTCCACTGTTTTCGATTCTATTGTACCCGTTTTGGCAACGCTAAAGACTCGACCACGCAACGTTCGATGCTGATCGCGCGAGCGTTGTTGTGCGACCAGATTTAACACGAAATTCGATGAAGAATCGCTTTGCAGGGACGCATTTTTTTTGGCGAGCAGTGACTCACATGCGGGATCCTCGGTGAAATCGAAGCTGAATTTTCCAGCACCTAAATTCTCCCAAAATCGCCAGTAGTGATCATCCAGTTTCTCCAGCCCAAGTTTGAACGGCGGCTGATCATATTGAGCTTCTTTGAGCGCGATGGGCTTGATCATGCTGCCGCCAAAGCCGACGTCAACCAGATATTTCACCTTCGACTCAGCCGGCTTTACTAACAGACAGAGATGGCTTGCTGTAGATGCTTGTCCTCGTTGCTCACGCATGACACTGGCGGCAACCCGTGTAACGTTAAAGCCGATCTGCGTTAGTGCCCATCCGAACAGTCCATTTTGTTCATAGCACCAACCCCCACGGGAGTGAACAACAATTTTTTCGTAAGCCTCCTCAATACGAATTGACAGCGGGCGGCCTAGCTGTACGTCCAGATTCTCGAACGGCACCGAACAAACGTGCGCTTCCTGTAATGCAGCGAGCGTAGCGAAAATCGGCTCAACCACCCCATCATAATTGATGCGATCAAGATAGAGCTGCAACCTCATCTGCGAGCTTCCTGTTGCCGCTCAAGCATCGATCTTGCTCCGCAATAATATGTGGCGTGCGCGCACAAGAGCAGGAGTTCTCTCTTCGGCTTGCTTGCAGCAGACACGATGCTGCGTTTATTCTTATATTTGCACAGCATTTTCATTACGGCCTCCTCGCTCGGTATGACACTCTCAGCGTCCTTAGGACGATCAATTGGAACCGGTACTATCGACTACAAGTACCTGCGTTTCAATTATCGATTTTTTGCTTGCGATCAGCCAGATCGATCGATGCCGCCGCTGTGCCCGCGTCTGGAGTGTTTATATGCCGGCCATGTTTTCTGAAAGACTCAGCAATGCCTCAGTACCTGTGCTCATCGGCGTAATGCTCAGCTGTCACGCGACAGAATATGAGCCGCCAACTCAGGTGACCGTCGAAGACATCATTGCGGCCTCGAATGAAGTCCTGGCGCGCGCTGATATTCCGGTTCTGGGTGACAATGGTTACGTAGAAGACATCATTCGAATTGAAGCGGCCGGCATGCAATGGGACATTGGTATGTCCGTTCACGAACCGAAGGCCGAGGCCAGTATCGCTGTGGGTGCTGACGGAAAAAAAATCGGCATATTCCTGCTGCATGGGGGATCGGGCGATTTTAAATCCATGCACCGACAAGCAAGCATCTTATCCCGGAAGTTTGGCTACAAAGTTGTATGCATGACATTTCCTGGCCGGCACGCGTTTCATACGGACGATCGTGATTGGCAAGGCAGCACCATAAGAGATGACGGTTCGGTGCGCACACCAATTTGGCAGAAGGGTGAGGAAATTAGTCGAGACCAGTACGATATTGTAACCGACACGAAGCAACGCCCACGTTA
>JADFSP010000028.1 GCA_022560695.1 Pseudomonadota bacterium
AAAACGCACACTGGGTCGAGGGCATGCTGATCCTGTGGATCAACAATCGCTACGGCACGCGCGAGTCATTCGACTTTCACTTGCGCAAGACACGCTAACGCAAAAGTAGGGTCTGACCCCTGTTATTACGGCACGATAATCGTTCCGACGATCGTCCCGGTTTCGGCGAGAAATGATCCGTCAGCGCTCACAGGCTCTGCCTCGCCTGTAATCACGGCAGTACCGGTCGCGCCCTCGAATCTCCCTCTGCCCCCTTTGAACGTGATGTCGAACCTGAACGTAGAAAGTCCGGTTGTTAGATCAACGCAAATCTCTCCGCTGCCGTCGGCGAACAATAGCGACAAATCCTGGAAGGTAAAGACGAGAGGATCTTCGGCGGCTGAAACGCGTAAGATTGAGCCCATTGGACCTGATAAGCCTAAGCATACAGTGGGAAAGGAAATCGCACCTCCCCCCGCCGAGCCGTACCCTCGGATTACCGCTTTGCCCGGGCTGCCCTTAGCTTGCACGTGGATCAACGCGCTGGGAAGGCTGTTGCTCGATATAAATGCCCCCGCGAATCGCAGGTTCATTTCGACGTCTTTAGCGACCGCTGTCTGCGGCAAGCCAGCCGCAATAAGCAGGATGATGCCGGCGATACCGACGGATATATTTTTGATCTTCATTGTTTTTCTCCTCTGGATACGAGCACTCGCCGTTACGCCGTGGTCGGCGTCGCGGTACTTCGTAAGCAATCGAACACTGAATTCGATAGCCCGGCTATCTTGGGTCCTTCGGGGAGTCGTCCATGGCTTCTCGGAGGAAGCGAGGACCCGTGGCTTTCCGTCCCTGCCTTTCGGCGGGTTTGGCTTTGTCGTTATTTGTTATCGACTCTGTTTATACGCCTGACAACATCAAATGTCCTGATGGTTAACATAATCAGACGGTTGCCAGCAGGGTCGAGGCTGTGTGGGGCGTTGCCGCACGGCCTCGATCGAGTGGTGCCGGTTAGAAGATTCGAACTTCTGACCCCATCATTACGAATGATGTGCTCTACCAACTGAGCTAAACCGGCAGCGGCGCGCAGTATAGCCGTGAGGGGTCCTATGGAAAAGGGTCGGCTTTCCCCTGGTCGCGGCGTGCGCGCACGCGGATCAGCACCTCGACGCGCTCACTCTCGGTCCCGCCAGGCGGCTCCGGCAACTCGCAAAACCGTACCTGATCGTCCGGGATGTCGCGAAGCTCACCGGTGTCCACATTATAGAAATGGTGATGCGGGTGGGTCGTCGAATCGTAGAACTTCCGCACCGGGTCGACCATGACCTCTTTGACGAGCCCGCGTTCGTCGAACAACTTCAAGGTGTTATAGACCGTCGCCTTCGATACGCTGCTGTGTGCACTGCGCAGCTGCTCGAGAATTTGCTCGGCCGAAAGGTGTTGCGGCCGCTCCAGCAGTATCTCGGCGACTTCGACGCGCTGTGGCGTCGGCAGGATGCCGTGTTGTTCGAACAACGACAGGATGTCCGCTCGAGGCATGCTCGAATCCCCCCTGGATATCGACTTAGACAGAGTATAAACGATTGGGGCCTTTATTCACCCCGTTTGTCGGCCCCGGTTGTTGCGCACGTTGTCGCGGCCAAATGGGCCTCGACGCAGCACAAATGCAGGCGGCAGCGCTTACCGGCCGATGCCAGACTGGTACTCCGTCAAGATGATATTGGCGCAGTACCCGGCAACGGACACGGAGGTCTGACATGCCACAGCAAAATGGCGGATATTCACTCTACGAACTCGTCATGACGCTCGCCCTGGTGGCGATCGTGCTGACGATCGGCCTGCCGTCATTCTCCGGCATGGTCGCGAGAAGTCACCAGGGCGTCGAAATCGACGCCCTGTTCCACGCAATCCACCTTGCCCGCAAGGAATCGATCGTGCGGCGCCGGGTCGTGTCGCTGTGCCCCAGTTTCGATGGCCAGAGCTGTACCCCCGGCCGCGACTGGTCAGGCGGCTGGCTCATGTTCGTCAACAATGACCGGGACGAGCCGCCGCGCATCGATCCAGGCGAGCCCGTGCTGACGCGGCATCGTGCCGGTGAATCTGTCCGCATTATGGCAAATCGGCGCGGCTTCAGCCTGAGATCCACGCAGCTGCGCGCGACCAACGGCACGATCGTGGTCTGCGACAAGGCCGGCCGGACGCGACCGAAAGCCCTTGTGATCAGCTACACGGGCAGGCCCCGCGTGGCGCTTGAAAACAGCAACGGCGATGCGTACAGCTGCGCGCATTAAGTCAAGTCCGTGCCACAGCAACGACCGTCTGTCGGCGTTTGGCGACCGCTCGTCCGATAGCCGCCGAGGCGGCGCCGCAACCCGCTAAAATCGCCTGCGTGAAGAACAAGAACCAATCCGGCTTTACCCTCTACGAGCTGTTGATCACGTTGATGATCGTTGGCGTCGTGTTGTTGCTGGGGTTGCCGAACCTGGCCGGATTCACCCAGAACAGTCGCATGACCAGCACCGCGAACGACTTGCATGCCGCATTCCACCTCGCACGCACAGAGGCGGCCCGCGCGAAGACCAATATCACGATCTGCGCGAGTGCCAACTCGATGGACGCGGCCGCGAATTGCGGCGGCACCTGGGATCAGGGTTTCATCGTTTTCGTTGACGAGGACGGCGACCTCAGCCGTGCCGGCGCCACCGAAACGGTGCTGCGGGCGCACCCGTCCGCGCGCACCGGTGTCATCCTGGCGATCGCGAACGACGCCACTTACTTCAGCTATGCATCGACCGGCCTCGGTCGTGGCGACGTCGGCGGGCTTCCCGCCATGACACAGGCCATCATCTGTGACGAGCGCGGCAATATCAAGGCCGCAGGTGGAAATTCAGCGGCACGATTGTTCGTCACCACACCGCTGGGCCGCGCCACGATTCTGCGTGACATGGATCTGATCGATGGGGCTCTGACAGCCATGGGGAAAACCTGCCCATGATCCCTGGTTCAGGCAACGCGAATGCGCGCGAAGCGCAACGAGGCTTCTCACTCATCGAGGTGCTGATTGCTCTGATCATCATGTCGGTCGGCATGCTCGGAATAGCGGGCCTCTTTGTACAAGGCATGCAGGCAGGCCGCACGGCACTGTTTCGCCACAATGCGGTCACACTGGCCGGCGACGTTGCGGACCGCATTCGGGCCAACCCGCGTGCCGGTGTCGACTACATGGGTCCGGGCGTCGATAACGGTTGTGTCGGCACGGGCATCGATTGCACGCCCACGCAGATGGCCGCCCACGACATATTGCTTTGGGACCAGCAGGCGCTGGACTCGCTGCCGAACGGCGCAGTGAATATTCAATACGACGGCGGCGTGTCGCCGCCGATCTACGCCATCACGATCGGCTGGACCGAGCCCGGAGTGGACCCGCCGCCCAGTTATTCGATCACGATACCGGTCTTCGGATTTTAGAAATCATGCACATTAGACAGACGGCAATTCGTACAAATCGGCAACAGGCCGGCCTGACGATGATCGAACTCATGGTTGCGCTCGCCATCGGCTCATTCCTGATGGTTGGTGCGATACAGATCTACGCCCAGAGTCGGCACGCCTTCGTCATTAACGAGTCGATCGCCCGAGTCCAGGAAACTGCGCAGTTTGCGATGGACACGATCGAGGCTGACTTGCGCATGGCGAGCAACTGGGGAAGAAACAGCCGCGCCCTCGCAGTCGAGGGCCGCTCGCTCGCAGGCAATTTTAACCCGAAGGGGCTTCCGGCGCCGAGCACCTGTGGTGCCGATTGGGTACTCGATCTGGCGATGTTCGTCGACGGCGACAACAACGCATACACGCTTCCGTGCGGCGCTAACGGTGGAGCGCAGGCGAATTCCGACGTCGTGACGGTGCGCCGGGTTGCCGTAGCCGCGAGCGTGCCCGAACCCGGACGGCTGCAAATACAATCAACCCGTATTCAGGGCGAGCTGTTTGCGGACGGCATCATTCCCGCGAATTACACCGCGGCAGACTCATCGACGCATAATCTTCTGATCAACAGTTATTACGTCGCCGCGCAGTCTGATCTGATTCCAGGCTCGCCGACACTGCGTCGCAAGTCGCTGACGACAATCGGCGGCGTGCCCACAATCATCGATCAGGAAGTCGCGCCGGGCGTCGAGAACCTGCAGATTCAGTTCGGCGTTGACGTCGATGGGGATAATGCCGTTGACCGCTACGTCAATCCCGGCGACCCGGTTTACGACCCGGCTGCGGTGGGCTACATCCCGGGCGCCCGGATTATCAGCGCGCGCATCTGGCTGCTCGTGCGCGGCATTACGCCCGAGGTAGGCATCGTGGATCTCCGCAATTATAAACCGGGCGACGTCGACCTCGGTGTCTACAACGACGCGTTCCGCCGCATGCAGGTGTCAAAAACGATATTGCTGCGCAACGCCAGATCCTGAATGAGAGAGTCCACGATGCAAACGCTGATGCAATACAACAAACAAACTGGTGCAGCGCTGGTTGTCGGCCTCATCCTTCTGGTTGTGATCACGATCCTTGCGATATCCGGCATCAACACGGCGACGACGGAACTTGCGATGGCCCGCAATCACCAGAACTACGAATACGCGTTTCAGGCGGCCGAAACCGGGCTTGAGCAGGCGCTGTCCCAGGGGAGCTTCAGCACACTTGCCACTGCGCCGGTGACGCAGACGATCAACGAACACGATTCGGTTACGATTCAGATTCAATTCGAGGACTCGACGCTGGTTCCCGACAAAGCATTCAGCCTGGGCGTCGGCGGCGGCATTGCCGCCTACCATTTTCTCGCCAGCGCCCAGGCCCAATCGAGGCGCGACGCCAACTTGGTCACCGATCGCGATTCCACAGCAGTACATACGCAGGCGTTTTACGTTATTGGGCCGGAGTCGCCAACTCTGTGATGCCGACAATTTTGTGAATCTGCCATGTTTGGAGCCAATCCGATGAGAATCAGCAAATTGATAATTGCCCTGATGGCATTTTCGAGCTTTGCCGCCTGGGCGGAATCATACACAGTAAGCCTGGCCTACGAAGTCGCGGTCAAGGACATGACTCTGCCGAGCTATTCGGCCGGCACCATTTCGTTCAAGGAATGTGACGAGTGCGAGCGCCGGACGATTCGGGTGACGAGCGATACACGCTACGTGTTGAACAAAGTGGATGTAACGCTTGCCGACTTCAGAATAGCGGTCAATAGCATCGCCAACAAAAATACGAACATCGCGACCGTCATTCATCATCTGGAAGCCGATGTTGTCATTGAAGTGAATGTCGTCAAGTAACGCGACGGGCGTAACAGGGACGGAAAGGAATTAGGATCATGGCCACAAAGCGAAAAACTGCCTGTCTTGGCATCGTATCCGTACTGACGATCGTCATTGCAGCCCCGGTGATGAGCGACGACACGGAATTGTTGCTGTCAACCAATCAGACGGTCGCCAAGCCGAATATCCTGTTTCTGGTTGACACCTCCGGCAGCATGAACTCGACCGAGCACACGCTTGCGTTCTATGACAGCGCACTTACCTACGTCGGTACCTGCGACGCAAACGAATACTTCTGGAGCGATTCAGGACTTCCGCCGGCATGCGACACGGATCGTGGATTAGACAAGGTGAAATTTGTCTGTGTGTCGGCCGCTCTCCAGCTACTCAGCGTCGGCAGCTATACCGGAATCCTGGCGCAGTACCGATCCGATTCCGTTTCCGGCGCCAAATGGCAGACGCTCGCAACGTCACAAGAGTCGGCCATCGTGGAGTGCGAGAAGGACTCGGGCCTTCATGGCGACGGGGCACCCGGCGATGTATTCGCACGTGTCGGTACCGACACCGCCAAATTCACCGGCAACCCGGACTACGAGATCGATTGGGAGAGCTATCCGGCCAATCAACTCTACACGATGTACGACGGCAATTACCTCAATTGGCTCCAGGAAAAACCGGAACAGGACATCAAACGGATCGACATCATCAAGACGGTTGTCAAGACAGTGCTCGGCGCCTATAACGACATCAACATCGGATTGATGCCGTTCAACAGCAACGACGGCGGTCCGGTACTGCACGCAATCAGCGACCTCAACACGACGCGAGCGCTATTCGAGTCAAGACTGGACAGCCTGGATGGTAATTCGAACTCGCCGCTGTCCGAGACATTTTACGAAGGCGCATTGTACTGGAACGGTCTCCCGGCACACTACGGTGAACTGATCAACGAATTTCCGACCGATCCCGCTGCGCTGCTGTCGAGCGGACCGGAAGTCTACAAGCAGCCACCCACTGTCGGCGGCACCTGCCCTCGCAACTTCAATATCATATTGACTGACGGAGCTCCGGGCAACGATGGGGATACCGAGCTGCTCGCGCCGACGCTGCCTGATTTCGAGGCGGTGCTGGGCCGCGCGTCATGTACCTACGAAGCTCAGGGAGATTGTCTCGACGATATCGCCGAGTACCTCTTCAAGCACGACAACAACCTTTCAGAACCCGGCGTTCAGATCGTCAGGACTTATGGCATCGGCTTCCTCGCCAAGAAAGATGAAACAAACCTTGTGGAGGAGGCCACAGTGGTAAGTGGCGGCCAGTTCTACTCCACGGAAGATCCGGCGAGCCTGGTTGCCGCGCTGCTGAGCATCCTTGATGACATCACCGAGCAGTCGCTTACATTCACGTCGCCATCCGTCGCCGTGAATGCGTTCAACAGAACTCAGAATCTCAATGACTTGTATCTGAGCATCTTCAAATCCGAGCCCAAGACGCATTGGCCCGGCAACCTGAAAAAGTACCGCATTGTCGACTCCACGATCACCGACGCCAATGGCGCACCGGCAGTGGATCCGACGACGGGATTTTTTGCGGATACAGCGAAGAGCTTCTGGACAGTGGGCTCACCGGATGGTGCCGAGGTCACCCTGGGCGGCGCGGCCAATCTTTTGCCGGATCCGGCCACACGCAAGATTTACACGAACAATGGCAGCGATTCCAATCTGACGGCTGCCAGCAACGCACTGTCGGTTGCAAACGCCGCTGCCTACGTACCGGCCGATTTCGGTCTGAGCGGCGCCCTTGGCGAACCGACCGTAGCTGACATGATTGCCTGGGCGAACGGCGAGGATATCATCGACGACGACAATGACCCGTCTACGACCACTCGCTACGTGATGGGAGACCCCCTGCACTCGCAGCCGGCCGCGATCGACTACGGCGACGCCACATCGGACATCGTCGTTTTCACCGCGACCAACGACGGCTACTTGCACGCGATCGACGGCGACACCGGTGTCGAGCTGTGGTCCTTTGTGCCTAAGGAGATGCTTGACAATTTCGCCAAGCTGCTCGCCAATTCTGCCTCACAATTCAAACAGTACGGGATCGACGGTGACATCGTTCCGATAATTTCAGATCAGAACGGCAATGGCCAGATTGACGGCGACGATTTCGTGTACATCGTGTTCGGTTTGCGCCGCGGCGGCAATAGCTATTACGCACTCGATGTGACCGACAAGAATGTGCCCAAATTACTGTGGAACGTGAGCTACCCGGGATTTGGTCAATCATGGTCTGCACCGGTCATCACGCGAGTCAACACGACTGAAGCGGGTCTGAATTCGGATAAGGCCGTAGTGATCATCGGCGCCGGCTACGACACCGCTCACGATTCGCCGAGCGTGCCGGCCACCGACGATGGTGAGGGTGCGGGCATCTTCATGCTGGATCTCAAGACCGGCGCCGAAATCTGGCGTGCCGGCAAGGATAACTCCGCCGACTTGCAGCTTGCAAAAATGACGCGCGCGTTTCCGACCCGGATCAAGGTAATCGACATCAATGGCGACCAGTTTGCCGATCGAATGTACGCCGCAGATGTTGGCGGTCAGATCTGGAGGTTCGATATTTTCTCCGGAGAGCCCGCATCGTCACTCGTGACTGGCGGCGTGATCGCGCGCTTCGGCTTCGAAGGAGTGGCGACTTCCGGCTCTGAGGGCGCACGCCGAATCTACAATTCTCCTGACGTGTCGGTGTTCACTGATGTTCTTCAGAACCGGCGATATCTCGCCATCAGCATCGGGACGGGTTACCGTGCTCATCCGCTCAATGGCGATGCCGTCGACCGTTTCTATTCGTTGCGTGACCCGGACATATTCAATCAACTCTCACAAGCCAAGTATGACGGCTACAGTATTGCGACAGATGCGAACATGGTCGAAGTCAGCGGGCTGACAAAAATCGTGCTGGACTCGACTGACAGGGGCTGGCGCTTTACATTGCCGCCGACGCAGATGATATTGGCCGACTCGACAACATTCAATAACAGCGTGTTCTTTGTCGCGTTCTCGCCGGAGTCGGGTGCGTCCGCGACCTGCGATGTCGCGATCGGCCAAAATACGCTGTACGAGGTCAGTATCGTCAATGGCGATCCGATCGTGAACAATCTCGATTCACTGGATCCGGCCAACGCCGACAATGCCCGCCAAACGGTTCTTGCACAAGGAGGAATCGCACCAGCGCCGACGATAATGTTCCCAAGTCCGGACGCCAGCTGCACCGGTTCGGCCTGCTTCCCGCCACCCATCGGTTGCGTCGGCCTCGAATGTTTCGATCCGGGATTCCAGAATTATCCGGTGCGAACACTTTGGACCCAGGACGGCATCGAATGACGCGCCGTACTCGCGCGAGAGTTTCGGCGATGTATCGAAAGATGCGCGGCGTCACTTTGATGGAACTCATGATCGTCGTCGTCATCATCGGCATCTTGGCAGGGATTGCCTATCCCAATTATCGACAGTACGTGGCACGCGCCAAGCGCACCGAGGCGAGAGCGGCGCTGCTGCAAATAGCGGCCAACCAGGAACGCTTCTATCTGCAAAACAACACCTACACGATGGATATGATGCTACTCGGCTTTCCGGTCGGCACGGCATTCATCACCAATTCGAATTCCTACTCCATATCCGTGACCGCCGCCGACGCGAATAACTTCACGGCCATCGCCACCTATCAGAATGCCGATGACGAGGCCAACAAGTGCCTGACATTTCAGCTCGATGGGCGAGGCGTTCGCACATCGGCGCCGCTCGCCGATTGCTGGTCACGAACCCGATAGCGCGGCGAATGGTACAACCTGATCGGGCCTGGTCGCTCTCGCACATCCCTGTGCGCCGCGACATCAGGTCGTCCCTGACCCTAAGGCCCTCCTACGGCGATTGGATCAGGCCCGATGCTCGCGTCCAGAGAGGAATAAAGAGTCGAAGATCAATATCGCCGCACCAACGGTTATGGCTGCATCGGCGACATTGAACGAGGGAAACGCCCAATTGCCGAACCACACCTGGATGAAATCCGTCACATAGCCGAGTCGAATCCGATCGATGACATTGCCGAGCGCACCGCCGAGCACCAGCGCGAGCGCGGCGCCCAGCAATGCCGGACCTTCATTGCGAATACGCCAGATCCACACCGCGAGCACTGAACTCACGCCTGCCGCCAGTACGACAAAAAACCAGCGTTGCCAACCGGCCGAATCCGCCAGAAAACTGAATGCAGCGCCCGCGTTATGCTGATGGGTCAGGTTCAGGAACGAATTGATCGGAACCTTGCCGAACACCGGAATCCATTCGACGATCGCCCATTTTGCCGCCTGATCGGCGAGCATGATGGCAAGCGCGAACGCGATCCATGCAGCGAAGCGCCGCTTGCCGGTATCAATCATTACACTCAAGGGGTTTTCCATTTATGCCGCGTCCGCTGCGAGTATCGATCTCGCATTGTCGGCGTCACAGTGCATCTGCGCAACCAGCTCGTCGACATCGTCGAACTTTATCTGACTGCGCAGGTACGCGATGAAATCCACATGAATGTGCTCGCCGTAGATGTCCTCATCGAAGTCGAAGATGTGTGCCTCCAGTAACGGTTTCGTGCCGTCGAAGGTCGGCCGCGTACCAACGCTGGCGACCGCATCTTTCGCGCCCCCGGGCAAGCCTTGAACGCGCACCGCGAAAACACCCATGACAGCACTCTGACGTCGTCGCAAATCGACGTTTGCAGTTGGAAAGCCCAGTGTCCTGCCGAGTTTTTCGCCTTCGATAATCTTGCCCGACATGCGGTACGGGCGACCCAGTAATGCGGTCGCCTGTTCTACCTCGCCGCCCGCGAGCGCTTCGCGAACTAACGTGCTGCTGATCCTGATGCCATCGACAGTGACGCTGGGCACCTGTTCGACCTCATAACCGAGTGCCACGCTCGCACCGCAAAGTTCCTCGATGCCGCCTTCCCGGTGTCGAGCAAAATGAAAATCATCGCCAACAACGAGATGCCGTGTCGCCAGCCCATGGACCAGGATACGGCGAATAAAATCAGCCGCTGAGATTTGCCGCATTGCCAGACCGAAATTCGGACAATAAAAAATGTCGATGCCGCGCGACGCCAGTTCCTGGAATTTTTCGCCCATGCGCATCAGGCGGGCGGGTGGCTGCTCGGCCGCAAAGAATTCCCCCGGCATCGGCTCGAAACTCATCACGATCGACGCAATGCCCTTATCCGCCGCACTGCAGATGACCCTGTCGAGCAGTTTCTGATGACCCAGGTGCAGCCCGTCGAAGGTGCCGATCGTGACAACGCTACCGTGTTCAAGCTCAGCATACGGCAGGTCCGACAAGTGGCGCACGAGCCTCATCTCAGCGCCGCCTCATGCGCAAGTTCGACAGCCGCAGGCCGAGCGCGTACAACACCAGGAAATAGGCCGTGGCGCTCACGGCGACGTTCAGCACAAGCCAGGCTGACCGGTCGAGCGGCCCCGCGGCCAGCCACCATTCCAGTGGCCGATGCAGCGAATCGAGTATCGCCCACATCGCAATATTCGCCATCAGCACCTGCAGCAGCAACGCGGTCCAGCCGGTGGAGTGGCGAATGATGCCCTCGCGCCGCAGGCCGCGGTAGAGCAGGTATGCGTTGAGCAACGCTGCAACAGAGATTGCGAGCGCGAGCCCTGCATGGCTGGCTGCGAAGCCGATGCCTGTCAGGTACCAGGCAAGCGCCACGCTCAGGACCAGGTTGACGGCCAGGGCAATGAGGCCGGCTCGCACCGGTGTGCGAGTGTCTTCGCGGGCAAAATAGGCCGGCGCAAGAATCTTGACGAATGAAAAGCCGATCAAACCGACCGAGAATGCCTGCAACGCAAGCGCTGTCAGGCGGACATCATTCGCCGTGAACACACCGCCATAGAATATCGTGGCAACAAGCGGTTGGGCCAACACGATCAGGCCCACTGCCGCCGGCACGGCAATCAGCAACACGAGTTTCATCGACCAGTCCAGCGTCGCGGCGAATTCGTCGTGCGCGGCATTCGCATATTGACGTGACAGGTACGGCAGCGTCACGGTCGCGAGCGCGATGCCGAAAATACCCAGCGGAAATTCCATCAGCCGGTCGGAATAGTACAGCAGGCTGATCTTGCCGACACCCAGCATCGACGCGATGATGCCGCCGAGCAGCACGTTGATCTGTGCCACGGACGAACCGAATATCGCCGGCAACATCAATCTCATCACGCGCCGCACGCCCTCGTGTGACGGCATCCATTTCGGTCTCGGCAATGCACGAATGCGGACGAGAAATGGTATCTGAAACAGAAGCTGCAGCAGCCCGGCGATGAGCACGGCATACGCCAGCGCCATGCCCGGTTCAGCCAGCGTGGGTGCCAGCCAGACCGCCGCCGCAATAAGGACGATGTTCAGGATCACGGGCGTAAAGGCCGGCACGCCAAAGCGACCGTAGGTATTGAGAATGCCCCCTGCGAACGCCGTCAGCGACACGAAGAACAGGTACGGGAACGTGAACCGCAGCATCAGCGCCGCGAGCTCGAAGCGGCCATCCTCGCCAATGAATCCGGGGGCGACCGCGGCGACGAGCAGCGGCGCCGCGATCACGCCCGCGAGTGTCACGACGAACAGAATCAGCCCGAATGTTCCCGCCACGGCGTCGACGAATTCACGTGCGTCCTCGTGGTCGTGCTGCTCCCGGTACCGCGCCATGACCGGGACAAAGCCCTGCGAAAAGGCGCCTTCCGCGAAGAAACGCCGCATCATATTCGGGATGCGGTTGGCGACCAGGAACGCGTCCATGACCAGCGAGGCACCGAAGAAGCGGGCGAATACCACGTCGCGAGCCAGCCCCAGAATTCTGGAGAGCAGTGTCATGCCGCTCACGACCGAAGTGCTGGCTAACAGCCGCCGCCCGGTGATTCGGCGTCCGGTGCTCGTGGGGGCGGTTTCGGGGGTATTTTCGACGCTCATATGGCCAGCGAGTTTAGCCCAGAAAGGTTATGAAATCAGTCATTTAGACACCATGCATCGGTGCAGCGCGATGCCCGCCGGATAGTCATTGACAATCCCTGGCCAGGCACGAATAATACGCGGCTCTTCGATCGCAGGACACGCATAGAGTGGCAAATATCAAGTCGGCGCGAAAGCGCGCACGACAGGCGGAAAAGACCCGCAAGCACAACATGGGCCTGCGGTCGCGTATGCGCACGCAGATCAAGAACGTTGTCAAAGCCTGTGACGCCGGCGACAAGAGCGCCGCTCAGGCGGCCTATAAAGATGCCGTGCCTGTTATCGACACCATGGTGAGCAAGGGTATCGTGAAGAAGAACAAGGCAGCCCGCCACAAGAGCCGCCTCGGCAAACGCGTCAAGGCCCTCGCCGTCTGACGAGGAGCATATGGCTCCGGTCGTTGCGCCCGTGACGAGATTGCTTTGTCGCTGCGCTCGGGACGCCTGCGGCGGATTGCCGCGTCGCCGTCGGCTCCTCGCAATGACACTCCGCCACCATCCACGCGCAAGCCGTTCATTTCAAGGCAGTTTTCCTTGACATAATCTTCAGGCCGGCTTCCGGCACCGACCGCAAGTCGCCGCTTTCCTACCGTTGGTCGGAAATATCCCCTGTAACAGGCCGTAGTGCGAGGCGATTCACAGTGCCCGCTGGGCCCCTATCGCATAATTCTCCTCGCAACCACCCTCCTCTGCTACGGCGTCGAGCCAGCGAGGATGGCGGCGGAAGAACAGCAACTCTTAAGACTGGGAGCACTGGCATGGATCGGCAGAATGGATTTACCCTGATGGAATTGCTCACGACGATGGCCGTGGCCGCGTTGCTGGCGTCCATGGCTGTACCGAGCTTTACGACACTCTCCTTGAATTCCAAGCGTGTCAGCTCGACCAACGAGTTCGTCTCCGCGCTGCATTTCGCCAGAAGCAGCGCCGTCCTGCGTAACGAGAGATTCACGGTCTGCCAGAGCAGCGACGGCACGGCATGTGGAGCGGTCGGCTGGGACAAGGGTTGGCTTGCCTTCGCGGACCTCAACGCCAACCAGATTGTCGACTTCGGTGAGACCGTGTCTCGCTCCGGTCTGGGCATTGAGGGCATTTCCATCACCAGCGCGGAGTTTCCGAACTTTTTCATCTATCGTCCGAACGGTCGTGTGATGGCTGCGGTCGCGACGACCAATTCAGGCAACTTCGCCGTCTGCGACAGACGCGGCGCGGCGCATGCCCGGGTCATCATTATCGATCCGTCAGGCCGGCCACGACTGTCGAAAACGATGAACGACGGCAGCGTCCCGGTCTGTCCATGAGCAGCAGGAGTAACAGCATGCGGCAACCCGGCGCACAAAACGGATTTACATTGATCGAGCTGCTCGTGACGGTCGTCATATTCAGCATCGGTCTTCTTGGCATCGCCGGACTGCAGATCGTATCCAAGCGTGCAACTTTCGAGGCGATGCAGCGCACGACGGCAACGCAGGCCGCTTCCGGCCTGCTCGAGGATATGCGCGCCAACGGTCCCGCGCTCGCGACCTATGTTACGAGCGCACAGATCGGCCAGAGCACAATGCAGACCAGCGTGGCTGGAGGTTGCGACAACTTCAATCAACCCTGCTCTAGCGTCGAAATGGCAACTCGAGATCTCGCCCAATGGGAAACCTTGCTGGACGGTGGCATGGAGGCCGGTCCGGCTGGCGGCGTCGGTGGCCTCGTCTCGCCTCGGGCCTGCATTGCCGGGCCGCTGGACGGCTCAGCCGGCGTTTACACGGTGTCTGTCGTTTGGCGCGGCACGGTGGCGATCACGGACCCCGGGATAAATGCCTGTGGAGCCGACTCCGGGCAGTACGGCGACGCCAACGAGTTCCGGCGCGTCATTCAAATACTCACATTCATCGATCCGAACATCTGATCGGCAGGATACCGAATTGATTATGCCTACTTCACTGAAACGAACCAAGCAGCACGGCATGACGCTCGTGGAGCTGCTGATTGCGATGTCGCTGTCCCTGGTCGTGGGCGCCGCCATTATCACGGTCTTCACGAACAGCACGAGGACCTTCAAGGCAGACGAAAATATGCTGCGGATGCAGGACGATACCCGCAATGCCTTGCGCGAGCTGGCTTTGGACATCAGCATGGCAGGCCATTACGCCGATCTGGTCGCGCCTTCATCGATAACCGCGGACACAACGCTGGTCGTCGGCACCGACTGCGGCCCCGCGGGTGTCCCCAACTGGATCTATCAAACACAGGCGGCGGGCGTTGACGAGCATCAGTCTTTGCTGGCGGTCGATGATGGCGCCCAGGTGACTAACAGGCACTCCTGTATTGCAGCCGCGGAATTGCAGCCCGGAACCGACGTTGTGTCGATCAAGCGCGTGGCCGGCGGCAGCACGGCCGTGCCCACGGCAGGTAACATTTACCTGCGCAGCAACGGCACTGTCGGGTTGCTCTTCAGGGAGCCGCCCTCGGCAACGCCGCCGATCACCGTGCCGGCGCCGTTCAAGGACTGGCAATACCGGCCGCGAATTTATTTCGTGCGCAATTATTCCAACACCCCCGGTGACGGGATTCCGTCCCTCTGCCGCAAAGTCCTGGCGGGCGCAGGCCCGAGCATGGTAACGGAGTGCCTTGCTCAGGGCATCGAAAACCTTCAGATCGAATATGGAGTGGACGTCGATGGCGACTCCATGCCCGATGTCTATCTGAGCAGCCCGACACAGACCGAGATGCAGACCGTCGTGACTGCGCGAATCTACATACTGGCACGCTCGGTCAATGCCGATTTCGGCTACGACGATGTCAAGACATACACACTGAGCAATTCTCCGGCCTATACGCCGGCCGACAACTTTCACCGGCGCGTTTCGTCAATAACCGTCAACATTCCAAACATCCGCGCACTGGCGCTACTGGGGTTCTGACATGCCTATCCAATCATCTTCGACATTGCGCCGGCAATCCGGCGTCATCCTCGTGACCTCGCTGGTGTTCCTGATCGCCATCACACTGCTGACGATCGCCTCCATGCGCTCGAGCAATATCGGGCTGCACATGGCGCAGAACGAGGAATCGAGAACCATAGCGACCCAGGGCGCACAAGCGCTGGCCGACGCAATCGTATCGGACCCGAATACAACGCCGGTAATCGGCGAACCCGGTTACACAATCTGCACGTCAACCGAAAACAACTGTGACCGCTACGATCTGACGATGACGAACCCCATTATGGCGCAGTACACCAACAGCGGCGTTATCAGCGCCAGGGTCGAGAGAATGTTCCCGGCCCTGCGCCCGGCGCCTCGCGGCGTCGAATCCAGCATTGACAAATTCGTCGGCGCCTCCTTTCAAGTGACCTCGACGTATGACCGCGTCAACGAAGGACTCGGCAGGCAGACGATCGTCGAGGGCATCCTCGTTCTGGTGCCTGCGCAGTAACAATCGGCAGGAATCTGCCTCGCCCAACGGATAACAGTCATGGAATTGAAACGACACATCACACGGAAAAGTCCAATGCGAACTAGATACTTTCTGGCGACCGCCCTGGCGGCGCTCGTATTCTTATCGGGCAATACGCACGCCGACGACACGGACGTCTATTTCAACAACGGCCTCGGCCTGCCGCCCAATAGCGAGCCGATGGTCATGTTTTCGCTCGACTACCGGCCGAACCTGGCTTCAACCGCCTGCCAGGGCACGGCATGTGATTTCCTGATCGCCGAAGGCTGGCTCCCGCCGGTCGGCCCCTACGTGTTCTTCGACGTCCTGCGCGCGACATTGAGAAAAGTATTCGCGCCGCTCGATGGGGTCAAGGTCGGACTCATGCTGAATCACGATGACAGCGGCTGCGGCACTACAGGGTATGGTGCGGCTGGCTGTACAAACGGCGGTTACATCGCGATGGGCTTTCAACTTTTCGACGGGGCGGACAGCAACGGGGCCAAGGCCCGCTTTCACGCCATACTCGACGCGATGCCCATACCGCAGGGCGGTGTGAGCCATTCTTACCAGGGCAGGGAATTGTTCTTCGAGTTCTTCCGCTACATGACCGGACAGAGCCTGTACAACGCCCATAATGGCTGGATCGACTACGGCACTGATGATATCAATAATCTGGACGTCGACAACCCGGGCGCGTCCTGGGATCCAACCATCGAGATACCGACAGCCGAAGACCCGGTCTACGCGAGCCCGCTGGCCAGCGCCAGTGAGTGTGCCAAGGTCTATACGGTCAATCCGATGTTTCAGGTCTCGAACCAGGATGACGACTCGAATGCCGCCATACGGGCTGAGATTGCGTTCGGAGGCCTCGCTCTGCCCGCCAAAAACAAACGATTCAGGGACGTCATCAGGTACCTGAACGATGCCGATCTTGCGAATGGTAACTACGGCGTTGTGCCTGATCGCGAGGGTGTGCAGAACGTCATCTCCTACTTCGTCGTCGATCCGTCCAAAATCAACTCTACAACGGTCGGTTATGCGCAGGCCGGCGGCACCGGCCTGCCGTTGCCGCTAAGCGAGGACCCGGAGATACTGGTTGAAACCTTCAACGAAATTTTCCGGCAGATACTGGCGGTCAGTACAACCTTCGTCGCCGCTTCGGTGCCCGTGAACGTGTTCAACCGGGCACAGGTCACCGACAACGTATATCTCGCGTTGTTCAAGGTCGATCCCGAAGGCAGGCCATCCTGGCCGGGCAACGTCAAGAAACTGAGGCTCGTTATACCCGACGATCCGAGCTTGCCGGCATTCCTGGTGGATGCCAAAGGCAATCCGGCAGTAGCGCCTGACGGGCGCATCAAATTCGGCGCGCTGACGCACTGGACCGTTGCAGCCGCATTGCCGCCTCCCGACCCCGACAACAATGAAATCCTGGGCGCCGACGGCCGGACCGTTTCTCGCGGCGGCGCCGGGCAGAGGATACCCGGGTTTATCTTCGGCAACCCGGGTACTTACAACGCCCCGGGTAATCGCATGATCTACTATGATGCTGCGCCGAACGCGCTGGCAGGCCTGAATATCGATTTGGCCACGGTCACCGAGCTGCAACCCGACTTCGGTGGCATTGATATCGATGAAACCGCGCAGCTGATGGCGCACGCTCGCGGCCTCGATATCGACGACGAGGACTTCGACGGAATCCTGATCGAGGCACGCGACTGGATCATGGGCGATCCGCTGCATTCGCGGCCGCTGGCATTGAACTATGGCGCATTCGGCGGGCACTCGGAGGCCAATCCGGCAATTTATCTGGCCGTTGGCACGAACGACGGCATGCTGCACATGATCCGCAACACGGATTCCGGTGGCGGCCAAAGCGGTACCGAAGTCTGGGCATTCATGCCGAGGGCCGCGATGCCGAACCAGAAAGCATTGCGCAGAAACGCCCCCGGCGTTGCTCATCCCTATTCGATGGACGGCGCTCCGGCAGCCTATTTTGACGACAGCAACTTCAACGGCACAATTGATGCCGGTGAAAGAGTCATCCTGTATTTCGGCATGCGCCGCGGCGGCAAGGCTTATTACGCGATGGACGTGACCAACCCGGAGAGTCCGCAGCTGCTATGGACGATCGACAAGTCCGGTGACTTCGCCGAACTCGGCTATACCTTCTCCACGCCACGAATCGGCAAGATAAGATCGGCCAGCGGTCCACGGCCGGTCTTGATCTTCGGCGGCGGTTACGACATGAATAAAGACGATCGCTCGTCGATGGGCACGGACGACTCGGAAGGCAATGCTATTTTCGTCGTCGATGCCAAAACCGGCGCGCTGATCTGGAAAGCCCGAGGCCCAGGCGGTGGTTCTTCTTCAACCGTGTTCGAGCACGCCGCACTGGTCGACAGCATTCCATCGACGCTCACTATCGCCGATACGGACGGTGACACCTACACCGACCGCATTTACGTCGGCGACACGGGCGGCAATATCTGGCGAGCTGATCTTACCGGAGCCGGCCCTGCCGACTGGAAATTGACGCTGTTGGCGACCCTGGGCCGCCATGCCGGGGGCGCGCCTGCAAAAATAGAAGACAGGCGCTTCTTCCATCGCCCCGATCTGGTTCCGACCCAGGACGCGTACGGCCCGTTCGACGCCGTCCTGATCGGCTCTGGTGACCGGACAGACCCGCTCGACAAGGGCGGCGTTACCGTTAACTACTTTTATATGATAAAGGACCGTCAAGTGATCCCGGGCACAGGCGCCGATATTGCCTTGACTCCCGCGGACCTTGGCGATGTAACCGACAACTGTCTGCAGGTCGGTAACAATTGCAATGTCGATCTGACCAATGGCTGGCAGCTGCAAATGGAGAATCTCGGCGAGAAGATTCTGGCCACTGCGTTAACGATCGACGGCCAGGTGTTCTTCACGTCGTATTTGCCGAACGACGGCGTAGCGGCCTCGGCCTGCGCCCCGAGCGAGGGCAGCGGGCGTCTCTACACTGTGGCATTACAGGACGCAACATCCGTTATCAACTACAACACCGCCGACGACAGCAGTACGAATACGACCGGCGAGGCGGAGACGACGGCGGACCGTTACATGGTATTGAACGCGCCGGGCATCCCGTCCGAGGTTGTGTCGGTGCCACCCGATAAGATCCTGCGGCCCGACCTGACGATCGACACCATCGATGTCACGACGCGCTGGAGGACCTTCTGGTACATCGATGAAGAATTGGACCAGTAGGTGGCGACCCGGACTTAATGCTAACTTTGCAAAGAGAGAAATTGATGAAAAGTCATATCACGCCGACGCAGGCAGCGGGCAGAGCCCGTCAGATGGGTGTAACGCTGATCGAGATGATGGTGGTCGTGGTGATTCTGTCCATCATCGCCGCGTATGCCTATCCGTCGTACACGCAGTTCATTGTTCGCGCCAAGCGGGGTGCCGGCACATCCATGCTGCTGCAGGTTGCCAGTCAGCAGCAGCAGTTCTTCATGGACAATAAACGCTACGCAAGCACGTTCACGGAAATGGGCTTTCCCGCCGCCACGTTCATGATCACCGACGATGGCTCGTACTGCGCCGACGGTGATATGGATCGCGTCTACAATCTTTCCTTGTCTAACACCACCGCAACGACGTACACGGTGACCGCAACACCGATGCTCAGGCAGGCTGCAAAAGACACCGCCTGCGCCAATCTGACCCTGACACACACGGGCCTCAAAGGAAACTCGGCGGGCGGCACCAAGTGCTGGTAGCGGACAATCGTCCAATAACGAAAGCATTCATTCATTCTCATTTTGTGCCAGGAGTTCGGCCATCACGGCCTGCGCCAGTGCTGCGGTGCCCTGCCCGGTGGCCGCGCTGACCTCGAAGTGCATGCCCTCCCAGCCGAGTTCGTCGATAAGTTGTCGTTTTGCCTTGTCAAAAGCCTCTGAATCGAGCAGATCCAGCTTGTTGATGACCAGCCATCGCGGCCGTGCGGCGAGGTCGACCGAGAATTTGGCGAGCTCCCGCTCGATGGCTCGAACGGATTTAGCAGGATTGGCCGACTCGCCGATCGGGGCAATATCCACGAGGTGCAGCAGGATGCGGGTCCGTTGCAGATGCTTGAGAAAGCGGATGCCGAGCCCGGCCCCATCGGCAGCACCCTCGATCAGGCCCGGAATATCGGCCATGACGAAGCTCTGCAGGCGGCCGACGCGCACCACTCCAAGGTTCGGATGCAGGGTCGTAAATGGATAGTCGGCGATACGCGGCTTCGCCTCGGACATGGCGCTGATCAATGTCGACTTACCCGCGTTGGGCATGCCCAACAATCCGACATCGGCGATAAGCTTGAGTTCGAGGCTCAGGTGCCGCCCTTCGCCCGGCGTGCCGCGAGTTATCTTGCGAGGTGCGCGATTGATACTGCTCTTGAATCGCGTATTTCCAAGTCCGGCGCGACCGCCTTCGGCGACTTTCTGCCGCTGGCCCGTCTGCGTCAGGTCGGCGATCAATTCACCCGTGTCGACGTCATGCACGACGGTGCCGCAGGGAATGTGGACGTCGAGGTCCTGGCCCGAG
Organism: Pseudomonadota bacterium; assembly: GCA_022560695.1. Taxonomy (GTDB): domain Bacteria; phylum Pseudomonadota; class Gammaproteobacteria; order Steroidobacterales; family Woeseiaceae; genus UBA1847. Next base: position 20,350 of record JADFSP010000028.1, read on the forward strand.
CGTCCGGTCTTGTTGCGGCCGGCTCCACCGCGGCCACTCTCCGCTCGAAATCTGCGCACGACACGAAAATCGGCCAGCGTGTTCATTGCCGGATCGGCAACAAGGTAAACGCTGCCACCGTGACCGCCATCGCCGCCGTCGGGGCCACCTCTCTCGACGTATTTCTCACGCCGAAAACTCAAGGCCCCGTGGCCGCCGTTGCCAGCCTGGACGCGGATTGTTGCTTCGTCAACGAACTTCATGATGTGCGGATCGAATAGAAATGTTGTCTTTGCGATTGCCGCGTCGCCTGTCGGCTCCTCACAATGACGAACTGTTGCGTAATGCAGGGACGCGCGCGCTGGGCGCGTACCCATTCGGGCCTGACGGCCCTCCTGCGGCCGCGAACCCTAGTTCGCTACGACGCTCACAAACTGGCGGTGTTTTGGTCCTTTCTTGTCGAACCTGACCTGGCCATCGCGTTTCGCAAACAGCGTGTGATCGCGTCCGATGCCAACGTTAAGGCCTGCGTGGAAGCGAGTGCCACGTTGGCGCACGATGATACTGCCCGCCAATACCTGCTGGCCGCCGAAGATCTTGACGCCCAGGCGCTTGGATTCTGAATCGCGGCCGTTCTTGGTGCTGCCGCCTGCTTTCTTGTGTGCCACTTTTTAAGTTCCTGTCACATTATCGGCCCGGCATTATTGCACCCGGCCTCGTAAAAATCACCGCGAGCCTCAAGCAACCCGCTGCTAACCTTTCTTTGCTGCCTTCTTCCTGGCGGCTTTCTTCTTCGTTTTGGTCTTCTTCGTGCCGGTCCCCTTGGGCGCAACCTTTTTTGCCACTTTTTTCCGGGCCGCAGGCTTTTTCGCGGCCACCTTTTTCTTCGCTGCCGGTTTTTCGGCGACGGCATCTTTCGTCGGCGCTTTCCCGCTCCCGGCGCTGCTGATGCCAGTGATCTCGACCTCGGTGAAGAACTGTCGGTGCGTGCCCTGGCGCAGGTAGTTCTGCCGTCGCTTGAACTTGACGACATTCACCTTTTTGGTCTTGCCCTGCCGCAATACCTTGCCGCTGACCGAGCTTCCGGTCAGCAGCGGGCTGCCAACCTTGATGTCGCTGCCCTCTCCAACCAGGAGAACTTCGTCAAACCTGATCGTGGCGCCCTCTTCGGCCTCGATTTTCTCGAGCCGCAGGACGTCGCCCTTGGCCGCGCGGTACTGTTTGCCGCCGCTGCGAAAAACCGCATACATTGTATTGACTCCGTTGCGTGGGCCACGATCACCGCGCAACTTACTGAGAATTAAGTGCTTTTCTGTGTGCTCGCCGGATCGGGCTGCGATCTCGCAAACGGCTGGAGCCAGAAAAGAGCGAGAATTCTATAGATTCCCCTGCTCCGGGTCAACGTCCAGCGGCCGCAAAATCCCGCTGCTTTTCAAGGGTTTGCAATTGAGCCATGGGGCTCAATCCGCGCCGTTCGGGTCGCCAATACGGGCCTTTTCAGGCATTATCGCTCGCATATGCAGCCAGCCAAGAAATTACCCGAAACTCCGACTTTTAAAGACATCAGCGCCCTGGCTCACGGCGAAATGCAGGCCGTCGACCGGCTGATCTCCACGAGCCTCGAGAGTGATGTAGCGCTGGTCTCGCAGGTGTCCGAGTACATCATCCGCAGCGGCGGCAAACGCCTGCGCCCGCTCATCGTCCTGTTGGCCGCGCGAGCGCTGGGCTATGACGGTGATCAGCACATCCGGGCTGCCGCGATCATCGAATTCATCCACACGGCCACACTGTTGCACGATGACGTCGTCGATTCGTCGTCGAGACGCCGCGGCCAGGACTCGGCAAATGCCGTGTTCGGCAACCAGGCGAGCGTACTGGTCGGCGACTTCCTGTATTCGCGTGCCTTCCAGATGATGGTGGACATCGACAGCATGCGTGTCATGCAGATACTCGCCGATGCGACCAACACGATTGCCGCCGGCGAGGTCATGCAGCTCATGAGCGTGCATGACCCGGACACCACCGAAGAGAATTACCGGCAGGTGATCTATCGCAAGACGGCGCGCCTGTTCGAAGCCGGCGCACAAATCGCCGCCGTGCTGACGGGCCGGGATGCGGCCGTTGAGGCCGCCATGATTCGCTACGGGCGAAATCTGGGCACGGCATTTCAGCTCGTCGATGATGCCCTCGATTTTGATGCCTCAGCCGAAGAACTCGGCAAGAACCTCGGCGACGACCTCGCCGAAGGCAAGGCGACGTTGCCCCTTATCTATGCGATGGCAAAAGGCAGCGACAAGCAGCGCAATGTTATCCGCAACGCAATCCTCGAGGGTGGGCTCGAGCACCTCGCCGAAATCCAGCAGGTTATCGAGGCGACCGGGGCATTGGATTACACAGAGATGAAGGCACGGCAGGCGGCCGACATGGCGATTCAGGATCTTGATGCCATTCAGGATTCCGAGTATAAACAATCTCTTATCGAGATTGCGGGCTTCGCCGTGCACAGACGGGCTTGAAGTCAGACGAGCATTGTCAGCGTTTTTGGTGCATGCTACGCGATTGCTCCAGCCGGCCGGCAGTACAACGACAACAGGAAGCGGCAGGCTCTTACTTGTTCGTTCGGAGGGGAACATGAATCACAAAATATTGTTCGCGATGGCCGCGAGTTTTCTCGTTCTTGCGGGCTGCGGACAGCAGGCTGAAGACACTGGCCAGGAAGGGGACTATGCCGAATATGAACGCACTGGCATGGAGCTGCCCGCATCGACAACGTCGGACGAAGCGCGAGAACAGTACATGGCCGGTTGGGCGGACCTGGAGGTTGGCCGCTTCAACGCAGCCAACAAACATTTCGCAAGCGCCGGCGCCACGGATCCGGCATTCGCGATGGCCCACATGATGACGGCATGGACGTCAGCCTCAACCGAAGGCTTTGCGAACAACCTTACGAGGGCCGGCGAAAACGCTGCTGGTGCCACTCGAGGTGAGCAGCTTTTGATCGAGTCTTTCCAAAAAGGGTTTGCGGGGGATCCGGCGGGCCAGGTAGCGGCACAACAGGAACTGACTGCCCTGCACCCCGATTCTGCGAGGGCCTGGCTTTTCCTCGGCAATTCACATGGCAACCTGAACAATGCCGCGGAGGCGCGCGCAGCGTATCGCAAAGCCATTGAAATGGAACACAGCCTTGTCGCCGCGCACGTTCAACTCGGTAACAGTTATCTGTTTGGCGATCCCAAGGACTATGATCAGGCCGAGGCGCACATCTTGCAGGCGGTTGGACTCGCGCCCTATGAGCCACTTCCCCACGATACGCTGGGTGACGTTCACCGCGCACAAGGAAATTTGCAGGCAGCCTACGGCAATTACACGAAGGCCGCCGAACTCGCGCCGGAGCAGGGTTCGCCCCTGCAGCAGCGTGGCCACGTCAACTCGTTCCTCGGCAACTACGACGCAGCGCGCGCTGACTACACGCGTTCCGCTGAGCTCGAGGATGCGCGCGGCACGAATAACGGACCGTTCTTCCTCGTTTTTCGCGCCTATGTCAGCTTGCATGAGGGCAATCCGGATGCCGCCATCTCCGAGCTTCGCGAAATCGCGGCAGGCGCTGATGCGTCGGGCATGGAAGGTGCGGACGACCTGCAGATCAATGCGCTGACGAACGTCGTCCAGATAGCCACCCAATACGGCATCGCAGAGGCCGGCAAGGCGGGCATCACGGATGTTGCCGCGCTGATCCGGCAGCAAGCGGACGATGTCGGGACGGATCAGTTTCGCAGCGCCCAGGAAGCGAATATTTCATATCTGGAGGGCATGCTCGCGGCACGCATGGGCGACGCCGAAGGCGCTGCGGCCAGTGCGGCCGCGTTCGAAAAGCATGTGGCCGCCAATACCAACCCAAACAAACTCGAGCGCATGCACGAGATCCTGGGAATGTCGGCCTACCATCAGGAAGACTATGCCGCTGCGGTCGAGCATCTTTCTGCCGGCGATCACCTGAACAACATGTCGACCAAGTACTTCCTTGCACTCGCCAACGACAGTGCGGGTAACGGCGACGAAGCACAGCGGCTGTTGAGTGAACTCGCGGTCTGGAACTTCAACGGTCCGGGTTACGCGATGATACGCGGCGATGTTCTCGCCAGGGTGGCGTCCGACTAGCAGCTCAGCACTGGCGGCAGGTCGTAATGACCATGAGGGCCACCGTTCACGGTGGCCCTTTTCTATCGCGCCGCCACGCGGGCGATCCGTAGCGCTCGGATCGGCGATACTATATGCTTGCGCGCGGTTTCGGGGTGTAGCTCAGCCTGGTAGAGCACTGCCTTCGGGAGGCAGGGGCCGGAAGTTCGAATCTTCTCACCCCGACCAGTTTTTTCCTGATTTGTCAGGTACTTAAGAACCCCACCATACCTTGTCAGGGTTACCTAAAGAGTACTTGTCACACTTTTGTCACACTCGTTCTCTCGTGAGGATAGAGCGATGGCATCTTTTAGGAAACGCGGATCGGGCGGATGGCAGGCTCAGGTCCGGCGAAAAGGCTACCCACCACAATCAAAATCATTCCCTACTCGAGCAGCTGCCGTCCGATGGGTGCGGTCCATTGAGTTCGAGATGGACCAGGGGCTATTCGTCTCACGCAATGAGGCTGAAACCACCACTGTAGGTGAGCTGCTCGATCGATACTTAATAGAATACACAGCAG
>JADFSP010000056.1 GCA_022560695.1 Pseudomonadota bacterium
GAGGCGGCCGAAAATTACAAATTTGGCAAGCAAATAATTACCGTGACGCAAGCAGGTTTCGGTATATTACAAAGCCAAACGCACTCGCATCCCGGTGCCTGCGCCGGTTGGCCTGGGCCGGGCTGCCTGACGAAATAACAAGACCCCGCTGACAGCAACAGGAACCTGACCATGAATCTCGGAGTAACCGACCGTCTGCAACCGATCCTCGACGCCGTCAAGACCTTCATCACCGAAAGAGTGGTGCCAGTAGACGAGGAATTTCTTGCGGAAATCGACAAGGGCGATCGCTGGACGCTGACTGACCGACAGAACGAAATACTCGATGAACTCAAGGCGGCAGCGTGCAAACAGGGACTGTGGAATTTCTGGTTGACCGACAGCGAGCGCGGCTACGGACTGAGCACCGTCGAGTATGCCTACATCGCGGAGGAAACCGGCCGGGCGCATCTTGCCGCCGAGGCGTTCAACTGCAGCGCCCCCGATACCGGCAACATGGAAGTCCTCGAGCGTTACGGCACGCCCGAGCAAAAGAAACAGTGGCTCGAACCTTTGCTGAATGGGGAAATTCGATCGGCCTACGCGATGTCCGAACCCGGCGTTGCCTCGTCAGACGCAACAAATATCGCCACGTCAGCAGTTCTCGACAAAGGCGAGTGGGTCATCAACGGCGAGAAGACCTACATCTCGGGTGCTGGCGACGCACGCTGCAAGATTCTCATCTGCATGGTCAAGACCGGACCGGACAGCGCGCGCCACCAGCAGCACTCGCAAATTCTGATACCGATGGACACGCCCGGCGTCGAGGTCGTGCGCGCCATGAACGTTTTTTCGATGGACGACGCTCCGCATGGCCACATGCATCTGCGTTTCAAGGACGTGCGTGTGCCCGAGGAAAATATGATCCTGGGCCCGGGGCGCGGCTTCGAGGTCGCGCAAGGCCGGCTCGGACCCGGACGAATTCATCATTGCATGCGGGCGATCGGCATGGCGGAGCGCGCGCTGGAACTGATGTGCCGGCGATCGCTGTCGCGAACCGCTTTCGGCAAACCGATTGCGAAGCTTGGCGGCAATTACGACCGCATCGCCCATGCACGCATGAACATCGACATGGCGCGATTGCTGACGCTGCAGACCGCGCACGTCATTGATACGTCCGGCGTGCGGGAGGCACGCACGTGGATTTCCAAGATCAAGGCGGTGGTGCCGGCAATCGCGATCGACATCATTGATGACGCGATACAAATACACGGCGCCGCCGGGTTGTCACAGGATTTTCCGCTCGCGGGCATGTACATGGCAGCTCGCACACTGCGTTTCGCGGATGGTCCTGACGAGGTACATCGCATGGTCGTTGCGAGAGATGAGCTCGGGCAATACATGGAAGTGCCGTCTTAGACGAAGTCAGCGAATCTGAAACAGGAAAAAGTCATGGCGGAATCGATAAAAGCTGCGGAACTGCCGAGCATAGTGGGCAAGGAACTCGAGCCGTCACCATGGCTGGAAATCACACAGGAACGCGTCAACCAGTTCGCCAACGCAACGAATGATCACCAGTTCATTCACGTCGACCTCGAAAAAGCGAAGCAAACGCCGTTTGGCGGAACAATCGCGCACGGATTTTTGTCGCTGTCGTTGCTGTCATACCTCAACGCCCAGACCGCGATCGTCCCTGAAGGTCTCGTCATGGGCATCAACTACGGCTCGGACAAGGTTCGATTCCTTGCTCCCGTGAGCGTCGGAAAACGCATTCGGTCGCGGCAGAAAATTCTTGAGGTCACGGAAAAGAAGCCCGGGCAGTGGCTGATCAAGACGGACGTCAGCGTCGAAATCGACGGCGAGGAGACGCCGGCGCTGGTCGCCGAAATCTTGTCGATGTACATCGTCCAGTAAGCAGTCTCTATAACGAAACAGAGGAAACACCATGAGTATCGATTTCGATGGCCAGGTTGCCATTGTCACGGGCGCGGGGCAGGGACTCGGCCGAGCACATGCGCTGGCGCTAGCCGAGCGCGGCGCCAAGGTTGTCGTAAACGACCTCGCCGACGACAGTGGCAAAGTGGCGAATGCCGAAGCAGTCGTGGTCGAAATCAAAGCTGCGGGCGGCGAGGCAATCGCCCATGGCGCGAACGTTGCGGACAACGCGCAGGTTGAGGACATGATCAAGCGCATGATGGACTTATGGGGTCGCGTCGACATACTCATCAACAACGCCGGAATCCTGCGCGACAAGACCTTCCTCAAGATGTCGCTTGAGGATTTTCGTCTGGTCATCGATGTACACCTGATGGGCAGCGTGCATTGCACCAAGGCCGTTTGGGAAATCATGCGTGAGCAAAAATACGGCCGCGTCGTTTTCACGACCTCGAGCACGGGCCTGTACGGTAATTTCGGTCAGGCAAACTATGGTGCCGCAAAAATGGCGCTGGTCGGCCTGATGAATACCCTGCACCTCGAAGGCAGCAAGTACGATATACGCGTAAACTGCCTCGCCCCGGCTGCCGGTACGGCAATGACGGAAGGCCTGATCGCCGGAGAAGCCTTCGACTTGTTATCGCCCGAGTCCGTGAGCCCCGGCGTCGTGTTTCTCGCGAGCCGCGATGCGCCAAGCCGCAAGGTGCTGGGCGCCGGCGGCGGCAGTTTCGCCGTCTTCAAAGGATTCGAAACCGATGGAGTCAACCTGCTGCCCGACGATCTTAGCGCGGACGGTGTTGCGTCGGCCTGGGAAGCAATCGACAATGAAGACAACATGAAAGAACTCATGGCGGGCTTCGAGCAGACGACCAGGTATGCGTTGAAGGCCGCCACGAGCCTCGGCATCGACTTGTCCAAGTAAGCAATTCAGAACCAGGGATATTCAAAATGCGTGAAGCAGTCATCGTATCCACCGCCCGCACGCCAATCGGCAAGGCGTATCGCGGCTCGTTCAACAACACCGAAGCGCCAACACTCGGCGGCCATGCGGTAAAGCATGCCGTTGAGCGCGCAGGTCTTGCGCCCGCCGAGGTCGATGATGTCATCATGGGCTGCGCGATGCCGCAGGGCACCCAGGGCGCCAACATCGCACGGCAGATTGCGCTTGCGGCCGGCCTGCCTGTAACAACGGCCGGCATGACTGTCGATCGCCAGTGCTCATCCGGCATGATGGCCATCGCGATCGCCGCAAAGACCGTGATCGTCGACAACGTCGACATCATGGTCGCCGGTGGGCTCGAATCCATCAGCCTCGTGCAAAACGAGCACGCCAATACCTTTCGAGCGAAAGATTCGCGCCTGCTTGAAATGCACGAGCACGTCTACATGCCGATGATCGACACGGCCGAGGTCGTCGCAGGGCGTTACGACATCAGTCGCGAAGCACAGGACGAATACGCCGTGCAAAGTCAGCAACGCACGGCGGCTGCGCAGCAGGCGGGCCGATTCGACGACGAAATCGTGCCGCTGCCCTCGTCGATGGGCATCATGAACAAGGAGACCGGAAAAATCTCGTTCACCGATGTCGTGCTCGAAAAGGACGAAGGCAACCGGCCGTCCACGACCATAGAGGGTCTGGCCGGACTGAAGCCGGTGCGCGAGAACGGATTTATCACGGCCGGCAATGCCAGCCAGTTATCGGACGGTGCGTCTGCCGCCGTGATCATGGAAGCGAGCGTCGCGAAAAAGCGCGGTCTCGAGCCGATGGGCATATATCGCGGCACCGCGGTTGCGGGCTGTGAGCCCGACGAGATGGGTATCGGCCCGGTGTTCGCCGTGCCGAAACTGCTCGAACGGACCGGGCTCAAGATGGACGACATCGACCTTTGGGAGCTGAACGAAGCGTTTGCCGTGCAGGTTCTGTACTGCCGCGACAGACTCGGTATCCCGAACGACATCCTCAATGTCGACGGCGGGGCGATCTCGATCGGACATCCCTATGGCATGTCGGGCGCGAGACTGGTTGGACATGCCTTGGTCGAGGGCAAACGCCGCGGTGCGAAGTATGTCGTCTGCACAATGTGCATTGGTGGCGGCCAGGGCGCGGCGTCACTGTTCGAGCTCGCATGATGCGCGCGCTGGTCTGCAATGCATTCGGTTCGCCGGACGAGCTGGTCATTGAGGAGCGTGACGACCCTGAGGCGGGCGCCGGCGAGATCGTCGTCGATGTGGCCGCTGCCGGAATCAATTTTCCGGACATTCTCATGATCGCCGGCCAGTACCAGGTCAAGACACCGCCGCCTTTTATTCCGGGTAACGAGGCGGCGGGGGTCATCGCCGCCATTGGCGACAAGGTTTCGCGGCATGCCGTCGGCGACAAGGTCATTTTCACGCCATCGGGCGGCGCGTTCGCGGAAAAGTGTGCTGTCGACGAGAATCTCGTCATGCCGCTGCCCGGTAAACTCGACTTCGAGCAGGGCGCCGGGTATGCGATCACCTATGGCACCAGCTACCACGCGCTGAAACAAAGCGCGAACGTGCAGCCCGGAGAGACCGTTCTTGTTTTGGGTGCCGCTGGCGGCGTCGGTATCACTGCGGTCGAGATCGCCAAAGCCTTAGGCGCGCGAGTGATCGCAGCGGCGAGCAGCGCCGAGAAACTCGAATTCGCGACTGCCGCAGGCGCCGACGACACCGTCAACTACTCGGAGGTGTCACTCAAGGATACGGTCAAGCAGCTCACGGATGGCAAAGGCGCCGATGTCATCTACGACCCGGTCGGCGGCGAGATGGCCGATCAGGCATTGCGAGCAACCGCGTGGCACGGCCGCTACCTCGTCATCGGCTTTGCCAGCGGTGACATTCCAAAGTTCCCGGCCAACATTGCATTGCTCAAGGAAGCCAGCATCATCGGCGTCTGGTGGGGAACGTGGGCGGCGAAGAATCCCAAAGGACAACTGGAGAATGCGAAAGCGCTGGCGGCGCTGGTTACGGCAGGCAAGCTACAGCCGCGCATCACCGAATCGTATGCGTTCGATGATTACAAAAGAGCGTTCGCTGCCATTACCGAAAGACGTGCGCTTGGCAAGGTCGTATTGCGCATGACTTAGCTGTGATCATCGGACCTTGATCAGACAGACACCGTCAAACAATATCGAGATCGAATGACCGCTTCGCAACCCGATAGCAGCCGTTGAGCTGATAGGATAGTGAGGGGCCGCTGACAATCATTCCGGTCATTCATTAATATCTAGCGCTGGTTCGAAAAATCGTGAGGTCGAATGCTAATCCGAGCCGAAAAGGACTGTGATCGAGATACCGTGCATGCAGTCAATATGTCAGCCTTCGAAACGCGGTTCGAGGCTGATCTTGTTGACGCTCTACGACAACAGGCACAACCGGTTGTTTCGCTCGTTGCTGAAGAAAACGGAGAGGTAATTGGTCACATCATGTTTTCACCGGTCTTTCTTTCGGATCATCCTAATCTCAAAGTGATGGGGCTCGCCCCTATGGCGGTAGCACCTGCGCATCAAAGAAAAGGGACTGGTTCGGCATTTGTTCGAGCAGGTCTTGACCAGTGTACAAAGTTACACTTCGTCGCGGTTGTTGTG
>JADFSP010000029.1 GCA_022560695.1 Pseudomonadota bacterium
TGGATAGGAGTGAAAGGCTAATCAAGCCTGGAGATAGCTGGTTCTCCTCGAAAGCTATTTAGGTAGCGCCTCGTGTCTAACTCTCGGGGGTAGAGCACTGTTTCGGCTAGGGGGCCATCCCGGCTTACCAAACCGATGCAAACTCCGAATACCGAGAAGTTCAATCACGGGAGACACACGGCGGGTGCTAACGTCCGTCGTGGAAAGGGAAACAACCCAGACCGCCAGCTAAGGTCCCAAAGTTATAGCTAAGTGGGAAACGAAGTGGGAAGGCATAGACATCCAGGAGGTTGGCTTAGAAGCAGCCATCCTTTAAAGAAAGCGTAATAGCTCACTGGTTTAGTCGGCCCGCGCGGAAGATTTAACGGGGCTCAAGCTATACACCGAAGCTGCGGATGCAACGCTTCACTTTAGGGTAGAAAAGTGGGGTCAGACCCCACTTTCTGCACTATAAATGTGAGATGTATTCAGAAAATGGGGTCTGACCCCACTTTTCCGAGGACCCTAAAGGAAGCGTTGCATGGTAGAGGAGCGTTCTGTAAGCCTGTGAAGGTGTGCTGCGAGGCATGCTGGAGGTATCAGAAGTGCGAATGCTGACATGAGTAACGATAATGCGGGTGAAAAACCTGCACGCCGAAAACCCAAGGTTTCCTGCGCAACGTTAATCGGCGCAGGGTGAGTCGGCCCCTAAGGCGAGACCGAAAGGTGTAGTCGATGGGAAACTGGTTAATATTCCAGTACTTGGTGTTACTGCGATGGAGGGACGGAGAAGGCTAGATCTACCGGGCGATGGTTGTCCCGGGGAAAGTATGTAGGCAGAGAGCTTAGGCAAATCCGGGTTCTTAATGTCGAGATACGAGACGACCGGTCTTTGTACCGGAAAGTGGTCAATGCCATGCTTCCAGGAAAATCTTCTAAGCTTCAGGTAACACAGAACCGTACCGAAAACCGACACAGGTGGGTGAGGAGAGAATCCTAAGGCGCTTGAGAAAACTCTGGTGAAGGAACTAGGCAAATTGGTACCGTAACTTCGGGAGAAGGTACGCCCCTGCTGGTGATGAGACTTGCTCTCTAAGCTGGTGGGGGTTGCAGTGACCAGGTGGCTGCGACTGTTTACTAAAAACACAGCACTCTGCAAACACGAAAGTGGACGTATAGGGTGTGACGCCTGCCCGGTGCCGGAAGGTTAATTGATGGGGTTAGTCTTCGGACGAAGCTCTTGATCGAAGCCCCGGTAAACGGCGGCCGTAACTATAGATTGTTGTAGTTACGCAAATAAACTTGGCTATATGCTGGAAACTCCGGTGTATCCGCTGGTACTCGCTTAATATAATCCTCTTGTAGGAGCGGCTTTAGCCGCGATGTTTAGGCAGTGACAATCCATGCGGTGCGGACAATCAGCAGGAAAGGCCGATCATTGAGATCGGAATCCTCAGAGACTACACGCCAAGCGTAATTCAGACATAACCGAAAGTCGCTGGTTTGAATTGCGATGATATAGTCCGAACTCCGTAGCGATGCGGAGGAGTCAGGAAGTTCATTTCTTGGTTCGCAACAACGTAATAATTGTTGTTAACACACTTGAACGGTCCTAAGGTTAACTATCGCTAGCCTTAGTAAAACCGAACCATATGCTGGAAAATCCTCGAAAACTTTTCAGTACTCGTTGATTGCAAGATCAGCAGTGAAAATCTGAAAGACATGGGGACAATCAGCAGGAAAGACTTAGATGCACTAAGTATCCTCAGAGACTTTACGTTTGGAAGTTATCAATGAAGCTTGATGCTCAATGGATTACAGGTTTCGTGGATGGAGAAGGTTGTTTTTTTGTAGGGATTAATCCTCACAAGGAAATGACAGCCGGTTTTCAGGTATTACCGGAATTCACTGTCGTGCAACACGAACGCGATGTGCAGATCCTTCATGCTTTGAAGGCTCATTTCGGATGTGGTGTCGTTCGCGTCAACCACGGTGACCGAATGGCTTACAGAGTACGAAGCAAGAAACATCTTCTTGAACACATCGTTCCATTTTTCATGAAGCACCCTTTGAAAACAAAGAAGTATGTGGATTTTAGAAAGTTCCGCCGCATACTTCTGATGATGGAAGAGGGAGTTCACTTGAAGGCAGAAGGTATCGAAGAAATTCGTATCATCAGCAAGCAAATGAACAGAGGTAGCTTAAGATAAAGTCCGACTTTTCTGGAAACAGATAAGACCTATCGAGCGAAATTCCTTGTCGGGTAAGTTCCGACCTGCACGAATGGCGTAACGATGGCCACACTGTCTCCACCAGAGACTCAGTGAAATTGAAATCGCTGTGAAGATGCAGCGTACCCGCGGCAAGACGGAAAGACCCCGTGCACCTTTACTATAGCTTTACACTGAATTTTGAACATGCTTGTGTAGGATAGGTGGGAGGCTTTGAAGCGTGAACGCTAGTTTGCGTGGAGCCACCCTTGAAATACCACCCTGGTATGTTTGGAGTTCTAACCTAGGTCCATTATCTGGATCGGGGACCGTGTATGGTGGGTAGTTTGACTGGGGCGGTCTCCTCCTAAAGAGTAACGGAGGAGCGCAATGGTACTCTCAGTACGGTCGGACATCGTACGTTGCGTGCAAAGGCATAAGAGTGCTTGACTGCGAGACAGACACGTCGAGCAGGGGCGAAAGCCGGTCTTAGTGATCCGGTGGTTCTGTATGGAAGGGCCATCGCTCAACGGATAAAAGGTACGCCGGGGATAACAGGCTGATTCCTCCCAAGAGTCCACATCGACGGAGGAGTTTGGCACCTCGATGTCGGCTCATCACATCCTGGGGCTGTAGCAGGTCCCAAGGGTATGGCTGTTCGCCATTTAAAGTGGTACGCGAGCTGGGTTTAGAACGTCGTGAGACAGTTCGGTCCCTATCTGCCGTGGGCGTTGGAAACTTGAGAAGAGCTGCTCCTAGTACGAGAGGACCGGAGTGGACGTATCTCTGGTGTTCCGGTTGTCACGCCAGTGGCATTGCCGGGTAGCTACATACGGACGGGATAACCGCTGAAAGCATCTAAGCGGGAAGCCCCCTTCAAGATTAGGTTTCCCTGGACCCTTGAGGTCCCTGAAGAGCCCTCGAAGACTACGAGGTTGATAGGCTGGGTGTGGAAGTTCAGTAATGAATGAAGCTAACCAGTACTAATTGCTCGTGAGGCTTGGCCATATAACACCAAAGCACTTTGGCGTTGTATGTAGCGACATGTAATGCGACACGAAGATAATCTCGAGACATCAAAACTTTTCCAAATTGTTATTTATTCGAGGGAAAACTGGGGTCGAACCGCAGTTTTCGTTGAGAAAAATGGTGGTATTGATCGCAGTGTCGAAAACTGCGGTTCGACCCCAGTTTTCCCCTCAACCGAATTGCCTGGCGGCAATAGCGAGTGGGAACCACCCGATTCCATTCCGAACTCGGAAGTGAAAACGCTCAGCGCCGATGGTAGTGTGGGGTCTCCCCATGTGAGAGTAGGACACCGCCAGGCTTTTGATAGCCAAAGCCCGCGTTCAAGTTGAATGCGGGCTTTTTTTATGCGAATAATCTACCCGTAACCACGTAGATCAGGAATGCAGGCAATGGCAAAAAGTGTTGGAGGTATCGTTCTTTTCCTGCTAGCGGCAGCACTGCCACTCACCTTGCACGCTACTGACTGGCTAGGTGCTGACAAACGAGCATATGAACGACTGGAATCGTACGAAACGTCTGTCTCGTGCTTATCTGGATGACGAAAATGATCCGGTTCTGGATGAAAACGATCAGGGCGCATAACTACCAGCTGTCGGACCGCTTTTTTGGTCCGTACCGTCTTTGCAGGATAATTATGAACGGGATCGGAAAATGGAGACAGAACACGCAGCCACGACGCAAGCCACGCCAATTAGATTTAGCGGAAATGCAAGCGAGTACTTCAGGATCTGGATCGTCAACATTGCGTTGACCCTCGTAACGCTCGGCATCTACTCGCCTTGGGCCAAGATCCGGAAGTTACGATACTTTTACACGAACACATCGCTTGAGGACGGGCATTTCGATTATCACGCCAAGCCCAGGGCGATACTAATTGGCCGTCTCATAGCCATTGGGATGGTTGGCATCTACTGGGCGTCAGGATACATGTCGCCTGTCGCGCCATTCATCGTAATTGCCGTGATTATGCTCTCGATACCGTGGCTCGTCGTCAGGTCACGTATTTTTCAACTTCGAAACACGTCTTATCATGGGCTGCGTTTCAACTTTCAGCCGAACTACGCGGATTCGTTCAAGGCTTTCTACGGCGGCGCCTTGATAACCGTCGTAACACTGGGGTTCGGCGCACCCACGGCGATATACATGCGCAACAAGTTTGTGGCCAACAATGCCGGATTCGGTCAAACACAGTTCGTCTTCAACGGACGCCAGGGCGAGTTCTACTCGATCATCTGGAAGTCGATCGGGCTTGCGATTCTGGGCGTTCTGGCGCTGATGCTGATATTGGGCCTGTCCGGTGGCCTGATTGGAAATTCGACGAGTACAAATGTAAATTCTCTGTACTCAGCGGCGTCAACGATCGTGCTGCTCGCTTTCTACGCCGCAATCGGCATATACGTTCAGGTTCGGCAGCGCAATTATGTCTGGAATACGACAGAACTCGGCGATTCCAGCTTCCTGTCGACACTTTCCGTCACCGAAATGGTGGGCCTGTACCTGACGAATGTTCTTGCTATCATCTTGTCACTTGGGCTCCTGGTTCCATGGGCGCAAATCCGGCTGGCGAAATATCGTGCAGACCATCTGGCCGTATGTCTTGGCGCCGATTGGAAGGACCATATCGCCGCGCTCAATGAGGAAGGATCGGCACTCGGCGAGGAAGTGGGCGACGTGTTTGACGTCGAAATCGACGTTGCTTTCTGATGCGTACCGAGGCCGGTTACTACGACGGCCTCACGGCGGGATCGACGACCGTCGTGCTGTCGCTGGTGGGGCATAGCCTCCAGTTTCAGGTAGGTGAGGATGCACGATCCATTCTCATATCGGACGTACGCCTGATCTCTCCGGTCGGACGCGGCGTCTGGGTCATTGAATTCGGCGAGCGCGCATCGCTGCATTTTCAAAATGACGATTTCGGCAATCATTTATCGAGTGCTCTCGGTGAAGGAAGCCTCGTGCGTCGCCTGGAAGGCAAGTGGCACTGGGCCCTCATCGCTTTGTTCGTAGCCGTTGCCGGTACGTGGCTATTATTGACGTTCGGCGTCCCGGTCGGGGCGCGATACGTCGCATTCGCCATTCCGGCCGACACAATCAATTCGATGGGTGACGACGGCCTGGGCTTGCTGGACGACATACTGTTCGATCGCAGCGAGCTGCCGGAAGAAAGCAAAATGCGGGTCGCGAAACTGTTCGCCGATATCCAGGATGGCGACGAACGGTATCAGGCCTACCGACTCGAATTCCGCGCCTCTCATGTCGGCGCAAACGCGTTCGCGATTCCGGGGGGAATTGTGGTCATCACCGACGACATGGTCACCATTGCCGAGTCGGATGATGAAATCAGCGCTGTCCTTGCGCACGAGGTCGGCCATCTCATTGGCAGGCATGGTCTCAGGATCCTGTTGCAGGATTCCGCAAGCGCCTTGATTATTGCCGGTCTTACCGGTGACCTGACCAATGTAACGGCGCTGTCGGCAACCCTGCCAACAGTGCTCATGCAGGCGAAATACTCTCGGGACTTTGAGCAGGAGGCGGACGAGTTCGCGTTTGACTACCTCGAGTCCAGCGGCATCCGTACGGACGTGTTGCAGGAACTGCTACTGAGACTCGACGACACTACGTCCGGGGATGGCGACGGCATTCGGGGGTGGTTGTCCAGCCACCCACAATCAAAAGACAGGGTGAAAAGAGAGTAGGCACTCTTCGCGGCTACTTGTGAGGTTGCGCCATCGCAAGTGCAGCGGCGCCGGCACCGGCAACAGACCAACCTCCGTCAACCGGCAAAACGACTCCGCTGACATACTGCGCAGCGTCGGACGACAGGAACATGGCGGCCTGCCCAATTTCTTCGGTGGTCCCAAGACGCTGCAGTGGTACGCTGCGAGCACATTGCTCGGCGATTTTCTTATTCGGCGCGAGACGTCGCATGCCCTCTGTTCCTTCAATCGGGCCCGGCGCAATGCTGTTGATGCGAACCCCGGCAGGGCCCCACTCGAGCGCGAGCGTGCGCGTCAGCATATCGACGCCAGCTTTGGCCGCGCACACATGGCTCTGCATAGGCATCGCAACAAATGCCTGCGGCGCCGATATGTTGATGATCGAGGCGCCCGGTTTTTTCAGATGCTCATATGCCGACTGCAGTACGTGGAACGAGCCCAGCAAGTCGATATCGACAACGGCCTTGAAACCGTTCGCGGACATATCGTTGGCGAACGCCGGGAAATTGCCCGCTGCGCCAGAGATCAGGATGTCGATGTCGCCGGCATCTTTCGCGTGCTGCGCAAGCGCATCCCTGACAGCATCCACGTCGCGCACATCGAGGGCGTAGCCAAACGATTTCGATCCGAGGTTACGGAGTTCGGCGACGGCCGCGTCAACTTTTTCCTGCGAACGGCTCGCGACTGAGACATTGGCACCGGCGCTGGCAAAACAGCGGGCGATGCCGAGATTGATTCCGCTCGTACCGCCAAATACGAAGACGCGCCTGGCCGAAAAATCGAATGATGCTGACATGGGGATTATCCGTGAACTGGCAAATGGATCGTCAGTGTCGGCCGGTGCGGCAAAAAATGCAATCGCATGCGGTGGCCGCCGGAACTCCGCGGGAGTTAAGCGCTGCGAGTATTGGCAGCGATCCAGTCCAGCCAGGTCGCGGTGACCTCGTCGCGGTTTGAATCGTTGAGCATTTCGTGCCGGCCGTCGGGAAAGACCTTGACGGAGATACGCTGATGACCGGTTTGCGCATAGTGCATCATCAGGCGCGTCATACCGCGTTCGCCGCCGACCGGATCGCGCTCACCGCCGGTAATCAACAACGGCAAGGTGGCGGGAACTCGGGTAAGCGCGTCATCGGAAGAAATGTCGAAGAGCCCACCCAGCAAATCGAGCCACAATCCGCAGCTATACGGCCCTCCGCACAGTGGATCGGCTATGTACTTGTCAACCTCGGCTGCGTCCCGCGACAGCCAGTCCATCTCTGTGCGCGCAGGTGCAAAACGCTTGTTGAAATTGCCGAAACCGAGCTTGTGGAGCAACGCGCTCTTGCCCCGAATGCCGCGGCGCCAGGCTTCGATGTGCGCGATCGCAAGCGCCGGAATCAGCTGCAAGCGCGATGGCCAGGTCGATGCGGACAGAATCAGCGCCGACAAGCGGTCGCCATACAGCATGGCAAAGCTCTGCGCAATGTAGGAACCTATACTGTGTCCGAGGAGTACGTGCGGTGCGTCGGCAAATCGTTCACGGGAAAAATCGTGAACAAGCAAGGCGTCGGCGACAAGCAGATGCCAGCCACCGTCATCTGCGAAGTGCCCGAGTTCCCCGGTGTGCGGGCCATGACCGCGATGATCGTGAACGCACACCGCGTAGCCTCGGGACGTCGCTGCGCGCGCAAATCGCTCGTAACGCGCCGCGTGCTCGCCCAGCCCATGGAGAATCTGAATGACACGTGAGGCCGGACTGTCGGGACACCACATGTGCATATGAATCTCGTGGCCATCGGGCGCATTCAGAATTTGTTTGTCGTGCCGCAGCTGTGTCATGACCATTCCGTATTTTTGGACCAGCGAAGTTGATACCGTCCAAATATCTTATACTCAAAGCCTGATAATTCGCAGCCTTGTCCTCAAGCATCAGGAGCATGCAATGATCGATTTTTACTACTGGCCGACGCCGAACGGGCAAAAAATTTCAATCATGCTCGAGGAGTGCGGGCTGGAGTACAACACGGTTCCGGTCGACATAGGCCGTGGCGATCAGTTTAATCCCGACTTCCTGAGGATCAGCCCCAATAATCGCATGCCGGCGATCGTCGACCAGGACACGGGCATTTCGGTCTTCGAAGGCGGCGCTATCCTGATCTATCTCGCCGAAAAGTCCGGACGGTTACTGCCGACCGATCAGGCCGCGCGCTTCGAAGTTTTACAATGGCTGTTCTGGCAGGCCGGAGGGCTCGGGCCGATGGCGGGCCAGTTAAGCCACTTCGTCAGTTACACGAAATCTCCCGAGCCGTACGCGCATGAGCGGTACGCGAAGGAATACGACCGTTTGCTGGCCGTCATGGACGTTCGCCTGCGCAACCGCGAATTTCTGGCAGGCGATTATTCGATTGCCGACATTGCCGCTTTTCCGTGGGTCCGCTCGCACGAGCGCCTCGGCAACGATATGGATCACTGCCCGAACCTCAGGCGTTGGTATGACGCGCTGAAGGCAAGGCCCGCCGTGCAGCGCGGTACGAATCTAGGCGCGGATTGGCAGCGCGACGAGAAGACCAGTGAGGAGGCACACGCGATGCTCTTTGGCCAGGACGCAAAGACCGTGCACAAGGCCGCAAAAGCACTGGAGGTCTGAGATGAAATTATACGATTGCGCCGCCGCGTCAAGCCCGCGTCGCGTGCGTATTTTCGCGGCGGAAAAAAACATCGCACTCGAGAAAATCGCCGTCGATCTGGCGAGTGGCGAGCAGCTCGGTGCGGACTTTCGCGAAATTAACCCGGACTGTGTCGTGCCCGTGCTGGAGCTCGACGACGGTACCCGGATTTGCGAGGTATTCGCCATCTGCCAGTACCTCGAGGAATTTAAACCGCAGCCGGTGCTCATGGGCCGTACGCCCGTGGAACGCGCGACGATATCGATGTGGAATGCGAAGATCGATCAGCAGGGATTTTTCGCAACGGCGGACGCGTACCGCAATTCTGTTAAGTGGCTGAAGAACCATGCCCTGCCGGGACCCCACGAATTCGACCAGATACCGGAACTTGCGGAGCGCGGGCGCAAACGCGTCGGGCTGTTCCACGAGATGTTGAATCGGCGCCTCGAAGGACGGGAATTCGTCGCAGCTAACGTCTATTCGATTGCCGATATCTCTGCCATGGTCGTTATCGATTTCGCGGCAACGATCAAGATCGGCTTGCCGGACGATGCCGTGGATCTGGGGCGTTGGTACGAGCAAGTGTCATCCCGTTCCAGCTCGGGTGCCTGAGCTAACGAAGTCTCGCGAGGGCGGCTTTCGATTCGGCGAGCCATTTTTTCTGTGCTTTCCTGAAGTGCCGGGGGGCGAGTTCGGCGGACGTGAGAATGTCGGCATATTCGGCCCGCGCCGCGTCGGTTTTCTGACGTTTTTCGAGCAATTGCGCATATCGAACCCGCGCCTCCGCACCGGAATAGTAAACTGAGACGGCGGCGTATTCTTCCTCGGCAGCCGCCAAATCCCCGCCCTGCTCGAGCGCCCTGGCATACAACAGGTGGCCATCGGCCGAACGGTGTTCCGGATTTTTTTCGTTGAGAAGCTTCAGCGTCCGTTTGCATGCTTCGGCATCGCCGTTGCCGAACTGTGCCTTCGAGAGTCCAAGCATCAGGTCCGGGTCGTGTTCGTAAAGACCCGTCAACGCGGATCGATAGTGGTCGACAGCTTCGGCGTAGCGGCCGCTATCCATCAGTTCGGAAGCCAGGTGCCTGGCTGCATCAACGCTGCCCGACAGCCGATGCTCCAGTTGCCGTCGCCGCAATTCGCCTCCGGGATTGAAGGTTTTCTTCACGCCGCGCATCGCGCGGCGTGCCATCAGGTTGTTCGATAACTCGGGCAACAGCTCGACGATGCAATACGCGACCGAGCCGATTCCGGGAACGAACAGGATGACAAAGACCCAGAACGGCGGGCGCCCGGTTCGCACAACATGAATAATCAGGCCAATCTGGACAATGGCTGTCAATACGATGAATGGCATGAGTCTGCAAACACCCCGCGATTCCTAGTGGCCGTGTTCGTGGTAGATTAACTCTATGACGGCGACACGCGAATCACAACTTGCGTCAAGCGTGCTGATGATTCGACCGGCGCGCTTCGAAAGCAATCCGCAGACGGCGGCATCCAATCGCTTCCAGGGTAAAACCGATGCGTCGCCAGACGAGCAACAGGAGTCTGCGCTGGTGCAGTTCGACGACCTGGTGTCCGATCTGGGCACCAACGGCATTGAAGCAATCGTCGTCGAAGACACTTCGGAGCCGCGCACGCCGGACTCTATTTTTCCGAACAACTGGGTGAGCTTTCACGCCGATGGCCGCGTCGTACTTTATCCGATGGAAGCCGATAACCGCCGTACTGAAAGGCGCATGGATATCGTTGAAAGCCTTGACACCACGTATGGATTTCAGGTTTCCGAGGTCGTCGATTTGTCTCACCATGAACAAGCTGGACACTTTCTCGAAGGCACCGGCAGCATGGTGCTCGATCGTGTCAATCGCATCGCGTATGCGTGCCTGTCTTCGCGGACGCAACTCGATGTGCTCGGAGATTTCGCACAGCGACTTGAATACGATGTCGTCGCGTTCGATGCCGTCGATAGAGACGGTGTGCCGATCTACCATACCAATGTCCTGATGAACGTCGGTGAGAAGCTTGCCGTCATTTGCGACCGTGCGATTGCAAGAGATGATCAGCGTGCGGCCGTGTTGCGACGGCTGCAGGAGACCGGCCACGACGTCGTATCACTCAACTACGATCAGCTGGATGCGTTCGCCGGCAATATGCTCGAGCTGCGCAACAAGAACGGTGATCGCCTGCTTGCAATGTCGCAGCGGGCGTACGATTCCCTGGACAAGAAGCAGCAGCGTAAGTTGCGCGACAATGGCAGCATCATCACGACAGTAATCGACGACATCGAAAATTCGGCGGGCGGTAGCGTACGATGCATGCTGGCCGAAGTTCACTTGCCGCGCGCGGATGACTGACGCCGAAATTTGTCGTACTTGGAAATGTTTCGTGCAGGGATATCGATGAGTAGTACCAAAGACAGGATTCTGATGTGTCCACCCGACTACTTCACCGTGGACTATGTCATTAACCCGTGGATGGCCGGAAATGCGGGGTCCATGAGCCTCGAGCTGGCCACTGAGCAGTGGCAGAGACTGCGCGACGTCATCAGCGAACACGCCGAGGTTGTCACAATCGATCCACAGCCGGACTTGCCGGACATGGTATTCACGGCGAACGCGGGCGCCGTATACGGCAACAAGGCTGTCGCAAGTCACTTCATGCCGAAAGAACGTCGGGCTGAAGAGGCGTACTTCAAGTCGTGGTTTCGTGACAACGGTTTCGAGCTATCGGGTCTCGACGAAAAGATCGGCTTCGAAGGCGCTGGTGACTGCCTGCACGATCGTCGCGGCCCGTGGTTGTGGACCGGCTACGGATTTCGTACCGAGATTGAAGCGCATGATGCGATTCGCGATTTCTTCGACATCGATGTCGTGTCCATTCGATTGACCGATGAACGCTTCTACCACATCGATACGTGTTTCTGTCCGCTGACCGACGGTTTCTTGATGTATCACCCGCCGGCGTTTGACTATGAGTCGCGCATGGCGATCGAAAGCCGTATTCCGCCACACAAGCGGATCGTCGTTGATACCGCGGATGCGGGAAATTTCGCGTGCAACACGGTCAACGTCGGCGACCAGGTTTTCCTGCACAAGGCCTCCGAGCCGTTGAAAGCAAGACTCATGCTCGCCGGATTCAAGGTACACGAGGTGGAGTTGACCGAGTTTCTCAAAGCGGGCGGATCTGCGAAATGCCTGACGTTGAAGCTGACGGAGCCGCGGCGCAAGTAGCGTCGGCCGACATGAGTACGCCGCACCGCTATAGCATCAAGCCGAAAGACCCGGCGGCGCATCTTTACGAGATCAGCGTGACGGTCGAGCGACCGGATGCCGAAGGACAGGTATTCGCGATACCGGCCTGGATTCCGGGCAGCTACATGATTCGCGACTACGCGCGACACGTCGTTGCGATACGTGCCGAATCCGATGAGTGTGGGGTCGTGCTGACAAAACTCGACAAGAGTCGTTGGCAGGCAGAGGTCGTCAGCAGACCGTTGACGCTGGTTGCCGAGATCTACGCTTACGACCAGAGCGTGCGTGGCGCGCATCTGGATACGACACACGCCTACTTCAACGGCGCCTGCGTATTTCCGGCCGTCGTCGGCCAGGAGCAAACGCAGTGCGAGTTGCGCATTGTTGCACCCGATGCGCCGTTCGGAAACGACTGGCGAGTCGCAACTTCGATGCGACGCAAGGACGCTGAGGAATACGGATTCGGCGTTTATGAGGTGGCAGACTATGCGGAGCTCGTTGACCACCCCGTTGAAATCGCCAGGTTGTCCATTGGCGAATTCGAGGTCAACGGTATGCCGCACGCGATTGCGATTCGCGGTCATACGCGCACGGACATGGCGAGAATTTGCCATGATCTGCAAATGTTTTGCAAGCAACATATGTCCTTGCTGGGTGCGCCCGACGGCCTCGATCGTTACCTGTTTCTGTTGCACGCACCCGGCGGCGGCTACTCCGGGCTCGAACACCGGTGGTCATCGAGCCTCGTTTGCGCGCGCGACAATCTTCCGGTTCGCGGCGACACCAATGTCAGTAGCGGCTACCGCAAGTTTCTCGGGCTTGCGAGCCACGAGTATTTTCATCTTTGGAATGTCAAACGCATGAAGCCGGCGGCATTTACCCCTTATGACCTTTCCGCTGAGACTTACACGGGACTGTTGTGGGTGTTCGAAGGCGTTACGTCGTACTACGATGACCTGGCGCTCGTGCGTTCGGGCCTGATTTCCGAGAGTAGCTACCTGGAAATGCTGGGCCGGATGATGACACGCGTATCGCGAGGGCTTGGCCGACTGCGTCAGAGCGTTGAAGAGTCGAGCTTCGATGCGTGGACGAAATTCTACAAACAGGATGCGAATGCGTCGAACGCGATTGTCAGTTACTACGCAAAGGGTGCAATGATCGCGCTGTCACTCGATCTCAAGCTGCGGGTCGAAACAGAGGATCGTGTGTCATTGGATGACGTCATGCAGGAGTGCTGGCGTCGCTGGGGCGACACAGGTGAGGGTATGCCCGAGCGTGGGTTCGAAACGGTCTGCGATTCAGTCTCGGGCCTGGAGCTTGGAGACTTTTTCGATGCGGCCGTGCGTGGAACCGGAGACCTCCCGCTGGAATCCTTGCTGCAACGGTTCGGCGTCAGCCTTAACCTGCGTGCCTCCAGCGGCAGCGACGACAAGGGCGGCAAGAACAGCGATCCGGAAAAATGCAGCAGCGTCTGGTTGGGCGCAACATTGGCTGCGGAGGGCGGGCATTCCGTATTCAAGAATGTGTCGAATGGCGGGCCTGCCGAACTGGCCGGGATAGCGCCGGGAGACCGGGCAGTGGCTCTCGACGGCGTTCGGCTGACCGCAGTCAACGCGGATCGGCGTTTGTGCGCGTATCGCGACGGCGATGTACTTGAGCTTGTTGCATTTCGCGGCGACGAGCTGATTACGACCAGTGTTTGTCTGACGGCGCCGCCGGAGGATACCTGTTACCTGGAGTTGATCGGCGATATCGACGCTGAAACTCTTGAGCGCCGCACCGCCTGGTTACATGGTTGATACTCCGCGCGAAAGTGCGATGACGAAAAAATTTCTGGCCAATCCTCGACTGCGGCTCTTCGTCGGCGCGGCGATGATCAGCCTGTCGCCCGTGTGGGTGAAGCTCGTGTCGGTTTCGCCGACGACGAGTGGTTTCTATCGTGTATCGATTGGCGGCGCGGCGCTGGCATTGTTTCTTGCTGTCAGTGGGCGACGTCTGCAACTGTCGCGCAGGGTCTGGTCGATACTGATCCTGGCTGCGGTGTTCTTCGCGCTTGACCTGTGGTTCTGGCATCGCTCGATTCAGTATGTCGGCCCGGGCCTTGCTACGTTGCTCGCGAATTTTCAGGTGTTCATCATGATGCTGGCCGGCTTCGTGCTGCTGCGACAGGCGCCGCGTCCGATTCACCTGATCGCTGTGTTATTTGCGCTTGTAGGCCTCAGCATGATCGTTGGGCTCGACTGGCAGAGCCTGTCTGAGGAATATCGGCTCGGAGTAATTTTCGGCTTGCTGACGGCAGCTTCGTATGCCGGTTACCTGCTGTCCCTGCGCGCGTCACGCGCCAATTCGATACATGCACTGCCGGTGCGTGAAATTGCGGTCATATCGATCGTGTCGGCGATGATCCTCGGTGCGTCGGCGTTCGCTGAAGGTCAGTCGCTCGCCATACCCAGCTACGCAGATGCGATGTGGCTCGTCTGCTACGGCATCCTGTCGCATTGCATCGGTCTGTTATTTATCGCAAGCAGTTTACGACAGGTGACGACAACCGAGGCCGGGTTGGCATTGCTGTTGCAGCCGATCTTGAGCTTCATCTGGGACATCGTGTTTTTCTCACGTTCGATGACGGCAATTGAATTGTCTGGCGCGGCAATTGCCTTGATCGCGATTTTTATTGGCTCGAGACCGGCGGCACGCGGCTCTGACGACGATCGGGCCTTCGGGCGAGATAACGGCTAACAAAAACCGTAGGAGCGGCTTTAGTTGCGATCGAGCCAACAAAAACGGTAGGAGGGTCTTTTTGGTCAGGATGACCTTATGTCGCGGAGCACAGGGATGTGCGAGA
Organism: Pseudomonadota bacterium; assembly: GCA_022560695.1. Lineage (GTDB taxonomy): Bacteria > Pseudomonadota > Gammaproteobacteria > Steroidobacterales > Woeseiaceae > UBA1847. Next base: position 14,686 of record JADFSP010000029.1, read on the forward strand.
GCGACCAGGCCCGACAACAGCCCGCACTCACAACAACTTCAACGCCCCCGGCATTATCTCGATATCGAACTCCGACTGCAGCGGTTGAACTTCGCCGTCGAGTTGTGACGGTATTGGCGCCTTCGCGCTGATGTGTAATTTGCGCACGCTGGCATGATGAATTTCCGGCTCATTGAGATGCTGTCCCTGCATCAGTTTTGGCAGGAGCCCGAGTAAGCGGGTGCGCGTTACGGGGGCGGCGATGATCAACTCGAGTTGATCGTCATCGATATTGGCCATCGGCGCGATGTAGAACATGCCCCCGACCCATGGTCCGTTACTGATGTTGGCAAGCGTAACGGGCCCGTTCCACAATTCGTCAGTACCCGTAATTGTCAGATCCGGTGTAGTTATGCCGTCGAGCATCGCGCGAACAATTGCAACAAGATAGATGAAATCGCCGATCGGCCATCGATACGCTTGTGCAATCGCGGTTACCTTGGCATCGAAGCCGATGCCTGCGCCGTTTGCGAAGTAACGGTCATTCACTCTGCCAATATCGATCGTCCGGGGCGGCGCATTGGCGGCGATGCGATTGGCAAGCAGTTTTGTCGCCGTCTCCCAGTCGAGCGGAGTCAATGACGCCTTCGCGAAATCGTTACCGGTGCCGCTCGGGATCACTCCGAGCGCGGCGTCTTTGTTCGCGCTCATGATTCCATTCACCGCCTCATGGATGCTGCCGTCGCCGCCCGTGACAATGATTTTCGTTGCACCTGCAGCAACTTGCTTCCGAACCTGCGCCTCGAGATCACCGAGAGCGCGACTCGTGAACAGCGTGTACTGAACGCCCGCTTCGGCCAGTAGTTCACGAATCCTCGGCAATCGACGGCCGGTCCGCCCTCGTCCTGCCGCGGGATTGACGAACAGTGAGACAGAATCTGTTGTCATATTCGCACCGTGGAAATCTCCGGCCCAATGCTACAATGCCAACGACTCCTCATGCAAAGCGGTAAATCCGGATGCTGGAACTCGGCACCAAGTTCTTGATCAGCTATTTCATTGGCTCCTTGATGGGTTCGATGATTGTCGGCCGACTCAAGGGCGGCGTCGATATTCGATCCATGGGCAGCGGCAATGCCGGGTTCACGAACGCACTCCGTACCCAGGGCATCGCCTTTGCCGTCGCTGTGGTCATTATTGATATCGGCAAGGGCGTCATTGGCGCCGGCGTTGTGCCTGAATTGAATCTGCCGTTCATTGCTACAGATCCGACCATATCGCGTACCTGGCTGACCTTGTGCTGTGCGACTGCTGCGGTGATGGGGCACGTCTGGCCGATGTACCATCATTTTCGCGGCGGCAAGGGAGCCGCCACGCTTGCCGGCACATTAATTATCCTGAGTCTGAATCTGGTCGCGCCGCTGCTGCTGCTGTGGGTGGTGGTTCTGGTATTGTCCGGCTATGTGGGTCTGGCGACGATGACGGCGGCTGTCGCATTGCCGGTGTGGCTTGCGGTCACGCAATTGCCGGCTGAGCAACCACTCTTTATCTTTAGTGCCGCGATGGCTGCCTTCATTATCTATTGTCATCACGCCAATATTCAGCGCATGAGGGATGGAAGCGAGCACCGCAATACGCAGCTGATGCTGTTTCGCCGCAGGGGAATCGTTAGCGACGATGAGCAAGATTGACGCCGCGGTCATTCGGCAGTCGCTGAGCGACGCGTCGGCTTCGAGTCTCGATCGGCTCGAAGTGTTCTCCGAAATCGATTCAACCAATTCGTACCTGTTGCGAGAGTCGCCGCCGTTACACGGACGGCACCGCGTCGCGATCACCGGGCACCAGACGGCTGGCCGCGGACGGCATGGTCGCGAATGGCTATCGGCGCATCGCGGGAGCCTGTGCTTGTCGATTGCGTATACGTTCACAGGGATACCGGACAATCTGTCCGCGCTAACGCTCGCGTCGGGTGTCGGCATCGTCAATGCGCTCGGCCGATTCGGCATCGACGGAGTGGGGCTGAAATGGCCTAACGACATCGTCCTGTCCGACGGTAAACTCGGTGGCATGTTGACCGAGACGCGACCCGGCGGCAGCACTGGTGTCACGGTTGTCATTGGCATCGGATTGAATATCGACGTGCCCGAGGTGGTCAGCAGCAATACTGCCTCGACGTGGGCGCATCGTGCGATCGATCTTAAATCCGCCATGGCGACCCCACCGTCGCGCGAAGAGTTGTCCGCTGCCATCGTCGATGAGTTGTTTGCAGTGCTGTCGACATATGCAAGCAAAGGCTTCGATGCATTTGCGACCGATTGGGCCCAGTACGACTGGTTGCTCGGCCGTGCAATTACAGTCGACGGACCGGGCGGTGCAGTCAGCGGGATCGCGGACGGCGTCGATGCGCAAGGAGCGTTGCGAGTCAGAACGGCCACAGGCACCCGGCGCATTATTTCCGGCTCGATCATTGTGACGAACGCGATGGAGCTGGCCGGATGAGGGCGCTGCTCATGGATATCGGCAATACCCGTATCAAGTGGGGCGTGCTCGATGGCGGTGCCATTTCACGGACCGGGCATATCACACACGAGAATATCCACGATCAGGGCATCACGGCACTGGCGTCGAAGTTGCCGAGGGACGTCGACACAGTGTTCGCAAGCAATGTCGCCGGCACAACGTTCGCAACGCGATTGACTGGCGTACTCGGTGCGCACTGTGGCTGTGACGTGCATTTTGCCAGGACGGATCGACAGGCATTTGGCGTAACCAATAGTTACCGGCAGCCACGCCGCATGGGAGTCGATCGCTGGGTTGCGATGATCGGGGCCTGGTCGGAACTGCAGACGTCGTGCCTGATCGTCGATGTCGGCACTGCAGTAACGATTGATGCGCTCGATCACAAGGGCCGTCATCTCGGCGGCCAGATAGTGCCGGGCGTGAGGCTAATGGCAAAAGCATTGACTGCCGAGACCAGCGACATTCCAACGATTGGCCGGCGCGTTCCGGACGCGGCGGCGGACATGGAGATGTTCGCCGACAACACGGCTGCTGCCGTTCGCCACGGCGCGTGGGCGGCCGTGGCCGGTGCCGTCGAGCGTGCAAACAGGACATTGCGATCAAATTCTTACAAGCCAACCGTGGTCTTGACCGGTGGAGATGCCTCACGCATGCTTACGGCGCTCGGCGATGGCGTACTGCATCGGCCGCACCTCGTTCTGCACGGGCTCGCACACATGCTGGAAAGCACTCGATGAAAAACCTGTTGTTGCTCCTGCTGCTTGCGAACATTCTCTATTTTTTATGGGGAATGTTTGTCGAGGACGCCGGGCAGCCGGGTGTGGCCATTGTGGATGAATCCGAATTAGGACCGCCGCTCGCGGTGGCGCCAAATCCAAACGCCGATGTGGTTGCGAGCGTCGGCGCCGTACTCGGGTCCGGTGAGCCATCGGACCTGGCCGCCGTTGTTGGCCAGTCGTGTGTGACAATTGGTCCGTTCAGGGAAAGCTCGGATGCAGATACCGCGTCGTTGCAGTATGCCGCGGAAGGAATGCGCACAAGTTTGCGTTCGTCGCGAGGAAAGATATTCGTTGGCCACTGGGTGCAGATTCGAAATATTGGTGACCGGAAATCAGGCAACAAGATGTTAAGGCAGCTGCGAAAAGGCGGGCTGAGCGATGCGTACATCGTTGAGACGGATGATGAAGGCCTAAAGATTTCACTGGGGCTGTTCGGCGATGTCGAGCGCGCCGAGAAGATCGAGTTGCAGGCAAAATCCATGGACCTCGCGGCGGAGATCACGCCGCGAATGAGCGAAGGCATGGTTTACTTTGTTGATATCGGGCTGCCGCCGGGCAAGGGCGCCGGTGCGATCGTCGAAAAGTACGGCGAGGAAAAAGTCCTGCTACGCGATCAGGCGACGTGCCCGAAATCGCGCTAGGGAAGCCGAGATACCTGCTCTTGCCAGGCTGGGCTGAAAAGCGAATAATTCGGCCCCCGCCGATGGGCGCGTCACTTTGAAACACGATGCCGGTATAGCTCAGTTGGTAGAGCAGGGGTTTTGTAAGCCCTTTCCTGCGCTCCTTGTAACGAGCTGAAATTCTTATAAATCGATAAAAATCACACCTAATCCACTGTAAATAAACAGCTTTATTGCTATAGCAATATAACGTACAATTTCCTGACATATTCCAGTATTGCTGCTAGCAAGTGCAATGCAAGTGCAATAGGATTTAGGAGACAAGTGCTATGTCAAGCAAAAAGCGTTCAAAGCGTAGTAAAAAGCTGCTATTGCGGGGAAAGATAGCCCGCCGCGAAGAGGCGAAGAAAACTGAGCTGAAATTCGGCAAGCGCACCATCAGCGCCTTGCCACTTCATGTAGTTGATAGGAGCCTTGATAAGCCTCCGCTTTACTACGTTAAACGCGATACCGTGACACCACACTTCTGCATACGGGTCACACCGACAACGAAGACGTTTTTCTGGGAAAAGACTGTCAAAGAGAAAGGTCAAAAGCGCATAACCATTGGGCGCTTCCCAGAGATCAATGTCGAGCAGGCCCGTGAGATAGCGGACGATATCGCTGCAGACTACGCGAAGGGCATTGATGTGCAGGAGAGCCGTACATCGGCGCGCGAGGAGATGACGCTTGGCGAGCTATGGCTTGATTATCGCGAGCACCGCCAACGCAAAATAGAGGGCAAATATTCGCCAACGCTGGAACGTCTGTGGAAACGCTTTTACAAGAAGTGGGAAAACAAGAAACTCTCCGAGATTACCTTTGAAAAGGCCCGACGAATGATCCTGCAAATTCGTAAGCGGGCACCGATTCGCGCGAATCGAATCCAGCGGCAAGGTCAGGCCATGTTTAACTACGCTAGACGAGAGCTGCGTTGGAAGGGCGACAATCCTTTCAACTTCGCATTTGTATCGGAGAAAGGGCGTGCACGAAAGGCTCGCGTTAAGCCTCACGAAATGCCCCAGTTTATGAAGGGCCTAGAAGCATGTTCCGCCGATATGCGCGTCCTGTTCCTGTGCTTGCTATTCACAGGCCGACGTGTCGGTGAAGTTCGAGCTATGCGGTGGGTCGATTTAGATTTGGAAACAGGCTTGTGGAATTTGCCCGACACAAAGTCCGGCGAGGAGCAGGAGGCAGCATTGCCTACAGCAGTGGTCGAAATGTTGGCGGCTCGACAGCGGCAGGCAAAAAGTAAATGGGTATTTCCCAGCCCATCTAAATCGGGACACGTCGAAGAAATTAAGAAAGCTTGGAAAGAAGTTCGCGAAGCATCTGGTCTGCATCATCTGCAAGCGCGTGACTTACGCCGGACGCTTGCCAGCTGGGCGCAGGATGTAAATGTCCCTATTGCTGCTGTGCAGGCACAACTCGGCCACGCCAGTATCACCACGACCGCGAAACACTACACATCGATTGACGAGACCGTCCAGCGAGCTGCGATGGATACTACTGTTGCAAGCATGATTGAGGCTGCGAATAGTTCGAATTGATACGACGGCTTGCGCGTTTGATATTTGTGATAATCCGCACTTGATCAGAAAGCTGCCGTCAGAATCAAGTATTTCTAGTGTTTTTGACGACCGCTTTACACCCAAAAGCGGCCATTGGGGTGGTAGAGTCCTGAGGGGCCGCTAATGACCCAAAGCGGACATTCAACTCAATAGCGACCATTCTCAATAGAGGCTGTGGAAATAGGGCGCGCGACTAATGGCTACTAAGTTAATCTCCGCCGCTAAATTGCGCTGGCTCGTCGCCGAGACGCTGGTCATCGTGCTTGGCGTTCTAATTGCATTGGGACTCGATGATCACTGGACCGACCGACAAGAACGCTTGCTGGCCATGGATTACGTCCAGCGCGTCCAGAACGATGTCAACGCGGACCTCGACTACATCCGAAATACCTGGAATCCGCGGCTCCGCGAGAAACGTGAGGCACTCGAGGCGATAGGTCCGGTGGTGCGTGGACAGGCGCGAGTGCCAGAAGACGTCGTTATGTTTCTACGCAATATTTCGCGTGGCGGCATGATGAGTGCGACAGCGCAGCCATGGGTTACGAGCACAACATTCGAGGACCTCCGATCGACTGGCAATCTGCGCCTGATCCGGGACCCCGACGTCCGTGCGGCGATTTCAAGTTACTACGACGGTATGTCAAATTTGTTTGATCGCATGCAAGGCCGCCATTCCGGTTATGTATCGTTCGTACACACAGCCATTCCGGCAGAATTGCGGGACAATATTAATCTTGAGGCAATCGAGAGATTCGGAGTCGACTATGCTTTGAACCGCCTCTTGTCGGACGAATTCCGTAATTTGGCGAACGCAGAATACAACGCGATGTTATTCATGCTGAGCCAAGATTTCGAGACCTATGCAGAGAGGTTACACGGCGTTCTCGAGATCTACCGCCTAGAACTGGAAGGACAATAAGGCCGGCAACGAATTCGTCCGCAAAAGAATGTACTTACGGCGAATTTCAAAGCTTTTTGGACGTCGGCTGTTGGCCGAAAGCGGCCCTTCGGAATCACGTATTTCTGATCATTTGAACGTCCGCTTTCGGGAAAAGCAGACATTGAGCTTTAATCCCATAAATCGCTAAACCGGCCAGGTGCTAATTCAGTGTACCGGACAGTATGTTGGATCGAGCGGTGCCCTAAATATGCCTGTATCGTCCGGGTATCGATATTCTTGTTTGCTAGATAGTACCCGCAAGCATGCCGAAGCATGTGAGGATGAACCTTAAGCTCAATCTCCGCGTATTCTCCGGCCCGTTTCATAATTGCTGCGACAGCGGATCGTGATAGCGGCAGTCCGCGCTCCGATACAAAAACGAATTTCGAATCGTATTCGCGTCTCACTTTTCTCAGTAATCGAAGTTCGTCACCTTTGATCGGTTGCACAGACGGCGTACCGTTTTTCAGCCGCCTGATATGCATCTCTGCTTGTCTGAAATCGACTTGTTCCCATTTAAGATCGATAAGTTCACTTACACGCAATCCGTGCCGATACATCGTAAGTATGATCGTGCGGTCCCTTGTCCGATGGCGTCCAAGCGTCCCAGCGTGCGCCACCATCGATTTCACCTCGTCGGGCAGCAGATACTCCCGTGTACGCAATTCAGCGTTTTTCGGGCGTCCAGGGGGGAGATTGCGCAATACGTTAGTTCGTGCGCGTTTCCCGTGCCTAGCCAAATCAATGAGTTCTCCCATAATCGCGTCCTCCACTCTGCGCAAAACAGCTATTTTGTACGGTGAAAGTACTGCCATTTCCCTAAAACGGCTACGAGCAATTGTTAGCGTATGGGCGGGGGATGCGCTGGAGCTTCTGGATCAACACGCTGATCGTTACCAAGGCGGACGGTAAGCGGTCCAAGCCGTTCGAAATAGTACAACCTAGCAACCCGTACGTCGGCTATGCCCGCCCCTAGGTTCGCAAGGCGGCGAACCTCTTTCGCGTTCGCACGTAACGTTTCTATGTGTTCGGGGACATTTGCCAATGTTTGTCACTCACCCTTAGGCTAGTCATTCTCAGCCATGCATGCATCAAAGGCAGCATCTTCGCACTCAGCAAAAGGTCGGCACGCTGCAAGTGCGCTGTCACTTGAGGTGCTAGTGAGGCCGCATTGCGTCCTCGCAACATTCGCGCACACGTTCCAGGCTCGGTCATTGCATAAGTCTTGCGAATTCGAGTATGAGGAGTCACTACAGCCTGAGGTTAGGAGCAGCGACATCGAGACTATCAGTACTTGGCTTAGCTTCATCACTATCATCCCAATACGAATCTTAGTCTGTAATTCTATCACTTGCGATCTATCCAGAATCAAGGTATCGATCGATCGCCTCAAACAGGAGGTACACGATGATTATCAAGATTCTGGAAACACCCACCTACAAGAAAGGCAGCGCACGTGCCAAGTGGTTCACCGCTATTAAGCGGTATGACGACAAGGACGTTGACGCCTTTGTGGAGGCCGCGACCAAGAGGCCCCCCGTTCTGACAAAGTCTGGCGAAGGGGAGCCGCCGAATGGCTGGGTTCGCTATTTTGAGCGGGAGGAGGTGATAGAATTGGCTTAACAGGGGAGCCGCTCGACCACGGGCAAAATAGGGGTAGGCAATGTATTGCCTGCCCTTTTTTATTGCGTCGATGGCGCTCTCAGGTAGCGTCCTTGTGGCGTTTGGCCTTGCAAACGGCTGGTTTTGCTTATAATCACTTAGTGACTGATTAACTTGAAGCGCAATAAGGAGGCCGCGTCAATGAGATCCTGGCTCTTTCAAGGCAATCCAAATCAATTTCGTATCACTGAATATCTCACAGACCTTGACGATATCCTGTGGTCAATCCGTCAACGACAATTCGTAGACGAAGTCAAAATAGGGGATGAGGTATTCATTTGGCGTGCCGCCGGAAAAATCAAGGCAATTTCTGGTGTAGTCGCTGTCGGGGTGGTCACCGATGAGCCAAGAATTCGGGCTGACGACAGAGGTCGTCCTTATTGGATTAGGCCCGATTCTGGAAATGAATATAGGGCTGGTATAAAGCTTCAGGCTAGGCTGCTCGGAAAGAGGCAGACCGTTCGCGCAGAGTGGTTGACGACCGACCCTATTTTGGCATCGCATTTGATTTTCAGAATGCGATCCCAAACAAACTACACACTTACACATACGCAGGCGAAACGATTGCGCGCCCTTTGCGCAAGAACCGGCGCTGATTGGACGAGAGAAGAATCGACTGCCGGTCTCTGGCTCTACCAATCCTTGCTAGGAAAGTCGATTTCAAAACTTCCGACGTCGCCCGTAGCCGAAGTGGCAACCATGATAGGTCGGTCTGTTGGTGGTGTTTACAACAAACTGATGAACTTTAGGTCAATCGATCCGCGTGATGAACGTAAAGGATTGCCCGCCAGTAGTGACACAGATAAAGCGGCTTGGGACGAGTTTTACAATGCAGATTCGGCACAAATAGATGGCGGGCGGCTGGACGAAGAGTTTCGCAGAATTTGGCGCAAAGAAATCCTAGAGTCAGACGATATCGAAGAACACTATCTGGTGCCTGTGAAGCTCATCGACGAAGTCCTCAAGGATCGTGCGCGCTTGCAGGACCTCGGCAGAATACAAGAGCGCGACGAGTTCAAGGCGCTCCGCACTCTCCAACAGAAGGCGGCCTTGCTCAAAGCGGCAACTGAGGCAGTCGGCACAGCGGCAGCGGCTGTGAGTCAACGCGCTGCGAAGCAGTCCGTGCAACGGGCTGGGCAACGATCCCGGGACGTGTTCGTCAAGATCG
>JADFSP010000030.1 GCA_022560695.1 Pseudomonadota bacterium
CCCACCCCACTTTCCCTAGTAGCCGTACTCTGCGACCGTCACCTTGAAAGCACGCAACTCGTACTCGTGGCGGGCCCGATCCGCGATCAGCCCTTCGATCTCCGATTCGAGTTGTCCTTTCCGCTCCGACAGGTCTTTCAGATCGGCAAGCAAGATTAAACGCCGCTGCGTCTCGGTCCCATCGCTGATTAATTCAACTTCCTTGGTTCGCATGAGACTTTTTGTGCGCTTGATTTCTCGTTCCCTCGAATGGATCTGAGAATTCGCGTTGTTGACGTTCGCTCGAAGGCTGTAAAGCTCGTGCCCTACTCGATAGGCATCAAGAAATTCCTCTTCCAGCGCGACATCGCAGACGCCGTTGTAATTGCGTCCGCTCGTGCCGAGGTTGAAGCCGCGAGTCGGCTGACAGAACTCGACGAGCCCTTCCTGGCGTCCTGACTGATAGGCCTGAAAATCAGCCGTGACGCCGTGTTTCGCACATGCTTTGCGTCGACCGCCGAAGCGATCGGTGGGATAGCCGTTCGAGCCGTCCTCATAGCCCACGGCGCGCCAGTCGCTGTTCGCGCATTCATCGCTGCTCATCGACGCGCAGCCGCCGAGTCCCGCGAAAACCAGCATCGCCGGGATGCTCATCCACTTGCTGTTCATGACATGCCCTACCCTGTAAGTTCGTATTTTGTAAAACGATCGCCACGGAAACTAACAGCCGGACTCATGGGATTGCCGTGACGACATTCACATATACACCGCAACGCCTGAACCATTGCTGAAAACTGCGAGTTGGGCCACAGCTCGCATGATGCCAGTGTGACCTGTATCACAGAGGAGAGGCGGTGCCCCGGATACCCTGAGAAATACCAATCCGGAGGACTCTCAGCGACGTGAATATCGAGGCGATCAGCAGTGCGGCAACTGTAGCGCTTGCCTGCACGACAGTTTTCGTCCTCGCCGCAAAGTTCTGGCAACTGCTCACGCGGTCGCTGTTCTCCAGCCCGAATTTTTCCGATTGCATCATGCGGGAATCCGCGCAGCGCTTTCGCGATGAGCTCGATCAGCTGTCTCACACCCAAGCGACCTATCTCGGCGCAGGACTGGTATTCGCCCTGATTTTCGGCGTCGCCCATACATTGCAGGCGCAGCAGCTATTCGCGGGCTACCCGACATGGCAACTGAACATCGTCATTGGCACCCTGGGCGCCGCGGCCGCGTTCGGCCTGTATCGTCTGGGCCGAACGACCTATTCGTGGCGGCGCGTCAAGTTTCTTCGTGATGCGAATGTCGCGGTCGGGCACCAGTTGCAATGCCTTATCAGTGGCTACGGACGCGTCTACCACGACATACCCACGTCGGCTGGTGTGATTGATCACGTGATTGTCGGTCAGAGCGGCATCTATGCCGTCAACGTCATCGCGCGACGCAGGGCACGCAAGGGCAAGGTTCGGCTGCGGGAAAATCACTTGCTGTTCATCCCATCCGGCACGAAATTATCGATCGTCGACATCAAGGCGAAAACGACGAGGCTCGAGCGTGATTTCGGGAACCTGCTCGGCCACGCCGTTCGGGTCCGATCGGTCATCGCGGTGCCGGGGTGGCAGATTACCGGACAGTCCGAGGGCCACCTCGTCGTCAACGAAAGCACCTTGCCGATGCTCAGTGGCTGGAAAGACCAGGCCGACTACCTGCTGAATGAAGATGTCGACGTGCTGCAAAACCGGTTGACCTCGCATTGCAAGCGCTCGGCCGGATATTCCGTCAAACCGGTGCTACGTGCCGCGTAACGGTTAGCGAAAAGGTTGCAGCCGCGCTGCCAGCGCGTCTTTCTCGAGAACTTCATTGAATTCGTCGGCGAGTTCTTCGCAAGCGGCCACGGCGCCGCGCCATGCGCGTACACGCTCATCGGTCGACAGGTTGATGAAATCGCTGCGATCGGGAATTTTGCCGTGCGGGAGACGCCGGACAAATTCCTCAGACGGACTGATCAGGATCGTGTCATCGATATTGGCCGGGTCCGGCCTGCGCCAGCTAATTTTCTTGTCGAACCAGCCGGGAGTGATGCGATCGTAGAAGTGCAGGTACAGCGTCATGCGGCCGGCATCGCTTTGCGGCAGATCGAGATGGTAGTCAATGATCCCGCCATCACGATACACACCGCGTTTGGCACCCGGAATATCACGCACTCCGAGCAACACCATCGGTATCGAACCGGACGCAATGATCGCCTCTTTGAGATTGTCGGCGCTCAAGGCTACGCGCTGCATCGGGAATCCCCTGGGCGCATGAAATGGCGGCCGGTCCCGCGTATCCGAAATCAATGCGCGTTCGAAAAACAGGCCCAGGGTTCGCCGGCTGAGCAGATTACAGGCTGCCGTAGCAAGGAGGCCGGCACTGAGCACCAGAGGGATGTCCGAGGCCATCAGATGACGGCTCCTCACCGTCATGACGTGTGTGCGCAATACAGGGTGCGTCAAGATATCGCGCACGCCACCGGGGCCGATGACATGATCGAGAATCTCGCGGCTCTTCGCCGAAATCTCGGCGCGATCCGGCCTGTCGCTGTAGCTTTGCTCGAAATACGCGTCCTCGAAGCGTCGAATCGCGTCCAGCGGATCACGTTGCGCGTAACAGGCGAATCGCCACGCGCCGATCGATGATCCGAGCAGGTGCACCGGGGCCTCGAGTCGCGGCACGATTTTCTCCAGTACGACGCGATCGAGTTGGCTCAGTACCAGCCACTTCGCGCCGCCCGACGCACCGGCGAACGTGCCGATCCGCTCCGCTGCGAAGCCGTGTTTTCGCACGGACTCGAGCGCACCGGCACCGGCCCGAAACACCAATGACCTGCCGCGTGCAGACACTATTCGAACGGATGTTGCTTGATAATCGTTTGCTCACGATCCGGTCCCGTCGACACGATATCGATCTCGACGCCGGCGAGTTCTTCGATTCTGCCGAGATAGGCCCGGGCGTTTTCCGGAAAATCCTCGAATCGTGTCGCGCCCACGGTGGACATGCGCCAGCCCGGGAGCTCTTCGTAGATCGGTTTGCACTCTGCGAATTGGTCTGCGGCGACCGGCACGCCGGCGATCGGATTGCCGTCGATTTGATAGCCGACGCAGATTCGGACCGTCTCCAGTTCGTCCAGCACGTCGAGCTTGGTGACGCACAAGCCCGACACGCTGCTGTTGACGATCGAGCGCCGCAGCGCAACGGCGTCAAACCACCCGCAGCGTCGCGGGCGCCCGGTCGTTGCGCCGAATTCAGCGCCGACGGCCGCGAGATGCCGGCCATCATCATCGAACAATTCAGTAGGGAACGGCCCGGCACCGACGCGGGTCGTGTATGCCTTGACGACGCCCAGGATGTAGTCGAGCTTGCGCGGACCAATACCGGTACCGATGCTGGCCGACGCGGCCACGGTGTTCGAGGACGTGACGAACGGATACGTGCCGTGATCGATGTCGAGGAACGTGCCCTGCGCGCCTTCGAACAGGACGCTCTTGCCGTCATCCGCGAGATCCTGAAGAATTTGAGTGACATCGGTGGTGATCGGCATGACGACTTCGGCTGCTTGCAGCGCCGCATCGAGCGTTTCTGCGAAGTCGACGGTTTCGGCGTGGAAATAATTTTTCAAGAGGAAATTGTGATAGTCGAGTACTTCGCCGAGCTTGGACGCAAAGTTCTCACGCGCGAACAGATCGGATACCTTGACCGCGCGGCGCGACACCTTGTCTTCGTAGGCAGGCCCGACGCCGCGGCCCGTCGTTCCGATTGCGGCCGATCCGCGTGCCTTTTCCCGCGCGGCGTCGAGGGCCGCGTGTGACGGCAGTATCAGCGGGCATCCCGAACTGACCTTCAGGCGTTCGAACACCGGCACGCCCTTCGCCACCAGTGCATCGGCTTCGTGCACCAGCGCCTCGAGCGACAGGACCACGCCATTGCCGATCAGACAAACAACACCGTCACGCAAGATACCGGACGGTATCAGGTGCAGGACGGTCGTCTCTCCCCCGATGACAAGAGTATGTCCCGCATTGTGGCCGCCTTGAAAACGCACCACGGCTGCGGCTCGCTCAGTCAGCAGGTCGACAATCTTTCCCTTGCCTTCGTCACCCCACTGGGTTCCGATGACGACGACATTTTTTCCCATGACTTTCCTGTCCGCAGACTCTGCGGTCTGACTAGTGGCGTGCCAAGAACAACAGAGCCAGTCCCGCAGTCATCACGACGAGGCCGACCGTGCGCAGGTGATTGTCACTTAGCCCGGCGATCTGCGCCACTATCTGACGATAACGGCCCGGTCCGATGAACGGCACCATGCCTTCGATGATCAGGACCAACGCCAGTGCGGTGAGTATCTCTGTCCAGTCCATGTCGCCCTGTCACGCGCGGCGCATCGAAACTGCGGCCCCGGAGCCGCTTTTCGAGGCCGGTCTAACGATTGCCGCTTGACTGGTTCAGATAGCGGAAGAATTCGTTGTTCGGATCGAGTACGAGCAAATCGCCGGGCTTACCCATCGATTTCTTGTACGCATTGATACTGCGATAGAACGCATAGAATTCCGGATCCCTGTTATAGGCGCCCGCATAGCGGGCCGCGGCAAGCGCGTCCCCCTCACCCCTGATTTTCTGCCCGTCGCGATAGGCGTTCGCGAGAATCACGGTACGTTGCTTGTCCGCTTCTGCGCGAGTCTTTTCGGCGTCGGCGCGACCCTCCGCACGTCGCTCAGCCGCAATGCGCGCGCGCTCCGCCTCCATTTGCAGGTAAACGGAATTCCTGACGTCATCCATGAATTCGACCTGCTTGATGCGGAAGTCGATCAATTCCACGCCCAGGTCCGCCGCGGTTGGCGCCGCCGTATCGAGCATGTCACGCATCAATTCCGCACGGCCGACAGAAATCGCTTGTTTGACCGTGCGCTTGCCGAATTGCGTAACGACGGCATTCTTGATGATCTCCGACAGGCGGTCATTCGCGATCATCGGCACCCCGCCCGTTGACGTGTAAAAACGCACCGGATCGACAATGCGCCATTTGACGAAGAAATCGACCTGCAACGCTTCGTTCTCTGCCGTGAATATACGTTCGGGCCTGTCGCTGATCGTCAGTATTCGTCGCGGGAACTTGAGCACGTTCTCCACGACCGGCCACTTCAGTTGCAGTCCGGGCTCGAATTCCGACCGCACTACCTCGCCGAAGCGCAGCTTCAGGGCCAGTTCGCGCTGATCGACGGTGAACAACGATGACCATCCGGCGATGATCGCCAGCCCGAGAATTACCAGCGCGACAAATCTTCCACTACTCACTCTCTCATCCTCCTTTGGCGCGCATCATCCAGGTCAAGGCGATCGTCCTGCAGTTGCGGCGTCCGGGAATCAGACGACCGGGTCACTTCAGTGGACGAGGCCGGGGGTCTGTTGCTGATCAGCTTGTCGATCGGTAAATACAAAAGGTTGCCGCTGCCCTCGGAGTCCAACAGCACCATGTTGGAATTTCCGTACACCTCTTCAATCGCTTCGATGTACAAGCGATCCCGCGTGACACGCGGCGCCTTGTGGTACTCAGTCAACAGCGCCTCGAAACGTGCCGCTTCGCCGTCTGCGTCAGCGACGACACGCTCCCGATAGGCACGGGCATCTTCGAGAACGCGTGCCGCATTGCCGTGTGCCTTGGGGATGATATCCCTGGCATAGGCATCGGCCTGGAGACTGTACCGCTGACTGTCGTTGCGCGCTTTTTGTGCATCATCCACGGCAGCCTGTACCGCCTGCGGATAGTTAACGGTATCGAGCGATATCGACGTTACCGTGATCCCGGCGCCGTAGATGTCCAGCGTTTCCTGCAGTACCTCAAGCGATCGGGATGCGATTTCTTCACGGCGCCCGGTCACCAGCACCTCGAGCGTGGTCGTGCCGACAACCTCGCGCAATGCGCTTTCGGTGACGTCATGCAACGTAAGATCGGGATCGACGACCTCAAAACTGTATTTAACCGGGTCGCTACGCCGGAATTGCACGACCATGTCGATGTAGACGTATTGCTCATCGGCCGTGAGCATCTCGGTACGGTACGCGTACTCCGTCACCACATTGATGTTGACCTTTGTGACGGTTTCTATCGGGTAAGGGAGATGCCAGTGCAGCCCCGGCAACGTAGTTTCAGTGTACGCGCCAAAGCGCTGTACGATTCCGCGCTCCGCCTGATCAATCCGGTAGAGGCCAGTGGCGCCCCACGCAACAAGCGCGAGCAGCACGAAAACGTAGCCGCCGCCAAACGCGCGCCCACCGCCGCCGCCACCTCCCAACAGGCTACTGAGGCGCCTCTGCCAGATCTGCACGATTTTGTCGAGGTCGTTCGGCTGACTGTCACGCCGTCGCCACGGATCCTTGCCGTTTCCAGGTTCATTCCAAGCCATATCTGATCACCACCTATTTCGAGGTTGCCGCCGCTGCCTGATCGATCATCGGCAGCAGATCCAGGATCTCCGATTCGAGATTTTCGCGCCGGATAAAGCGTTGAAAATCCCGCTCCGCCATTTTCAGTTCAAGTACCCAACCACCATCGTCCAGTGATTCCTCATTGAGGACAGCACCAAGATCAAAAAGTTTTGCACGTTGCCGGCCTTGTGACGCCTGCAGATGCACGATGCCGTGCAGAGTCTTACGCTGCAGCCGTTCACCGATCGTTTCGAGCAGCATCGGCACGCCTTCACCGGTCGCCGCCGACAGCCAGACCGCACGACCCTCGCCGTGGCGGTTGGTCGTCATCCGCGGTCTGCGCTCCAGCTTATCGATCTTATTGTACACCCTGATCTGCGGTACACGATCGGCATCCAACTGCTTGAGCACCGAATTGACCTGTCGAACGCGTTGCCAGCGATTGCTGTCACTGGCATCGATCAGATGCAGGATCAGATCGGCCTCACGCGCTTCGAGCAACGTCGAGCGAAATGCAGCGACCAGCTCATGCGGCAAGTCCCGTATGAATCCTACGGTATCCGCGAGAACCACGTGCAGATGGTTGGGCAGCTCCAGGCGCCTGATCGTCGGATCCAGTGTCGCGAACATCTGGTCTTTGACGTACACGCCGGCGTCAGTCAGCGCATTGAAGAGTGTCGATTTGCCCGCGTTGGTGTACCCGACCAGCGCCACGGTCGGCACTTCGGCGCGTACACGGTTGCGCCGATTCATCGTCCGCCGCTTGTCAACCTGATCGAGGCGCGTCCGCAGCTGGCGGATGCGATTACCGAGCAAGCGGCGGTCGGTCTCGAGTTGAGTTTCACCCGGTCCACGCAGGCCGATTCCACCTTTCTGCCGCTCCAGGTGAGTCCAGCCGCGTACCAACCGCGTGGATATATGACGTAGTTGCGCGAGCTCGACTTGCAGCTTGCCTTCGAAGCTGCGCGCTCGTTGCGCGAAGATATCCAGTATCAGCCCGGCACGATCGACCACGCGACATCTGAGCGCACGCTCAAGATTGCGTTCCTGGCTCGGACTGAGCGCCGTGGACGATATGACCAATTCGGCATCGTGCGTCTCGATGCTCTGCTGCAATTCGGCGAGCTTACCCTTGCCGATAAAATGCCGCGGGTCCGGACGTCTTCTTGCGCTGATGACTTCGCCCACGACGATTGCACCGGCTGAGCGCGCCAGCTCGGCAAACTCTTCACGTTCGGAGTCGTCGGGGGCGCCGTCGAGGCTGGCATGGACGAGGATCGCACGTTCGCCCCTTTGCGGTCGTTCAAACAATCACGACCTCCTGCAACGATGGCCGAATATGGTCAATCGCTGCTGTCTCCCGCGTCGTCCGGTAATGGAAGACGAACGTTTCGCGATGGCACCACAGTGGAAATCGCATGTTTATAAACCATTTGATTGACACTGTTCTTCAGCAGTACGACAAATTGATCAAATGAGTCGACCTGTCCTTGCAACTTGATGCCGTTGACGAGGTAGATGGAAACAGGAACCTTTTCCTTGCGCAAAAGATTCAGGAACGGGTCTTGCAGTGTTTGCCCTTTAGCCATAATCGGGTCTCCTTATTGTTGGTGGTGCCTGGAAGCCGCATCCCGGTGGCGCCGGGTGCCCGTATGCGAAGTTCGACCTAAGTATCAAAAATTCTATCACAGCCCGGACGGGTGCAACCCACAATTCAACCCATTTTCTCGTCCAGATACGCCGATATGGCCTCGATTGTCCCCGATTCAAGAGCATCGTAAGACGACAGTGCCGATTCGGCTCGGAGCCAGGTCCGCTGCCGTTTCGCGAGCTGCCGCGTCGCAATGAGCGTCCGCTGCCGTGCTTCGTCGTGCGAGCAATCGCCGGCAAGATGCGCCCAGAACTGCCGGTAGCCGACGGCACGCATCGACGGCTTATCCGGTGTCAGCCCGGGACGTTGCATGAGGCTGCGAACCTCGTCGAGAAAGCCGATTTCGAGCATCCGGTTCAGTCGCTCCTCGATGCGCTCGTTCAATACCGGCCGCACCGTTGTCTGCAACGCTATTTTGATGAAGCACACGTCCTCGCCAGCCGCTCTTGTGCGGCCTTCCCGTTGCCATTCGGTCATCGGTATGCCACTGGAGAGAAACACTTCGAGTGCCCTTTGGATACGTTGCCTGTCATTGGGACTGATGCGCGCGGCAGCAGCGGCATCGACCTCGGCAAGCCTGGCATGCAGTGCAGGCCAACCGTGTTTGTCTGCATCGTCGTCAATTCCCGCTCGTATCTTCGGATCGGCCGCGGGCAGATTCGCAATGCCCTCGGTCAACGAGCGAAAGTACATCATCGTACCGCCGACAAGTAACGGTATGCGGCCCGCTGCCAGGATCGCCTTTATCGCGTCATGCGCATCGCGCACGAAGTCGCCCGCCGAATAGCGTTGTTCGGGATTCCGAATATCGATGAGTCGATGTGGCGTTCGTCGCAGTGTTTCGGCGTCGGGTTTTGCGGTCCCGATGTCCATGCCGCGATACACCAGCGCCGAGTCGACGCTGATGACATCGAACGGAAAGCGCTTGCACAGACTGATTGCAACGTCGGTCTTGCCGGTCGCCGTCGGACCCATCAAACAAATCGCGGTGTTCGCGATCATCGGCCCGATCGCCCGCCCCGGGACTCTGCGCGGTAGCAGGTATCCCTGCTGCGCAGACGCCTAGCGTCCACGTAAAAAGAGTCGATCGAGTTCGGCCATCGAGAACGCCGTCCATGTCGGCCGTCCGTGGTTGCACTGGCCGGCGCGCTCCGTTTGCTCCATTTCGCGCAACAAAGCATTCATCTCGTGCATCGTGAGCGAGCGATTGGCGCGGATGGAATGGTGGCACGCCATCGTCGCAAGGTAGTCGTGACAAACGTCTTCGACGCGACTGCTTTGCCCGGCTTGTGCGAGGTCGGCCAGGACGTCGCGCAACAGCGAATCGATATCTGCGTCTTTAAGCAAGACCGGCACTTCGCGAACCACCAGACTGGTTGGGCCGGTACGATCGATGACGAGTCCGATGGCTGCAAGCGTGTCGGCCGACTGCTCGGCGAGATCGGCCTCGCTTTCCGCAACAGCGACAGTGACAGGCACGAGCAACGGTTGACTGACGACCGATTGGTCATCGAAGCCGCGTTTGAGCTTTTCATACACGATACGCTCGTGAGCGGCATGCATGTCGACGACGACCAGCCCGTCTTTGTTCTCGGCGAGAATATACACACCCGCGAGTTGCGCGATCGCAAATCCCAATGGCGGCACTTCGGCGTCGCTGGAAACGCCGCCAGGCTCCGGCATGGCCGACGACAACGCCGCATACCCGGCCAGCGACTCGTGCACCGCGTTGACGCCATGGGAATGGCCCGCCGACAACGGCATCGAGCCCTGTCGATACACGGCATTGGCGGCCGTAACCGCCGGTGCCGGCGCATGGCCTCCCGGACGCGTATCCCGCAGCGCGACTTCGATCGCCTGGGACACAATGCCGTGCACACGACGGCCATCGCGAAACCGCACTTCGTGCTTGGCCGGGTGTGCATTTGCATCAACGCTGGCCGGGTCCAGCGTCAGGCTCAACGCGTAGGCCGGATACCGGCCATGGAACAGGACATCCCGATACGCGTGCCGCGCGGCATGCGCCAACGTCTTGTCCGTGACACTGCGGCCGTTCACGAACCAGAACTGCAAGTCGGGCTGACTGCGGTTGAACGTCGGCAGACCGATCCAGCCCGCGAGCGCAACGCCATCGGCCTCACGCTCGATATAGACCGCCTGGTCGGCGAAAGCCTGGCCGCAGATTCGCGCAATACGTTGCAGGCGCTCGTCAAACGAGTCCGCGGCGGCAAGCTGCATTACGGCGCGACGGTTATGCGTCAGCGTGAACGCGACATCCGGCCGCGATAGCGCGAGTCGCCGCATCCATTTTTCGATGTGACCGAACTCGGTGCGCTCGGTGCGCAGGAAACGCCGCCGCGCCGGCGTATTGTAAAAGAGATCGTGCACCTCGATCGTCGTGCCGCGTGCATGCGCTGCCGGCCGAGGCGCGCTGAGTTCACCGCCATCGGCCTCCACTTGCCATGCCGAGTCCGCGTCAGCGCGGCGCGAAATCAACGACAATCGGGCAACCGACGCGATGCTGGGCAGCGCCTCGCCGCGAAATCCCAGCGATGCGACCGCCTCCAGGTCCTCAAGACTCGAAATCTTGCTGGTCGCGTGCCGCGACAACGCCAGCGCCAACTCATTCTTGTGAATACCACTACCGTCGTCGCGAATACGGATGAGCTTGCGGCCGCCGGTCAGGATGTCGACGTACACGTCGTGCGCTCCGGCATCGAGACTGTTTTCGACAAGTTCCTTGACGACCGACGCCGGACGCTCAACGACCTCGCCCGCGGCAATCTGGTTGATCAGGTGATTCGGTAGTAGCTGTATGGACATGCGTCAAAAAAACGGCGGCGAGAACCGTCCATTTTTTCAGAACGCGCATGAAAAGTCTTGTCGGTGTGAGCTTGGCTGGCTAAGTCCCGGCGAAAATTGGAATACTCAGTGTCTGGCCGACGCGGATGTTGTCGCTGGACAGCTTGTTGGCGACACGAATCGCCGCCATGCTGACGTGGTAGCGCACTGCGATGGCCGAAAGCGTGTCTCCGCGCGCGATGACGTGGCGAACCTGGCGCACCGGCGTGCGCCGGATGTCCATCGCAATGCGCGTGTCTGGTGGCGGATTGGCATAAAAATAGCGGCGAATTCCCGCGAGAATCGCATCCGCAAGCTTCGCCTGGTGCGACTTGCTCCTGAGCCGCTTCTCCTCGGCCGGGTTCGAGATATATGCCGTCTCGACCATGATCGATGGCATGTCCGGCGATTTCAGAACGAGAAATCCGGCCTGTTGCACCGTGCGCCGATGTACCTTGCCGATTCTCGCCAGCTCACTGATGACCTTGGCACCGGCATCGAGGCTCGCGCTCAGCGCCGCGTTTTGCGACAGGTCGAGCAGCACGGAGGCCAGCACCTCGTCCTTGTCATCCAGTGTCACGTCACCGATGCGTACGGTCGCGTTCTCGCGTTCGGCAAGCTGCCGTGCGGCCTCGTCACTCGCGCCCTTCAATGACAGCACGTAGACCGATGCGCCATAGGCACGCCGGTCGTCGACCGCGTCGGCATGAATCGACACGAACAGATCGGCTTTGTGACGCCGGGCGATGTCCGTACGCTTGCGGTGATCCACATAGTAATCGCCATCGCGGATCAGGATTGCCTTCATGCCGGGCTCGGCATCGATGCGCGTCGCGAGCGCGCGCGAGATCGCCAGCGCAATGTCTTTTTCACGGGTTCTGGCATTGCCGACAGCGCCCGGATCATGGCCGCCGTGGCCCGGATCGATCGCGACAACGATGTCGCGCCCCGGCCGGTAGGCCTCGGACGCGCGCTTGACCGTCCGCGGCGTGCCGAGACGTTGCAAGTCGATGACCAGGCGATCGCCATACTGGCTGTTGGGACCGGCCGTAAAGCTGCGCGAACGAACAGCTTCGTTGAGATCCAGCACGACACGCAACTGGCCGTTGGCGCGCACGGCGCTGCGTATCGTCCGTACTGATCCGACGCCTTGCGGCATGTCTCGCAGCGACCCGGCGATCCGGCCGTTCTTGAGATCGACGACCAGCCTGTCGGGACTGCGCAAGGTGAAAATGTTGTGTTCGGCGGGGCCGCTCAGGTCAAGCACGACGCGTGTTTTGCCGTTTTCGGCCCACACGCGAATATTTTCGACCGTCGTCGCGGCCCGGGCCGACGTGGTCAGCAGTAATACGATCGCGCATGTCGCGGGAAAGAGTTTGAACATCTTGGTCAGAGGAACTCAAAACGTTAGGGTTATGTCTGGTGAGTATACGAAAATCTTCGTAAAAGCCAATGTTTTCTGTATCAAAATTAGACACATATCCTAATTTATTAATCTACTGGTTTAGCCTGGCGGCTGGCTTCGAGCTGCGCAACGAGTGCGCTACCGCGCTGACTCAGACCGAGCATCTGCGCCTCCCGGCCCGTGCCCTCATAGGCGAGCCTGACCTCAAGGTCGGCCCGCCTCGCAAGCCCGGGCGCGTGTTCCGGCCATTCGACCAGCCGCAAACCGTCGTCAAGTTCGGTCCAGCCCAGGTAGCGAAGCTCCTCTTCCCCGGATACCCGATATAAATCAACGTGATAAACCCGCCCTCGCGGCACCTTGTAGGGCTCGACCAGCGTGTACGTCGGACTGGGTACCGGACCCGAGTGCCCAAGGGCCCGAATCATTGCGCGCGCAAATGTCGACTTTCCGGCCCCGAGTTCGCCGCTCAGCAGGACGGTCCAGCCCGCCGTGTTCGCGGGCAATGCGGACGCAACGCGAACCGCCAGCGCCTCGGTCGCGCGTTCGTCGGGCAGGTGAACCTTCATGGATTGACGATGCCGCGCAGTTCAAGCAGCAGGTCCGAGGCCAGCAAACCGCGCTCCCCGCCTGCGGCTGCACGGTCACCGGCGCGCGCGTGCACCTCGACACCCATGACTGCCGCGGCCTCCAAGGGCAGGCCCTGCGCCAGCAAGGCGGCAATGATGCCGCTGAGCACATCGCCCATACCGGGCGCCGCCATGCCCGGATTCCCGGCCGTGCACAGCCAGGGCGCTCCAACGGCAGCCGTCGTCAGTGTTCCGGCGCCTTTCAGCACAACGACTCCGCCGCATTGCTGCTCGAGTGCCTCAAGTGCCGCGGATCGATCGGCCTGAACGCTTGCTGCTGAACTGCCGAGTAGCCCGGCGGCCTCACCGGGGTGCGGCGTGACGATGCGGTTGGCGCAGGTGGCGGGCGACTCCGCCAGCAAGTTCAGCGCATCGGCGTCCCAGACGCACGGCCGCTCGTCCGCGGCGACAACCGCGTACAGGCCGCGTGCCCAGTCCGCCTGGCCAAGCCCGGGACCGAAGGCTATTACATCTGTCTTTTCAATGAGTTGTGATAGATCCTTTGCGTTATTTATCGCATGGCACATCAATTCCGGGCGCGACGAAACAATGGCCGCTGCGTGGCACGGATCGGTCGCAATGCTGACGCGGCCGGCCCCTGCGCGCAATGCCGCTTCGCCGCAGAGCCGCACGGCGCCCGGCATCCCGGCACCGCCGCCGACGACCAGCACATGACCAAAATCACCCTTGTGCGCTTTTCGGGCGCGGCGCGGCAAATGGCGCCGCAACTCGCTGTCGTCCACACGTCGAAACGTCGCGGAACTCGCTGCGCGGCAGGCATCCGGTATGGCCAGCCCGTCGAAAACCACTTCCCCGCTATGTTCGGGGCCATCGCCAAGAAACAAGCCGGCCTTCAAGCCGACAAACGTCACTGTCGCGTCCGCGCGAACGGCGCAGCCGAGCACATCGCCGGAATCGCCATGCACGCCGGTGGGGATATCGAGCGCCAGCACCTTCGCCGCGTGCCCGTTGACCGCCGTTACCGCCGCCGCAAAGTCACCACTCACATCCCGCGTACACCCGCTTCCCAGCATGGCATCGATAATCAGGTCGGCATCGGCGTCCAATTCGCCGGACCAGGGCGTGACGACACCGTCCTCTGCCGTAAAATCACCGTAGGCCGCCGCCGCATCGCCGCTCAGCGACGCCGGATCGCCCAGGGCGACAACGGAGACGAGGATGCCGTCGCCGGCCGCCAGCCGGGCGACAATGTAGCCATCACCGGCGTTGTTGCCGGCACCGCACACGACTTGCCAGCGCCTGGCATCGGCGAAGCGCTCGCGCGCAAAACGCATCGCCGCCGCCCCGGCGCGCGTCATCAGGGAGTAGCCGGGAATGCCCTCGTCGTTGATTGCCGCGCGATCGATCTCGCGCACGGTCGCAACGCTGTAAATTTCTGCCGGTAAATTCTGCATCGCAGCGATTATACTGTCACCGCACCAGTAGTCCTTCAAGGATCCAGCATTGGCAACGCAGTTTGAAACGGATGCAGCAGACCTGTCGGCGCTCAAGGCCGATATTTTGCGTTGGGGCAAGGAGTTGGGCTTTCAGCAGATCGGCATCAGCGACATCAACCTTGCCGAGGCCGAAACACGACTCGGTGAATGGCTGCGGGCCGGTTTCCACGGCGACATGGACTACATGCACCGTCATGGCAGCAAGCGCAGCCGGCCCGAGAAGCTGGTGCCCGGCACGATTCGCGTGATTTCGGCACGCATGGACTACCTGCCGCATGACCAGAAGGAAGCCGAGCGGCTGCTCGATCACGACTCCAGGGCCTACGTGTCACTGTACGCGCTGGGTCGCGACTATCACAAGGTGCTGCGTGGCCGATTGCGCGGTCTCGCACGGCGCATCCGTCATCGTATTGGCGACTTCGGCTACCGCGTGCTTGTCGACAGCGCGCCGGTGCTTGAGAAAGCGATTGCCGAAAAAGCCGGGCTCGGTTGGGTGGGCAAACACACGAACGTCATCAATCGCGATGCGGGTTCGTGGTTTTTCCTCGGCGAGCTGTACACCGACCTGCCATTGGCGGTCGACCCGAGTGAAGTCTCCCACTGCGGTACCTGTCGTGCCTGCATCGATGTTTGTCCGACGCAGGCGATCGTTGCGCCCTACAAGCTCGACGCACGCCGCTGCATCTCGTACCTGACGATCGAGCTGAAAGAATCGATCCCCGTGGAATTTCGCAAGGCGATCGGAAATCGTATCTACGGGTGCGATGACTGCCAGTTGGTTTGTCCCTGGAACAAGTTTGCAAAGGCAACGGCAGAAGGCGATTTTGCACCCCGGCACGGTCTCGACACAGCCGAGTTGAGCGATCTCTTCGCGTGGAGTGAGGCAACATGGCTGGAGAAAACCGAAGGCAGCGCGATCCGGCGTATCGGTTATGATCGTTGGTTACGAAATATCGCCGTGGCACTCGGCAACGCGCGCACGACGCCTGAAGTGACCGACGCGTTGAACAAGCGACGCGATTCCGCTTCGAAGATGGTAGCCGAGCATGTCGAATGGGCACTCGCGCAACATGTGGCCAGCGAAAAAAAAACAAGGGATCAATAAAAATGTTTGAAGCACCACCCTCCGAGTACCTCGTGCCGTTCGATGACAGCTTCAGGGTCAATGACGCAAGCACGACGCCGCAGACCAATGGCCATTCTCATAAGGGCAGGCATCGCCGCAATGCGAGGGAGAATCTCAACAAGCTGCAGCGCGTGCTCGCTGCCGGCGACCGTCGCGCCATGCTGCTGATATTCCAGGCGATGGATGCCGCCGGCAAAGACAGTACGATTCGCGCCGTCATGCAGGGCGCAGATCCCTCCGGATGCCAGGTATTCACATTCAAACGGCCGTCGATCCTCGAACTCGATCACGACTTTCTGTGGCGCACGACCGTGCGGCTGCCGGAACGCGGCTGCATCGGTATCTTCAACCGCAGCCATTACGAAGAGGTGCTTGTGGTTCGCGTTCATCCGCGGCTCCTCGCGGCGCAGAAGCTGCCGGGGGAAATCAATCTCGAGACGATTTGGGATGACCGCCTCAAGTCGATACGCGAACACGAAGAGCACCTGGCGCGCAACGGCACCGTGGTGCTGAAATTCTGGCTGAACGTCTCCAGGAAAGAGCAAAAAAGACGTTTTCTGTCGCGCCTCGACAATCCCGACAAGAACTGGAAATTCGAGGCCGGCGACATCGTCGAGCGTCACCATTGGGACGACTACATGGCGGCGTATGAGCAGGCGCTCAACGCCACATCGAGACCCTGGGCGCCGTGGTATGCCATCCCGGCCGATGACAAACGCTACATGCAGGCCCGCGTCGCCGAGATCATCATCGCGTCCCTGAAGAGCATCGGCCTGCGCTACCCGCAACCGAGCGACGAAAACCGTGCAGCGTACGCGAGCGCGCGCGCCGAACTTGCCAACGACGCCGGTTGAGCGTGCGCACAATATTCGCCGGTTTCGGCGAATACTGTGGCCCAGTCGTTGTTATTGGATCTTACGTCACGCCAGAATCACTGCGTGACGGGACTTTTTCTGTCCCGGCGCAACAACGCCGGTCATCGGCATCAGGGGAAGTACGTTGGCACAGACGCTGGCCATAAATTCGGACTACAAGCGCACGTTGCTGCAGGGACTGGAGCTGTTTCAGGGCGTGCATCCGGAAGACATCCAGGATCTGCTGCAACGCTGCGACCGGCGCGATTTGGCGACCGGTGAATTGCTGCTGTCCCCGGGCACGAGCAATGAGCATGTTTTTATCGTGCTGTCCGGCAGCCTCAACGTACACGTCGGGTCGCCCGATGCGCCGGTTCTCGCAACGATGGAGTCCGGCGCCTGCGTCGGTGAAATGTCGATCATCGAGGATCGCGATCCATCAGCCTACGTCGTCGCCGCGGAGACAACACACCTGCTCGTTATCCATCAAACGATATTGTGGGAGATGGTGGACGCATCGCACGATTTTGCGAAAAACCTGCTGGTGGTCATGTCGGAGCGTGTCCGTAGTCACAACAAGATCATCGCCGCGAGCTACGGCGAGCTGCGCAAGTTCGAACGCCACGCAACGACGGATGCGTTGACAGGGCTGGGCAACCGTCATTCGATGGCAGAGTCGTTCCCGCGCGAGATCGCACGTTGCAAGCAAAACGAATTACCGATCTCACTGATCATGATCGACGTCGACGATTTCAAGAAATTTAACGACATGTTCGGGCATATCGCCGGAGACCGCGTCCTGTCGGCGGTCGCCCGAATTCTCAGAACACAGTTTCGTTCGCGAGACGTGTTGATTCGCTATGGCGGTGACGAGTTCGCCATCCTGTTGCCGCAGGTCGACGCGGACGCAGCATTCGTCGTTGCGGATCGTGTGCGCGTCTGTGTCAGCGGCGATACTGCCGACGGCAGTGACTCACTGATTCGGATACCGGTCAAGATTTCATTGGGTGTGGCCGGACTCGCCGAGAACGGCACCCTGGATGAATTGATCCGTACTGCCGACGCCGCGTTGTACCGCGCAAAACGCGCCGGCCGCGACACGGTGTGCAGATAGCCGGCGAACCGTTCCAGCAGCCTGTTGAAACAGATCCAGGCGAGTGCGAGACGAGGCGTGAAACGGCGAGACGCCGCTCTCGCCCATCCCTGGGCTCCGCGTCATTTGGTCATCCTGCCCGTCAGCGCAATGTATGTGCGAATACATGAGCATTTTGAGCCGATTCACAACGACGTATCGCGCCGGCTGGGACTTTTTCAACTTGCTGCTAGATAGTCACGACGACATTGTCGATTAGCCGCGCCTTGCCGAGGACAGCGGCGGCAAGAACCACAATTTCGTCGCAGTCGCGGTCCGGCGGGGCCAGGTTTTGTGCGCGGCGTACTGCAACGTATTCGGGCTGAAAACCGGCCGCTTTCAATTCCTTCGCAGCCCGTTTTTCGAGTTCCTCGAAATTGCGTTTGCCGTTCTGCAGATCATGACCGATTGCATCCAGCACCTGAAACAACTTCGGCGCCACGGTACGCTCTTCATCGCTGAGGTATTGATTGCGTGAACTCTTCGCGAGGCCGTCGTCTTCGCGCACGGTAGGCGCCGTAATAATCCGGATCGGCAAACTCAGGTCTTCAGTCATGTGACGAATAATGAGCTGCTGCTGATAGTCTTTTTGGCCGAAGACGGCCACGTCGGGCTGCATCAGAGCAAACAGGCGCGCGATGACACTCGTCACGCCGTCGAAATGGCCCGGACGCGATGCGCCGCAGAAATTTTGTGTCAGGCCGGGCACCGACACAACGGTCGCCTCTTCGATTCCGAACGGATAGATAGTGTCGTCGTCCGGTGCGAACAGTACATCGGCGCCGATTTTTTTCAGGCGCCGGGTGTCACGTTCCATCGTGCGTGGATACTCGTCAATGTCCTCTTCTTCGCCAAATTGCGTTGGATTGACGTACACGGTCACGATCACGCGCTCGGCGTGTTCGCGCGCGAGGTCAACAAGGCTCAGGTGACCGTCGTGCAGGTTGCCCATCGTCGGCACCAGTGCGACATGGTCGTTGTGATGGCGCCAGCCTTCGAGCAGCTCTTGCAGCGTCTGTTTGTCTTGAATTATTTCCACAACGCGTTCTCGATGGTGTCCTCGGTTGCCATCATGAAAAACAGTGTTCAGGTGCCGGGTAACTGCGGTCCTTGACGGCTTTTACATAGGCTTGCAAAGCGGCCAACGGCGCAGCGTGGTCTTGCTGAAAATTCCTGACGAAGCGCGGCGTGCGTCCCTGTGTAATGTCGAGGATGTCATACAGCACCAGGATCTGGCCATCGACATCAGGCCCCGCGCCAATACCGATCACGGGCACGTCGAGTGCCTTTGTGACGGCCCGGCCCAATTCGCTCGGCACGCATTCGAGCAACACGATGTCGGCGCCACTGTTCTGGAGACGCTTGGCGGAAGCAATCATTTCGCGCGCCTTGCCCGCGTCGCGGCCCTGCACCTTGAAGCCGCCGATCTTGTGCACGGACTGCGGCCTGAGGCCGAGGTGTGCGCAGACCGGAATGTCATGCCGTGCCAGGTGCTCCACGATGTCGACCTGGCCTTCACCGCCCTCGAGCTTGATCATCATGGCGCCGCCTTCCTGCATGAGGCGCACGGCATTCTCGAGCGCCTGCCCGGGATTGGTGTAACTCATGAACGGCATGTCGGCGACAAGAAATGCGCGGCGGAGTCCGCGCGCAACCGCGCGCGTGTGGTACACGATATCGTCGACCGTCACGGGCACCGTCGTGTCGTGACCCTGAATCACCATGCCAAGCGAGTCGCCGACGAGCACGATGTCAGTATCGGCGCTGTCGACGAGAACCGCGAAACTGGCGTCGTACGCCGTCAGGCAGGCGATCGGTTCGCCCTCTTCCTTCATCTTGCGCAGTGTCGAGACGTTGACCGGCGGCTCGGCCATGCCACGTTGTTCGAGTTGCGTATACATGGTTCGGTATCGTCGCAGCAGTACGCAGAATGATAAAGCAATTGCGCTCGGCCCGTGGGCGTTCAGACCAGTGCCGCAGCGACCGGGTTATAGAAGTGCCGGCCGCCGGACGTGCGCTGGATCTGTTGAAACAGCTGCTCGTAGTCGGCTTCGTTATTGATCGGGTCGATATCTGATGCATTGACGATCAGCAACGGACTGTCGTCGTAGGCGTGAAAATATCGCGCATAAGCATCGCCGAGGCGTTCGAGATAGCGACGGTCGATGAGTCGTTCGTGGGCGATGCCGCGGCGCGCAATGCGCTCCAGCAGGACATCGACCGATGCCTGCAGGTAGATGACGAGATCGGGCGTCGGTGGTTCGACAGCGAGCTTGTCGGCGATCTGGTCATACAGCTTGAGTTCCTCGGCATCGAGGTTGAGTTCCGCGAACAAACGGTCCTTGGCGAACAGGTAGTCCGCAATGCGCACATTTGTAAACAGGTCCGACTGCCGCAGGTCCTCGATCTGCCGTGCGCGTTCAAACAGGAAGAACAGCTGCGTCGGCATCGGCGACGAACGGCCATCGCGGTAAAAACGTTCCAGAAATGGATTCGCCTGCACCTCTTCGAGCACCAGGTCCGCGGCAAGACTGTGCGCGAGCCGTCGCGCCAGCGCGGTCTTGCCGACGCCGATCGGGCCCTCGACGACAATGTACCTGGACGGATCGCCGTCGCGATGAATATCAATGACTGACAATGGTTCGGCGTCCTCTCATTCGATGCGTGATATCCGCGGCTCTTCCTCGTTGACCGCAATGCTGTCCACGCGACCCAGCCCGGGAATCTCGAGTTCGGGCGCGATTTCGCGTAGCGGCAACAATACAAAATTTCGCTCAGCGATGCCCGGATGCGGCACGGTCAGGTCCGGTTCGTCAATGACCACATCGTCGTAGACGAGCAGATCGAGGTCGATAACGCGCGGCCCCCAGCGCTGCCCGCCGCGCTCGCGACCGCGGCTTTGCTCGATGTGTTGCAACTGCTCGAGCAGCGATCGGGCATCGAGCTGTGTCTCCAGCGCCGCCACGGCGTTGACGAAGTCGGGCTGCTCGACGCCACCGAAGGGCGCCGAGCGGTACAGCAAGGAACGGGCGACCAGGCGGCTTTTGGGCAGCTTCTCGAGCAATCCGAATGCCGTCTCGACCTGCTCCACCGGACCGTAGAGGTTGCTGCCGATCCCGATGTAGGCGGGACGCCACTGTCGTGCCGCCGGGCTCACGACGGCTGGTCTGCCTTTGGCCGGCGCTTGCGGCGCCGCCGGCGGCGGCGTTTCGAGCGCGGCTCGCCGTGAATCTCAAAACTGTCGGCTCGTTCCGCGCCGGGCTTTTCCTGCACACTCGTCCAGAATTTCGCGAGATCGGCATCGACCTCGCCAACCTCGGCGCGCAGGACCAGGAAATCGTAGGCCGCACGAAAGTGCCGGTGTTCGAGCAGATTCATCGCGCGCTTGCCATGCGTCGACATGAATCGTGGCTGCAGCGCCAGCATCTCGCGCATCGGACCCGTGAAGCGACGCGGCAGCGAGATGCGTTTCTGCTGCTGCGCCACAAGCTCGTACGCCGCCACGCTCAAGGACTGCGACTCCGACATCTTCTCCTCGGAGCGCCGAATCGCAGCCATGCGTTTCGTCGGCGCCCACAGAAAGACGCCGAGCAGGAACATCGGCGTCACGGACTTGCCGGCAGCAACGCGGCGATCGGTGTTCCTGAGCGCCGCGCGCACGAACGCCCTGAACGATTCGTCTTCGTTGAGTTCCTGGTCGGTCGCGGGAAATATCTCGGCAAACAGCCCGTACTCGCGCAGCAACTCGAAGGTCCGTTCGGCGAAGCCTGCCTGGAACAGCTTCAGAAATTCATCGAACAGGCGCGCCGCCGGCACGTTGCTGAGCAAATGTACGTTGTCGTGAATAGCGTCGGCGACACTCTTATCTATGGTGAAGCCCAGCTTGGCCGCAAACCGCACGGCGCGAAGCATGCGGACGGGGTCTTCGCGCAGGCGGCTGCCGGGATTGCCAATCAGTACCAGGCGACGGCGGTCGATATCGCCGATGCCGCCCGTGTAATCCCAGATGCTGAAACCGGCGATCGTGTAGTAAAGCGCATTGCAGGTGAAGTCGCGGCGCCAGACATCTTCTTCGATCGTGCCGTAGACGTTGTCGCGGATAATTCGGCCTTCGTCGTCATGGGCCACGTCGTCGTCGGCATGATTGGCCGCAGCACGAAACGTGGCGACCTCGATGACCTCGCGGCCGAATCGGACGTGCGCGAGCCGGAACCGCCGTCCGATGAGGCGGCAATTGCCAAACAGTGCGCGCACCTCGTCCGGCGTGGCATTGGTGGCAACGTCGAAATCCTTCGGATGCAACCCGAGCAACGCATCACGTACACAACCGCCGACCAGGAACGCCTGGTAGCCCGATTTGTGTAATCGATACAGTACCTTGAGCGCGCTTTTGGAGATGTCGTCCCGGGAGACGTTGTGCGCGGCGCGGGGAATGATCGCAGGACTCTTAGACTTCGTCTTCCCGCTGTTCTTCAAATGAAATTCCGCTTGGAAACAGGATAAGCGACCGTATAATAGCAGCCCCCGCCAGCCGGGGCAGACAAATACCGACTCCGCTCCCTTCGTCGTGCAGCCTGTTGAGAAAGTCTCAGGTGAGTGCGAGACAAGGGGAGAATCGGCGAAAAAGCGCAGTGTACACGCGAGTACATGAGCATTTTGAGCCGGTTCTCAACGCCGTATCGCGCCAGCTGAGCGTTTTTCAGCGGGCTGCAGTGGTTCAGGACGCTACCCTCTCACGGCATAAAGCACGGGTTCGATCCGAGGATGGCGCAGCCATCCGAC
Organism: Pseudomonadota bacterium; assembly: GCA_022560695.1. Taxonomy (GTDB): domain Bacteria; phylum Pseudomonadota; class Gammaproteobacteria; order Steroidobacterales; family Woeseiaceae; genus UBA1847. The sequence continues at coordinate 22,310 of JADFSP010000030.1, forward strand.
AGACGCCGAAGGCGCCCCGAAGGGGCGAGCTGACGAAGTCAGCGAGTCCATCCGGCTAGTGAGTGCCTCGCCTTTGGCTGTCTTCCAAGGCTTGAGAGTTCGAATGGCGACCGTATAATAGCGGCCCCTCCTCGGCAGGGCCAATACACTCCGCTCCCTTCGTCTAGTGGTTTAGGACGCCGCCCTCTCACGGCGGTAACAGGGGTTCGAATCCCCTAGGGAGTACCAATTAAATCAACTGGTTAGAATATTTTCTTGCTGCCAGTTTTTGGTTTAACCAACCGTTTAACCAACCGAGCCAGTGTCCGGTTTCACCAACAGCGGACATCCCAGACTCACCCTGGATGCAATCACTCAATCGGGTATTCCCGCTTTTCGAAGGGATTCGGCCCATTTTTCCATTGTCTCTTTGTTTCGGTACAAATTTGGAGTCGTGTAACGAGCAATGGTATAGGCAGGGTTTCTTCGCAGTATTTCACGCGCCTCTTGTTTTGCTTTTTTCTTCTTGCCAATCAAGACATAACATGATGCCAGGGCTACCCGGCCGGAAATAAACTCGGGAAAACGTATCACTGTATTTTCCAGGGTAGCGACTGCAAGTTTCAGTTGTCCTGCGTTGCGATAAGCCGTCCCCAGTATTGTGGATCGAGGCGCGGTCACTATCGGGCTTAGCCTCATAGCTCGCTTGAGATTTTCGATTCCCTCCAGCGGAGTATCGTTAAACATTTGAAACCAACCCAGCGAGTAGTAAGGAGAATCCATGCCTGGCGCTTCGGCAAGAGCCTGCTTTGCAAAGGCGATGGACTGATCGTGGTTTCCCAAAAAAAGCTGATGCATCCCGGCATGTCCGAGGGCCAGCGGGTCTCTGTCGTCAATTTTCAGCGCCTTCGTTACAAACATCTCCATATTCTCAAGCGATGAATCCTTGTCTTCGGCCCGACCCATAAATACTTCTATCTGGCACATCTGTGCTTGCCATACATACCCCAGGATCGAATCCGGCTCCAATCGCGTGAACTGCTCAAAAAACATTTTTGCTTGGGCGTGGCTGGCACTATCAAATTTGTAGAACTGAGCCATTCCGCGATAAAGGGCCTCTCTGGCTTCGGGATTCTTGACGCGGCTTCGTTGATGCCTGCCTCTTTCTCCCGAGACAAGTTCCACGTCCATTGCAGTGACAATTTCCCTGGTCAACTCGTCTTGAATGGCAAACACATCCTCCAAGCCCCGATCATACTTTTTGGCCCACAGGTGGTGACCATTGGCCGCTTCGATCAGCTGCGCGGTAACCCGTACTTGGTTGGCGGATTTGCGCACGCTCCCTTCCAACACGTAGCGCACGCCCATTTCCTCCCCCAGCCGGCCAACGTCTACGGATTTACCCTTGTAAGTGAAAGTAGAATTGCGGGCGACTACGAATAATCCTGGGATGA
>JADFSP010000031.1 GCA_022560695.1 Pseudomonadota bacterium
CCAAGGCCCACCCGCTTGTTGGCGTAGTCAAAAAAACCGAGCACGATGGGTACGTTTGCTCTCTGCGCAATTCGATAAAAACCGGTTTTCCAGCACCGTGTTTTCGCACGCGTCCCTTCGGGGGCGAGGCCGAAGTAAAAATTTTCATTGTCGTCCAACATCTCGACCGCCTGCCTGACGGCCGACCCCGCCCGCTCCCTGTCCAGCGGAATACCGCCGAGTCCACGCAACAACAGGTTGAGCGGAAACCAGAACAACGACTGCTTTGCGAAAAACCGGACATCGAACTGCATCGCAACTTTCAGTACGAGCGCCCAGTAACCGTCCCAATTGGAGGTGTGTGGCGCCGCGATAATGACGGCCTTGGGTACGTGTGGCGCCTCGCCAACCATCGTCCAGCCGCCGAGGCGAAGCAACAATCTTGCGATGCGGGGAAGAATCAAGGTGCGCCGCCCGTTTATTTGGCCGGCCGGCCGGCGATTGCGGCAAGACCGCCGAGTGTCAGCAGCGCCATGCCCAGCCAGACGTTTCCCGCGAGTGTCATGACCAGGGTACCGGTAATGACACTGGTTGCCGCGATGGTCAGCCAGTAACGTTGGCGGCGCTGGCCCGCGAGCTCGGCGCGTATCTGGCGAATTTCGGGTGACTCCATGTCGAGCTTGATGCTTCCGGTCGAAGCCTGTTCGGCCAGCTGTCGAATCGCGACGGGCAGGTGCCGCAACGCCTGTCGGATTTGCGGCAGGTTTTCACGGAGATCGTCGAGCATGGCGCGAGGGCCGACCTGCTCGTCCATCCAGCGCTTGAGTACGGGATGTGCCGTCTTCCACAAATCGAGTTGCGGGTACAACTCGCGTCCCAGTCCCTCAACATTGAACAGCGTCTTGTGCAGCAAAATCATCTGCGGCTGAATTTCGACATTGAAGCGCTGTGCAACACGGAACAAGCGCATCAGAACCTGGGCAAACGAGATCTCGGCAAGCGGCTTGTTGAAGATAGGTTCGCACACCGTACGCACGGCATCTTCAAGATGCTCGATTCGGGTATCAGCCGGGACCCAGCCCGAGTCGAGATGCAGCTTGGCTATCCGGCGATAGTCGCGGTCGAAGAACGCAAGGAAATTCTCCGCCAGGTAGCGTTTATCCTCCTGGTTCAAGCTACCCACGATGCCAAAATCGACGGCAGCGTATTTCGGTTTGTCCGGATCCGTCACGATGACGAAGATATTTCCCGGATGCATGTCGGCATGAAAGAAATTGTGCCGAAACACCTGGGTAAAAAATATTTCCACGCCGTTTTCGGCAAGGGCCTGAATGTTCGTGCCCGCGGCACGCAGCGCTTCCATGTCCTTGATGGGTATTCCGTAAATTCTCTCCTGCACGAGCACCTCAGGTCTGCAATAGTCCCAGTAGACTTCGGGCACGTAGAGCATGTCCGAGCCCTCGAAATTACGCTTGAGGTGTGCCGCGTTAGCGGCTTCGCGCAAGAGATCGAGTTCGTCGATGATGGTGCGCTCGTATTCGGCAACGACTTCGAGCGGACGCAGGCGTTTGCCGTGCTCCCAGTACCTGTCCGCGAGTCCGGCAAGCACGCGTAGCACGTCGAGATCGCGTTCAATTTGCTCAAGGACGCCAGGGCGCAGTACCTTGACGATCACTTCGGTGCCGTTGGGCAACCGGGCGGTGTGTATCTGGGCAATCGACGCCGCGGCGAACGGCTCGACATCGAAGCGTTTGAAGACTTCTTCGACTGGCCGACCATAAGCCTCATTCAACACGGCGATGGCCTGCTCGGCTGGAAACGGCGGCACTGCGTCCTGCAGCTTCGCCAGTTCGTCCGCGATATCACGCGGCAACAAATCGCGGCGCGTGGACACGGCCTGGCCAAATTTCACGAAAATCGGCCCGAGTTCCTCCAATGCCAGCCGAATACGCTCACCCAATGGCGCCGAGCTATCGCGTCGTCGCGGTAAAAGCCAAAAAAGAAAACGCAAGGGACGCAACATGTGCGTTGCAGTAATCAGCTCGTCCAGGCCGTACTTGATCAGCACGCGCTGTATGCCCAGGATTCTGCGGAAAGCACGGCGACGCATCATCAGGATCCATCCGCCAGTTTGTCGACGCGAGCTGCGAGTCTGTCGACGTCATCGCGAAGTGCGTCAACACCCTCGGCGAATCGCTCGACTTCATATCGACTTGGCAAACTGCGGCTTTCCTCTTGCAAGTACTCACGGATGTTATCGCGCATCGTCGAGCGCATTTCCCGGCCCCAGCGTCCGATGCCTCTTGCGATCACGCCGAGCCGATGCGCGGCAACATCACCGATGATTCCGGATAATTCCTCTTCGACATCGGGTTTTGCGAAAGCCAGCAATCGCTGAAAGGCTTGCGCCGTTTCCGCACTGCCGGTCATCTCCAGCGAGCCATCGCGGATCGCGCCCTCACCCGGCTGCCCCGCCATTCGTGCGAGCGTGAGCAAGGAACCCGTTATGACGACGTCGGGTTCTGCATCCGATGTCGTCGTCAATTCGACCGTTTGGTCGCCAAACGTGAAGTACATCGACAGCGCCGTGTCACGCACGCGGACCGCGATAACTCTTGCCGCGAGTTGCTCGCATAATTCGCGCGCTGGCGTGGATGCCTGAATGTTCTTGTTCAGCAGCCTGGCGACAGGATGAAGAACGGACCGCAATGGATTCATCGTCGTGTGCACTCAGATGCGGTAAGCAGTGTGCAATGCAACGATGCCGGCGGAGATGTTCTGAAAGCGGCATCGTTCGAACCCTGCGTCCTGCATCATGCCGAGCAGCGTCTCCTGGCTCGGGTGCATGCGAATCGACTCCGCGAGGTACTGGTAGCTTTCTTTATCGTTTGCGACGAACTTGCCGAGCAATGGCAGCACCTTGAAAGAGTAGAGGTCATAGGCGGGCTTGATGACATCGGCCGGTGTCGAGAAGTCGAGAATCAGCACTTGGCCGCCCGGCCTGAGTACTCGATACATCTCTGTCAGCGCGGCATCCTTGTCCGTGATATTGCGCAATCCGAAAGCGATCGTGACGCGATCGAAGCTGCCATCGGCAAACGGCAGTTTTTCGGCGTCGACCTGCGCAATGGAAAAGTTACCGGCGACGCCTGCGTCAACAAGTCGACGACGGCCTTGTGCAAGCATCGCGGCGTTGATATCCGCGAGTACGACGTGGCCCCCGGCACCGACGAGGCGCGCGAACTTTCGTGTCAGGTCACCGGTGCCGCCGGCGAGATCGAGAACGACATGCCCGGGACTGACACGCGCTTCCGCGATCGTCAGGCGCTTCCAAAGTCGATGCATTCCGGCCGACATCAGGTCATTCATGACGTCATAGCGGGACGCGACGGAGTCGAATACGCCTCTTACCAGGCCGGCTTTTTCATCGACCGACACGTCTGTGTAGCCGAAATGAGTCGTCCCGGCCGGTCTGTCAGGATTTGACATTGTGTGTTGTCAGTCTGGTTTTTTGCGAGCATACCCTGCCGCCTTGAGGCGGTCGAGGTAGCGTTGCCAGTTTGCGGTCCTGTCGCGGCCGAGTTCGTACAGATAAGCCCAGGTAAAGAGACCGGTATCGTGGCCATCGTCGAACACCAGGCGCACGGCGTAATGCCCGACCGGGTCGACGGACTTGATGACGACGTCTTCCTTGCCGGTCTGCAAGAATCCCTGCCCGGGGCCATGGCCCTTGACCTCGGCGCTCGGTGAATGAACCCGCAGGTACTCGAACGTGAATTCGAAGCTGTTACCGTCGTCGAATTCGACGACCAGCAGCCGCGATTTCTTGCGCAGGCGAATTTCCGTGGGGGTTGCTGACACTGCTTGCTACCATTTCGGGCCTCATCGCTCTCGCACATCCCTGTGCTCCGCGACAAAAGGTCGTCCTGACCAAAAGGCCCTCCTGCAATTGTTCATTAGCACGGTAGGAGGGCCTTCAGGCCCGAAATGTTCGCGGCTAAAGCCACTCCTACAAGATGTAACGGCTCAGGTCTTCGTCCTTGGACAGTTCGCCGAGGTGCTCGTCGACATATCCTGCATTGATCTGGAGCTTTGTGCCGCTTTTGTCCGATGCTTCGAAAGAAACCGTCTCAAGAAGGTGCTCCATCACTGTATGCAGACGACGTGCACCGATATTCTCTGTATTTTCATTGACCTGGTAAGCAACTTCGGCGATGCGGCGCACACCGCTGTCGCTGAACGCCAGCGTGACGTCTTCCGTACTGAGCAATGCGCTGTACTGCGATGTCAGCGATGCGTCCGGCTCCGTAAGAATTCTGACGAAGTCGTCTGTCGTCAGCGACTTCAGCTCCACCCGAATCGGGAAACGGCCCTGCAGCTCGGGAATAAGATCCGACGGCTTCGATACATTGAAAGCGCCTGAGGCGATGAAAAGGATATGGTCGGTCTTCACCATGCCGTACTTGGTGTTGACCGTCGACCCCTCGACGAGGGGCAGAAGATCGCGCTGAACACCCTCTCTCGATATGTCGGCGCCCTGTATTTCGGAATGTCGCGCTACCTTGTCGATCTCGTCGAGAAATACGATGCCATGCTGCTCAACGGCTTCGAGCGATTGTGCCTTCAACTCCTCCTCATCAATCATCTTTGCGGCTTCTTCGTCGGTCAGGTGTCTGAGTGCCTCCTTGACCTTGAGCTTGCGCGTTTTACGATGACTGCCGCCGAGATTCTGGAACATGCTCTGCAGCTGGCTCGTCATGTCCTCCATACCGGGGGGTGCCATGATCTCGATGCCGATCGGCAGCGCCTGAATCTCGATCTCGATCTCCCTGTCGTCGAGTTTTCCCTCCCGCAGCATCTTGCGGAATTTCTGCCGCGTGTCGCTGTCGCCCGCATCGCCTTCGGCAGTGAAGCCTTTACCCTGTGACGGCGGCGGCAGGAGTGCGTCGAGGATGTGTTCCTCGGCAGCGTCTTCGGCGCGATGGCGAACCTTCGACATCGCTTCTTCGCGAACCATCTTTACGGAAATATCCATGAGGTCGCGGATGATGCTGTCGACCTCGCGGCCGACATAGCCAACCTCGGTGAACTTCGTTGCTTCGACCTTGATAAACGGCGCCTTGGCGAGTTTGGCCAGGCGTCTCGAGATCTCGGTCTTGCCGACGCCGGTAGGCCCGATCATCAGTATATTCTTGGGCGTGATCTCGCTGCGCAGCGGCTCGTCGATCTGGACGCGCCGCCAGCGGTTTCTGAGTGCGATTGCGACAGCTCGCTTGGCCTCGTCCTGGCCGATGATGTGCTTGTCCAGTTCCTGGACAATTTCACGTGGGGTCATCTGTGACATGAATCTGATCCGTAAACACGTTACCTGGTCGCCAGTTCTTCAACGGCGATATTCTGATTCGTGAAAACGCAAATATCGCCTGCTATCTGCAGCGCCTTTTCCACAATCGTGCGGGCGTCGAGGTCGGTGTTCCCGAGCAACGCAAGCGCGGCCGCCTGAGCGTATGGCCCACCCGAGCCGATCGCCATGAGATCGTTTTCAGGCTCGATGACGTCACCGTTGCCCGAGATTATGAACGAACTCTCCTGATCGGCAACACAAAGTAATGCCTCCAGGCGCCGCAAGCGCCGGTCGGTGCGCCAGTCCTTGGCCAGTTCGATCGCGGCGCGCGTCAGGTTGCCGTATTGCTCGAGCTTGCTCTCAAACAACTCGAAGAGCGTAAAGGCGTCCGCAGTACCGCCCGCGAATCCGGCAATAATGCGACCGTCCGCCAGCGTCCGGACTTTGCGCGCATTGCCCTTTATGATCGTGTTGCCCAGGCTTACCTGGCCGTCGCCGCCGATGGCGACCTTGCCATTACGGCGAACCGAGACAATCGTCGTCCCTCGAAACTGTTGCATGATTTCTTACCTGAAGACAAGAAGCCCGGCCAGGCGGACACGTTGACACAGACGATCAGGCCGTGTCCTTCGCCTTCGCGCGTGGATGAGTCTTGTCGTATATCTGGGCGAGGTGCTGGAAGTCAAGGTGAGTGTATACCTGTGTGGTTGAGATATTGGCATGGCCGAGTAGCTCCTGTACGCCCCGCAGGTCGTGGCTGGACTCGAGCAGATGGGTTGCGAAGGAATGCCGGAACAGGTGCGGGTACACCTTGGTGTCGATGCCCTGGCGCCGCGCCCAGTAGTTGACGCGCGACTGCACGCTGCGTCCGCTCAGGCGCGTGCCGCGCCGGCTAACGAACAGCGCGGTCTCATCGGCATCGGCGAGCTTTGTGCGCACCTGCTCCCACCGCACTAATGCGGCGATGGCAAAGCGGCCGACCGGAATGATTCGATCCTTATTGCCCTTGCCGGTGACGTGCACGGTGGCGTCGTCCATGTCCACGTCGCCGCAGTTCAGGCCCGTGAGCTCGGCGAGCCGCAGCCCTGACGAATACAAGAGTTCGAGAATCGCCCGGTCGCGATCGACCAGCGGCCCCTCCCCCCTTATCTCGAGCAGCCGAGCCATGCGATCTGCATCGAGATTAGCCGGCAGGCGCTTTCCCGCCTTGGGCGCAGATACCGACTCGACAGGATTTTGTTTGACGTGTTTCTCGCGAAGCAGGTAACGAAAGAACGTCCGCGCGGCCGAAAGGCGCCGTTGTATGCTTCTCGCGCTCAGCCCGCGACGATAGCTCATTGCTGAACAAGCGCGTATATGCTCGGAGTCGAGGTCGCCCCAACGTGCAACCTGAACTTCATCGCAGAAAGTTTTTAGAGCGTCAAGATCGCGGCGATAGTGTTTGCAGGTCAGCGGGGACAAGCGGCGCTCGTACCCGAGATGATGGATGAATTTTCCGATCCAGTCGTCTTCAGAGTTCTCCACCAGACACAGAACCGCGCTTCAATGTCGTTTGATTGCCACGGACACGAGATCGCCGACGCGCGACAGAAAATCGATGCTCATGCCCGGGTGAAAGCGATCAGCGTCAACACTGCCAATCGCCAGGAATCCAACGTCCGTATTTTGGCCTAGCGGGACGAGGGCCACGGAGCCGACTTCCTCAGCGTTGGCCGGGAATAGATAATTGCGCTGCGAGTCGCGTATTTGACCGCATCTCGGAGTACTGGTCTTGAGGAAGGTCGAGAATGGACCGAGCGCCTTGTCATCGCGTTCCGTGACACGAAAGAAACGGCCGAAATCGAGATCGGCAAATTGACCTGGGTCACCGAATAACACCAGTACGGCCTGATCCGCATTGAACCCGGAGCGCATGGCCTCCTCGACAGCTGCAATTGTCGCGCTCAGGTCACGCGCAGCGAACAACTGCAGTGCCAGATCGTGAATTTTTGTGGCGAGCACGCCGTTCGCGCGCGCAACTTCAATGAGTTCCTTCAGTTGGCGCTCGAGTTTGAGATTCTTCTGCCGCAGCACCGAGACCTGCCTCTCCACCAGCGACACAGCACCGCCGGCCGCGTGAGGCAGGCGCAGAGAGCTGAGTAATGCGCTGTGACGCTCGAAAAAGTCCGGGTGAGCCGCGAGGTGATCGCAAATCGTCTGTTCCGATAACTCCTCGTCCAGGTACTCGGCCGTGCGTTGTGTGCTCATAGGTCGATCGTTCCCTCACTGATCAGTTCAGCTTCACCGGTCAGCCATACCGAGCCGGCAGCCCCGCGCCAGCTTACCACGAGTTGTCCACCCGGCAGGTGCACCGCAACTTCGTCGTCCAGTTGTCCGAGACGCTGTCCTGCAACCACGGCCGCGCAGGCTCCGGTGCCGCAAGCCGGCGTTTCGCCGACGCCGCGCTCGTGCACGCGCAGATCGATGCTTGCCTTGTCATCGATGGCCATGAAGCCGACATTGGTACCGGCCGGAAACCGGCGGTGGTGCTCGATCAATGGACCCAGCTTCGCCACGGGGGCGTCATTGACATCGGCCACTCGCAATACGCAATGCGGATTGCCCATGGACAATACCGAGACATCGAGCGCCGAACCGTCAACCTCAAGCGAGTATTGATCGCTTTGACCATCGGCAACGAACGGGATGCGGGCGGGGTGAAACTCGGGCTGTCCCATGTTGACCGCGACACGGCCGTCAGTCAGAACACGTGCCTCGATCGGCCCGGCCGGACTCTCCAGCCGGAATACGCGTTCGTTTTTTTCATTTCGCGCCAGCATCCACGCAACGCAGCGAACGCCGTTTCCACACTGCTCGACTTCCGAACCGTCCGCATTGAAGACGCGGTAACTCGCGGCCATCGTTGCATCGCGTGCCGGTGTGACCCACATGAGCTGATCGAAACCGGGTCCGATGCTGGCGTCACCCAGTTTGCGAAGCTGTTCAGTGCTTGGCGGCGCATGATCCTCGTGGCGCTGATCGATTATCAGGATCTGATTGCCAGTGCCGTGCATTTTCAGGTAGCGCAGGCGCATGCGCGGAGTGTATCAGGCGCTCCGCTTGGCCTGATGGCGATGTCGACGACATTGCGGCGCGAGCGATCGCGGCATCAACACACACTCGGGAACTCAATGGACATTTGTTGTTGGCGTCTGTAGTTTACATAAATCGCGAAGCCGTCGAATAACATTGCCCTTGAGGAGGAACATGCGGCACATAATGGTCATGAATGCGAAGGGCGGCTGTGGAAAAAGCACCCTCGCAACGAACATCGCATCTTATTTTGCCAATGAAGGCGCCGTTGTCGCGCTGGCCGACTACGACCCGCAGCGGTCAAGCCTGGACTGGCTCGAACGCCGGGACGGGAACAGGCCTGAAATTATCGGCATTGCCGCTTACGAGGAAGGACTGCGATATGTACCCCGTGGAGCAGATGTTGTCGTCATCGATGCGCCGGCGCGGTCACATGGCAGGGAACTGACTGATCTTGTCAGGCACGCCGAAACCATCGTTGTACCTGTGTTGCCATCACCGATCGACATGCAGGCAACGGCCACGTTTCTCGAAGAGCTCAAATCGGTTGGCAAGGTACACCGCAAGCAGGCGAAGATAGCGACCGTCGCGAATCGCGTCCGGGACAATACGCTGATCTGGGACGACCTCGACGAATACCTGACGAAAACCAGGGTGCCCTACGTCGCCGCATTTCGAGAGGCACAGAACTATGTACGCGCCTACACGCGCGGTCTCGGCATATTCGAGTTGCCGGAATATCTGGCCTGGCCTGATTGGGACGACTGGGAACCGCTGACGGCCTGGCTGCGGAGTAAGCGCAGCCAACCCTAATCCGGCGCGAGGTGGGGTATCGCGGGCATTGGGCTGTTGGTCACCAACCCCAGCCCCTCGCGGAAAGCATCGGCTGCTGCATCGGCCTCGCCGAGCTGGTTCAACAGCCGGCCATAATCTTGGTACGCCTCAGGTGTCGGTCGCAGGCTGATGACGCTCTCAAGATAGCTGCGTGCCTTCCCCCAAAGCTCGACGCGCAGGCAAAGCCGGGCGACCGTAAGAAGCAGGTCGGGATCGTCGCCGCGCTTTACCAGCCAGCCCTCGGCGCGCCTGAGTTGCTTGCTTGGGTCGGCGCCCTCGACGAGGCCGAACAAGCGCACGAGTGGCCCCCGCCACTCGGACTTCAGCTCCGCCGCCAAACCTTTTGCGGCCTTGTCATGTTGTCCGCTGCGCATGAGTCCCATGTAGTACGCATCGAGCAGGACGATATCCGCTTTGAGGCGCTGCGGTACCTTGCGCCAGGTCTCGATCACAAGCTCGCCGTCCTGGGCCTGGTCCAGGTGCTCCCGGTGCAGGCGAACCGACCATCGGTCGATTGTTTCCTGCGTAATGCGACCGTGCTTGCGCAACCGCGGCAGAATCTCCGCAAGCTGGTCCCAGTCTTTGAGACGATAGTAAAGACGGCCCAGGAGTGCGATCGCATAGCTGTGTTCGGGCGAGTTTTCCTCAAGTCGTCGTAATGTCGCCAGCGCCTGTTCGTACTGTTCGCGCTCGAGCTGGAGTTCCGCCTGGGTAAGAAGAACGGCATTCGCAGCCTCGGGCGTCGCCTCGTAGGCGAGCTTGAGCCATTCGTCTCGCCTCTCATCATGACCTTGCAGATGTGCCGCGCGAGCCGCCTGCAAGTAATTGAACAACGGCGCATCACTCGTGCTCGCCGCCCTCGCGAGCAGTTTCTCGCCACGTGCGAAGTTTCCCTCTGCGACTTCGATCATTCCCTGCATCAGTTTCGAACCGGCGCGTCCGGCGCGGTATCGTCCGGCGGCTTCACCGAGTCGTCGCGGCGTGAGAATGGCCCAGCGCAACAGCCAGATGCCAAAGACGAGGAGTAACGCGAGGGCGGCCAGGACCGGCACCGACATTTCGATCAGGTAGCCGCGAAAACTGATCGCGACGTAGCCGGGATCCTGTAACAGAAAATGAGCGGAGATAGCGCTGATGAACAGCGCGACAATCACGATAAAGCCGAATTTCATTGCGCAGGCTCTGGGAGCGCCCTGAACTGTCGGATGAGTCGCAGCGATTCGGAAATATCGGGGGCGGTGACCGCAAATACACCGTCGCGAATTTCCGCGATCGTTTCGCGAGCGCCGGCGACCGGAGCGCTGCCTGTATCGAAGTACAGCGTCAGCCACGCATCGGCATCGTCAAGGCTTTGATCGAAGATGGCCTGCTCATTGCGAAGCAACGCGAGTCGAGCAGCCTGAAGTTGCAGCGCCAGGTTGCTGCGAATCAGTCTTTCCGCGTTCGGCGTAATCAATATCGCATCCGTCTCGTCCGGCGTAGTAACTTTAATGAGTCCGGAAAACGCACCCTTGATCGATGCCCATGCGCGCGCGGCGCCGCTCAGCTGCGCATCTTCCGCACCGATGTCGGACGCCGCATCGCCCGCGTCGCCTTTGAGCGGCAATGATTCTACGACCCGCGCCAGGCTGGCGAGCGTAAGCGTGATGCCTTCGACATCGGGCTTGCTCATTATTTCCAGCGCCGCCAGTTCGTTGGCGATCGCCCGCCGTACGGCCGTAAGCGCAGGATTCGCCATTTGGGCGATGCGGTCATCGGCCATGCCGAGTGCGAGTGCAGCGAGATGCGGATTGCCGGCCAGCTGAAGCTGTGCGTTCGCGATTTGCATGTAGTACTCGGCCTCACCGAGCAGCCACGTATCGCGGGTTCCGGTGGAGGCGCCCGTAATCGATGCGACAGATTTCTCAAGGTTTGACAGGCGTCCGGGCAAGGTGTCGAGCAGGCCTGCACGTTTGTCGACGTCGCTTTGCAATGATTCGATCTGTGACGAAATGCCTGTGTCGCTTTCGGCCAACTCCGCGACGCTGCTGTCGAGAGCCGACAAGGAACGATGCAAAGCAGCCACTCGGCTCTCGAGCCGCTCAAGTGACTTGACGCTGCGCTCGGCAAGTTGCTGTGCACGCCGGTCCTCGACAAACATATAGCCGGCAGCCGCCACGGCCAGGAGCGACAGCAAAAGCACGGGTCGGAGGAGCGTTGCGCGCGCAAGTTTGTTCTTCGGGGCGGCGGCGGTCTTGGTAGCGGGCGCGACAACGACCTCTTCCTCCGTCTTGCTGTCTTCGCCTGATTCGCTCATTAAGCCTGTCCGGGTGTCGTCTGTCTGGCAGCGATAATTGCTTCGATGATGTCGCCTGTTTGCGGTCCCCTGGCGAGTGTCGCGCGGCAAGCGGGGAAACGATTCAACGCCTCTTTTAACACACGGGCGGCCGGCGTCACCAGTGGCACCTCGGGCAACCGGTCGCGGCACCAATCGGGCAAGACCGACACCAGGTTGTCGAGGGATTCGACGCTCATGACAGTAACGACGTCGATCCCGTGAGAGCGCCAGCGGCGTTCGAGTTCCTGCCCGTCAACACGCGAGTTACTTGGAATCCGACGCGCATAAACGGACAGGTACTGCACGGTTGCGCCTCTCTGGACGAGCGCATCCGCCAGGTGCTCACGCCCTCCGTTACCGCGGATGATGCGGATGACCTTGCCGCTGATGGCCGAAAGCGCCGGTTCTGCGAGCAGGTGTTCGCTGTCGAAGCCCTCAGCTGAGCGGACATCCACGACTTTTCCGGCGGCCTCGACGGCAGCCGCCGTCGCCGGCCCGACGACAGCGATTGCCGCGCCGTCCGAGTAGGGAAGCCCGTGTGCGACGGCGTTCGGGCTGACAAAGACAGCGATATCGGGAGGGTCCAGTCCCGTGACATCGGCATCGATCTCCGACGTATTTCGCGGCACGATTTCAATTACCGGAAAGCGAATCGCATCGCCACCGGCTCGGGCAATCGCCGCGACCAGCTCGTCGGATTGCTGCCGTGGACGCGTTACCAACACATGCGCGCCTGCGAGCCGCTGGTCAGCCATGCAGGGAACCCGCAATGTCGAGTAACTCGCGGGCGCCCTGTTCGAGGAGCCGGGTCGCGAGGTGTTCACCGAGCATTGCGGCATCGTCGGACGCACCGCTGATGTCGTCTCGTAGTGACCGGCTGCCGTCGGGCAGGGCCACGAGCGCGATAAGGGTCATCTTTCCGCCGCTGCTGGATGCAAGTGCGGCGACCGGAGACTGGCAGCTCGCCTGCAGTATTCTCGCAATTGCACGCTCAGCATGTGTTGTTTGCTCCGTCGCCTCGTGATTCAGTTTAGCAACCACATGGCGCAGCTCAGCTCTGTCTGCAAGGCACTCGATGCCAATGACACCCTGCGCCGCGGCTGGCAGCATCTCGTCGGTCGTGAATTCCTGACTGATGCGGTGCTGCAGGCCGAGTCGCTCAAGACCAGCCGCGGCCAGGACGATCGCGTCGAATTCACCAGTGTCCAGCTTCTCGAGGCGGGTGTTGATGTTGCCGCGCAACGGCTCGATGACGAGATCCGGGCGCAACATCCTGAGCTGCGCCTGCCTGCGCAGGCTGGAACTGCCAATCCGTGCATTTGCGGGAAGATCGGGTAACGTCACGCCATCGCGCCCGACCAGCGCATCGGCCGGCGTCCCGCGTTTCAGGACGGCGGCAACACAAAAATCCGCGGGCATCTCGGCCGGTACGTCCTTCATCGAATGTACCGCGATGTCGGCGCGGCCATCGTCCATCGCGACTTCGAGCTCCTTGATGAACAGGCCCTTTCCGCCTATCTCCTGCAGGCTGCGATCCAGGGTTTCGTCACCGCGAGTCGACAGCGGCACGAGTTCGACCGCGTCGACTTCGCTGAGCTTACCGAGAGCCGCCGCGACATGATTGGCTTGCCAGAGTGCGAGCGCACTCTTGCGCGTTGCAATGCGAATCAACAACCGGAACTACCCTCCCTTGATGCGGCTGCGAACTTCCGAGAGATGCCGGCGGCTGATTATCAGGCCTTTGTCCTCATCTTGCGAGTAGTTGCGGAGAACGACACGGGTCTTGCCGTCGGAGGTCTTGACGAGCTGGTCGATCTTGTCCACGGCGACCACTGCACCGCGATGGATGCGCACGAAGTCGGCCGCGAATTCCTGTTCCAGTGACGCGAGGGAGTCATCGATCAGGTTGCGTCCCCGGCGGTGCTGCACATTGGTGTATTTTTGATCCGCCTGAAAGAAATACACGTCCTCGACTGGTATGAGTTTCAACTGGCCATGCGAGCGAGCGCAGACGTGCTTTCGCCGTGGTTCGATGTCTGACCGGACAGCGATTTCATTCAGCGTGGCGGCGGCGAGCCGGACCGCGTGGTCCAGCGCGCTTGCAAGCAGGCTACGCCTTACCGGTTTGAGTACATAACCGACTGCGCGGGCTTCGAATGCCTCGATCGCATGCTCGTCGTAAGCCGTCGTGAAAATGATTGCCGGCGGATTTTCCAGCGTATTCAGGTGATGCGCCGTTTCGATGCCGCTAAGACCCGGCATGCGAATATCGAGCAGGACAATATCGGGATTTTTGTCGGTCGCCATCGATACGGCTTGTTGGCCATTCTCGGCTTCGCCGACGACCGTGTGCCCGGCGGTATCATCAATAATCTGTCGTAGTCGATCGCGAGCGGGTTTTTCATCGTCGACGATCAGAATATTCACGTCGCGCTCTCGGTGTACGGAAAACGCAGCGTGACTTTGAAAATCGAGTCGCCGTCGTCAACGGTCACTTTTGCACTGCTGCCATACGCCAGCTCGAATCGCTGCTGGATATTGCTCATTGCCATCCTGTTGCCATCGATCGAGCGTCGCTTGCCGGCTGCGACCGGGTTCGATACGGATATTTCCAGGTGGTCGCCATCGCGCTTGCCGTCGATGGTGACTTCTCCCCCATCGGGCAGCAATTCGATGCCGTGATAGATCGCGTTCTCAAGCAGTGGCTGTATCGTCAGACTCGGAATCAAAGCGCGCATCGGCAGCTCACTGACGTTCCAGCGTACCTGGAGCCGGTCGCCCAGGCGCAGCTTTTCGATGCGCTGATAGATGGCGGCGGTTTCGAGTTCGGCCTTGAGCGACGTGCGGTCTTTTGAGCCACCGAGGTTGGCGCGCAACAGGTCGGACAGGTCTTCGACGGCTTCTTCGGCCTGTCGCGGATTGGATCGTGTCAATGACGCGATCGTATTCATGCTGTTGAACAGAAAGTGCGGGCGAATAAGCGCCTGCAAAGCGCTTACGCGTGCCTGTGCTTCGAGCACGATGCTGCGACGCCATTCGCTTGACACATAGAGATAGCGCATCGCGAGGGCGATGATAATCGAGCTGGTCGCGAACGTTCGCATCATGAATCCCCAATGCGTGTCATCGATGATCAGCGATTGCCCGTAGATACGTGTCAGCTGGTACGCGGCCTCGGCCAGCACCACACAAAGCACTTCAATCACCAGGAAGCTGATGACAAACGCGAGGGTCTTTCCGGCCTCTTCGAGACGGCTACGGAGCTGGCACAGCACAGCCGAACCCAGTAGCGCGAGCCAGAGTACAAACATCGACGTCTTGGACAGCTCAATCAGGAAGCGGCCCGGCGCGTCGTATGCGGCCAGCGCCAGCAGGATTGCAACGAGTTCGGCGATCAGCAAGACGATGAACAGCGTACTGGCTGCACAATAGTCAGGCAGATAGGCTTGCGTCTCGTCGTGCGAGGAATCCGGTGTTGGGGTCAAGCGCGCCGCTCCCTAATTACAGGTGGCTGAATTGTAGCGCCAGCCGATGAGCGATTGCTTGTCAGGAGTCGCAGTGTTCCTGAATTTGCTGTGCGACGCGATCGCGAGCAGTACGGGTCTGCTCCTCATCGAGGTAAACACGCTCACCCTGCTCGTCCTCACGGTACAGGCGGCGTGACTGCACGAAACGCTCCAGGCGATCGCGAAACGCCTGGCATTCTTGCTGACGCTTCTCTCGTTCGGAACGAATATCTTCCCGGGTTGGCTCTTCAGGCGCAACGGCAGCAGCTTCCCGGGCAGTGTTTCTTACGTCGACACGTGCCTGAACGCGCGCCTGAACGGCGGATTGATCAGTCGGCTTCGATACGATGGCGAGCCGCTGTTCTGACGGCTCGCCGGTCGGCCGATCGACGTAATGTACGTTGCCATCGGCATCGATGTACTTGTAGACGTCACCTGCGAGCGCCGCTGCGCTTACGGCGACGGCGACGGCGGCGAGCGTCAATGCCTGCAGATTAAGTCTCATTGGAAGCTCTCTGTTTGCACTACGATCTTTTTATAAGGCCTTGAACTATAAGGTATTAGATCACGGCGGCGCGTGCGTTGATGTGACCTGGGTCACACTCGAGTCCGTGTTCTGTCGCACGGGCGCGGACCCCGAAAGCGTACCACGTAGCTCGTTAACTATTTGCTTTCAGAAGAAAAACCGTCGGAATTCGGTCAGCAAAAGGACCCGCGGCACCGCCCTTATGGCAAATGCGCGGGCTATTTGCAAAGCACTTAGTCTGCTGACGTGAATTCGGGATACGCCTCGAGTCCGCACTCGGAGATGTCGATGCCTTCGTACTCCTCAGGAGAAGCCACTGTGATTGGCTCGCACCGTCGTGGTGCGCGTAAATGCGGTGTTGCCCCGTCGTGGTGCGCAAGCCTGATTTCACTGCGAAGATGCCGTGATTGCAGCTGGCATTTTTGTGGTGGCTCAGGTATCAAGCCGCTATGGGCGACAATTCGATTGAAAAGCTGGCGAAAAAACTGGCCGATGCCGTGCCCGACGGGCTGCGCTCGATGCAGAAGGAGCTGGAGCAAAACTTCCGCTCGGTCCTGCGCGCCGGGCTCGGGAAACTGGATCTCGTGACGCGCGAGGAATTTGAAGTGCAGGAAGCCGTGCTTGTGCGAACGCGCGAGAAACTCGAGGCGCTCGAAAAGCGGCTCGCGGAGCTCGAACAAAACTCGTAGGGGCGGCTTCATCCGCGAACTACGGTCACGGTGGCCATGGAGGGCCGGTGGACATCAACACTTGCACAATCATTGTGGAATTGCGGTGAGCATCGCGATCCTGACGAGTCGTGCGCAGATCGGCACTGACGCGCCGCCCGTCACAATCGAAGTTTTTCTTTCGGGCGGACTGCCCGTATTCTCGGTCGTCGGTATGGCAGAAACCGCGGTGCGCGAAAGCAAGGATCGCGTGCGCGGTGCAATACTGACTTCCGGTTTCGATTTTCCGCAAGGGCGCATTACGGTCAGCCTCGGGCCGGCCGATATGCGCAAGACCGGGGGTCGCTTCGATCTTGCGATCGCGCTCGGCGTTCTTGCCGCGAGCAAGTTGATTCCCCGGCGATCGCTTGACGAGCAGGAGTTCTACGGGGAATTGGCACTGAACGGTGACCTTCGGTGGGTGCCGGGCATGCTTTGCGCCGCGCTCAGGGCTCGCGAGGCCGGCAATGGCATGATCGTGCCCGAGGACAATGGTGCCGAAGCCGCACTTGCGGGCGCGGAGGTTCGGGTGGCGAGGACTTTGCTGGAGGTCACGGCTCACTTGCACGGCCACTGCACGATCGAATCGCTGCCGTTGCCGGAACCGGCGCCTGCGGCGTATGGCGGTCCCGACCTCAGCGACGTCAAGGGACAAGCGCAGGCGAAGCGGGCTCTCGAGATCGCCGCAGCCGGTGGACACAATTTGCTGCTCATCGGCCCGCCGGGCACGGGCAAGAGCATGCTCGCCCAACGCCTGGCCGGCATCCTGCCGTTGATGACGGAAGCCGAGTCGCTGCAGACGGCCGCCATCGACTCGGTTCTGGGCATACCCATCGATCTGTCACGCTGGCGCCAGCGACCGTTTCGTTCACCGCATCACACTGCCTCGGCTCCTGCCCTGGTCGGTGGCGGAGCCGGACCCAGGCCGGGCGAGATCTCGCGGGCGCATCACGGCGTCTTGTTTCTCGACGAATTGCCGGAGTTCAACCGCAATGTGCTCGAGGTACTGCGCGAGCCGCTCGAGGCCGGCACGATTACGATTTCCCGGGCCGGGCAACAATGCGACTTCCCGGCTGACTTCCAGTTGGTTGCGGCGATGAACCCCTGCCCCTGCGGGTATCTCGGCGACGTTCGTGGTGACTGCCGTTGCAGCGGCGAACGTGTGGCGACCTATCGCAGCAAGATATCGGGGCCCCTTCTTGATCGCTTCGACCTGCACGTTGAAGTCGGCCGGCCACCGAGTAAAGCACTGCGGGCGGGTGCCGAGCAGGGCGAATCGAGCCGGATTGTCGCAGCGCGCGTCAGCAAAGCCAGATCACTGGCGATGGAGCGCAACGGCGCCTGCAACGCAAAAATGCAGGGCGATCAGTTTGCGCGCGCGTGCCGGGCGAGTGACGAGTGCTGGGAGTTGCTCGAGGGCGCCGCCGAACGGTTCAGCTTATCGGCGCGCGGTTATCACCGCGTACTTCGTGTAGCGCGGACGATCGCCGATCTTGCCGGCAGGTCAGAGATCACGGTTGCGAACATCGCGGAGGCTTTGTCGCTGCGGCATCTGGATCGAGTTCGACGAATATTGTAAGAGGGCCTTTACGGTCAGGATGACCTTATGCCGCGAAGCGCAGGGACGCGCGAGAGCGGCCAGGCCCGAATCGGCCTTCCCGAAACCGGCAATATCAGGTTGCTTCCGCCGCCATATAGTCGACGGCGTCGTTAATTTCCTGATCCGAAAGATCGATGCGGCCGCCCTTCGGCGGCATGTGGCCGGCGGAGCCCGTGTAACCATTGATCGCGCGGTCTTTCAGCAAATCGATGCCTTGTGCAATTCGAGGCGCCCACATTGCAGCATCACCGAGGATCGGCGCACCGCCAATACCGGTGCCATGGCAGGCAAGACACGCGGTGTTGTAGACCTGCGGGCCGGACAATGCGGTGACGACGGGCGCCGGTTCTTCGGCCGTTTCGACCGTCGGCGCAGCGGCCTGCAGTTCCTCTCCGGGCATGTAAACCTGGCCGAACGGGCGAATCCGATCAGCAACGGCGACTTGATAGTCATGCGCGTCGATCGTGTCCACGCCCTGCGTCAGGTCGGAGACCTTGGTCGCGACAACAAGAGCGGCCAGGGCGACGAAGGCAAGCACGCCAATCACCAGCGACTTCATATTAAATAACTTCTGGTCGTGCTTCAAATCGATACTCCGGGGCAGGTTGCATGGATCCACCGGGATCCACCCGGCCGCAGGTCGGGGATTATATCTCAAGAGACGCCAGACAGACCCATGGATATCGCGGCCCTGAATGCGTGGATATGTGATGGCCGTGCCGGCCGTCCACCGCCTCGGCTGGTACTCTGCGATCGATCATTATCAAGAGGCCCTGTCTCCGGGGCCTCGTCAACGCAGGTACGACCATGCTAGTCAGAGTGATACTGCTCGCCATCACGCTGCTGCCACTCATCAGTGCGGCCGACGACCCGGTCAGCAAACCGGCCGGACGCGCAACGGATATGAAGTCTGTTGTCGACTATCATTCGTCGGCGTTTGCCTACCGCCTCAAGGCCGATCACAAGCTCTGGCTTCCGTGGTCGGATCTCGATGACGACTACAGCTATGCGGATGTCGGAGCGCTCGCGACGAAGGGCTACGGCGCCGTCGTCATGCCGGTCTGCTGGCAGGGGCAGAGACCCACGCAACTCGCCTTGGTCGATGTGTACATGGAACAATTCGGCGAGCAGTATCCGACATCATTTATCACTTTCGAAGCGCCCATCGAGAAGGGCGATGCGAATGGAACCTACCTTGTCGGCTCCGAGCCCGTCGACGATGTCGATTACGACTACTATTTCTGGATTGTCGCGAACGACAACTGCGCCTATACGCTCAGCGCCTGGGGTCCGGCGGAATCGGAAGAAACAGAGAGCGACCTGAAAGCGCTTTGGGACCAGCTTGACATACTGGACTCGCCGGACGTACTCACGGACCGTGGCGCGAAGCCCGAGGATCGGGCCAGAAATGCGTATTTCCTCAACCAGATCGGGATGCACTATTACGATGCCCGAAGTTACCGGGAGTCCTTCCGGTTTCTCGCGCAAGCGACCGACCTCAATGTGTCGGACACGGCATACATCATGAATGCAATGCGCGTATTGACGGAGATCGATGCGTATCAGGAGGCCTATGACTGGCTGCAGCCCCGTCTCAAGAACTACGGCGACGATATGTACGTGCGCAGCTGGGATGCCTGGCTTGCGTACCAAACCGGCGATTCGGAAAAAGCATTAACGCTCTACGCGCAGTTGTTCAGTGAAGGCTACCGTGAGGACGATGAGTTTACGGTGTATATCGAACTGCTCGCGGAGCGCGAGGAGTGGGAGAGAGTCGGGCGGGAATTCGCGGAATACACAAAAGACGGCCTGACGGAGAGTCTGAGTCAGCTTAGCGCGAACCTGATGACCCGCCGCGGCCGTTATGACGATGCTCTTGGCATTCTCGATGAGCTGATCGCTGCGCGGCCCTTCAGCGCAGATCTGATTTACTCGAAAATCGAGGTCTATGACGAGATGGGCGAGCCGGCCGAAGTGTTGCGGCTTGTCGACGTGCTCATCGGCAAAAAATATCAGTCGCTCGAGAGCTACTTCTACAAGGGCCACGCCGAGTATCAGCTCAAGTCCTATTTGAAGGCGCGCGAGTCGTTCGAGGCTGCGCTGAAGTATTCGCCGACAAATCCACTCATCAAGGAATACCTCCAAAGCATAAGCGACATTCTGGGCGAGGGCGAAAATGCCAGCATCGGCGCGGAATTGCATGCGGCGGTGCTGCCGTCCGATCTTCGCAGGTCCGTCGAGAATGCGCCGTACGGCATGACGATGGATGGCTACGGTGCGTTCTACATCAACCGCATCGTCGGCTACGAATTCGATGGCGGCGACAACATCACCAAGACCTACGTCCAGCAAATCAAGGTTCAGGATGCGCAGGGCATCGAGCAATTCAGCACACTGGAATTCAATTTCGACCCGGCGTTCGAGCAGTTCTATGTCAATAGTCTTGTCGTCAGGAATGCCGACGGCGAAATTGTTGCCGAGGGCGACCGGGCGGCCTTCTACGTGACCGGCACGGTTGACGGCTACGAAGCCAGCACCGAGAAGACCGCTCACCTCCCGGTGCCGAGTCTCTCACCGGGCGTTGTTATAGAAATCGTCGCTACCAAAAAAATCAGCGTCGATACAGGAGAGTTTCCCCTCGACATTCATTACCTGTCCGGCAATCGACCGATCGCTTACAGTGCGATTTATGTGACAGGGGACCATGGCAATCTGAACTACAATTCGTTTGGCGTCGACAAACCAAGAAAACGTGGCAAGTCTCTGATATGGGAGCTGACGGACCCGGTCGTGTATCGATGGGAACCGATGCAGCCGTATTTCGATCGCCTGCTACCGTGGGTCTACCTGGGCACAACGAGCCCTGACTGGGGTGTGGCAGGTAAAGAATATCTGGACGAGATTCAGGACAAGCTCGGGACGAGCCGTATTGCGGAGGTGGCGAAACGCCTTGTTCGTGGTGTCGCTGACGACGGCCGGAAGATAGAGGCAATCAGTCGTTACGTGCAAAAGGAGCTGCATTACGAGGCCATCGAATTCGGGCGCCGGGCCTACGTTCCCAAGAGCGCGCGGGAAACGCTGCGGGATCGGTATGGTGACTGCAAGGATCATGCTGTGCTGCTGTATTCGATGCTCAACGCGGTCGGTATCCCGGCAGAACTCGCGCTCGTCAACATCAATCGCAAAGTACTGTCGGACATGCCGAACATCGATCAGTTCGATCACATGATCGTATCGATTCCGCGCGGCGACGAGCGATTGTTCATCGACACCACCGACAAGGATCTGAGTCTCGGACGAACGCCGCCGCGCTTCCTGGCCGGCAACTATGCACTCGTGCTCGGTGACAATTCCGAGCTTGTCTCGATTCCTGAGTTTTCGATCGGCGATTCCGGGCTGCAGGTCGAACGCGAGATCGAGCGTACTGGCAACAACGAACTCAAGGTCAAGGAAATTGGGGTTTTCTCGGGCCACAAGGCGGCTGAATTGCGAGGTCAGCTGCGTGAGATCGAAGCAACCGAGATGTTGAGCGCAATGCAGCGTTGGGTTGCCGATCGTTATTCGGATGCGATTGTCGATGACGCGTTTGTCGACCACTTATTCGACGCGGACAGCGAGCTCGTCGTTGAGCTGGAGTACCGGCTGCCGCTCGATGATGATTCGTTCAAGTTACCCGGCTTTTTCGAGACGACGTATCTCGACTTCGCCCGGCAACCCAATCGACGTTTTGCGTTTGAACTCGACGTACCGTTCAGTGTTTCCACGGTAACGACAGTGCGCCAGTCCGGCGCGGTCAAGATTGCCGTCGACACGAGGAAACCGGACGCCGATGAGTCGCGCTTCGGATCCTGGCGCCGGCGCATTGACCGTCATGACGATAGCTGGGTGTTCAGTCTCGAATACACGGGCGGGCAGTCACAGTTTTCGCCGGAGGATTACAGCGAATTTGCCGAATTCCATCGACGGCTCGTGGGCTCGATCGAGCAGCCGGTCATACTGAAATAGGCAGCCTTTAGACGATGGTGAACGCGATCGCTGTATATAACAGTATCGCTATTCCTGCAGCCGCAACGGCCATGGGCAATTGCGTCAGTACGTGATCCATCAGATCTGAGCCACAAACCAGGGACGACAGTATCGTCGTATCAGAAATTGGCGAGCATTGATCGCCAAAAACAGAGCCGCCCATGATCGCGCCGAACGCAAGCGTGATGTAAAGAGGCTCCGGCGAGATCGCGTACGCGAGCGGCAATGCGATCGGGAATACAACAGCGTAGGTACCCCAGGATGAGCCGATCGAAAACGACATGATCATGCAGATGATCGTTAACAATCCCGGAAGAATATACGGTGCGGCGGACAAGAGATCCGTGCTGATATCGATAATGTAGACCGAGGCGCCGAGCGCCTCGGAAACTTTCGCCAGCGTTACAGCAAGACCCAGAATAATCGCGACCACTGTCACGCCCTTGATGCCGTCAATCAGGGCCTCGAAGGCATCGGCGACGCGCATGCCGCGAATTATCGAGGTAACCATTGCGGCGACAACCGCGAGGCTGAATGCTTCCAGGATCATCGGTGTTCCCGTAATAAGCCACGGGATGATCGCGATTCCCAGCAGCACCGAAATTGGCGCGAAGAAATCGATGAGTGACGATTGGTATCCGGGGGCGAGGTTTACGACCGTAAGCTCCGGCGACTCCATCGGTGTCGCGCCCGGCGCGTCGAGTTCGCCGTTGCTGCGTACCCGCATTTGCGCTGCCCGCATCGCCTTGCCGACGAAGGGTAGTTTGTCGAGTGCGAACAGCAACGTAAACGTCACCGCGAGCAAGCCATAGAAATTGAATGGAATAGCCCGGAAAAAGAGTCTGATCGCGGCGTCCTGGTCCGGGATGAAGTGACTCATCGAGGGGATCGTGATCAGGCCGGCGACGTATACGGGCCACACGTTGAAAGGAATAATAGTCGCGACCGGCGATGCGGTCGAGTCAACGATGTAAGTGAGTTCCTCGTGTGAGACTTTCTCACGATCGGAGACCGGCCTGACCGTTGTTCCGGTAAGTACCGTGCTGATTGTGCCGCCCTGATGAAATATCAAGCCCATGAGCCACGTAAAAAACATGGCCGATCGCCGGGACTTCACGAAGTTTTCTGATATGACTTGCGCGAAATGAAATGCGCCGCCATTGCGGTTCCAGATGCCGAGCAATCCGCCGAGTGCCCACAGATACACGATCAGGATCTGCGCGTAGCTTTCCGTGCCAAGGCTTGGAATCAGAAAATTCTGAACAATGTTGTACTGGCCCGTGATCAGGCCACCGAGCACGATGCCCATGAACAGTGCAAGTATGACGTTGGACGTTGCGAAGCAGATGAGCAGTGTCGCCAATGCTGGAACGAGCGAGAGAAAGCCGTAGTGATCCTGCTCACCGCTTGCTACGGGATTGTATTGCGCGCTGTACCACGCAATCAAAACACAGAACACCAGCAATACTGCCCAGGAATGTTTTCGGACGCTTGTTATCATTAGTTGTAGCCCTGTGGGTTGCCCGACGCGGGCTATATTATTCGATGGGATGGTTTAGCAGCGTATCATGTCAGTTGTTTTCATCGAACAGCCGGCGCACGCGATACAATGTAGGAGCAGCTTTAGCCGCGAACAATAAAGCGCCCGTAGCTCAGCTGGATAGAGTACTGCCCTCCGAAGGCAGGGGTCACAGGTTCGAATCCTGTCGGGCGTGCCATATTTCATGCGGGTTTAAGGATTTCAGGCCAACCGTGAGTTCTACTACGAGTCCTAATCTGCAGAAGCATAACGAGTCGTGC
>JADFSP010000009.1 GCA_022560695.1 Pseudomonadota bacterium
CGGAACGTTTTCAAGCCGAAATCGACAGGGGTGTCCCGTACATCCAGGCACGTCGTTCCGCCCTGCACGCGGCTCTCATTCCAATGATTAACTCACTATTTGCGGTCGGTCTCGTGTCGCTGCCCGGAATGATGACCGGACAGATTTTGTCTGGCGTATCCCCGATGATTGCAGCCAAGTATCAAATCGTCGTCATGACAATGTTATTCGGAGCATCGGGCATATCAGCGGCAATCTACCTCGTTCTGGCGAGTCGACAATTGGCAAAACCGTGAGATGACTGGTATCTGGAGTCGGAGGCGGTCTCACCTGTTCGGCGCGTGCCAGAATCGTTTCCGCAGCCAGGCTGAACCGGCGTGAATACTCGAATTAGCGTCGTTCCACTGCCGCAGGAATCGGACTCCGATGCTATACTTTGGCAACAAATTCGAACAACAATTGCCGCTGGATTTCGCCAGCCGGACTTACCTGTGTCCATGGGGAATTATCATGTCTATTTCGTTGAATTCGATCTGCCGTCTCACTCTCATCTCTTTGATTGCTGCAGCGGGGCTTATGGTCGCAGGCGTGGCCAAAGCTCAAAACACGACGGCAAATATGAGGGTTCTCATTACTGATCCGAGTGGCAATAGTGCTGCTGACGTCACCGTACGCATAACCCACGTGCCGACCGGCCGCTTACTGACGCTGACATCGAACGCTTCTGGAGTTCTGACAGCGCGCGGCCTGGCGGTCGGCGGCCCCTATGAGGTTGAGGTGGCCGACCCCAGCCGATACGCCGCTGACCTCATGCAGGGAATTTTCCTGGATCTGGATAAGACAGAGCTCGTCGAGCTCACGGTGAGGCCGGTTATTGAAGAAGTTATCGTAACGGCAAAAGCGATTACTGACGAATTGCGCGTCGGCGTTGGTCGTAACTTCGACCGGGCGACAATCGACGCGACCCCGGCTATATCCCGCGATTTTGTCAGTACGCTGGCAAGGGATCCGATGATCCTCGTTGATAACAGCGTCGCACGCGGTCCCGCAGTGTCGTTCGCCGGTCAGAATTTCCGTTTTAACAGTGTCACGATCGATGGAGTACCTCAGAACGACAATTTCGGCTTGAACAAGAATGCTTCCGCGACATCACGCACACCGATTTCCATCGACGCAATTGAGGCCCTCAACGTCAATATTGCGCCGTATGATGTGACCTACGGCAATTTCATCGGCGGCAACATCAACATCGTCACCAAATCAGGCACCAACGAATTCCACGGCAGTGCGTATTACTTCACAAACGATGAGGGATCTTCAGGAGACGAGTCCGACGGCGAGCGTGTCGATATCGGCAACTTCGACGAAGAGACGTTCGGCTTCACGTTAGGCGGCCCTATCATCAAGGACAAACTTTTCTTTTTCGCCAACTATGAAAAATTTGAAACCACGGTCCCGGCAAATTCGCAGACCCTCGATAAAATCGCCGGCGTTACCCAAGCGGACGTGGACAGGGTAATCGACATTCTCAAAACTGAGTACGGCTTCGATCCGGGGACGTTTGTGGGATCCGACATCGATGAAGACGAGAAAATCCTGCTTAAGCTTGACTGGTCTGTCAACGAAGACCACCGTGCTGTCTTTACTTATCAGAGTGCTGAGACCGATGTCCTTTTCGACGACTTTCCAGAGCTCGCGGCGTTGACTTCAAACCACTATAACATCAACGTGGATTTGACTGCCTGGTCTGCGCACCTCTTTTCGAACTGGACAGACCGGCTGTCGACGGAAGTGAAGATTGCAAATAAAGATATCGAAAGGCGTGATAGGAGCGTTGACGCAACGACAAATGAGTTCCTCATACTCACACCGGCCTTCGGTGTGATTCTGGCCGGCGGAGACCGTTTTCGTCATATCAATGAGCTGGATAACGAGTCCGACATTTTCCGTATCAAAGCCGACTATGCAATTGGCGACCACCTATTGACCGCCGGGTGGGAGCGGGAATCCAAGACGGTTCGTAACCTCTTCCTGCCTTTCTCAAAGGGCTTTAATGTCTTCTGTTCCATCGACGACCTGGAGACCAGGACTGCTTGCGACGTTCTCTATGGCAACTCGATTACGGGTGTGGCCACGGATGCCGAGCAGAGATTTACGCTCGACGTCGACAATTTCTTTCTTCAAGACGAATGGACGCCGACCAACGATCTAACCCTGACGTTCGGCCTGAGATATGACACGCTGACAAACGACGATCCGATCGTAAATAATCCGGATTTCGAGATTCGCCGCGGTTTTACCAACGGTGAGAATCTTGATGGCAAGGACCTGTTGCAACCGCGCTTCGGCTTCAACTGGACCGCGACCGATCGGCTGACAATTCGCGGCGGCGCCGGCCTGTTCGGCGGCGGAACACCGCTAATTATCATTTCCAACAATTATGCAGATGACGGCATCAGCAGGTTGTTTGCGGGTGTTTTCACCGGAACCCCAGAGGCAGATGCGACGATACTTGCCTTACCCGACCCGAATGCGGCGTTCGATAATATTCAGCCGTTACTTGCTGTAGATCCGGCCGCTGGAGTGGTTGCCACCGACCCAAGCTGGGACATATTGAGTACCTGGAAATACAGTATCGGGGCGGATTATCTGGCCGATCTGTCGGGCATCCGCCTGGGTGACGACTGGCTATTCTCGGCGGACCTCATCCTCTCCGAGGTTGACAATGGATACGACGTTTTCGAGGCTCGGCGGTCAGTTCTTCCGGGTGCGGCAGGTGTAGCGCCCGACGGCCGGCCAATCTATACCACGTCGTTTGGCACCGACGACTACATCACCAGGAACACCAGTCTTGGCAGCGGCACCGTTTTTACGCTCAGTGCCGCCAAGACCTTCGACACTGATCTCGGCATGTTCGATATGACCCTGGGTTATACCCATACGGACGTGGACGAGCTGAGGTCGTACAACCGATTCATAGCATTTGAGTCGCTGGCATTTGATCCCGGTACGGACTTGAACAATCCCGATGTCGCTCCGTCCCGCTTCGAGGTAGAACACCGGTGGACCGGCACACTGACCTGGCAGAAAGAACTCTTCGGCGACAACACGACCACTGTCGGCCTGCTCTGGACAGGACGTTCCGGGCGGCATTTTAGCTACGTCTTCGGCAGCCAGAATATCCCGACATTTGGTGGTAGTCTCTTTGCCGACTGGGGAAGTGAAACCGAGACCCCGGGCACGCAGCTGTTTTACGTGCCGACGGGAACGAGCGACCCGATTATTACAACCGACGCGGCGACCGACTTGGCGTTCCCGAATTTCCTGGCTGATCTGGATGAGTTCATCGACACTACAAGTTGCCTGAGTGCTTTCCGCGGCTCGGCTGTTACGCGGAATAACTGCAAAACGAGCTGGGTAAATGTGGTCAGCTTGCGGTTCATACAGGAAATCACATTTGCGCGTGATTACAAATTTGACCTCATGCTGGACATCGAGAATTTCGGTAACCTGCTAAATAGTGACTGGGGTCGCGTGGACAGTTATACGGCGCCGTCGAACGTGGCGCCGGCGAACGTGGCGATTGCAGGTGGGCAATACGTACTGTCGCCTTTCGCGTCATATGACCCAGCCGTAGGCGCGAGCTCAATCGTACCGAGAGCCGCGATTGCAGCACTGCCGTCGGTGTACCGTATCCAGCTGGGTGTACGGTTCCGATTTTAAGCCAACGGCTGGATTACAGCATCGATAAGGGGTAGCTTCGGCTGCCCCTTTTCTTTTGACCCTTAAAGATGCCAAGTTACGTGAGGCAAGTAACGAATTTCAGGAATAGAAAAAAAGCAAACGGGCAGTGGAGCTCTCCGGCACCATTTGTCGGGCCGATATTTGTCGTCGTCGGCTACTCGGCGTTGCCGTTCGAGTATACGCCCTGGCTATTCCTGATCTTCTTGCTGGACCCGGATACCTTTAACAGCAGCAGGCTCCTACAAAAAGCTGGAGCCATAATCCATCGGTGACAAGCTGAAGTACGTTGCGAGGCTTTGTCCGATGTCGGCGAATGTCTCGCGCTTGCCCAGGGAACCCGGCTTTACTCCCGCACCGTACGCGAGCACCGGAATGTGCTCACGCGTGTGATCCGAACCTTCCCACGTCGGATCGCAGCCGTGATCGGCCGTGATGATCAGCAGGTCGTCATCGTTCATCTGGTCGAGTAACTCGGGCAAACGCTCGTCGAAGTACTCGAGCGCGGCCGCGTAACCCTCTACATCACGACGATGACCGTACAGCATGTCGAAGTCGACGAAGTTCGTGAACACGATCGATCGATCGGTAGTCTCTTTGAGCGCATCGAGTGTCGCATCGAAAAGCGCTGCATTGCCGTTCGCCTTGATCTTCTTCGTAATTCCCCGGTGCGCGTAGATGTCGGCAATCTTTCCGATGCTGATCACTTCACCGCCGTCGGCAACGAATTTGTCGAGCACTGTGGCCGCCGGCGGGGGCGTTGTCAGATCCCGGCGATTGCCCGTTCTCTCATAGTTGTCGGCGCCATCACCGACAAACGGACGCGCAATAACACGACCGATGTTGTACTCATCGACGAGTTCACGCGCGATGTCGCAAAGCTCATAAAGCCGCTCGAGGCCGAATGCCTCTTCATGGCAGGCAATCTGAAAGACGCTGTCGGCGGATGTGTAAACGATGGGCTTGCCGGTCTCCACGTGCTCGTCGCCGAGCTCGGCGATGATGGTCGTGCCTGACGCGTGGCAATTGCCGATAACACCGGGCAATTCGGCTCTCTCAATCAACTTTTCGAGCAACTCCGGCGGAAACGTGTCACTTCGGCCGGTAAAGTAGCCCCAGTCGAACAACACGGGCACGCCCGCAATCTCCCAGTGCCCGCTCGGCGTGTCTTTGCCCGTCGACAGCTCCGCCGCATGACCGTAAGCGCCAATGATATCAGCGTCGGTTTCAACGCCTTGCGGATAGTTGCCGACACTCTCGCGACTCGCTTCGAAAAGCCCAAGCCGCGCAAGGTTTGGCAGACGCAATGGCCCGGCCTCGGACGTGGCCCTGACCCGCGCGATATTGCCGAGCGTATCGGCGCCGACGTCGCCGAAACGATCAGCATCGGCGGTCGCGCCAATGCCAAACGAATCCAATACCAGAATTATCGCCCTGCTCATGCGACCCCCGCTACCGCATTACGCCTGCAGGGCGAAGAACAGCCCGGCAAGCGATGCATTCATCAGGTTGACCAGTGTACCTCCAATAACAGCCCGCAGGCCAAGCCTGGCGATATCCTGGCGGCGCTCCGGCACGATAGCCCCGAGGCCGCCCAGCAGAATCGCGATCGAGGCCAGGTTCGAAAAGCCGCATAGCGCGAATGTGACGACCAGTTGCGTATGCTGTGACAGCGACTCCTTGATGCCGACGAAGTTCGCGTAAGCGTAGAATTCGTTGATCACAAGCTTCTGTCCGATCAGGCTGCCCGCCTGTGCCGCCTCCGCCCAGGGCACACCGAGCAGAAATGCGATCGGGGCAAAAACCTGGCCCAGCAGCCACTGCAGTGTCAGATCCTCGACACCAAACAGGCTGCCGGCGAACGTGAGCAAGCCATTGAGGAGGGCAATCAACGCGACAAAGGCAACCAGCATCGCGCCGACGCTGAATGCCACCTGCATGCCCGTCATCGCACCATTGCCGATCGCCTCGAATATGTTCACGGGCTGTTCGATGGCGCCTGTATTCCTGGGGTCGAACTCGACGTCGCGCACCTCGGTTTCCGGCATCATGATTTTCGCAATCATCAACCCGCCTGGCGCCGCCATGAAACTTGCCGTGACCAGGTACTTGAGATCGATGCCCATCGCCGCGTAGCCCACCATCACGGCACCGGCGATCGTCGCGCAACCGCCCGTCATGACAGCGAACAACTCCGATTGCGTCATCTCTTTCAGGTATGGCCGCACAACGAGCGGTGCGTCGGTGTGGCCGACAAAGATGTTCGAGACCGCGGAAATGGACTCTGCGTGACTCGTTTTCAACAAGCGGTGCAACCAGCCGCCGAATGTGCCGACGACAAGCTGCATGATGCCGAGGTAGTAAAGCACTGACATCAGCGCCGCGAAGAAGACAATGACGGGCAACACGTTAAATGCAATTGTAAATCCGAGACTCTGATTGATATTTTGACCGAATACAAAACTGATGCCGTCGTTGGCAAAGCCAATGACATGTTGTACGCCCCGGACGACGACGTTGAGCACATCGCCGCCCCTGGGTACGTACAGGACGAGTGCCGCGATCGCCGTTTGCAGTCCGAACGCGATAACCACTGTGCGTCGATTGATCATGCCGCGATTGTTCGACAGCAGAAGAGCGATCGCGAAGATCGTCATACAGCCAACGATACTCATGACAATTTGCATTGGAGGCCAACCTCTATAAATGAAAAGGGCCCGATCGATCGGGCCCTGAATGATAACGCTACCGGCACTGTGTTAGTGATGCGTGCTCCCAGGCGCGAGCCTCACAAAACTAGAAGCTTAGATCGACGTCCTCG
Organism: Pseudomonadota bacterium; assembly: GCA_022560695.1. Taxonomy (GTDB): domain Bacteria; phylum Pseudomonadota; class Gammaproteobacteria; order Steroidobacterales; family Woeseiaceae; genus UBA1847. The sequence continues at coordinate 6,542 of JADFSP010000009.1, forward strand.
CGGACGGCCCGCTGCACTTTCCTGAGGTCTGACTGCAAGGCTTCGAGCTCCTGCTGCAGAGGGCTCGTCAGCATCGCCGCCTCCACTTTGAGGTTGATGGCGGGTATCACGAACAGCTGCACGGTATTGCCTGCGATGGGCGTCGGCTCGGGTCGCTCGAGATTGATGACCGCGATCACAGCGATCGCCGCAGCGATCCCGGTCAGGCTACTCGCCCACCAGAAAGAATATGGTCGCGAACGTCGTGATGCGGGCCGGGCCCGTTCAGGTGCTACGTTCTGCAGCGAAGCCTGGATACGACGATCGAGGCCTGCCGAAATCTCTGCTTCGATACTGGCAGCATCATCACGCAGCCGTTTACCAAGCTTATCCATAGGCTTCACTTCTGGCCACGGTGGCCTCCTTGTTCAATTCGACGCCCAGTACCCGGCGTCCACGCATCAGGTTTACCTTTGTCCACGATATCGACCGCTTGAGTACCGCCGAGATATCGTTGACTGACATGTCTTCGACGTATCGCAGCCACATTGCCGTGAAAACCTCATCCGTTAGCAGCCGCCGTGCACTCCGCCACAGGTTTTGCCGCTCAGAGTCAGCAATGCAGTGGCTTAGCGGGTCGCCTTCATCATCCCCGAGCTCGCCGAGCTCCTGCACTTGCGGCGGTTTGAGCCGGGCCGCGTTACGAATCGCGATACGATAAAGCCAGGTACTGAAACGCCACCGCGAGTCGTATGTTCGGATATACCGGTAAGCATTGATAAATGTATCCTGCAATGCGTCTTCCGCGTCGGCATGGCTCGCGCAGCGCGTCAGTAAGAACCGGAACAAACCATCACGGTAACCGTGGACCAGCTCGCTGAAGGCGTCCACAGAACCGTCTTGCGCGGCTTCGATGAGCTCCAGATCGTCAGTCACTGTTCATGCCGGATGCTGCTGAGGCGATCAATAGCTAATCCTTGAGCGCGGCAACCACGAGATCGGGACTCAGTGCGACCTTGATCGTCAGCGCCCTGTCCTCGACGACTACCTTGGTGCTTCTCAAGGCTTCTGCAACTCCTGGCTCCATGTCGTCATCAAAGGCCATCAGGCTGATCAGACCGCGCAGTATACTGGCTAGGGATTGCGCCATATCTGCCTCCCTGGTGACGAGCCGGACTTCGACCGCGATATTGCCGGCAATGTCTGCAATCATCATTGCAACATGCTCCGCATTGCGCAGGATATTCGACTCCCAGCCGCCGCCGGCTTCGAATTCGTCCGGCCTGAGACCGGCCTGGATAAGGCTTTTTTCGGCAGTCAGTACAAACAGCGTCCCACTGGGACTTGAGCGTTTTGCAATCTTGCCGTTGCTCGCCAGCAGAGATTCCATTTCCTCCGGTGTCGACGTAATAATGATCCGGTTCTTAAGCGCGAAACTGAAGTAGACACCGTTATCGAATGAATCGATTTCGATCTTTCCATGCCTGTGGCCGTTACCTTCGCTACTGCCATCGCCTTCGATGTAATAGTAGGTATTGCGCTTGAATTTCAGGGTCTGCAGTTCATCGGCAACGGCCGCGAGCGCCAGCAACTTGTCCTGGGATTCCTGGCTGACGGTTCCTTCGATCAATACAACGGCGCCGGCGCCAGGCGCTGAGAACGCCGTGATCTGGTCAACTTCCTTGCCGATATCAATGCCGGTTTCCTCACGAAGCTCTGAAATGACTTCGTCATCCAACCAGGCATACAGCTTGCTGCCCGCCGGTGAGGTTCGCATTTCCTCGAGATCCACGTGCAAATACCAGGTCGAGCTATCCGGTACGCCCGCGTCCGACAGATCCGCGACAGCGAATCCTGGCACGGCGAGCAGCAATATGGCAGCGAGAATTTTCAATTTGGGCATGTCCCTTTCCTGTATACGGTGCTTGTATGGACTTATAGCGGCGTTTGGGCCATTTGGTTACACCTCGGGTATCCGGCATCCTGTAGTGGCTGAAGCCGCTCCTAAAACTCTCGATCAACAATGTGGAGGGCCTTTAGGCCCGATTCAGCTGGCCGCTCTTACAGCAATCCCAGCGCCAGGTATCCCACCGTGGTAATCAGCGCCGCAATCAACGCATATGGAATCTGCGTAATCGCGTGCTGCAACGGCGTGCACCCAGTCGCCTGAGCCGTCAAAACGGTGGCATCAGAGTAAAAACAGGCATGACTGCCGAAGGTGCTCGCAGACAGTGTGGCGCCGATAACCCAGCTCATGTTCGCCCCGAGATTCGTACCCAGCGTGACCACGATTGGCAAGATGATGACGAAGACCCCCCAGTTCGAACCTGTCGCAAACGATACCAGCCCCATCGTCACGAATATGATCGCCGGCAACAACTCCGCGGTCAGGTGCGGCTCGATCGTTTCTATAACATAGGCGGGCAATCCGATTGCATCGTTGACATCCTTGAGGATAAACGCCGCAACCAGCACTCCAAGCGGCTCAATCATCATCTTGAAGCCGTCGATCACGGTGTCAAACGCATCGTGTAAATCGAGGACCCGCATCGCAATAATGACCAATACGGTTCCGGTCAATGAGACGTAAATGCCTTTGAGAAAATCGATCTCGAAATACAGCGTAAAGAAAATCAGCGACAACATCGGCAACACATATAACGAGATACGCGGCGTAATGCCCTCCTTCCGGCGGATCGCCTGATTCGCCCGTTCAATATGTGCCGCCTCGGGCGGTACTGTTTCTCCGGTATCGATAACGCGTTGCTCCGCCGCACGCATCGATCCGAGGTTCGGAATCCGGCCGCTGATGACGATGGGAACGAGCAATACGGCCGCCCACGCATAAAACATGTACGGGATTGCCCTGATGTAGGTGATGACGCCCTCACCATCGGCAGCGACGCCGTTGGCTTCGAGTAAACCGCCAAAAAATACCGCCCAGGTAGACAGCGGAATGATGACGCTAATCGGCGCGGCCGTTGAATCAACGACATAAGCGAGTTTTTCTCTCGATATCCGATAGCGGTCGGTCAGGTCGCGCATTGCCGAGCCGACCGCGAGCGAATTCAGATAGTCATCGACAAACATGAAGATGCCGATGATCCAGGTGACGTAGAGCGCACTCTTTTGCGATTTGACGAAACGCGTCATGTAACTCGTGAATGCGGCTGTGGCGCCGGTGCGTATCAGGATCGCGATCAGGCTACCCATGAAGCCACAGACCAGGATCACCCAGGCGACGTCCTCGTCGGTCAGGACACGAATTGACGTTTCGGCGAAGGCGCCGATGAAGCCGCCGCCATGAACAATAAGCAGACCGGCAATCGAGCCGGCGATCAGCGACTCGATTGGCCGGCGCGTCCAGACCGCAAGCACGAACACAATCAAAGTCGGGATGACGGATATAAATCCAAGGTGCTCGGTCATGATCGACCCGTCGCGATTTGTTCGTTGACCGCGCGATCCGCTGCATCGATCGCACCGTTAACGTAGGCGTATGCGCTGGCGTCCGAATTTGCGATCGAGATTCGGCCGATCTGCGCGCGACCTTGTATATGCGGGCCGTTATCCGGACTGTATTCAGGTGGATCGTAGAGATCGTTGTACTCGTAGGCATAGCCATGTGGCCAGCGGTTGACGGTGATGCCCGCAATATCGCGTTCCGCATCGAATCCACCGGGCGACAGGGCACCTTCGAGCTGCTCCAGGATCAGGTCCTCGTAGTTGTCGAAACTCATCTCGTACAGACGCTGTCGGCCTCTTTGATGTTGTTGTTTTTCATTGAGCCCCTGGTCCGGTACCGTCGGTACAAACGACCCGTGCAATATGGTCGGCTGGTCAGGACCTGTCGTAAACCGGTAGCCACCGATGCTGACCGGGAAGTCGAGGCCGAACGAGTGCATTAGCGACGGTTGTGGCACGTAAACGCTTTGCGTTCCGAGGTTGGCGAACGCATGCCAGTTGCGCACGGCGATGTTGATGTAGACGAGCGGTACCTTGACGGCGTAATCGATGGCCTCGGCTTGTGCTTCCGGCACCTCCGGGCAGATATGCGGGATCAGCGCATTGTAACAGGCCAGCACGACATGCCTCGCGCGCACGCGCTCGGGTTTGCCGCCGCGTACATAGGTAACGTCGACGCACTTATGGTCGGCCGAATGCCGCACGTCCACGACGGTCGCATTCAGGCGAATGCGCGTGCTCGATGTTGCTTGATCAAGTTTCGAGTAGTCGACTTTTTCGGTAACGAGTTCTTCCATGGTTTTGCCGGGTACCGACCCCGGTATCAGTTTCCTGACCAGTGCGCGCGCGACCGCAGCATTGCCGTCCGGAAAGTGAAAAATATACGGCTCAGTCTGAGCAAGCCCCTCTTTCCGGGCGACATCCAGGCCGAGGTGAGCGGTGCCGGGCTGACCGAAACGAAACGCCTCGAGCGCCGAAAGCGCATCCCAACCGACGCCCCAGTAACCCTTGATCGAGTCACGTAACAGTGTGACAACCTCTTCGTTCATGCCCGCGTTTTTCCTGAGGAAGTCGCTGTAGCTGATCGAGCGCAGCAGCGCCTCTTTTTCACAAACACTCATGCCGGGAAAATAGTCCACTTCATTCTGCACCAGGCCAAGCAGCATGACCTTCGATTCGTCGGCAAGTGGATAGTCCGCGAGCGATGCCTTGATCGTCGCGGGATCGGGAGCACCTCGATAGTCACCCAATATGTTCGCAATCGTCGCGTTACGTCCGTAGTGCTCACGACTAAAATAGATCGACGGCCGTAGTTCACGCCGTTCGAAATATTGCCGATCGAAATAATCGTAGAAACGTTCAGTTTCGATGCCCACATCTTCGAGTAATCCACCTGCAGCATCCGAGTACGAACTTGGTGTGTCAATCGACTGGCTGCCACCATATCCAATCAACTTCCTGCCATCGACATCGAATTCGTTACGCTTGGCGTGCCCGCCGAAATCATCGTGATTATCGAGCACAAGTATGTTCTTGTCCGCCCCCACCCGGTCCTGGTAAAAGTGAGCGGCCGCCAGGCCAGATAGTCCACCACCGACGACAACGAGATCATAGGTCGCATCGTTGAGTTTATTCGGATATCCGAACTTCGCCCCTGACAAGGCTACGGCATGTGCAATCTCGAAGGAGCCAACGTGGCTGCCGCGCAATCCCGTCAGGGACGGCGGATAGTAAGCGGACTTGCCGCCCTGCATGGCGAGGACTTCGAATGGCGACAGCGACGTGCCCGCGGCCAGGCTCAGTGCGACGCCCCCCAGGAAATCACGACGGTTGATGTTGAGCTTATTGTGCATGCACTGATTTGGTCATTCTGCTGACCACGAGGGTTGTCACGAGACCAACAAAGAATCCGGGAATGGCTTCATACAGGTCGTAGACGTGCTCCTTGATCGCGAGAACCCAGATCACGCTCGTCACAAAGCCACCAAGCATGCCGGCGGCAACTCCGGCACCCGTCGTTTTCTCGTCGTACAGCAAAGCCAGCATGACCGGGCCAAACGCGGCGCCGAGTCCCGACCAGGCGAACAGCACGAACCAGAATATGAACTTCGCCTCTGGTATCGCAAATCCGATGCCGATGATGCCGATCAATATGGTCACCACCTTGCCGTAATCCGCCAGGTCCGAGTCGCTCTTGTCGCTGCCGAGAATTTTCTGCATCGTGTCGCGCACGATCGCACTCGATGCGAGCAGCAACAGCGAATCGACCGTGGACATGATTGCCGCCAACACGACGACAAGCAGCAGGCCCGACACCAACGGGGAAAACAGCTCATTGGACAGCTTCGGAAAAATAGTTTCGCTGTCCTCCAGTCCGGGAAACAGCGCCCGCCCGGCAATGCCGGCCGTGACTGCGCCGATCGTAAAAAACAGCAGCACAATGATCGACACGATACGTGCTTTCTTGAGTTCGACATCGTCGCGTGCCGACATGAAACGCACAAGAAGCTGCGGCACGCCGAGAAATGGCAGGCCGATCCCGACAAAACTTGCGATGGCGATCCAGCCCGAAAGTCCGTCGCTGGTCACTGCCCACATATCGAGCAATGCGGGATCCTGGGCGGTTAACGTCGCGGTAATCTGTTCCCAGCCGCCGGCGGCCTGAATCGCGGTGACCGGCACGACGATGAGCCCGGCGAGCATCAACAGTCCCTGCACGACGTCGGTATAGGACACCGCTTTGTATCCGCCAACGAACGTGTAAGCAATGATGATGATCCCGCCGATGACGACGCCGGTCCGGTAGTCCATGCCGACAAAACCCGACAGCGCCTTCCCTGACGCGACCATTTGCGCCGTAACGTAGGTCGTGACCATGACCAGGATGATTGCAACGGCGATGCCGCGAATGATGTGCCGGGAGTCGTCGAAGCGTGCCGCAAGTACGTCCGGAACCGTTATCGAGTCCGTTGTGTCGCTCAGGCGCTTCAGGCGCCGCGATATCAGGCCCCACGACAGCGCGATGCCGATGATTTCGCCTACGACTACCCAGTAGGCCTGGGCCCCGACCGCATAGCCCATGCCGGTCAGGCCAAGTAACAACCAGCCGCTCTCGCCGGTTGCGTTGGTGCTGAAAGCGACAACCCAATACGGCAGCTTTTTACCTGCAAGGTAGAAGCCCTTGAGCGAGTGTGTTTCCTTGCGGCTCCAGATCGCGAGTGCCGTAAGCATTGCAAGGTAACCGACGAGTACGGCCACGGTAACTGACATGAATCCCCCTTGAATTGACAACGCACACTGCGACCCGGCGCGCCTGACCGGGCCGTCGCGTTACTCAGGCATCTGCCACAGTATCACGAGTGATACGTCCCGCGATCGTGCCGGCGATGAGTAGAAAAACGCCAATACCGAAGAGATACTCCGGCCACGTTCGAAAAATACCGCAGAAGAAAATCAGCCCGATAGTTGCCAGCTGAAACGCATTTATGAACATGCTTTTGCGAATCGTCGCTTTCGGAAAACGCAAGCGCGAAATCATCATTATCGCAAGCACGAACATAAGTATCGGCAGATACAGTTTCAACGGCATGGAAAACGCGATCTGCTCGTGGGCGAGCAATACCAGCACGAATGACGACAGCAACCCGCCACCGGCCGCCGTGATTGGCACACCCACATACCAGCCGGAATGCGGTTTCGAACTGGCCAGGTTAAATCGCGCAAGCCGCATCGCGCCGGCCAGCACGAAGACGCCGCACGCCGCTGCAAGCACCCAGAATTGGCCGGTGTCGAATTGAATGCCGCCGAGCTGCATGCCGGCATTGAGCACGAGGACGGAAGGCGCAACGCCGAACGAGACCAGGTCGGCCATCGAGTCGAACTCGGCACCGAAATTCGACGTTGCCTTCAGAAGGCGCGCCGCAACACCGTCCAACGTGTCGAGAAGGCCACACCAGACGATCAGCCACGCGGCGAATTCGAGATCGCCGAGCTGTGAGTTCACGATCGATGCCAGGCCAAACAACAAGCTCAGCGAGGTGACGCCGTTGGGAATCGTATAACGAAGGACGTTGTTCAAGTGAGGCGCATGCCTGATGTTGAATGACGTCTCATATTCTGCATTCGGCGGCTTTTTTTATCCAGCAGCACCGTGGCCAGCCACCCTTTAGTAACGGCATTCCACGAAAGCAGGCCCGGTCATCATCTGCAGATCCCGATGGCACTCTCTGGATTGCCACGTCATCCAGGTAGGTGAAAACCCGGATTTACCGCCGTCGACCCGACGCTGCATGATAGGCCGACCGTCAACAAACGGCTCCCTGTCATGACCACCGATCTCGCCAGTATCCTGAGCGATCTGCGAACTGACCATCGCAACGTCACAATCATGCTGAATCTCCTTGATCGGGAGATCGCAGAAACCGGTGACCTCAATGAGCCCGATTTCGAGCTGATGCGCGACATCATGCTGTACATGACCGTGTACTCAGATGCGGTACACCACCCGAAAGAGGATCTTGTCTATGCGGCGCTGGCGGCGGCGGGCGCGGAATTCGCCGCGGGACTCGAGAACGTGGAAAGCGATCACCGGGATATCGGCGTACTCGGCCGGACTCTGCGCCATGAGATTGACGCCGTCCTCACTGGCACTGCAGTCGCCCGCGAGCGCGTAATCGAGGACACGCTGGATTACATTCGCCTGCTTCGTCTGCACATGTCCTGGGAGGAGGAAGACCTCTTTCTGCGTGCGGATCGCCTCGCTGAGGATGCGGCGTCCGGCCTTGACCTTACATACCTTGACACTCCCGATCCGGTATTCGGCTTGCGAACACATCTTGGCTTCAGCAATCTGCTCGCGCACATTCACCGTGCCGCCGACTCCGGCACGACCGGGTGAACCTCTGACTGATTATCCCTCGGCTGCACGCTGGCCGATATCAGAAGTAATAGGCAAGCTGAGCAAATATACCGGCGCCGCTCGATAAAAAGAGGCCGTCGATGCCGCTGGCGATGCCGCCGAACTCGGTGCCGTTTCTGCCGAGCGGCACATTGAGACTGCCGAGAAACACGACGTTGTCGGACAAACTGTACTGAGTGATCCACTGCATCAGTGCACTGCTGTCGTCCAGGTTCGCAAACACGGTAGGAGTCAGGCGCCAAAGCGCCGACAGCTCAATCGACACGCTGCCCGCCATATAATTTCGGCCCAGCGTGAATAACTGATCTCTGGACAGGTAAGCAATCAGGTCGGCGTTTGTTGCCAGGCTGAGGAGGTCGTATCGGCCGGCGCGCTGACCGAAACCGTTGAAGTAATATTCGAACGCACCGCTGACGTTCTTGCCGGCCCAGGTCCACGAGTAACTCAGATTTGTAACGACCTGGATGCGAGTGTGGTTGACTGTATCGGTAACGACAACGTCACCACGCCAAATGGCGCCACCAAAGCTGCGCACGCTGCCAATCGCGAGCACGGTATCATCGTAGTTTTTGGCAATCAGCACATCGTATTCGGTTTCACCGAAAATACCGTGGTACTTGAGCGCGAGCGCACTTGCGCCGGCGTCAACATCACCGCCGACCAAACCGCGTCGAACGACCGCGGCCGCCTGTACGTCGTCTCCATTGTCTCGAAGGTATTGCACGTACAGCATGTCGTCGCCAGGCTTGTATTCGGTGTCGATCGCTGCGGGGTCGAACGGATTGACGAGATCCATCGGCGTAAAGAACAGCCCGTTGCCCCAGGACACGGCCTGCCGGCCAAGGCGTACGACCGTCTTTTCGCTCGAGTAACCGGCCCAAATGCGATCGAGCCTGTGCAGCCAGGCGCTCCTTCCCCTGTCGTGCATGACTTTCGTGAGATCGAACAGGCGCCGCTTGTCCTCGGGAAAACGGCGTACGAAAATTTCGCCGCCAGGCGGCAGGTCCCTCGTGTATTCGATGCGACCACCGTACAAGCCGAACAACTGGTATGCCGCATTGAACGTCCACCGGCCGCGCCTCGCCGTCCAGTTCAGCCGCAGGTCTCCCTCGACATCGATGGCGCTTGCCCCCGCAACCTCTCGAAATGCGCTGTCGGCGGGAAACGTCGTGCCGATCGCCCGCAGTTTCGTATGTCCGCCCAGATCGTGTCCTTCGTCGGCCACGGCCACTGCGGCTGATATAAGGAGTAGCAAAGTCCCTAGTCTACGAGGCATGCTGCTCGATATCGTCAACGATGCGCCCGTCTAGCATACGAATCAGCCGCTTTGCGTATCCCATCACGCGTTGATCGTGCGTCGCGATAATGAATGTCGTCTTGTGATGGCGATTGAGCTCGGCGAACAGCCCCATAAGCCCGTCCGAAGTCTTTGAATCGAGGTTCGCCGTAGGTTCGTCGGCAAGGACCAGGGCGGGCCGGGAGACAATGGCGCGGGCAACCGCGACGCGCTGCTGCTGCCCGCCGGACATCTGGGCCGGACGTCGATCCTCGAGGCCCGCGAGGCCCACCTCTTCGAGTATCTCGGTCGACCGGATCCGGCGCTCGGTCGCCGCCACGCCCTGAACCTGCATGACGAATTCGACGTTCTCGCGCGCACTGAGCACGGGAATCAGGTTGAAAGCCTGGAACACAAAACCGATGCGACTGAGGCGCAGCTCGGCCAGTTCGCCCTTGCCCAGGTTGTCGATCCTCTGTCCGGCAATATAGACCTCACCGCGGTCCGGCTTGTCGAGCCCGCCGATTGCGTTGAGCAGCGTTGTCTTGCCACCGCCCGACGGTGCCGACAGGCAGACAAAGCCACCCTCGGCAATGTCGATGCTGACATGATCCAGGGCCTTGACGTCCTGATCGCCCTGCCGGTAGGTCTTGCACAAATCCACGCAACGTACGGCTGTCATCAATAAACCTTCGTTATGGCTTCGATCGGCGCGTAGCGTGAAGCGCGCCACGCCGGAGACAGGCTCGCAAGAAACCCGAGTACGAGTACGATGACGTTCGCGAGGACGACGTCCTCGAGCCGCAATTGCGGGTACAGGATGCTCGACACGCCCATCATCTCCATACCCTTGGCGACTGCTGAAATGTCGATGCCACTTTGCAATGGCACGATCGTCGCCCATGCAAGCAGATCACCGATGGCCAGGCCGATAATCAGGAGCAGCATCGATTCGATGATGATCTGGCCGAGAATATTGACAGGCTTCATGCCGAGCGCCAGCATGAGTCCGATCTCGCGAACGCGTTCGAAGACGGCCATGACCAGCGTGTTGACGAGACCGAATGAGAGTGCCAGAAAAATGACGATCACCCAGATCAGAACAAAACCGTCCATGACCTTGAGCATCGCCCCGAGATAGGTATTGAGCTCGAACCAGCGGCTCACTTCAACGTCGTCATTGACCCGGTCACGCACCTTTTTGTAGACCGGCTCGACGTCCCGGTAATCGTCACCAAGAACGACAATCTCGGTCACACGATCGCCAACCCGCAGCATTTTCTGAAGCGTCGCCTTACCGGCAAATACGTACGTTTCCTCGAACGACTCCATGTTGGCGTGGAACACACCGACAACACGAAAACCACGATCCGCGATGTCGTTGTCCGGGTCCTGGCTCATCAGAACGATGCGTTTGCCGACACCGGTATCCAGCGTGTCAGCAAGTTTTTTCCCGATGACGACGCCCGAGTCCTCTGCATCCTTCAGGAACCGTCCTTCGACATCGTCGTATGACACGAATGACAGTTCGCGCTCGCGGGCGGGGTCGATGCCGAGCAACGTCACGCCGCGCGATTCGCGCTCGCTCATAATTACGGCAGGCACCTTGATGCGGCTCGCCCACGCCTTGAATCCGGCGCCCTCGAACGTCTGTGTGATGTCGCTGTCCGATGCGGGCAACAGGTTGTTGATGTTCGGGTCATCCCGATAGGCAGGGTGGTGCACCTGCACATGTCCCGGCAGCGCACTGATGCCGTCCTTGATCATCTCGTTGACCATTCCCCGCGTCAGCGCAGTCATGAAAATCATCGCCCAGACACCGACGCTGATTGCTCCGAGCATGATGATCGTGCGCCGATGATTGCGCCAAAGATTGCGTCGCGCCAGCAGGGCCAGGACAGCGAGCGTGCGCATTACACCGCCCGCATCGCTTCAACCGGACGCAGCCAGTGAAGGCGCAACGCCGGATACAATGCGGCCAGCAAAGTGAACAGGAAAACGACGATCGGTCCGAGAAACAAGGTGACACCCGTGACGCGCGGGTGCATGCGCGCGGGCAGGTTGAAATTCGCTGCCATCTCCGCCATCCCGGGGATCGAGAATCCGTGCACGCTGAACCAGGATGTCAGGATGCCGCCTGCAAGCGCGCCGAAGACGATCCCCATGACGCCCATGATCGCGGTTTCCAGAATGACGAGGCGGCCCATGCGGCCCGGCGTCAGCCCGAGCGCCATGACGATCCCGAATTCTCGCGTGCGCTCCAGCACAGACATCAACTGCGTGTTGAGCACGCTGAATGCAACCAGAATGACGAGTATGGCGTACATAAAGAATGCACTGCTCATGTCCGCCTGGATCGCTTGCTTCAGCCCGGGCTGCAACGCATCCCAGTCGTGCACGACGAGATCTTGATCGGTACCAAGCAGAGACTCGACGCGCCGTTGCAATTCGTGTGCCTCACCGAGTTCGGGCGCGTTGACGACCACCTCGTGACCGGAGCCATCCATATAGAAGATGTCCTGAAACAGCCGCAGTGGAAGTTCCGCGACATTGCGGTCGATATCCACGATACCGCTTTCGAATATGCCGACGATTTCAACAACCGCCGCGGCGAACGAGCCGTCTTTTCCACTGCCCAGCAATGTCAGCTCATCTCCGAGCCCGACACGCAGATTGCGTGCCAACACGCTGCCGATGACGACTTCCGGGGCATCACCGCTGTGCAGAAACCGGCCTTGCCCAATCAACCCCGGGATGCTCGACACCTGCGCCTCAAACTGCGGCTCAACGCCGAACAGCGCAATGCCATAGCTGCGATCCTCGCTGGACGCGAGTACGAACGCTGTCGCCCGGGCCGCAATCGTGTCGGTTTCAAGTTGCTCCCTGAGCGCCGACGCCAGCGGCACGATGTCAGGAACGGTCTGGCGCATCTTCTTGTCCTCGATATAGCCAGGAGCCTGAATCTGCATGTGGCCTGTGAATGCCTGTAACGAGTTGTCGATCATGAGCCGGTACATCGCGAACTGCAGCGATATCATGAAAATCAGGAGCACGTTGGAAAACACCATCGCACCGGTCGTCAAGCAGGTACGCCGCGGTTGCCGCCAGATATTTCTCCATGCCAGGCGAAGGACGATGTTCACGACATTCAGTCTCGCGGATTACGAAGACTGGATAGCGTGAACAGGCTGTCGCGAATGTCTATTTCATATTCTATGGAGACGATCCGAATTTCGGTCCACTCCTCCGGCGCATCCGCCTTGCTCATGCGCTGCCGTAACGCAACCGTGCGGCCTCCCATCGGGCCGATTTCCAGCGACCGCAACGACTTGACGAGCTCGCCATCCTGATCGTAAAAACTGTGCTCGAGTACGACGTGATCCTCGCGTATGCGCAGGACTTCACGGCCCCAGACAATCGCAGCCTCTTCATGCGGTATGGATTCGACTTCATAGACCGTAATACCGTCAATGTCACCTACGCTTAACAGAGAATGATCGTACTGATCGATGATCTCGTCAGCGCGGGCGATATCCTTGTTGGAGAAATCAGAGCCCAACCAGCTCTGCCCCATCATCGACGATGGAATTTTGATAACACGATTCACCTTCGGCGAAAACGACCACATATTGTTCTTGTCGGTCAGCGTTCCGTTGCCGCGATCTTTCCTCGGTTCAATGACGCGCACGAGTGACTGGTCGTCGCCCTTGGTCCACGCGCGTATCGTCATCCTGCGCTCCCACTCCGGCCGGTGAATGACCATTGTCATTTCGCTGTACGACGAAACGCCACGCCAGTGATTCACGGCGTCGCGCACAATCGCGGTTGCGTCCCGTTGAACTTCATCGGTGACGGCCGTACCCGGCAACAATAAAGGTGTCGCGGCGAGAGTTAGTGCGACAAGGCGGAGTAACATCGAAGCCTCTCCACTGCGGAGGTTTGCGGCATCATGGCTGGCGTGACGCCAGTGCATGCAGCGCATCACGTTCCGAGCCGATCAAGATCGCGATCCAGCGCGTGCGTTCATCGTGTTCCAGCGTCATTTTCAGCGTCATCGTAAGGGGCACCGACAGCAGCATTCCGACCGGGCCAAATACCCATCCCCAGAAGATCAGCCCGACGAACACGACCAGTGGGGAAATGCCGACGCCGTACCCCAACAGGCGGGGTTCCAGGAAGGTGCCGAACACGATGTTGATGCCGATGAAGCCGATCATTGTCCCCATCGCCACACCTGGCCCGAGTTGTACCAATGCAAGCAGAATCGCGGGCACAGCCGCAATGATCGACCCGATCGTCGGCACATAGTTGAGCAGGAATGCGAGCATTCCCCACAGCAGCGGAAAGTCCAGGCCGAGAGACCAGGTCAGCAGCCACGCCAAAAAGCCGGTCATCAAGCTGACCACGGTCTTGATACCGAGGTAGCGGCCGAGATTCGAAAGAAAATCGCGCAGGCCTTCGAGCGACTCCGCGCGCCGGCCGAAAGCAGCCTCGACTTTCGTGCTGACAGTCGACGCTTCCAGCAGGATAAAAATCATCGTGAAGAAGATTAAAAAGACGTTGGTCAACACGTCCTTCACGCCGTTGAGAATTATTGCGGCAAAGCCCATGGCCCAACCCGGGTTCACAAGATCGCCAAGGTTTTCGATCGACTGGTCGCTGTTCAGATTTTCAGCGGCAAACCTGAGAAGTCGCGCGACGATGACATCAAGTCGCTGCTGATAATCCGGCAACGCTGCCGTGAAATCCGCAATCGAACGGCCGACGATCGTGCCGACGACCGCCAGAATCAGCATGATGACCGAAACAATAACCAGTGCGGCAATGATCGCCGGAATGCGATTCTTTTGCATCCACAGCATCGGCCGAACGGTGATCAGCGCGAGAAATACGGCAATGAGGAACGGCACGAGCAGCACCTTCGCCATCTGCATGCCGTAAACAATGACGATGACGGCGGCGAAACTGATGATAGCGCTGCTCTTGTTCGGGCTGGTCTCGCTCACGCAGTTCCTTGCCATGCTGGTTGACGGCTGCATGATCGCACACACGACGCCACGGCGCATGCGAGTCCGGCCGCAGGCTTTGTTATGCTCGTATCCATACCAACACCGCACAGGAGCCCACCATGGCCGCCATCGAATCCCGGATGCTCGCGCTCGGCACAATAGCGCCGCCGTTTTCGCTGCCCGATCCGGACGGTACCGTGCATGCGCTGGTGGACGATGCCGATGCCTACCTCGTCATGTTCATTTGCAACCACTGCCCGTTCGTCAAGCACGTGCGCGCGGAACTGGCACGCCTCGGCCGGGACTACAGCAGCAAAAATGTCGCGATATACGCGATCAACAGCAACGATACTGCGGTATACCCAGACGATAGTCCCGACAACATGAAGAAGGAATCGGCAACCTGGGGCTACACGTTTCCGTACCTGATCGACGACGATCAGTCCGTTGCCAAGGCTTACCTGGCGGCGTGCACTCCGGACTTTTACCTGTTTGACGCCGGGAAAATGCTCGTCTATCGCGGACAGCTGGACGACAGCCGGCCGTCGAACGATGCACCGGTAGACGGTAGCGACCTGCGCGCCGCCCTCGACGCCGTTTTGAGCAACAGCGCGGTCGATGAGCGACAAAAACGGAGTATCGGCTGCAGCATTAAATGGCGGCCCGGTAATGTGCCCGATTACATGGCGTAGCGCTGCAAGTGCCTGGAGGTGTTCGCCGGGGTGACACGTTGGCTTTCACGCTCGGCCGAGGGCGTAATCCCGCGTCGTTCAGTTTTGCAGCGATCTCATGGGTTACGGCTCCACAGATGCACTCTCCCGATATCGTCATCCATTCACCTGGCGGGGTTTTCGCAATTTCACCGAACTACAGCGGCTGTGAGTTGTTCGAGCGGCTGGCGCATTGCGTGACTCAGGTCATTGCATGGCTTGGCGGGTAGTGCCAAGGTGCTTGTAAGAGAG
The DNA here is from genome assembly GCA_022560695.1 of Pseudomonadota bacterium. Lineage (GTDB taxonomy): Bacteria > Pseudomonadota > Gammaproteobacteria > Steroidobacterales > Woeseiaceae > UBA1847. The sequence continues at coordinate 22,151 of JADFSP010000009.1, forward strand.
TCGACTTTCCACTTTCAATGCCATGAAATATCAAGAAATTTACGATAATTTTATGACTGCGAAAGCGCAGTCTCAATGGGCAGGCGCGCCGTCAAATGAAATCCCGGAAAATCACCAAGATTCAGCCGACTTCGCGGCGGCAATCGTCGCCGCTGCTCGACCTGATCTGCAAGACCGACGAGCAGATCCGGCAGATACGGGGCGTTGGCAATGCATTGCAGGAAGTCGTTGATGCCTGCACCGAGCACCTGGATGTCGCCCTTGCGGTGCTGATACTGCCGGGCAAAGGTATAACTGTCCGACGTGACAATCCGAAAAAAACACTGACCAATGCGGGCAAGCTGGTCAGCGAACTCGAGCATGACCTCACCGTCAGCTCGAAAATCACCTGTAGCGAGATAACGATCAACGACGTATCGCCACTTCGTGCGCAGGACATTCGGCCCAGGATTCCGTGCAAGAGTATCATCACGCCGATATCGACCAACGATGGCGAGCTGGAAGGGTTGCTCGTCATCGCCAATCGTCCGGACGCTCCTGACTTCACCAAACGGCAATTGAGCCTGGTACAGGCTGTCGTCCCTAACGTTGCGGACATTCTCGACGCCCGCTTCGATCAGTTAACCGGCCTGATCAATCGCAAGGAGTTCGAGACTCTGCTCGAGGATGCCTTGTCGAGCAAGCCGAACAAACACACTCATCACTGCATCCTGCATCTGAATCTTGACAGCATGCGTGCTGTCGATGAGTCGCTTGGACGCGACGCCTGCAACGCGGCAATTCGCCAGGTCGCACAATATCTTTCAGGTATTCTGAAAGGAACCGGATCAGTCGCGAGGATCGGCGAGGATGACTTCGGTGTACTCATCGACAACTGCCCCCTCGATCGTGGCTGGATCGTCGGTCATGACATTCGACGCGGAATCACCGACCTGAATGTAATCTGGAAACGCCCCATCAAAATGACCGTCAGCATCGGCGTGGCACGACTGGCAAGTGACTCGCAAACCGTCGAGAGTGCATTGGCAGCCGCGAAGATCGCCTGTATCGTCGCCAAAGACAGGGGGCGGGACCAGGTTGCACTGTACCGTCAGAATAACGCCATACACCTGCACGGCAAAGAGCGCACGTTGGGAGTGGAAGCGATCCAGCAAGCCCTGCGGTGCGATCGCTTTGAACTTTACGGCCAACGCATAGAGCCCCTGCAAGGCAAAGGCAGGACGTCACACTTCGAGGTGCTGATACGCGTCATCGATGAAAAGGGTCAGGTTGCAACACCGGATGAATTCATACCGCATGCCGAGCACAGTCGGCTTATGCCCGAGATCGATCGCTGGGTCGTATCCCACAGCCTCGACCTGCTCGCCGGATATCGGACGGACATCGCGCAGAAAAAAATTCTCTTGTCGATAAACCTGTCCGGACAGACGCTCTGCGACAACGGATTTCTGGGTTTTGTCCTCGAAGAACTCTCGCGCACGGGGATTCCAGCCAGAGCGATTTGTTTTGAAGTCACCGAGACAACCGCAATCCTGAATATGCCCCAAGCCATAGATTTCATGACGACGTTGCGGAACAAGGGGCTGCGTTTCTCGCTGGACGATTTCGGATCGGGATTGAGCTCTTTTTCCTATCTGAAGAAACTGCCCATTGATTTCCTGAAGATTGATGGACAGTTCGTTCGGGAAGTCGCAGAGGATCCGGTGTCGAACGCAATAGTGGCTGCCATCAACCAGATGAGCCATGCGATGGGTCTCAAGACCATTGCCGAATTTGTCGAGAGCAAGGCCGTGAAGACACAATTGAAAAGCATCGGCGTAGACTTTGGCCAGGGCTTTGGAATCTCGAAACCAGGACCACTTGCCAGGCAGCTGGATTTGCTTTTCGGGCGCATCAGCCATGTGCGCAACATCGAACGCAGTTGATCGGGTGGTGTCATGACATACTGGTTAATGCGACGGTTTGCTGCAATTCCCTGGGGCAAGATCTTTGCACGCACAATGCGATGGGGCCTGCGGATTTTGCCCGTGCTCGTAATGATGGACCTCGGCTACATGATCGGAATTTGGCCCACCTGGGATCTGTACGCCGAGGGTCCGGTTCCGCGGTCCAGTTTTATTCGCGATTATGAAATTGAGCGGCACCATCACCTGGGCTGGCCGCCGCTGCACTGGCGGTCAGTCAGCATCGACAAGATCCCGAACAACATGGTGCGTGCACTGATCGTCGCCGAGGACGCCCGTTTTTATTCACACAGTGGTGTCGATATCGATGCCCTGAAGTCCGCGATGGAATACAACCTGTCGGAGAAGCGACTGGTGCTCGGCGCCAGCACGATATCGCAACAGACCGTGAAAAATCTTTTCCTGAACCCGTCACGAAATCCGCTGCGCAAGTGGCACGAGTTGGTGCTGACCATCGGCATGGAACGCGCCCTGAGCAAGAAGCGTATTCTCGAGATCTATCTCAATGTGGCGGAATTTGGTCGTGGTATTTATGGTGTCGATGCGGCTGCGCGATTTTACTGGGGCAAGCGTGCGGCGCAACTCTCGGCACGTCAGTGCATCGAACTTGCGGCAACGCTTCCGTCCCCCGTTAATCACAACCCGGCGACACGGACACGGACCTTTCGAAATCGGGTCAAAAAGATTCGGCGTTACTTCTAGATCGGGGTGCTCTCGACAAGCGCATCGTCGCATATGATTATAATTCCGATTTCCCGGCTTGCTGCATCACGGATCGCCCGGCGACTGGCCCAGATGGGGCGCGACCTGTCGTTCTATTGGGCTACTTTCGACAAGGGCAACATCGCTTTTGCAGTGGTGCTGGCAACGCCGGTCATGATGCTCGTCGGCATGATTTACATTGCCTACGCAGATCACTCCCGTATCGTGGCCGAGCAGCAGAGGTTCATCGATCTGAATTGCCTCGCCCGGAATGTCTACCACGAAGCCCGGGGCGAGTCCTTTATCGGACAGCGAGCTGTCGCTGAAGTCACTTTGAACCGGGTCGCATCGAGGCGATTTCCCGGTACTGTGTGCGAGGTCGTCTACGAGAAGCGGTGGGATCGGAAACGGAAACGCAATGTTGGTGCATTTTCGTGGACCGAGCTGGACTCCGTCGAACGACCAGCAGGGAACGCGTGGCAATTGGCCGTAGATGCTGCCCAATCGGTTTATGACAGCGAACACGCACCTGTCGTCCACGGCGCTCTTTTTTACCATGCCAACCGCATCAGCCCTGGTTGGGCCAAAACCAAGAATCCGGTCGCGAAGATCGGCAGTCACACGTTTTACGAGTAATGCCGTCGCGATGGGTACCTGCGAGTCACCCCATGCGCTGTCAAGCAATTTTTTTTGTAACGTTCGCTATGCACTCCTTGAAGTAACTGCGAATGTCCCTCTTGCTGAGAGCGCCGATGTCCGGAATCAATATGTAACCCCGCTTCACCGGTGACTTATCGAAATACCGCAGCGGTATCGCCGTGTTCCCGGCAAACAGCTCCGCACAACGCGCTTCCGGGAGCTTGAACGCAAGTCCTTTGGGCGTGAGCGATGCACATATTTGCCCATCCGCGTACAGGGCGGCGCCGCTGAAAAAATGCTTGCAGGCCAGGTCGATACTACGTGAATCAATATCGCGAACCAGTTCGGTCAGATCATCGAGATAGGGCTGAGCCATGGCAACTAATTTCTACTCATTGCCGTAGGACTTGAATACACAACTCTTTGCAAACTCCGCATCAGGTGGATGTATCGCCCTTATTACTTGCGTACTTGGTCAATAGTTGATCAAGGCTATTTGCGAACGCCTGGCGATCACGCTGGCTGAAGGCGGCTGGGCCACCAGTATCGATGCCACTGGCTCGCATCGTGTCGAGGAAGTCTCTCATGTTCAGGCGCGCCCGAATATTCTCGGTCGTGTGCAACTCGCCACGCGGGCTCAAAGCGTAACCACCCTTCTCGATGACCTCTGCCGCGAGAGGAATATCGCTTGTAATCACCAAGTCTCCAGCCGCAATTCTTTCGACAATCTCATCATCGGCGACGTCGAATCCTCTTGAAACCTGTACGGTGTTGATGTAACTCGAGTTAGGCGTCCACAACGCCTGGTTGGCGACCAGGATCAGCATTACCTTCGTGCGCTCGGCGGCCCTGAAAAGAATCTCCTTGATCACGACCGGACAGGCATCGGCATCGACCCAGATTTTCATCGATATCCGGATCGGTAGCAGCACACAGTCAACGTGCACATACGCTACGAATTCATCGCGCGCGCAAGTTTTCTTCTTGCCGTATTGAGGGCTTTCTTCTCGGGACCGGCGATCTTCTCAGCCTCTCTCAACTCAGACAGGGCCGCCTCAACATCCGTACCGTGCAGCCAGCCAACCACAGTCGCTGCCTGGTCGACATTATCACTCGAGATTGCTTCGGTGTTTCCGTCAAGGATCGAAATACGGTGCTTGCAATAATTTCCGTATGTACCGGCCGGGCAAGTACATATTGCGGTCAAACTAGTACCATCTTTGATGAAAGTGACTTCGTAAGGCTCGGCTGAGGAACCCTTGACGAGAAAGATGAGTTCTTCCATCGTGTCCTCCTGCGCTCTGACGTCTGCGCATCCTGAACTCAGCTTACGGCGCGGTTGTTGCGACCGCAAGTAGCGTGACGGAAGCCCGGTTGCAAGTGCAGTGGACTGTTATGCAACGATCGTGTATCCGAAGCAGAGCGCAGCCACCGATCCAAAGACAAGCCACGACAGGTGCTTGCCTCGGCTCGCAATCAGTGACACCAGCGCCGATACCGAGAACGTCGTTCCCAGGATATAGAGGATGTTCGTCTGAGTCGCCAGTTCGAAATGAAGCAGGATGAAAAGGGCCGCAATACCTATCCATGTCACGGACGTAAGGTGCCAGGCAAACCGCAAGGTCTGCCGTGTGAAATGGTCACTGCCGAACAGCTTCGGTAAAGATTGACGGAATAGTCGAACCAGAATGTACCTCTCGCCAAGATACGAATGCGCTGCGGCTATGAGTACTGTCAAGACTGAGGCTGCTATCAGCATATGATTCGTTGCCTAACGTTTAAGCCTACTTGATGGCCAGAGAACGGCGGGGTTCCTGAGGATTCGAGTGGCGTGACAGATACGACCAAGCGACAAGTTCAGCGCATTGTTAGTTTCGCTCTTACGTGGTCGCCTCGAATTGGATCTTCTGGACCGCTGAAAGGTTCGCTGACTTCTTGGCTTGCCACAGATCAAAGTTGTGCTGCATAGCCAGCCAGCTTTCCGGAGACCGTCCCAGAGCCTTGGACAGCCGCAGCGCCATCTCGGGGCTGATAGAACTGCGCTCCGATGTAATACGAGCCAACGTCGATGGGGCAACACTCAGGCTCTTAGCAAGAGACCTGATACTAATATCGAAAGGCTCGATGTATGTTTCCCGAATAAACTCGCCCGGGTGCGGGGGATTATGCATAGCCATTAGTGATAATCCTCATAGTCCAAAATGTACGCATTTCCGTCTCTAAATTCGAAGGTTAGCCGCCAATTACCGCTAACCAAGATCGACCATCGATTCTTCGCTCGCCCTTTGAGAGGATGGAGTCGATATCCCGGCACTTCCATATCCTCAACGACTTGCGCGGTATCGAGAACCGCCAATTGCAACCTAAGTCGATTAGCATGCTTGGCCTGAATTCCCGCCTTGGTTCCGATTTCAAAATATCGCCGGAGACCTTTATGCTTGAATGACTTGATCACCAAGACAGTATAGCGTGTTGCGCATCACGCAACAAGTGTGGCGACCAAACTAACGTCTAAGCTAATCAGACACCGAGCATATGGCGCGGAGGTTGCCCATTGCAAGAAGCGTGACGACAGCTGATGTTGCAGGTGCAGCGCATTGTTAGGCTGCGCTTCACTCGATATACACCGGCCCAACCTTGACACTCGAAATTTCTTGCTGTGCTTCAAGCCAACTTTTGACTAGCTCTCGGTCGAGTTCAGTGAGTTCGTGGTCACCGTCGGGTTCGATATGGCCTTGGCAGTTCGGAAATCCGCCACCGCCAAATTGCAATCGATTGGCTTCGGCGGTGTCAGCAATAAACTGGTCTAGGACGCGTTCCATATCGGCATGCGATGTGTCCATGCCGAAGGAGAATATGACTGAAACACTTGAAATTTGTGACATGGAGAATTTTTGAAAAAGGCTGAGATATTGAGGGGCTCGCCGCGCCGCCTAACGTCAATTATGTTGCATCAATGAAGGTTTTAAATGCTTACAATCCGCAGTTTACCACGCTGGATGTTGCGCAAGTGTTTGATCTGCTTCAGAGTCGAGATTGATATGTTGCTAATGTGACTTCACGTTATCTAGATTCGCGAATTCTGATTGCAGAATTTACCCCGTGATTACTCGTCGCATCGCTTGAAGCTCTGGATATGCCGAGTGCCGTTGTTGATCAAGTCAGCTCCTGTATTCTTGAATATCGAACCGACATCTTTATCGACGAGAAACAAACAAATACGTCAGTGCGAACGCGAGCAGGGTTGCGAATACGACGATCGATGAACGTGACTCGGGCAGATAGCCTGCGCGAAGGAAATTGCTGCTGATGTGGGCGACGCCCCACAGGTCTCCGCTTCCTTTTCCGACCACTAACTGGCCGCGCATGCCTTTTTCCATGTGCTGCGCGATATCGCAATGGATCAGGTAGTTGCGATGTTGTGCTGGCACAATGAACGTGCCGGTTCGTGTCTGGCCGCCCGATGCTTCCAGGTGGAACATCGCGGCCGGGTACAGGTAGTTTGGCAGCCCATGCACCATCCATTGATGGCGCACGTCATCTTCGTTGATCAATGTCACGCTCACGCGACTGCATGGTTCGACACGAACTTCGTGCTGGCTCATTCCGTACGTCATTCCCGGTTCGTTTGCGTACTTCCGACCAACCCGGATGGTGATTTCGTGGTCTCGGCTTATCGCCTCGCAGTCACGCGGCAGCACGTCGGTGTTTTCGTTCATGACGACGCCCGCTGGCGTAATTGCCATGTTGTGTTTGCTATGTTCCTCGGACTGCGCCGCCGCGGCTGGCGGCATGAGAAAAATCAACGCGATGATTGCGCCACGCATCAGGACCTCCGGCGCCGACGGAACCCGGACGCACCCAGCGCGATCAGCATTCCGGCCGCGATGGCCAGGCACGCGATGCGTAACATCAGGCGCCAGTCCGTTCCTGCATCCGAGAACAGTCCGGGTGCGTAAGACTCCCACACCGGAACTTCTCTGCGGTAATACGCCTCGGTGAAATACGCATCCCATGACACACCCCGGGTTTTCGGCCAGCCGTTCTGTCCAAGATACTCGCTGTACACGATTGCGCTGATGTTGCCACCGGGGCCTATGCCGTCAGTCGTGATGCCCCGATTCTGGTGATCATGGTACGGCCAGATGCCGGGGCCGTAGGCATGCACGCCGTCGTTTGTGAACTCGAGTTCGAGATCGGCGCGCTGCGCCGTGGCGAGCCAGACAACATCCTGCGGAGCCCTCGCCGCAGGCGGAAGTTCAACACCGTCTCTATGCGTGACAGTGAACTTGTGTCCGTGCGTGTGCAATGCGATGCCCTTCGCACCACCATTGACAACGCGCAATTTTATGCGTTGGCCTGCATCCGCGACCAACAGCGACTCCCGGAACGTGTAAGGGAACGAGCGCCCGTTCAATATGAAGTAATCGCTCGTCGAATCGGTGACGTCATACTCGCGATGCATCGATCGCGTTATGAGACGCGGATCATTATTGATCTGTATGCGTTCGGACAATTCCTTGTCCAAATCGAGATAATGCAGGTCGTATTCCTGGTCGTAGTTGTCTCGCAACGCCACCGACGGGGCACGCACGTGGCCGGCGCCAACATTCATTGTCTGTAGCCAGTTGTTCGGCCGATTCTCTTCAATGACGAACAGTCCCTGCAAGCCCATCATTACGTGCACGTGCGGTTGCACGTGGCAATGATAAAACATCGTGCCTGATGACCTGGGCGTCAGCTCGTAGGTTCTCGCCGTGCCGGGCAACACAGGCGACTCGCTCGTGAACGGCACGCCCTCATTGCCCTGGCCGTCGGCGTTCACGAAGCCGTGATCGGCGCCGTGCAAATGCAACGTGTGTGGCATGTAATGCGTATTCTCAAGAGTAATACGAATGCGGTCGCCCTGCTCCACACGAATCGCCGGCGACGGCAGCCGCAACGAATCGCGCGCCTTGTTCGAACTGAAGTTCTCCACGGCCATGCCGACCAACTTGGGCGCGAACACCCAGAGGCCGGGGCGAATTCCGGGTGCGATCTCATAGCGCGTAACCGGGCCCTGAGTAATTGCGGAGCCGCCGTTGAGCTCGGCGACTTCGAGGCGGATATGGATCTCATCGGGATCGCCATCGCCATCGAGGTCGCGGCCCTTCACTACAGCATCGGCCGTCAGTCCGCTGCGCAGCAAGGTTTCCTGTGACACGTTGTTCGTGCCCCTTACGAACGCGGCGACAGCGAATGGATTATCGGCAACGCATGTCGGCGATCGTCTGATATCGACATCCTCAATTGTTTGTGCCTCGCGCCAACCCGACAGATCGGGCGGACAGAATGTCTCCGGCTGTAAGTCAGCAGGCGCAACTGACTCGGGCAACGCCCGAAAGGACTCTGCACCGAACCACTGCGTCAGCTTGAGCCGCACGGTCAACGGATACCACTGCGGCGGATAGCTCACGAGCGCAAGCACGATCGCAATCACGATTAACCAGTGTCGCCTTTCCATCAGCCTGCCTGCCGTGGCTCGCGGCGAACATGATTCCGCAGGTACCAGATAGCGGCCGCCGGAAAAAGAAATGCGAGAAGACCGACGATCGGCCAGATAAAGTCGAGGATCGTGCGACCAACTTCGAACGGAAACACAGCGCTGTAGATTTCGTCGCTCGTCGGATGACCGGCCGTGACAATGCCGATGTACGCGCCTTCTTCCGCCAGTGTCGGTTCGACGACAAGAGATGCATCGGCCTCGATCGTCGGAGGATGGTAATAGACCGTGTGCGCGTCGATATCCGCAATTGCCTGCACATCCTCCAGGCGCACGAATTGTCCCAATCCGGTCACGTCCCGGATGATGCGAAAGTCGATGGGCACTTCCTTCATGCTGTCATGCAGGTAGTCAAGCACGAATATCGTGGGGCCCACATCAGGCAAATCCTCGCAAAATTGCCGGTTGCCGCTGGTCTCGGGCTGAAATGCGGTGAAGTGCGCCTCGTAGAAACCGATCTTGATCTTGCAGACGTCGTCCTGGAGCACGACACCGCCGCCGGCGATCGCGGACGCCGCGGACAGCGATAGCAAACAGCAGCCAGTAAGCCGCGAAGCGTATGACAGGTATTGTATTTTCAAGGCTCGTATCAGTCTCGCCAGGCCGGTGGCGCCGCAAGATTCTAGTTATTCCGCCTCGGAGTATACAGCGGTGCCTCTTCGGCCGTGATCTGTTCGATCTTGATCGTCCAACGCGCGAACGTCGAGCTTATGCGTAGCTGGTAGACGCCACCATCGTTGAACAGCTTCAGTCCATTGCCCCTGTGCCTGGTGCGTAAAACGCGGCCAACGTGGCGACCCGTCTTCGCTTCGATCAAGCTGATATCGAGTGCGATCAGCTCCGTATAGTCGCTATTTACGTGCCAGTCCAGCAACCATGGCCCATCGACCGTGAATTCGGCCGTGGTCGTGCTATTGGTGCCACGAAACTCTTTGACGATTTCGCCGCCGCTCACTGATGTGCTCATCAGGGCCAGCAACGATGCGCATGCCAGTCGGTTTATTGCGTTCATGATCGAATGTCCTGCCAGCTTTCCCGCCTCCCGAAGGTTACCCTAACTCTGACCCCTTTTTAGGACGATCGTTTTAAAAAGTGGGGTCGAACCGGAATAAGTGGGAATAAGTGGGGTCGAACCGAACTTTTCTTGCGTCCATCCAGTTAACTCTGACCACGCTCAGGAAAACTTCGGTTCGACCCCACTTATTGGAAAACTTCGGTTCGACCCCACTTATTCCGGTTCGACCCCACTTTCTAGCAGGAACCGGGCTTCGCGGTGATCAGCAGCGTCTGCAGCTCTTTCTGGTAATCGGAGGCAGTGGCGGAACTGCCGCGTCCGGTATCGCGTGAGCAGGCGGTCAAGATGATGCTGGTGATGACGACTACGATCGTCAGTGGATGGTTGTGCACTTGATTACCTCGTAGCTTCGATCCGGAAAATATAGTCTGCGGCCACCATAGTCGCAATCCCGGGATCACTCCGGCGTGACGTTTCGGGTGTCGCGGCAACAATCGTCGTCCCAATACGGTACGCCAGCGAATTTGCCGGCCAGAAAGTCGATGAATTCGCGCACCCGGTAAGACAGATGTCGCGTGGGCGGGTAAACGGCATAGGCTGGTAACACGGGCCATTCGTATTCCGTCAATATTGGCACGAGTTCGCCGCGCCGGATTGCGTCGCCAGCGATAAATGTCGGCTGCATGACAATGCCGAGGCCCTGAACAGCCGCCAGGCAAAGAAAATCCCCGCTGCTCGCCGTCATCGTCACATTGATATCGACGCGGTGGCGCTCGCCGTTCCTGTCACTACAGACCCACCGCCCCGAATCCGCGAGATTGCCGTAGACCAGGCAGCGGTGGTCACGCAGGTCACCCGGCGTCCGCGGTACACCGTGCTCTTCGAAGTAGCGGCTCGATCCGCAAACGACTGTCCTTGACTCGAACAAGCGCCGCGCTATCAGCGTGGAGTCGGCAAGATGACCGATGCGGACCGCAAGATCGACGCCCTCCTCGATCAGGTCGATACGACGATCGTTGAGATCCAGGTCGAACGTCACTTTCGGGTGCAGTTGGCTGAACTCGGAAATCGGCACGTACATGTGGCGAGTGCCGAATGACAATGGCAACGCGACGCTCAGCGTGCCACGCAATTCGCCGTGCTGCTGTGCCACGGCCGACTCGGCCTCCTCCAGATCGGCCAGAATGCGTGCACTGTGTTCGTAGAAGCTGTGGCCGGTTTCGGTCACGTTCAACCGTCGTGTCGTGCGCCGCAGCAGTTGCACCCCGAGGCGTTCCTCCAGGGCGGACACGCGCCGGCTGACAGCGGATTTATCAGCATCCAGCCGCCCGGCGGCGGCCGTAAAGCTGCCAGCCTCCACGACGGCGACAAATGCCTGCAAGTCCTCGAATCGGTCCATATTGTTGTGATTCTCGAAACAATATTGTTCGAATTTTAGTCTTTATCTCCGATTCGTCAATAGTCAAACTGCCTTCTCAACGACAACGGGCGGCGACCGCCCCGCAGGACAGGAGACACGGGCATGCAAGCACCAACGAACCGGGGTACGGAAAAACTTCGGGTACTCGAAGTCAGTGCCAGTGGCCGGGTTGGCGATTCAGTCAGCCGCGTACTGACACAAGACCTGATCAACGCACTCGAGCACCGTTACGGCTCTGTCGACCTGACACGCCGTGACCTCATCGACGGAGTCCCATTCGTCAACGAGTCCTGGATCAGCGCCAACTTTACCGACTCGGACGAACGCACGGTTGCACACCAGGCAGCGCTCGCCGGGTCCGACGGCCTCGTGGCGGAGCTGCTCGAAGCGGATGTCCTCGTCATCGGCGTACCGATCTATAATTTCGGCGTGCCGGCCGCGTTCAAGGCCTGGATCGACATGATCGCGCGTGCTCGACTGACGTTCCGCTACACCGAAAACGGACCTGAAGGTCTGCTCGCAGGGACAAAAGCCTATGTCATCGTAAGCTCCGGCGGCGTGCCCGTCGACAGCCCGGCCGATTTTGCAACACCGTACATCCGTCATGTGCTCGGATTTATCGGCATCACCGATGTCGATATCATTGCCGCTGACCAGCTCAACAGCAAAGCCGACGAATCGATCGACGCGGCGCGCGTGCGTATTGCCGAACTCGTTCCTGCATCGCAGCCATCAGACACCCGGGCTGCCTGATACACGCAGCAAATTCAGAGGAGACCAGAGTGATGGACATCATCCGATCCGACAGTCGCGGTAGCGCCGATCATGGTTGGCTCAAGAGCCAGCACACGTTTTCATTCGCTGACTATCACAACCCGGCGAGGATGGGGTTCGGTAGTCTTCGTGTCATCAACGAGGACTACATCGAACCCGGAAAAGGATTTGGTACTCACCCGCACAGAGACATGGAAATCATCACTTACGTCATCGACGGGGCGCTTGAGCATAAAGACAATATGGGCAATGGCTCGGTAATCCGGCCGGGCGATGTTCAGCGCATGACGGCCGGCACCGGCGTGTCGCACAGCGAGTACAACCACTCCAGCGAAGATCGCGTGCATCTCCTGCAGATATGGATACAGCCGGAGAAAAACGGAATACAGCCGGGCTATGAACAGAAATTCTTCGCGCCTGACGAGAAGCGCAATCGGTGGCGGCTTGTGGGGTCGCGTGACGGTCGCGGCAATTCACTGACCATTCATCAGGATGTCGACCTGTACGCGAGCCTCCTCGAAAAGGGTCGGGCGCTCGAGCATCGCTTCGGAGGACGTCGACTCGGTTTCCTGCACGTCGTTGCCGGTGCTATCGAATCTGACGGCGAACGGCTGGCTGCCGGCGACGCCCTGGCGATTTCGGATCAGGCCACTCTGACGTTGCAAGCGACGCAGGATTCCGAGCTGCTGCTATTCGACATGGCTTGACGACACGGCAACGACTCTCCGGTCCTCATTTTCAGCCCCAATCGATGCGCTAGGCAGGAACCTTTTCCGTCTTGACGGCTTCGATGGGCGCGGGTTTTTTTGGTGCGACAACCTTCGGCGGTTCGCCCATATCGATTCTTCCAGCAAACCTCGCGCCGTCTTCCATGATGATACGGGCACAGAATATATTGCCCTTCACGTCGGCGCCGTTTGCCAGCGAAACCACGCCCTCACTGTGAATGTCTCCAACGAGGTGGCCTTCAATGATGACGGAACTCGCGTGAATGTCCGCCTTTACCCGGCCTTGCTTGCCCACCGTGAGATTTTTCCTGTGATGGGCAATCGTGCCTTCTATGCGACCTTCGATGATGAGATCCTCGTCGGCCGACAGTTCTCCCTTGAACACCAGTGTAGGCCCAATGACCGATACATTCTTGGACCGCACTGGCCGCGCCTGACCGATTTTGGGCGGTGACGCGATGTCCCGCTCATCATCGGCATCTGCCTTCTTGAACATTGACATCTTATCCTCCGCTCTCGTCTTACCGGGGTTTGCGAAATTTCAGCGTCATGCGGTTGGATTCACCGACCGCCTCGTACTGAGCTTTCAGATCCGGGTCGTCACGGCTTGTCGCGAAAGTCGGTGGCAACCTCCAAACAAAGTCGTCTGTGCCCGGCTGATCGTTATCATTGGCGTTCATGTCGCTCTCTGCGACGAATTCAAATCCGGCTTGCTCGATCTGTTCGATCACGAACTGCCTTTTCAAATAGCCTTTACTGCCATCCGCCCAGTCATCGGGCATGTCGTCACGGGCGTGATGCTGGACGACACCGAGAATACCGCCGGGCTTCAGAACCGCATACGACTCAGCGAGCGCAGTCGTGAGGAAATCGCCCTGCCCCGCATTCTCGAACCGCGCCAGGTTGTGCAGCACGCGGACAAGAAACACGGCATCGGCCGTGCCCGCGATGCCGTCAGGCATCGAGCCTAAATGATATGCGGCGACTGTCGCACCGTCATCGCCCCACCAGCCCTCTGCCTCGACGGGCCAGTTGCCAAGCCACGCGTTCCGCTCGGCAAGAAACTCCTCGTTCGCGAACGAAAACAGCGGCCACATCTCCAGCGAATAACTGGCACCGATCAGGTGCCCATTCCCACCCAGGTACGGCAGCAATACTTTCGTATACCAGCCCCTGCCCGGAAGTCCTTCAACAATCGTCATGCCGGGCGCGATGCCGAAGAACTCGAGTGTTTCACGCGGGTGCCGATACCGATAGCGAGCCTTGACCTCGTCAGGCTGCGCATCGAGCGCTTCCGCAATACGATCCTGCATGCTATCGGCAGCATCAACCGCGTCCGTTTCGGCCGACTTCTCCGTCGGCTGGCAGGCCGCGAGGAATACCGCAGATAAGAGAACTAGCGTCTTGTTCATGGGGCTTCTCATTGTGTCGGAATGCCCCGGATTATCGTTCCGCTGTTGTCAGGACACAAGAGGCGCCGCTGCCGATTTCGCCTGTCAGTCCAGCGCGCGCAGCAGGACGAGCGTTTCCTCACGGACTTCCTCGATGCCAGCGAGGATCGCGTCCGCACTGGCCTGATCCGCGCCAAGCCCCTGCCAGTGCGCGCCCCAGGTCGCGACGAGCTGCTCCGATGTGTCGGGGAGCGGCGCCTCGAGAATCTGGGCAAGGTCACGAATCGTCAATACCAGCGCCCAGCCGGTTCTCGGCGTGCCCTTTTCGACGACATCCCTGTCGTAGTGGCTGTGAAACACGAGTTCCTGCAGTTCGCCGATTTTCCGCAGCACCTCGAACGACGCCATGCGCTGATTGCGGTTGTGCTCGGTCTCCTCATTGCGCCAGGTATTGTAACTAAGACTACTGACGGCAATGAATACACTAATCAGGGCCACGAGATTGCGCCGCACCTGCTCCATGAATCGAGAGCCGGAGTTGGTCGAGTTGCTCATGCTTGTCGTCGCCGCATAAATTTCGCCTCAGTCATCCAATATTGACCCCTCGTGGCCGTAATTTATTTCGCCACCCGAGTAGCGTGCGGCGCCAGGCCAGCGCGATGCCTCGCCAGTTCGCCGCAGCCATAACAACCAGCCGATCACGACCACGCCCGATGCCGCGATGACAGTCAGGAACAGAAAATAGTTCTGGTGGCCCACAATTCCCGGGTTCGCATCCAGGATTCTACCGGCGATCGATGCGAAAAAGATTTCCGGCGTGAATCCAACCACCGAGATCATGCCGACGGCAGCGCCCGTCAGAAATTTCGGTGTCCGGTTTTCCTCGAGTAAGGCGAAGTAGATGCCACGCAATGCGAAGACCGCGATGAAACTGACAAAGAAATTGAAATAAACAACGTAGAGTACGGCTCCTTCGGGTGCCAGCACATGAAGCAAAAAGAAAACTCCGGCCAGAACCGAAAAAGTCACGCCGATTGATCGCGCGGCGTCGAAGCGGTCAGCTATCAGCCCGGCACCGATTGGCGCGACAATGCGGACATAGGAACCGTAGGTCGCCAGCCTGGCGCCCTCCACTTCGTCCATGCCCAGAACCTGAACTGCGTAGAGAGAATAATTGTCGAGACCTTTGTAAGCGCAGTACGCACAAACTATCACGGCCGCTTGCGCCCAGATGATCGGACGACGCAGGACGATGCTCATGCCGGACAGGGGATTGCCTCGTCTGGTCGAATCTTCGCTTGATGCGGGAATCATCAGCCAGGTCAGCGCGCCGGCTCCGAGCGTTACCGCCGAGTAGATCATGACGACCATGCGGAACGCGGCGCGACGTTCGGCGTCCGTTGCCAGCGTCGCATCTTCCGGCAGATACCACGCCAACACACTAACGGCCAGCGTGGCGACGATCGCTGCAACGGCGCCGCGTCCTGCCTCGAGGACGCCGAATGCAATTCCCTGTGACTCCGGCCCGCCCCATTCGCGTGCCGCACGGATCAGTGCTCCCCAGAGAAGAAAAATCGTCGTGACTCCCCAGTACCCGTATAGCCACGCCATTTCCGCCGGGCCTGGCAGAGTCGCCATGTACAGGCCACCTGCCCCCGTTGTCACGAGCGAGGCGGTCAGCAATGCCCGGGCCGAAAAGCGGTCTGCCAGTGCTCCGCCGGGAAAATATCCGAGCATTGCGGTGACGCCGTAGACTGCGAACAAGTCTCCAAGCTGGGTGTTGCTGAAGTTGAAAACGTCGAGCAGGGTCGGCCGGAAGAACCGAGCTGTATGAAACGGCAGACTGAAAACCATCTCGCCCGCGATGACGAGAGTGAGCATCACGAGGTAACGAGACATGCGCATGCTCATATCCTGTCGAGACGAAGAGACATCGCGCAGTATACGTCATGCCGTACAATGTAAATATTGGAGTCTCAGGGAAAAATCATGTTGCACGTGCACGTAACAATCGCGCTGACCGCATTGACGCTTTGCGCGCACGCTGTCGCCGATTCTCCGGCGACGATGCGCGTCGACTTTTACCACTCCGGCAATCAGGAAAGCGAGATGTTCAGCCTCGATCAGGTTGTCATCGAGCCACTCGCGTGGTCCGGCAATATGCAGCGACCGATCGACATTACGCTGCGCGGCAAGTACTTGTTCGAAATTGTCGATATCGACAGTGGCGCTATCGCCTGGTCACGCAGCTTCAGCAGCATCTACGGCGAATGGGAAATGACTGGCGAAGCGACGCGTATGCACAGAACGTTTCACGAGTCACTACGCTTTCCGGCCCAGGAGAGCGAGTTCGAAATCGTATTGAAAAAACGCACGCGGAGCCACGACTTCGTGGAGATCTGGCGCTTCGCGATCGATCCGGGTGATTACCTCGTTCATCGCGAATCGGCACGGCATGCAAACGATGTCGTTGCCATCCTCAACAACGGCGATCCCGCCACCAAGGTCGACCTGCTATTGCTCGGCGACGGATACACAGCCGAAGAGCACGATGACTTTCTGGCCAGGGCGAGAGAACTGACCGATATTCTGTTCTCGACGTCGCCGTTCAAAGAGCGCAAGAGCGATTTCAATGTCTGGGCATTAGCGCCGCCGTCTGCGGAATCCGGCGTGTCACGACCGTCGACGAATACTTACCGGGACTCGCCGCTGGGCGCCACCTACGATGCGTTCCGTGCCGTCCGCTATATCCTGACATACGAGAACAAAGCCATGCGCCGCATCGCATCATCGGCACCCTACGATTTCATCGAAATACTGACCAATACCGACGTTTACGGCGGTGGCGGTATTTACAGTCTATATAGCACCGCTGCCGCGAACAGTGAATGGGCCCCCTATCTGTTCATCCACGAGTTCGGCCATCACTTCGCGGGACTCGCCGACGAATACTATACGAGCGCCGCTGTCTACGAGTCGCCCGAGGTCATAGTCGAACCGTACGAGCCAAATGTTACGGCATTGCGAGATCCGTCCCTGCTCAAGTGGCGACGCCACGCAACACCGAACACTCCGCTACCGACGCCCTGGCCAAAAAACGAATTTGAAAAACACTCCGCGGCCGTGCAGGAACGACGCGCCCAGATGCGTGCGGCAGATGCCCCCGAGGCCGAAATGAATGCACTGTTCCGGTATACGAAGGAATTCACCGAGGATCTGTTCAGGACGTCTGAATATCGCAGTGCCGTCGGTGCGTTCGAGGGCGCAAATTACGAGGCAAGGGGCTACTATCGCCCGGAGCAAAATTGCCTGATGTTCACGCGTACCGATTATTTTTGCTCGGTCTGTAAGGCCGCGATCGAGGATGTTATCGACGAATACACGCTGTTGTCCCGGCAGTGAAATGTATGCCCGCGGCAACGGACGCAGGGTCAGGTGCGCAGCTTGTAGCCCGTCTTGAAAATCCAGCGCACGATGACGAGGCAAACGAGCAGGAACGTCACGGTCATCGCCAGGCTCAGGATGATGCTGACGTCCGCATTTTCGTAAAAGCTCCAGCGAAAACCGCTGATGAGGTAAACGAGCGGATTAAAGAGACTAATGGTCTGCCAAACAGGCGGTAACATGCTGATCGAATAGAAAGTGCCGCCCAGAAACGTCAACGGCATGATGACGAGTATCGGCACGACCGTCAGCTTCTCCCATCCGTCCGCCCAGATGCCCAGGACGAAACCGAACAGGCTGAAGGATACCGAGGTCAGAACCAGAAACAGCACCATCACGAACGGGTGCGCAATCTCGATGTCCACGAAGAAACTGGCGGTGCCGAGAATGATGGTGCCGATAATGACGGACTTTGTCGACGCCGCACCAACATAGCCCAGCAAAATTTCGACAAACGAAACCGGCGCCGACAAGACTTCAAAAATCGTGCCCGTGAATTTCGGAAAGTAGATGCCAAACGAGGCATTGGAGATACTCTCGGTCAGAATCGACAGCATGATCAGGCCAGGCACAATGAACGAGCCGTAACTGACACCGTCTATCTCCGGAATTCGTGATCCGATCGCGGCGCCGAAAATAACGAAATACAAAGACGTAGACAGCACCGGCGCCACAATGCTCTGCACGAGCGTGCGCCGCATGCGCGCCATTTCAAATTTGTAAATTGACCTGACGGCGTGGAAATTCACTGCGGCCTCTTTACAAGATCAACGAATATTTCTTCGAGTGAAGTCTGCGATGTGTTGAGATCGTAGAACTTGATACCGGCACTTTGCAACGCGCCGAGCAGCGCCGTAATCCCCGTGTGTTCACGCTGCGTATCGTACGTATAAGTCAGTTCGCTGCCATCGTCGCTGATGTCGAGCCCGTAATCCATGACTTCGGGCGGCACTTCAGTCAGTGGTTCGTGCATATGCAACACGAGCTGCTTCTTGCCGAGTTCGCGCATCAGGCGCGTCTTTTCCTGCACGAGAATTATTTCGCCATGGTTGATGACGCCGACGCGGTCGGCCATTTTCTCTGCCTCTTCGATGTAGTGCGTCGTGAGAATCACCGTGACACCTGATTCACGCAACTCCGATACGACATTCCACATGTCCTGGCGCAATTTCACGTCTACACCGGCCGTAGGCTCATCAAGGAAGAGCAATTGTGGCTCGTGCGACAGCGCTTTTGCGATCAGCACGCGCCGTTTCATGCCGCCGGACAAATTCATGATGCGCTCGTCTTTCCTGTCCCAAAGCGACAGTGACC
This sequence comes from Pseudomonadota bacterium, assembly GCA_022560695.1. Taxonomy (GTDB): domain Bacteria; phylum Pseudomonadota; class Gammaproteobacteria; order Steroidobacterales; family Woeseiaceae; genus UBA1847. Next base: position 41,084 of record JADFSP010000009.1, read on the forward strand.
GCAGTATTTTCTCTATGTGCGCAGGGTCAGCGGACTTGCCAAACAGGCCACGACTGAAGTTCGCAGTATTCCACACCGTCTCAAAGGTCTCGGTCGGCAACTCCTGTGGCACGAGACCGATGAGCGCCCGGGTGACACGATAGTCGTCGACGATATCGTGGCCGTCCACGAGCACGGTTCCACTGGTCCTGTTGACGAGTCCGCACACGACGTTGATCAACGTGGTCTTGCCGGCCCCATTCGGGCCAAGCAGTGCGAAAATCTCTCCGCGCTCAATTTCCAGACTGACATTCTTCAGTGCCTGAAGACCACCTGCGTAGGTTTTCGTCAGGTCACTGATTGTCAGAATCGGCTGCATCAACACAATACTACGCGAACCGCCACAACAACGTCGTGGGCACTGGCCGGTCTTTCGAGGCCGCAGCGGCTAATTTTCGACGTTGCGCGTGCCAACCTCGGCCGACCCTGTAATAATCGGAACGGATCAGTGGTCTTTACCCGTACAGTCTTCTGGCGTTGACTGGCCCAGGCGAATGAAGCCGGCAGGTGTCGTGTAATGAGAGTGCTCGTAGCTGCATCCATTGTCGTTGTTATCGCGCTGATTGCAGTGGGTTTTTTCTGGGTGAACCGGCCGCAACTCGTAAGCATTCTCGCGCCGCCGCCGGCCGATTTCCCTCGGGATTCGTTTTCCCATGAAGCCTTCGAATCCGTGCTCGGTCTGTATCTCGACGACAAGGGGAATGTCGATTATGAGACGTGGCATTCCACGCCGGACTCAGTAGCCCGCCTGGACGCCTACCTGGCTGCCGTCAGCTTGTACAGTCCGGACAGTACGCCTGAGCGTTTCACCAGCAGAAATGAGGAACTCGTTTACTGGATTCAGGGCTACAACGCCTACGTCATCAAGAGCGTACTCGATCACTGGCCCATCGACAGTGTGACCGACGTCAAGGCGCCGATCGAAGCAGTCACGGGCCTTGGGTTTTTCTACCGCCTGCGCTTTAAATTCGGTGGCGTGGCGTACAGTCTTTTCAGCGTCGAGAATGACAAGATCCGCGGGCAGTACCGTGACGCTCGCATTCACTTCGTATTGAACTGCGCCAGCGAGAGCTGCCCCGTGCTGCGCCCGGAGCTGCCCACGGGGCCGGAGCTCGATACTCTCCTGCAGGACGCTGCCATGCAGTTCGTCAGCGATCCACGCAACGTATCAATCGATCACGAAGCAAAGAAGATAACGCTGTCCACTATTTTCAAGTGGTTTCGCAAAGACTTCATCAACGATCTGCAACTACACGGGCGATCGACGAACCGGGGCCTGATCGACTATGTGGCGAGCGTGGCGCCGGATGACCTGCGCAGTGAGCTGGACGGGACTGACGGTTACGAACTCGTGTTTCGGGAATACGACTGGGCGATCAATTCATCCGACTTGTAGGAGGGCCTTTAAGGTCAGGACGACCTTATGACGCGGAGCACAGGGATGTGCGAGAGCGACCAGGCCCGATTCATTCGCGGCTGAAGCTGCCCCTACGGCCGCGAATGCATGCAGACATCAGGTGCGCTGGTTTCTGAGCTCTTCGATCAGATTGCGCTGCATCTCTGCACTGTCGCCGCCGCCGAAGATGAACAATCCCGACGAATAAGTCGTACCGTACGTGAGCACGACATTTGCGGTCTCGCCCAGCCCGACCAAGAATTCTTCGTCTGACAATTCGCTGAGCGGATGAATGAACGCACCCCACAGCTTGCCGTCCGCGATCGCATAGCGTGCGTCGAGCGCGGAATCGAAATTCGCCTGCAATATGCGCACGAGTTCCTCTTTTGGGACGTCTTCGATCGGGCCGATTGGAATGATGATTCGCATGCGATCCGCACTGACATCGTAAATGACCGCGACCTCGAGGTCGGCGACGCTAAACGCCCAGACCGGGCCACTTGATTCCGCTTCCTCATCGATGCCGCGTATCAGCTGACCCAGGCGTTCCGCCGTCATTGGATTGTCGTTCAATGCCGGTGGCGGGCTCGAACCACCCTCGTCCTGTGCCGTCGCATTACCGCAGGCTGTCAAGCCGAGGACCAGTACCGTTGCGGCGGCCAGTATTGATCGAAGGATGTACATGAAGTGATACATGATCGTTCGCCCCTACGTGTTCAATTGATCGGCATAGGCAAACAATGCCACAGAGCCGCCCGTGTGCAGAAACACAATATTCTTCGCGCCCTCGAAGTAACCGCTGGTGACAAGGTCGATCATGCCTGCAAGCGCCTTGCCGCTGTAAACAGGATCGAACAGCAGCCCTTCGAGGCGCGCAAGAAGAAGCACGGCATCATTCATGGACTTCGTCGGAATCCCGTAGCCATCCCCAATGTAGTCACAGTTCGCAACGATGTCATCGCGTGAAACAACGCCTTTTTGACCGATGTAGTCTGCCGTTTCGCACGCCAGGTCGTAGACCCGCTGCTCTTGCGTGTCCTTTGGCGCGTTCACGCCGATGCCGAGCAACGGCATGTCGCTGCGCATGGCCTTGAGGCCGACGATAAGCCCGGCCTGGGTACCAGCGCTGCCTGTCGCTGTCACAAGGTGATCCATGATCAGGCCCTGTTCATTGCATTGACCGAGCAGTTCCATCGCGCAATTCACATAGCCCAGAGCACCGACGCGATCCGAAGCGCCTCCGGGTACGATGTATGGGCTTCCGCCACCGGCTTTGACCTCGTCAGCGACTTTCAGCATTGCCTTGTCGAAGTCGGTGCCGGCAGGATACTCGCGAATATTTGCGCCGAAGAGCTTGTCGAGAAACACGTTACCCGACTCGGAGTAGGTTTGAGTCGGGTTCTCGACACGAAGTTCCAGCAGCACCTCGCAACGAAGGCCAAGTTTGCATGCCGCGGCCGCAGTCTGTCGCACGTGATTCGACTGCACCGCACCGACCGTAACAATCGTGTCGGATTTGTGCTCGAGCGCTTCGGCCATGACGAATTCCAGCTTGCGCGTCTTGTTGCCGCCCGTCGCGAGGCCGGTGCAATCGTCGCGCTTGACATAGATCTCCGGTCCACCCAGGTGCTTGCTGAGTCGCGGCATGTGTTCCAGTGCCGTCGGCAGATGCGCCAGGCTGATCCGTGGAAACCGTGATAACAACATGATGTTCGCCTTTATGGTTGCCGGTTCGGCAGCGGAATCTCGCCCAATGCGAGCCCGACGGTCCTGGCTGCCAGCGCATCGGTTGACGAGATCAGTGGCATGTCGAGCGCGGCGCCAGCGAGCACCAGTGGAATCTCCGTGCATCCGGCAATAATCGCCTGGGCGCCGCGCGCAACCAGTGCCTTTGCGAGTCCGCCCATTGCCGTCGCAGCGCGCGCATCTGTCCGGCCCGCCTTGATCGATTTGATCAGCGCCATGAGATCGTCGAGTTCGCCTGCCGTCGGCAGAATCGATGTCCTGCCTGCTGCCTCAAGCGCCTGCTGATAAATTCCGGCCTGCAGGCATCCACTTGTCGCGAGAAGCCCGATAGCGCTGGCGTCGGGAGCCTCCGTTTCAGCTGCCTCGACAGACGCGTCAATAATGCTGACGAGCGGAATGCGCGTGGCTGCAAGTATGTCGTCCTGAAATACGTGGGCCGTATTGCACGGGATCACAAGGAAGTCCGCTCCACTGGCTTCGAGACGCGCGGCCATTGCTGCAAGCACTGGCCCCGGGTTCTCGCCGCCGGCAAGAATCGCCGCCTGCCGGTCCGGCACGCGCGGATTGTGATCAACAAGCATGCGAATGTGGTCCTGATCCCCGGCCGCAGGCGTCAGGGCGATGACCTTCGCCATGAAATCGACCGTGGCATCCGGTCCCATGCCACCCAGCACGCCTGCAATCCTGTCTGTATCGGCCATACCTGCTTCGCAAAAAGAGACGCGGGCCGAAGCCCGCGTCTGATACTACATCGTGTGACAGTACTTGATCAGAAGTTAATGATTCCCTTCACGTACCACATGCCACCGTCGTATCCGAACGGCGTGCGGCGAGAATACGCCAGGCCATTGCTCTGACGAGACTGCACCTCATTCGGGAACTTGTCGAAGATGTTGTTCGCACCAAGGACCCACGTCCAGGTGTCGTTGACGTCCCAGCGACCTTCGATGTCGACGGTTGCGCCCGAGTCCACGGTCTCCGACAGCGGGAAGCCGCGCTCGTCACTTGCCTCGTCATACCAGTTGGTGCGGAACGTCAGGGTGACATTCTCCCAGTACTGGTTCCATGCCGCACTGACGCGAAAATCCGGCAGGTTGTTCTCGATATTGAAAATAATGCCGCCGCCGACGGGATCCGCACCGTTGACCTGGTTCTGCTTGGTCACTTCGGTATCGTTCCAGTTCAGTGCAAGACTGAGCGCCGAGCTCGAGCCGCCTGACCATTCGATATCGTATGTTGCAACGAGGTCGATGCCCTGCGTTTCGGTCTCCAGCGCGTTCGTGTAGAACGACACTGACGAGAAGCCCGCAGTCTGGAAAGCAGGATCGGACGAAACGTCGATGTTGAACGTCTTTGCGATGCGATCCGTGACTTCGACCCAGTAGTAGTCACCGGTCACGGTCAGGGCGTCACCGAGATTTGCACTGAATCCGACGCTGAAGTTGAGCGCTTCTTCAGGATCCAGCGCCTTGCCGCCGAGCGCTGCAAGCAACGGATCTGTCGGCTTCAACGTGCCTTCGTTGACCTGCAGGCCACTGCCCGTATCGAACGTCGTTACAATGGTTTCCAGGTTCGACTGGCCCGGAGTCGGGGCGCGGAAACCGGTTGAAATCGCGCCGCGCAAGGTCAACGAGTCAGACACGGTGTAGCGTGTTGCGATCTTGCCGTTCGCCGTCGATCCGAAATCATCGAAATCCTCGAAGCGCGCCGCGATCTGCAGCAACCACTGGTCGGAAATGTCCCACTCGAGATCGCCGTAAACGGCGAAGTTGGTGCGGTCAAAGGCGCCGGTGGCTCTTGGGGGCGTGCCCGCAAGACCGTTACTGCCGTTCGGCGGCGACGCATAGTTGGTGCCCGTCACCGGATCGATGAGCTGCGCGACTCCTGCCCAGGGACCGGGCTGCCAGGACTGTACGTCACCCTGGAACATCTTGTATTCCTCTTCCCGCCACTCGAAGCCGAATGCGAAGTTCATATCCGACCGCACGGCGTAAGAGAAGTCAGCATTCAGACTGCTGTCCGTTTCCTGCAGATCGCCTGGCGTGAACACACGATCCGACTGCGGGCCCCAGGTTGGGCTCAATGTATTGTTCAGCGTGTAATCGATGCGGTTCCTGCCCCAGGACACACTGAGGTCATACAACACTTCGCCAAACGAACCGCGTAACCCGGCCGTCGAGCCGACGTCGATCTGCTCGCCTTCGAGGAACGGCGTATAGCCGCCCGGCAGTACGTCGCACCAGCAGAAATTGCCTTGTGACGGATCCGTCGGATCGACCGGGAGCGGTTGCAGCGACGAATGAGGCGGGTCGCGGTAGAAGAAGCGGTAGTTGCCGTACGTGTCCGCGAAATTGCCGAACATGTAAAACTCGGTGTCGCCATCAATTGGCAGCCCGATGTTCCACGCTGTACGTATGCCGGTAGTCTCGGGACGTCCCCAGGTCTGGGCCAGCGTGTCGCCTGGATACGGGCTGTCATCGCCAACAAAGGGCGTACCGGCGTCAATGGCCGCCTGGGCCGCTGCGGGCTGGAAGCCTCTGATCAGCTGTTCGTTGTCAGTCCACTCGGCGCTGAGGTTGAAAAAGCCACCATCGCCCAACGGCAGGCCGATATTGCCGGCCACCTTGAGCGCGGTTTCGTCTCCGTAGAATTGTCCGAACTGCGCTTCGAGGCGGCCGCCCTCATCGTCGTCGCGAAGAATGAAGTTGATGACGCCCGCGATCGCATCGGATCCGTACTGTGACGATGCACCGTCACGCAGAACCTCGACACGCTTCAGAGCAATGCTCGGTATCATTCCCATGTCGGCCGCGTGCGAGCCGGAACTCATCGCAGCACCGAAGAGTTGAATCAACGCCGAACGATGGCGCCGTTTCGAATTGACGAGCAGCAGCACTTCATCCGGCGGCAGACCACGCAATGAGGTCGAGCGGACAAATGCGCTGCCGTCGCCGGTTAGCGCGGTCGCGGTGAATGACGGAACGAGATTCTTGATGTTCTCGGTCAGGTCGCCATGCGCCTGCAGTTCGAGTTGCATTGCACTGAACGAGTCGATCGCAACCGGAGAGTCGGTTACCGTTCGTGGCCTGGAACGTGTACCCGTGACGACGACCTCTTCGATCGCTTCGTCATCGGCGCTTTGAGCCAGTGTCGTTGCCGGCATTGACACAGCGACCAGCGACGCCAGAAATAATAGTCTGGAAACAGATTTCATCTGATTTTCCCCTTCATTGTTCGTGAATCTTTATTGAGAGATTTACATTTATCCGACTACTATAGCCCGCGCAAGCCGTGTATTCCAGCACGCCGCCGTTTTTTTGTTGCATTTTTGATACAAGATGCGCCGAGCGTCAGGAACTGCGCTTCCCGGCGTCGATCTGAACGGCCGCCAGGACCCGGGCGAGCTTCGTGACGAGTTCGTCGACGTGCTTATCGTCGTAGATAAACGGCGGCGCAACGAGAATGTGCGCCCCACGCCTGCCGTCGGCCGTGCCGCCTCCCGGATAGACGATCAGCCCGTTGGCCATCGCCTCGCTTTTGATGCTCGCAGCCACCGACGGATCTGCCGGCGTTTTGTCGTCTCGATTTATCACGAGCTCGACTCCCAGTAACAGGCCGCGCCCCCGAATGTCACCCACATGGGGATGTTCGCGCAAGGCGCTTTCCAGTTCGCCGCGGAGCAACGTGCCGATCCTCTCGACATTCGCGAGCAGGCCCTCACGATCAACGACATCCGCCACGGCAAGCGCGGCCCTGCAGGCAGTCGCGTGTCCGATGTACGTGTGTCCGTGCGAAAACGAACCGTGAACCTCCGCGATCTTGTCGTGGATGAAGCCACGCGCGATAGCGGCCCCGACAGGTTGATATCCGCCGCCCAGCCCCTTCGCCAGTGTCACGATGTCCGGCAGCACATCGTCCTGCTCGAACGCGAAATAGGTTCCGCAACGCCCGCAGCCCGCCATCACCTCATCGAAAACCAGGAGAATTTCGTGCCGGTCGCAGATTTCCCGGACGCGCGCCAGGTAACCGGTTACCGGCGGCACTGCGCCCATCGTTGCGCCGACCACGGTCTCGGCGATGAACGCGGCAATATTCCGGGCGCCATGCTCGAGGACGGCATCGTCGAGAGCCTGCGCAGCCCGAACGCCATAGTCCTCGTCGGTCTCGCCGGTGTCCTGATGCCGGTAGGCGTAACACGGCACAATTTTCGGCCAGTCATGCAGCAGCGGAGCAAACATATCGCGGCGTCCCGGGCTACCCGACAGCGACAGGGCGCCCAGCGTATTGCCGTGATAGCTCTGATGCCGGCTGATGATGAGATGCTTGCTCTCTTGCCCTTGCGCGACCCAGTACTGGCGCACGAGCTTGATCGCCGTCTCGTTGGCTTCCGATCCGCCGGAGAGAAAATACACACGCGCACCAGGCTCGCCGAAACGGTTGGCGAGATACTCTGCCAGTCGCTCCTGGGGTTCATTCGTAAAAAACGCCGTATGCGCGTAGGCGAGTTCGTCGACCTGCGCCTTGATCGCGGCGATAACATCCGGGTGGCCGTGCCCGACACAGCTGACAGCGGCGCCGCCACTGCCGTCGAGATATTGTCTCCCATCCGCGTCGTAAAGATAGACCCCTTCACCGCGCAGTCCCTTGGGATAGACATGGTGCGGATTTCTATAAAATACACTGCTCATGATCGATATCCATCAACGACCGAACCGTCGCTCCGAGTAGTCAAGAATTCGTTTGCACCGCACTGCGACCGCGACCCCGGCATGACGCAGTGCAAACCCCGGGAACCGTCGAATTTTTTTGACCGGGATGTCACAGTCGCGCTCCGCCTTTCCATGAGCGAGTGCCGCAAGCTCGACGCCGCATGCTGTCGCCATTGCGATGCCGCGGCCATTGCAACCGATACCGGCATAATAACCGTCCGCGATTTTGAATATCTGCGGCAAGTGGTCGCGCGTCAATGCCAGATATCCGCTCCAGTGATATTGCCAGCTGATGTCGCTGAGGCCTGGGAATCGATTTCGCGCCGCCCGATGCAGCCGGTTAAAAAGATCCTGATGCTCGTCACCCGCCGTCGCGCTCGCGCCGCCCATGATCAGACGATTGTCCGCAGTCAATCGAAACGACGTCAACAATCGCTGGGTGTCGGACGCCGACTCACCGCCTGGCAGTATGTGGCGGGATTGATCTTCGGTCAGCGGCTCCGATGCGATCTGTGCGGTGCGCAGCGGCATAACTGTAGCGTGAAGATCGGCGATGCCGTCGCAATAAGCATTCGTGCAGCACAACACGACACTGCACGCGATCGTGCCTGCGGGCGTTATCACCGCCCACCGGTTGCCATCTCGTTCGATTTTCAAGGCCGGTGACTGCTCGAACAAATTGGCGCCGGCGGCCTCTGCTGCAGTGGCCAGTCCACGCACGTATGCCAGTGGATTGAGCGAGCCACCACGAGGATCGATCAACGCGCCGCAGTAATAGTCCGTACCCAAACGCTGCGCAACGTCGCTGTCCGGGATAAGCGTGACGTCGCTTCCATGTCGCTGCCAGAATCGCACGCGCTGCTCCATTTGAGCTCGGGCCGCGCGCGAATGCGCGGCCTGTATCCAGCCACGATTGTTCACATCGCAGTCGATATCGTGTACACCGATCAACTCAAATACGATCCTGGGCGCGTCGCCTGATAAGCGCAGCAGTCGAGTGCCGGCTTCACGGCCAAGAATGCTCATGACCTCGTGCGGATCTCGTTTCAATCCCGGCGCAATGAGCCCGTTATTGCGTCCCGAGGCGCCCCAACCGATCTCGGCTGCTTCGATCAGTGCGACACCCACCGACGCTTCGGCGAGCTTCAGCGCTGCCGTCAGGCCCATGAATCCCCCGCCGATGATGGCGACATCGCTGTGCTGCCTGCCATTCAGTCGCGCCAGGCGCGGACGTTCAGGTGTAACCGCCACCCAGAGAGACCGCGGTGGCGGTGACGGTTGGCCGGCAGCAAATGGAGATTCCATGGGTCCCGTCGAGTCAGGAAGCCGCAGACTCGGTGAAATGCAATGTCGTGCCGCACGCATCCTCGGGCGCCACCCTGATCTGGGCTGCTGACGGCTCCGCTGACGTAACGCCATTCGCTTGCAATAGTTTTGCGATCACATCAAGACTTCTGACGCGAAGCGTCAATGCTCCGAGCCGGGGGCCGTCTTGCTCGCGTGTACCGACGATACGAGCATAGATCCGTTCATAGTCCTGCGGCAGTAGTAAATCGATTCGCTGCCCAGTCGGCAGCCGCGCGGTCACACCGTGCTGATGCGCCATCACCGCACGGTCGCCGAGTAACCGCCGCAATCGGCTGCTGACTCGCTCGATGTCCTGAATCATTCCAGCAATGCTGTTGACGCCGATACAGCCGTTCGCGTGCGTCAGGAAACCGGGCTCGCGGATCAGCTCCGGGGTCAGGTGTTGCAGGACCACGACGTGCATCAGCCCGTGAATATCGTCCGCCCCTGGTACGCACAGCCTGAATGAAGGGTGCGTCCACCGCTCAGGGTGCTCGAAATTTCGCGTCAGTGTACTGACTTCGCCGGCATCGATGCCGTGTTGCAGCATCTCGCCATGGCTGCGTTCGACGTCCGCGGTGCTGAACGCGATGCCCATGAGGCCCTCGCCAAACGCGTCGAGGTGCTCGTCGAGATGCATCGTGAACCTGGACGCGTCGATGATGGCGCGTATTTCAATATAGTCATCGGGAAACATGATGCACAGATTGCCGGTGCCCCATTCGACATGACTGCCGCGTGGCGGAACGGTAAAACCGAGACGCTCAAAGGTGGCACGAGCCGCATCGAGATTTCGAGCCGCAATGACCGGATGATCGATCGATTCGATGCCGTTGTGCATGCTTTACTCTGTCTCTGGGTAGCCGACTATATATTACCAACAGCTATCAGAGTCATGCGTCGAAATTTAGCATGTTCCAAATCGGGAGTGCGATCCTGCAGCGCTGCAATTTCTTCTTGTCTGCCTTGTAGAATCGATGAGCAGCCGCCGGAAGCGACAGCGTTAGACAGGTCAGGCAGATATGGGCTTCAACGTGCCGTCGGGGTTGCGTAGCTTTTGCGATGACTCGAGATCGACACGGTTGCGCCCTGCCCGTTTGGATCGATAGAGTGCCTTGTCCGCGCGCACGACTATATTCGTAAGGCAGGTGTCTTTGCGTGAAATCGTGGCGACCCCGAAGCTCGCGGTGATGGTCAGAGTCTCGCCCTCCGCCGCCATCGGAGTCCTCGCAACACAGACACAAAGATCGTCGGCGATCTTGATCGCCGCCGCCAGATCGGCCCCAGGCAGCACGAGGAGGAATTCTTCGCCCCCCATCCGCGCCAGTATGTCCTCGGTACGACGTCCCGCCATCAGCAGGTTTGCAAAATGGCACAACGCGCTGTCTCCCACGGCATGACCGAATTCGTCGTTGACTTCCTTGAATCTGTCGATATCACTCATGATGACGGATATGGCATTGCCCGTCCGACGGGCGCTTGCATAGGCGATTGCTGCCTGTTCACCAAAGCCGCGCCGGTTGAACAACCCTGTCAGTTGGTCCCGGACCGCGATGCTTTTCATCTCCTCCGACAGGTCTGACGCAAGCATGAAAATCACGAACATAGCCATTCCGGTGTAGCCCGCTGGCAGTGTCAGGAAGTTGAAGTGCATGTACAGATCTCGATAGGCATCAATGCCGTCGGCGCCCTGCAGCATCGCCACGCCGGCCGCCGTGAATTGTACAAGCCCGAATAAGATCATCGTTATCGCGGCGGCCCACTCGGCTGGCCGTGGTTTATCGCGGTGCCTCAGGACCATCGCCGCCGACATGAAAAGGGTGATCGCCGCAATACCCGGGACGATGGCGGTGCGCAGACCTGTGTGCGGCCTGAAGATTGTCGTCCAGACGATCGCGCCAAACACCAGCGCGGCATATGGCCAGAGATTCTGTGGTAGCCGCTGGCAGTCCGTTCGCTGGCAATGTCCGCGCAGCCCTAAGGTGACCACGACCAACGCGAACGCACTGGCTGTCAGCCAATAGGCCTCGAAGCTTGAAAATCGCGGCGCCATCAGGTTGATCGACCACTGGCATGTTGCTGCAAGAAACGCCACAGACCAGCTCAGCGCGTAAGGTTTCTCGCCCAGCGTCTTGTACGCGAGAAAAAAGATCACGGAAATCATGGCGCTGGTCAGCGTCAATGCAAACACGATGTAGGTAGTCGGTGACATCATCTCTTTGTGCTATGGCCAGTCCGAAGCTGACAATTTTGCCATTTTGGACCGTTCGTGGACATGACCTGGCGCACGGTTTTGACTGGTACGTCAACTGCTTAGCCGGAATTCGGCTCCAGGGAACAGGCGCAGCCCACATCGGGCCGGCCCTGACTCGCGAGCAGCGCTTTGTGGTAACGGCGTGGCTGGCGTCGTCCGGGATTCAACCTGGTCCGAGACAAGAGAGGCCAACCAGAAGTTGGCCCTTCCTGTGTTTAATCTAAAAGTTCGGTTCTACCGGGACCCAGAAGCGGGCAGAGAAAGTACACGTCGTCTTCATCCATGAAGCCGTTGGCATTCGCATCAACCCACCAGCGACCGCCCAGGTAGCCGACATCACCCGGACCGAACTCGGTAAGGAGCCCGGAGGGCCCTTCGCCCGGTCTCAGCTGTTGAAAGTTGCCGTGCGCTGGCAAATCTGCCAGCACGATGGAATCGTAAAAAAGTCCCTGAGATTGCACGTAGACCACCGGCCCCGTCCCCCTGCCTTTGGTGCGATCATGGGCGGATACGCCCGATGACATCGTCACAACAGCGGTTATAAGGGCTACTGTAATCATCATCATTGTCTTTTTCATGGTGTCGCATGCTCCGATTATTGTTTGGAGCGCGAAGCCTAATCGTCCGATTTCACGGCAATGTCGCGGAATTATCACTTTTTGATCACAAAACCGACCACAGCGTTGAAATGTCCGCCGCACGATCTGAACAGACCAATGCACGGCCGATGCCGGCGCGAAATACCCGGATGGATCAGGAATGGGTCGGAAGGTCGAAAGAAAAACACGACCCCTTGCCCGGCATGCTCTCGACGCTGATTGTACTGTCGTGCAGTTGCAGTATTCGGTGGGCGATGGCCAGCCCAAGGCCGTTACTCTCGATTCTGTCCGATCGAGATTTGTCGACGCGGTAGAATCGCTGAAACAGCTTCGGGATGTCATCCGTCGCGATACCTAATCCGGTGTCAGCAACCCGCACTTCCAGGCTGCTCTCCCCGGCCGTGACGGAGATTCGAATCGTGCCGCCTTCATTCGAGAACTTGATGGCATTTTCAATCAGGTTTTCGAGAACACGCTCGATCATCGCGATATCGCCATGGACGAACGGCGCATCCTGGGGAAGGATGCAGCTTAACTCCAGTTTTTTCTGTGATGTCTTGAGTTCGAATTTCTTGGTGACGTCCTGAACGAGTTCGGCGAGAGAGAACTGTTCGATATTGGCTACTGAATCAGGGTTTTCCAGCATGGCCAGCTCGAACAGGTCCGAAATCAGCGAACCCAAACGCTTACTGTGCTTGATTGCGAGCTCGATGTACTTGTTCTGATCGTCGGTGGACAGATCGTTTTTCTTGATCTGCAGAGTTTCCAGATAGCCTTGCATCGACGTTAGCGGAGTTCGCAGATCGTGAGAGATATTGGCGATCAATTCCCGGCGAGTGATATCCGATTGCCGCAACTGCCGGAACTGCTCGACGATTACCTGAGACATTTTCTCGATAGTGGTCCCCATGGCATCGATCTCGTCGCCATTCGATTTGCGATGCCATCGTTGCAGATCGATCGCCGCTTCGAATTGAGATTCATTGAACGCCGCGACACCGGCACTCATCTGCCTGATGCGCCTGGTCAGCCAGTTGAAGGAAACGAGCCCGGCGGCCAGACTCAATACAAAGGCTGCAATACCGATCCAGAAAAGCAGCCGCAGAATGTAGCTGTCCCGAATCATTTCAACCACCGTGTCGTAGTTTTCACCGCCCAACACGATGTACAGATAACCGGCTAATTGACCATTTTCATAGACGGGCGCGGCCGAAAACGCCTTTAATGTGCCCCGGCTCTTTGGATCAGTTCCTTTGATCGGCAGCGCTTTCCCGCCATCGAGAAAATCAAGAACGTGCTCCAGATCAATCTCGCTCAGTAGCACCTTTCCGGGTGGTGCATTGAAAGCCAGTATTGATCCCGTCGTATCGACGAGGTACAGCTCGATGCTCGGATTAACGATCATGAGCGTATGAAACAATTCCTTGAGCGCTTCCTGATTGGCTGTCCCATCCGAGAGCAACGGAATATCTTCAGCGATATGATCGGCCAGCGTGAGATTCAGTTTTTGTTGTATTTCCTGCTGATAAAGTTGCGTCGATTGCACCGCCGCAACGATATAGAACACGCTTAGCAGGCCCATGAGGCCAAATAAGGTCACGGCAATCTTGCGATTCAGGGAGCGGAGTATCACTGCCGTTGCTCCGTACCGTCACTGAACTTGTAGCCGACGCCCCATACGGTTAGCAGATACACCGGATTGTGACGGTCAGGTTCTATCTTGCCGCGCAATCGGTTGATGTGTGAATTGACCGTGTGCTCATAGCCATCGTGTTGATAACCCCAGACCAGGTCGAGCAACTGCTTGCGGGTATAAACTTTGCCGGGGTTAGCGGCAAACTGCACCAGCAAGTCGAATTCCTTCGCCGTAAGCTCCACACTCGCGCCCGGCAAACGAACTTCACGTCTCTCCAGATCGATTTCCAGTTCGCCGCACACTATGCGCTTGTCGCGGTGCCGCTGATTCGACGACAGCAGTTCTACGCGGCGAAAAATAGCTTTAACGCGGGCTAGCAACTCGTGGATGCTGAATGGCTTGATAAGGTAGTCGTCGGCGCCCGATTCAAGCCCCACGATTCTGTCTACTTCGGTTGATTTCGCGGTCAGCATCAATATCGGAATATAGGGATAATCGGCGCGCAATTTTGTGCAGATCTCGAGGCCGTTCATTCCGGGCAGCATCAGATCCAGGATCACGAGTTGAAAGTGGCCCGAAACCGCTCGAAGCAAGCCCTTCTCGCCGTTCATTTGCACCTCTACGCGATAGCCTAAATCGCGCAAATGGAGAGAGACGAGGTCACAAATGTCCGGATTATCTTCGATTACAAGAATGTTTCGGAGCATGGTCAGTGTACTGAGCGAATCTTGCGAAAGATCATAATGGACAAATTTCACAAAATCATGACGAAAACGAGGCTGTTTCCGATATCCGCTGCCGCATTGCCGGCCTATTGTCGCAACGCACGCCGGATGTGGTAGTGAGGGTGGAGCGGGTGAAGGGAATCGAACCCTCATTCTCAGCTTGGGAAGCTGATGTTCTACCGTTGAACTACACCCGCAATCGTTGCATTTCCAATAGTGTACCTACGGTTCTGACGGAACCCAATAGTCCCTACCGGTAGAGGAATGGTGACGACGGTGATGTGTCAAACTGCGTAAAAGATGTGACATTTGCCCTATACTCACTTCCTACTTCTCGGCAAAATGCCAAGACCCGCGAGAAATTATGATGAATACTAACTTTGGGCATCTGTTTCCATGGCAGTTACTCACTCGTTTTGCTGGTGCGCGAATGACGTGCCGCTTAGAGTCGAACCTCGATGTGATCCGGCTCGGCAAGGAGGCGGAGAAGATTATTGAAGAGTTCAAGCCTGTTGATCAACATGGTGACGATCATGCGGGAGGCTGGAAATCCGTAAGTCTCATTTCATTTGGCGGTGATCCGTTTGAGAGCAAGGTAGTCCCCGGTAAACTCCCCATGAAGACGCCAGCCCTTCAGCTCGCTCCGTATTTGGAAAGTGTGCTCGACGCTTTCGATTATGACAAACAACGGGTGCGGATGATGCAGCTCCTACCCGGAGAAACCATCCTCTGGCATGATGATTACAGTGAGTCCATCGATAGTGTGACCGCCAGGATTCATATTCCGATCGTGACCAATTCGGACGTAAAGTTTCAGATTTCGCACGAAGATTGTCGATGGTTGGCTGGCGAGATCTGGTACGGTGATTTCTCGTTTCCCCACCGAGTGCATAACGGAGGCCGCAAGAGACGTATACACCTGGTCATAGACGTCCGGGTCAATGATCAACTCTTGGGCCTATTTCCACCCGAATATTTGGCCAATCGGCCGAAGAGGGATCGTATTCGTGGGATCATTGCGCTGATGGTAAGGTTCTACACTTGGCGGCGCTATCGTTTCGGATACATGAAGCGTAAACAGAAATCCGGGCTCTATCAGGCCGGCTAGTTGGACACTGCAAACGTACAGTCGTTAACGACAGTCGGCATATCAATTCGTCGGCCATCTACTAGCACGTGTTGACTGATCCGCCCAAGTCTCTTTGAGTTGCTTTTTCGATATAAATAATACCCGCTGCAGGCATTGCTCAGATTGCAGCCTGGGTCGCTCGTTGCACCATGATTTGGTATTCAATGGAATCGGGTTTACCTGAATGCAACTCAGCGGAAACAGCAGGTTCTTATATTTCTTGCATTGGACTGATGCTCTTGGAGCAAGCCGATAACCCAGAACTTAACGCCATGCAATCTGACGCAAGTACTTCACACCGCTGATGGCGACAATGTGTAAACTGTCGCTGGAAAATTTATTTACCGCATTCACGACGAGTGCCTTTCGATTTCGAATGATCTGTTCTGACGACGAGGGTCGTCCTGTTGGTTTCTGTTTCATCTCAACTCCTCAGGTTAGGATGAAAAAAAACACTCTCTTAAACCAGAACTAAATCTGTCCCATGGGCGCTGACGTCATACTCTTAAATCAACAAGTTAATCTACATTCACTGCTATAATCAGGCCGCGCTACAATTTATTCGGAATAGAGATAAAGTAATAGCGATGAATTCGATTCGTGAAAAAACAGCGATACAGATAGATTTATTAAAATTATTTTCTGTGCTTTGGTTTCTTGCAAAATTATTTTCTCTATCCCAGACTAAATTCGCAATTGCGATCATAGAGCTCCAATTTTCCGCGATTTTTCTTATTCCAATAGTTATTGCTTGCGTGGTCGGGCTCCTTCGGCCGTCGTCGATTCGGTGTCTTGTAGCCGTCGCGATTCTATACTGCATTTATTTCCTTTACTCGCTTCCTAACTCCAGCAATCACCGAATTATGTTTTTCATGGTCGATGTAACGATCATATCCGTCTATGTTTGGCAGTGGGCGCACGGCGAAGATTCACGCAGAAACCGTAAGGCATTCTTTGAGGCCTTTGCGCCGGTCGGCCGTTACCTTCTTTTGATGATGTATTTTTATGGCACTTTTCACAAACTGAATACCGACTGGCTGAATCCGGAAGTTAGCTGTGGAATCGTCGCAATTAATACCATTCTTAAACCACTGGGATTGAACGGTCTCGTCACCGACATGACGGCTATCTACGGCACCTTGATATTGGAGGCAGCCGCAATATTTTTCTTGTGCACGCCACGCCTGAAGTATCTGGGTTTCTTGATTGGTATACCATTCCACCTCATGATCGCGCTCTTCCCCATGTCGTGGTTCATGGGTTTCTCGGCGATGGTCCTGGCGTTTTATAGCCTTTTTCTCCCAGACTCCTTTGGGGATCGACTGTCGGAATTTATTACCCGCATCACCCCCTACCGCAGAACATTGGTGATCATAATTCTGGTTGGATTAATCGGGTTTTCTGTGGTGCTCATCGGCGCAAATATATATGGACCAGCTTCCGGGTCACAGCTTGTTGCTGGTATCGGGAAAAATACGTACTGGGTGTTTGTTTCTGGCCTGTTCGTCTCGATTGGCGTTACCTACCTTGCTTTGGTCCTAAAATTAACGTTCGGTCTCCATTCGCCGACCACTTGGCGCTACTGGGTTCCGAGGCCTATGGCTCTTCTCGTTCTGCCCGTAATATTCTTCGTCAACGGCTTTGCTCCCTATATCGGGCTCAAAACCCAGGCAACGTTCTCGATGTTCAGCAACCTGCACACCGAAGGCGGCAAAACCAATCACATATTTTTCAACAAACCGCCTTATCTATTCAACTACCAGTCTGAAATCGTCCATGTCCTTGAGGCTCCCCCGGAATTCGTCCGCCGAAGTCAAGCGCAAGCGCGCCGCCGGCCAGACGGCCGGTTCACTCTGGTTGGATTCGACTTCTGGGACTACTTGCACAGATATCCCTCAACATTTGTCACCTACGTTGACCGCACAGGGATACACAAGCTCGAGCGGGCCGAAGCTGTATTACGCGATCATCCGCTCCCCTGGGTCTTGCGCAAGATCTTTGCTTTCAAGCCTGTTGACTTTACCCGCCCCAAAATCTGTAGCAATTGACGGGCGTCGTCTCGCTCAGAGCGTCGGCGGACCGAGCTTAGGCCGACCGAGTAGCCACAAAGTAACATTGCGCACAGCACGAAACGCCGGGTACAGGAGGTGCACCAGTCGGGGCGAACGTGTCAAACCAATATTTATCCGGTTGAACAATGTCGACGGGCTGCTGAGTAGTGCGATCATATGCATGCAGTCGGCGCCGTGATAGTAGCGCCCACCGTATATAAGCACCATCCCCTCGTCCAGGTTGTAACCAGCGGCTACGACCTCATTGACTAGGGGGCCACCGCTTCGGGCGTTGACGAGTTCGACCTGGCCGACGGCCTCTTTGAGACGCAAGAACCGGACGTAGGACGAGCAGAACGGGCACTCGCCGTCATAGATAATGACAGCGGCATGTGCGTTCTCCGTTCCAGATTTGCTTGTTGGCATCCTCTAGCTCGCCATCACCATCATCACTACAGAGACTAGCACCATTCGCTCGTGGCCGTTACAGCCGATTTCACCGCGATTGGTGCGGGCTACGGTTTGCGGTTTGATTGTCTGCATTGCACATCCATA
Organism: Pseudomonadota bacterium; assembly: GCA_022560695.1. Taxonomy (GTDB): domain Bacteria; phylum Pseudomonadota; class Gammaproteobacteria; order Steroidobacterales; family Woeseiaceae; genus UBA1847. Next base: position 59,270 of record JADFSP010000009.1, read on the forward strand.
GCACTCAAATATTGTTAGAGAATCCATGATATCAAACACTTCCGCGGTGACTCCCGGCATCCCGCATCCCAAGGCACAGCCCGGATCCATTGCCGCGTCCAGACATACATCCTCAAGCCGTCGTACCTCGGTAAGCGATGGCGCATGGAGAAGATAATTGCCAGTGGTGTCGAATCAAATAACACATACTCGGCCAGAAGCGGACACGAGGATAGCTGCGTAGAGGAGCATGATCTATGCTGCTAGCAGATTTCGTGAACGGGAGCATAAACGTGAAAAGACTCGATCTAACTGGAATGGCCGCGATTGCAGAAGTAATTGGTACCATAGGCATCATTGCGTCCCTGATTTTTGTCGTAGTGAGCATCAATAGAAATACGAGCGAAGTGAACGCATCTCAGATGAATGTAATATACGGCGTGAGTCGCCAGATTGAATTAGCGATCGCTTCGGACCCGGAGTGGACCGATATTATCTTGCGAGGGCGTAGTCACTCAGATCAATTATCGGAGACCGAACAATACAGGTATGACGTATACCCGGTGGCGGTTATAGATCTTTGGGATCTTTTGACTTTACGTGATTCTGACGGACTCATGGATGAAGATATGGTTGTGAGTTGGCATATATACTTCCACGACTGGGTGAAGCGCTATATGACGGAGAGCGATTGGCAACGCGTTAATTGGCAATATTCGGGCGAAATTATGACGCTGATGGATGCCGCCTTTTCAACAGAGCCACTCAACTAAGTCGCTTTTTGGTCAATTTCAAATCCCAGCTCACCCGAAATCAACGCACATCGCAAAGCCTGTATTTGCTGCGACGATTGCAAGCGATGGTCACGATCGGAATATGAATCCTGGCGGTCACACTATCGATGGACTCACTGTAATCATCATGCCAGAGGATGGTTTCTCCGGGTAGGAGCTGCATCATCCGCACCCGTTGTTTGTCATAATCGAAAGCGTCGAGCACACTTTCCAAATACGGAGCGAGCTGAAGGGCTGAGCGTCACGCGGTCGTTTCCAGAATCGTTTTGGACTTGGACGAACCCGTGAAAGATGCCGACGGGATCGTTCGCCCGCTCAAAGACATACCACTGAATACGTCAGTGCATTGCCCCGTACATGCAGACGCAAAGCCAAGTGCGTTCGTCCTTAAGAACAAGAAGGGAGTCGTCGGGATCTATTGCAACGCTTGTACTGTTGGTTACTACACGTCCTCGGACGTTCCGATCTACGATTTCAACTACTCGCTATCCAACCTGACTGACTTATCCTTAGAAGAATATGAAACGACCGAAGGTGTTCTTGTGTACTCCGACAGGGCGATTTTCTGGCTTAACGAGCAGTATCTCCCAAAGCTAAGGACAGACACGCCGATAACGCTCGTCAAAAGCCCAAAAGGTTCGGGAAAAACCCAATGGCTGGAGCACATCGTAGAACAGTGCTACAAGCAAAACCTCTCCGTGCTCTTGATCGGACATAGGCGGTCTTTGATTCAATCTGTGGCTCAACGCTTGCGCCTAACGCCATATCTCTACGAATACTCTCCTACAAAGGATGATCCGCAATCCGATCGCCTTCGGACGAACCGCCCAACGAAGTACTATGCAATTTGCGCTGACAGTTTGCCCACCCTGCTCGACACATGCGATAACAAATACGATGTCGTTCTCATCGATGAAGTTGAACAGGTGTTCTCCCATCTCACGTCGAACACGCTAAAGGACAAAAGAATTGAGACCTTTCTGTATTTTAAGTACTACGTTAATGCTGCGAAATATGTATATGCGATGGACGCAGATCTGAACGAACTGACGGTAAACACACTACACGATTTTGTAGACGATAAAAAAAGCAGAGAAGTAAGAGTAATCATCAATCGATATACGCAGAAAGGCAAACAACTGGACCTCTACGATAACCAGGCGCATTTAATGGCCGATTTGGTAAGTTCGATAAACAACAACGAACGCTGTTTCGTTTGTTGCAACTCAAGGAAACAGGTTCACACGCTGGAAGAAATCATAGAGGAACAGTTCGGCGACAACAAAAAAGTAATGGCTATCAGTTCCCGCAATTCGCAGGATTCCCACATTCAAGAGTTCATCAAGAACGTGAAAGTAGCGGTATTGGACTACGACGTGGTGATCGTCTCGCCATCCGTGGGCACCGGTGTCGACATCACATTTCCCAACAATGATCAGAAAATCGACGCGGTGTACGGTTTCTTTCACGCGAGGGTCAACACACATTTCGATATCGACCAACAGATATCCCGAGTGCGGCATCCCAAGTCGGTGAGGGTGTGGATTTCACCAGAGACGTTTCGATTTGATTCGAACCACGATGCGATCAAGCACGAAGTTGATCGTACAGATAGGCATTCGAAACGGCTCATTGGCATTGAGCCGAACGGAAAGCCTATCTATGAGACAAATGATGAATACCTGAATCTTTACGCCAACGTGAAGTCGATGCAACGAGGTTCCAAAAACAATCTCCGGCTTAATTTCAAGAAATTGAAGACGCACGAAGGTTGGACGATTAATCAAGTTGAGTGTGACGAAGAAGCCAACAAGGAAGGACTCGCCATTGCACGTAGGGGAAAGGAGCTTTATGAAGAAGGACTGAAAAATAGTGTCCTAAATGCAAAGATCATTACGATGGATGAGTATTTGGGGTTGAGGAAATCCAGCGAATTTACGCACCTGAGTTCAGACGAAGAAGCTGCCATGCGTCGCTACGAGATCGAATCGTTTTACTACGAAGATGCGACAGAGGATTTAGTCGATCTCGATAATGATGGCAAGTATCGACGTCGAATTAGACAATACGAGCACTATACGAGGCCTGATACTGAGCTTCAGTACAAAGATATTTTGGACGATAGTCGGTCAACACATAAAACTGACAAGAAGACACTTCTTGCCAGAAAGAAGCTTCTCCATCAACTCTTCATGTCTGCAGGTTTAGCCGATAAGAACAACGATCTCATTGCCGAACAATTCATTGAAAGTGATTCGCTCGCGGATTTTGCGGACCTATGTGAAAAGAACAAAGAGACAATCGCCCGATGGTTTGAGTTCGACATTCGTAAGAACATACACGAAAAACCGGGCCAGCAGCTTGGGACATTTCTTCGACTGCTTGGAATCGCTTGGGAAAGGTCGAAACCAATCAAGAGAGACGGAAAGAAGATTTACCGGTATCAGATTACTCAATCTGTAATTGACGATCTAGATGCCATCGTTAATCGTCGGCTTGATCAATCAGTAACACAGAAATGGCACGAGAACCGGAACGCTACGATTGAGAATCGACTCTTTGAGCCGGAAGATGAGAGCGACACTGAATTGGATGAACTTCTTGCACGCGTAATACGTGACAATAAGATTCGACTAATTGATCTGAAGGAGAAGCGTGACGCTGAATCGGAAGAGCTTCTTGCAAGCAGCAAACGTGACGAAAATACGTCCGGGACTTCTGAATAGAGTCCGAAGGATTCAACCTGGTAACACTATCTGGACACTGTTGCCCGCGATTCGGTGGATCCGTCTGCCAGCTCGGCTTTCAACCCGTTGGATCTACCAAGGGGGATAACGGAAAGGTTGGTTCGACGACAGGACTATGAAATCATTATGCTTCTCTATTCCATATAAATCAATAAGTTATGAATTTTCATCATTAACGTTCTAATCAGAGGGGATAACGAAACAAATATTTCTCTATACAAATATAAAAAACGTTATCCCTAGGCGATTCTCAAATCGATTCTAACCATTGAAATTTGTTTTTGGTGTCATTACAGGGGATATCCGATTTCGACTGGAATACTCGATCTGAGACAGGATTCCACCCGGATTTAGGTCCGATCAAACACCAGACAAAAAAATAGGTGGTTGTCTCGAAGAACAACCACCTATCCCTGACCGAAGGGAAGGTACGGATCAGGACGTTTTGGCGAGTTTCCGACGGACGTTATAGACGTAGGTCATGGCACCTTTCGGTGTGAGGCCACATCCCTCAATGAATACCTGAACGATGACGTCCCGTTCCTCGTCCTTAACCAGATCGTAAATGGCTCTGGCCACCTCCGCCTTTGTGACACCGCCTTTTTTGGTCATTGCCTGACCTGTAGAAATGGCTTTCTTGAAGTTAGCTGGATTGGCCGGCTTGATCTCAGCCTTGGTCTCTGATGTATTGGATTTCGTCATCGTACTTTCTCCTGATTGACTCAATTAGTCGTTGGATTTCCTGAGTGGATTCCGTTTCGAGTCCCGGTACGTTTTCCATGACGACTCCGATCGACTCATCCAACTCTTCCTGTGACAAACCCGATCCGAATTCTTCAATGATGTATTTGACGAGTTCGCATATCTGATCTTCGGACAGCGTCTCGATATGGAATTCGTGGTCAGTTGCCATATGAAGACCGTCCAGCCAATAAGCCAAGAAGACAACGGCCAATTCCACCCAGTCGCTAATCTTTCTAAAGTCAGGGCCTACCGATGGCATGTCGCAGTACCCGTGGGGTAGCGATGCTGTGAATCCTTACTGGTAGAGATTTGGTATTGGTCCGTTGTGATTCCACGGTGGTCTCGTCCGATAAATAGGAGAAAGGAGACCAAGTTATGAACAAGTGGAACCGATTACTAGCCGCTCTCGATCACGTGTATGGATACAATGACAAAAAGAAATCCACCATCCGTAAAGTGTCGCAAACGTTCGATGAACGAACGAATGAGCACGTCATCATGCTCGAGTACCGAGTCCGTCGTGGGGGCGATGGTGTCGTTACTAGGAGCCCGCGTAAGAAGAATCCTGTGACCAAACTCAAGCTGTTATCGCAATTAGCTGCCCGGGCTCGGGAAAGGTGACACAGACTCCCCCAATCGCAACATTCCCCCAATCAGTCCACAGGGGCAACAGCTAATCGACGGAAGCTAGACCTACGGTCAGGTGGACCGGGGACCCGCACAGTGACGGGAAATGCCGAGTACCGGGGTGCCACTGAAGCTGATCTGGGGACCCGATGGGTGGCTGGTAGGTGGTGCGAGCCTAGACGCTTTGCTTGGGAAGCTGATGTCCTACCATTGAACGACACCCGCAATCCTGGCGATTCTACAGTCTGCCGGTATGAGGAGTCACGGCCTCATCACTGCCTCGCCACAGTATTGTGTTGCGCCCATGGGCGACGTTTCAGGGTCGGGTACTACGGGCTGTCCGGTAACCGTCGATGTCAAAGCGCTTATTGTATCTCCCGATTGCCGGCTTCGACGTCCCATCCAAATGCATAGGTAATGATGTAAAAAATGGCGTTCTGCTCCAGCACGCCGCCAACGAGATGTGACCAGGGGCCGATAGCATACAGCGCAACATCCTGGCCACCGTGTGATTCCTCAGGCTCAAGGTGGCCATCTATTTTGAGATACGACAATGGCACCAGTGCCTGCTGCACGACGTCGATACCCGTCTCCGGTACAGGTCGCGGCGATTCGGTAACACCGCCGGGTCCGTTCGCGTAAGACAGAACGGCATACGGTAATCCGTCGTCCGCAATGAACGGACCTTCATCCGGCCGCCCGTGCACATCGTTTCCGACGACGAGTCCGAGTATGGGATTGCCGCGCGTTGTGTAGCCACCGATGGTCAGCGTGTGAGCATGGTCCGCCGTCACCAGCACCAGTGTTTCCGACAGATCGACTTTTTCGAGTGCCGCCGCTACTGCATTGGCGAACGCCTGCGCCTCAAGCAGCGCATAGCCCGCGATACCGTCGTGATGCCCGTGATCGATGCGGGCGCCTTCAACCATCAGGAAGTAGCCGTCGTCATGCGTCGCAAGAAGATCGATCGCCTTCGCTGTCATCTCGTCAAGCTGCGGCTCGCTGCTGTCTGATTCACGTTCGGCAACGTAAGTCATATGGGAACTGGCAAAAAGCCCCAGCACCTGCTCGTCCGGGCGCAGAGACGAGAGTTCCTCCGCGTTGGTAATATAGTGCCGGTTGCCCGCGCCTGCGACCCATACCGAGATCAGATCATCATCCGCGGCAAGACGCCTGCCATTCTTATCGGCGCCATAGAATTCCCGGCGGCCACCGCCGAACATCACCTCGATCCCGTCGCCGCTGGAGAAATTCGCAAGTTGGAAAGCGATGTCGCGACAACCCATGTCCCAGTCTGCCTTGGGCAGGAATCGATCGCTCTCCCAATAACGCTCCGGCGCATGTGCATACACTGCGGCCGGTGTCGCGTGAGTGATTCTTGCCGTCGTAACGATTCCTGTTGCTTTGCCCATTTTTTCCGCAAGCTCACCCAGTGTCGTCAACGGGTGAGCCAAAGCGCCTTCACAACTCCTGCGGTCCGCTTCCGGGCCAATACCGATGACGCCTGCCCGTGTCTTCACGCCGGTATTCATGGCCGTTGCGCTGCCGGCGGAGTCAGCTACCATCTGATTGGCGGTATAGGTCTTGATGAGTGCGAGATTCGGAAAGGTCTCGAATGGCAGCACGTTTTCTTCACCCGACATCCCTTTCGATTGTCCATCGAAAATACGCGCTGCCGTCACGGTCGTGATGCCCATTCCATCGCCAATAAACAGAATGACGTTTTTGGCCGTGGTGACGTTGGGCACGACATTCGCCCGGGACTGCAGTGAGCTGTGAAGCGCGATCGGATTTCGAGCAGGCGCCTCCCCGGCACCCGGTCCCTCGCAGGCAACAAGGGCACACGCAAAAATAGCAAACGTCGCAAAACGCGAATAACACGACACAATGGTATGCATAAAACAAGCACCAAACAAAATAACGGTTCTATACCTCAGAATGTCTTTCTACCAGTACGCTATTCGTCTGTGCATCAACACCCCTGCCGCATTGGCTCGGGTGCTCTCAACTAATATTGCGCAAGGCATGAATAAACTTCTGTATATCTCTTTTATTCGTATAAAAACCCGGTGTTACTCTCACGCAAGACCCCTTTGCAATTCCGTCGCGAAAAACGGTAAAAACATTGTATTTCTCAGCAAACCAATTAGCGAGTTTTTTATTGTCATCATCGCTGGTTTTACCTTTTATCCGGAATGATGTGATCCCGCCGTAGAGACGACTGTCATTCGGGGTAAGAATTTCGATTCTCTTGTGATCTCTAAATTCGCGAACCCACATATCCCGAAGCGAGCGCAATCGTCTTTCCTTATGTTGGATACCGATCATGTTGTGGAAATCAAGCGCTTTCGGAACCGACAAAGTTGCTGCCAGATTTACGGTGCCTGTGTGAACGCGGGACTCTATGGACTTGTCGTTACCAGGGGCTTGCCCGCGATGAGGGTCGATATCCGCAATGCGGTCCTTCCGAACGTACATCATCCCGACGCCCACAGGGGCACCGATCCATTTATGCAAATTAAAGCCCGCAAATTCTACGCCAAGGTCGGGTACGGTAAAATCCAATTGTGCCCACGAATGCGCCGCATCCAAAATCACGTCGATGTCATGTTTGCGAGCCAGAGCAATAATTTCTTTCACCGGCACGACCAACCCGGTACGGTGGCTAAGGTGAGTAAGCAGCATCAAGCGGCATTTAGGGGCCTCAATAAATGCTTTTTCATAAGTGTCGATGATGCTTTGATAGGTCGCCGGTTCAGGGAGATCGATTTTGATGACATCCACGCCGCGGCGCACTTTTAACCACTCCATCGACGACTGCATACTGCCGTAATCCAAATCCGCATAAAGGACGCTGTCGCCTGCCTGCAGCTTGTTATATCCGGTAATTAGATTTTGCAAGGCTTCCGTCGCATTTCTCGTCAGGACGATTTCTTGTTCCGAAACATCAAGCATGGCCGCCAATCGCACAATGATCTTGCGGTAATCACCATTGAATTTTCGGCGCGAATAATATGAATTATATTCATTCACAAATTCGGTTTGTTGAATGTAATTGTCTAGTACCGGACGGGACATGATGCCCCAGTTGCCGTTTTCCAGATTGGTAATTTCACCGGTGACGTTATATTGGTTTCTGATCTTGTCCCAAAAAGCGTCACTATCATGGTCGAGATGAGCCAACGCAGGAATCGCAGCCGTGTTCGCGATGGCCGGGTACGCAGCAAAAGCTACACCCAGAGACAAAAGATTGCGTCGGTTAATCACTTGATATCTCCATGCATGTACAGACAGAGAATCGTCCCCCAAGCGGAAAAACGAGAAAACCCACACGTGCGGAAAATCAATTCGATGCGGACGGAACAACTGTTCCTTCAGGTTCCGTGTGCGCTGCCTGTTCGGCCTTATTTGTCAGCCTCTACACTGAAATGTGGTTACACCACCAATCATTCTAGACGACCGAGCCGCTGTTTTCCGCTATATCGAGCTCACTCTGGACTGCAGTGCCGATTCTCCTGACGAATTCTGGAAATCACCGACGCCGCTTCGAGAGTGACCATCACGCTTGCAATCAAGACGACGACATCGATCGTCACGAGCAGCCAGTTGCCTTCCCGATAGAATTCGATGAGCTTGAGGACCGCAGCCCATATCGACGTGATCAGAATGAAAACCATCGGTATGAGCGTGTAGCGCGCAGGTCTGCGCTTTTTTATGAGTATCACGCTGATTACCAGGAGCGTGAGGCCGGCCAGAATCTGGTTGGTCGAGCCGAACAGCGGCCATATCGTCAGTCCACCGGCCCCCGAGGATCCGCTTGTTGCACCGAACGCAAGCAGCAAACAACATGCAACCGCAGTGAGAGTCGCCACTACCCCGCTCTTCAAGGCGGGAATGCCGTAGATGTCCCCCCATTCCTGGATGATATAGCGCTGCAGCCGAACGCCTGAGTCCATCGTAGTGCCCGCGAACAGCACAACCATGGTTGCAAGCAAGGTAGTCGATATGTTGATTGGCAGGCCCCAACCATTCGTAATCAATTGCGCACCGCCCGCAATGAAAGTGCTTGCCCCCGCTGTGCCGTAGGACGCGTAGATCTCGTGCCATATTTCTGGCGTTGCAGCCAACGCGGCACCCGCGACCGCGACGATCGTGATCAGCGCAAGCGAACCTTCGCCTACTGCACCGAGGTAACCGACAAAACGCGCGTCCGTTTCCTTGTCAAGTTGCTTGGAACTCGTACCCGAGGCGACAATGCCGTGGAACCCCGACACTGCGCCGCACGCGATAGTGACGAACAAAAGTGGCATCAGCGACGGCGCGTCGGCCGGCATCTGATGGTTGAATGCTGGTGCCGAAATATCCGGCAGCGACAACAGCACCGCACCGTAAAGAAGAATCAGCCCGACAAGCAGCTGCATGCCATTGATGTAATCGCGCGGCTGAAGCAGCACCCAGACCGGCAGCATTGATGCGATCCCGGCATATATGAATAAAATGATGATCCAGTTGGCATTGGCAGCCAGACCGAACATGTCTGCTGGCAGCGCCAGAGGCAGCACACTGCCAACATAAATCGATACATAAAGCGCAGCGACACCTGCCAATGAGAGCGCTGTCAGACTGTAGTTTCGATGAATGAGCTGACCGATGACCAGCGCGACCACGATCGCAGACCAGGCGGGAAACACGGCATTCGGCGTGTTCACGAATGCGCCGGCAATCACTACGCCGAATACGGCATTAACCATTAGCAGCACGAGAAATATCACGACCATGAAAAGTCCTCGTGTCCGTTTGCCGATGACATCTTCCGAAAGAGCACCAACAGACTTTCCCTTATTGCGTGCGCTGGCCCAGAGCGCGCCGAAATCGTGTACGCCAGCGAAGAACACGGTGCCGATAGTGACCCACAGCACTGCCGGTACCCACCCCCAGTACACCGCGATGGCGGGTCCTACAATCGGCGCAGCACCCGCTACCGAAGTAAAGTGATGGCCCCATAGAACGTACTTGTTCGTCGGGTGATAATCGACTCCGTCATTGAACTCATGCGCCGGAGTTACGAAGTCCGGATCGAGCCTGTAAATTTTAGTGGCAATGAATTTCGAATAGACGAACCAGCCGAATGTCATCCCGGCGATACCAAGAACAATGATCATTACAGACTGCATGAGAATCCCCCGCCAAAGAAAGTGTCAAGCCCCTTCGAATAAAAATATTGTTCCGGCTGGAAGCAAGACTCTGACCATTTTTTCCGGGCACGGACTCAATCTGCGAAAAGCTAAGCGTGTGTCGCCCGATTGTCAAAGCTATTGTGTCTCCGCCAACTCGCACCTCGCAGCACTCGATATACATCTGACGATGTGGTCGGGCTCGCTGGCGCCAGTGCGCTAGAATGGCCACGCTACCAGGGCACACGGCGCCGTTGTACACAGTGGAGAACGAATCCGATGAGTTGGTATGAGGACAATGTACTGCCGCACCTGATCGATCTCGCCTGTTCGGTCAAGCCTGCACGCAAGCAGAGGGAGAAGATCGTACCGCTGGCAGAGGGAGATGTTCTCGAGATCGGCATCGGCAGCGGTTTGAACCTGCCTTTTTACGACCCCCGGAAAGTCAGGAAGATCTGGGGCCTGGAACCGTCAGAGGGAATGAGACGGCTCGCCGCAAAAACTCTCGAGGGCATGAATCTGGATCTCGAGTTCATCGACCTGCCGGCGGAAGAAATCCCGCTCGAAGCAAATAGTGTAGATACGGTTCTCGTGACATACACCTTGTGTACGATTCCCGATGCGGCAACCGCGCTCGAGGCTATGCGACGCGTGTTGAAGCCCAGTGGCCGTTTACTATTCTGTGAGCACGGCGCCGCGCCGGATGAAAATATTCGGCGGTGGCAAGACAGGCTTAATGGCGGCTGGGGAAAAATCGCAGGGGGATGCAACATGAACCGCGACATACCGGAGTTGATCGACGCTGCCGGTTTCCGCATCGTGGACGACGAGCGCATGTACATTCCGGGCTTGAGAATTCTTTCCTACAATTACTGGGGCAGCGCCGTCTTAAAATAGGGGTCGAACCGCAGTTTTCTCAGCCCGGGGTAACCCAAGAAAGAAAACTGCGGTTCGACCCCTATTTTCCCGGTTCGACCCCTATTTTCCGAACCGCGACTGACTTGATCTGAGCAAAAACTTCATCACCAGCCTGCAAGTTCAGCTCAACACTCGACCGCCTCGTGATCCGCGCAGTCAGAAAATCCGAACCAAGCGACAGACGGACGAGAACGGTAGCTTCGGCGTCCGGATGAACAGCCTCGACGACGGCCGGAAGAATATTGAGAATTGTCGTACCAGTCGGCCGCACACGGCACAGGCTGACGTCGTTAGCGCGAATTCGCACTCGCAATTCAGAGCCGGGCTCGTGCCGCCCGGAAACAAACAGTTCACCGCCAGAAAATCTTACGCACGTCAGACCGTATTCAGCATCGTAACTGGCGACTTTTGCAACGACGACCGAACCCGCCTCCTCGCCGGCGAGCGCCGGCAAATCCGTTCGCATGAGTACGGACTGAAGATCACCGTCAGCAATCACGCGACCCCGCTGCATGACGAGTAGTTGATCGCACAGTGCGCTGATCTCACCGATATTGTGGCTGACGTAAATGATGGGAACCGAAAGTTCCGCATGCAGGCGATCGAGGAATTGCAATATCTCCGCCTTTCGTGCCTTGTCCAGTGCAGCCAAGGGCTCATCCATCAGCACGAAACGGGGTTCACAAAGCAGTGCACGTGCTATCGAGACTCGTTGCGCCTCACCGCCTGACAACGCATCCGGCATACGCTGCAACATGCTCTCCAGACCGAGCAGCGCTACTATCTGTTCGAAGTCAACGTTGACAGCGCGCTCTGGTGCCCGGCGCCGGCCGTAGTCGAGATTTCGATGCACCGTCAGGTGCGAAAACAGGCGCGGCTCCTGAAATACATAGCCGATTGCGCGCTGATGAACCGGGAGGGAGCGGCGCGATGCCGTATCCTGCCAAACATTGCCGTCGACGACCAGGCGCCCGGATGACGGTTGCTCAAGGCCGGCAATGCATCGCAACAAAGACGTTTTGCCGGCCCCGGACTCGCCGAAGACACCGGTGATGCCACGCATCGGAATTTCGAGGTCGACGTCGAGTTCGAAGTCTGCGCGCGACAATACATAGCGCATTGCGATGCTCGCCCGTGTACCCGTTGTCGTTGTGTTCGTGCTCATCGTCTCGACAAGCGGCGATTGATGACGAACATCGACAACAACACAACGAACGCGAATGCGAGAAGTAGTGCAGACATTTGATGTGCTGCTGCGTAATCGAGCGATTCCACGTGATCATAAATCGCGATCGAGATAACCCGGGTTTCTCCGGGGATGTTGCCGCCCACCATGAGCACGACGCCAAATTCGCCCAGCGTGTGCGCAAAGCTCAGCACGATTGCATTCAGGAATCCATGTGCCGACAGCGGGGCTGCAACGGAAAAGAACGCATCGAGGGGCGACGCTCCGAGGGTGCGCGCGGCTTCAACGTCGCGGCGATCCAGTGACTGGAACGCAACCTGAAGCGGCTGAACCGCAAACGGCAAGCTGTAAATGCATGATGCGATGACCAGGCCCGTGAACGAGAACGTCAGCGCGTCGCCGGTTACCTCAACCCACCAGCGGCCGATTGTTCCGTACGGTCCGAGAACAATCAGCAGATAAAACCCGATGACAGTCGGCGGCAGCACGATCGGCAGCGCGACAGTCGCCTGAATTCCAGGCTTCCATCGCGACGTCGTGTGCGCAAGCCACCAGGCCAGGGGCGTAGCGATGATGAGCAACACCAGCGTCGTGGTCGTTGCCAATCGTATCGAAAGCAGCAATGGCCCCATGCTAGTCGTTTCAAACAAGCTGCTCTCCAACGCGGCCGCCGTCAATCCGGCAGCAGGTAACCGTGGCCGGCTATTTGTTCACGCCCGGCGGGGCCGCGTAAGTAATTCAGGAACGCACTGGCTGCTTTTTTGTCCGCAGCACGTTGCAGCAGGATCGCCTGTTGTTCCAACGGACTGTATGTACGCGTGGGTACCACCCACTCGCAGGTTGGCGATGGCAACGCGGGAATACCGGTCTGCGATTGAGCGATCAGGCCGAGCGACGCATTGCCTGATGCAACGAATTGCAAAGTCTGCAAAATATTCTCACCCAATACGAGTCGCGGGCGAACCTGCTCCCACAATCCCGCGTCGAGAAGAAATTCTCGGGCGGCAACGCCATAGGGAGCGGTTTCGGGATTCGCGATCGCGAGGTGTTTTTTACCAAGGTGCAGTAGTTGTTCACGACAGCCCACTGTGGCAACGGCGGGGTCGCGCGACCAGAGCACCAGCGTACCGAATGCGTAGGCGAAGCGTGTGCCTGCAACGCCCAATCCTGCTTCTTCGAGCAATCGCGGTCTCTCAGCGTCGGCCGCGAGAAGAACGTCGTATGGCGCGCCGTTGATGATCTGTGCATAGAGTTTTCCGGTCGACGCCGCAATGATATGCGTCTGGTGCCCGGTCCGCGCGGTAAAGCGCGCCGCGATCTCAGTGGCCGTCCGTGCGAAATTGCTGGCCACTGCCACCGTTACGCGCTCCTGGCTTGCGGCCAGAACCGGCAACAAAAGCACGGCTGCCAATATCAGGTTAGGAGACCTGTGACGACGAAACACCATGATGCCGCTTGCTCAAACCTCGACTGCGATACCTCAAGATAGCGGACTGCAGGTCGATGCACCAGACTCGATGACTCTAAGACTGCTGGGTCGTCAGGCTTGCCTTGAGTTGGCGTCGATAACGATGCAGCAACGGCTCAGTGTAGCCGCTCGGTTGCTCACGAGCCTTGAACACGAGGTCACATGCGGCCTGAAAAGCAACGCTGTTGCCAACATCGTCACTCATGCGACGATAACCTGCATCGTGCGCATTTTGCCCGTCAACTATTTCGGCCATGCGAGCAAATGTCTCGCGAACCTGCTGCTCGGTCGTAATGCCATGCAATAGCCAGTTCGCGATGTGCTGACTCGATATTCGCAGCGTGGCCCGATCTTCCATGAGGCCTGTTTCATCGATGTCCGGAACCTTGGAGCATCCAATACCCTGATCGATCCAGCGCACGACGTAACCGAGAATACTTTGTACATTGTTGTCGAGTTCGTCCTGAACAGTCTGCGCCGTCAGTGTTGAGGGATCGCAGAGAGGCGGCGTCAGGATATCGTCCAGGCTTGCTGATTGTCGCGATGCCAGCTGCTGTTGGCGCTGCCGGACATCGACTGCGTGGTAGTGCATCGCATGCAATGTTGCCGCGGTCGGCGATGGCACCCACGCGCAACTGGCACCCGCTTGCGGATGGGCCTGTTTGCTGTCCATCATCTGCTTCATTTCGTCAGGCTTGGGCCACATGCCCTTGCCGATTTGTGCCCTGCCCGGCAGTCCGCAGCGAATACCCGCGTCCACGTTCCAGTCTTCGTAAGCGTGTATCCATGGTTCCAGCTTGATGGCCTCCTTCGGCAGCACCGGTCCGGCGTGCATGCTTGTATGGATCTCGTCGCCGGTCCGATCGAGAAAACCGGTGTTGATAAAAACGAGCCGCTTCCTGACTTCGTACATGCACTCGTGAAGATTGATGGTCGTGCGTCGCTCCTCGTCCATCACGCCGACCTTGAGCGTATTGGACGCAAGGTCGAACAGATCTTCGACGCGATTAAACAATGTGTCCGTGAATCTGACTTCGTCCGGACCGTGCATTTTCGGCTTCACGATGTAAACACTACCCGAGCGGCTATTGACGAGCCCGACGCTTCGGTTTCGATTCGCCTGGGCACACGCGGTCGTGACGACCGCGTCGAGCAAGCCCTCGAAGATCTCGTCGCCGTTGGCGTCGAGAACGGCGTCAGTCGTCATCAGGTGACCTACGTTGCGAATCAGCATCAGGCTTCTGCCGGGCAGCACCAGCGGTTTTCCGTCCACGCCCGTATACTCCCGGTCCTCGTTCAGGCGCCGCGTCATCCGCTTGCCGCCCTTGTCAAAGACTGCCTCGAGCGTGCCGGCCATTAGTCCCAGCCAGTTTCGATAGACCCCGACCTTGTCCTCGGCATCGACCGCAGCAACCGAGTCCTCGCAGTCCTGGATCGTCGTGATTGCGGCCTCGAGCACCACGTCGGACACATTGGCCGCGGCATCGCGGCCAACCGAATGCCCGGGGTCCGTCTGTATTTCGATGTGCAGACCATGATGGCGAAAAAGGTAAGACCATCGTCTGCCATTGCGACAATAGCCGACGAAGCTCGCGGCGTCCTGCGGTTGAACGATGCGCCCATCTGCCAGCGTGGCCACGATCGCTGCCCGCTTATGCGATTCGTCGACCTCGTAACTGGCCACGTCGGCATGGCTCGCGCTGTCGAGCGGGATTGTGCGGTCGAGAAATGCCGCTGCGTATCGAATGACGGCGGCACCGCGTCTGATGTTGTAGGCGCCACCGCGCTCCCGATCATCATCTTCAGCAATGACGTCCGAGCCGTATAAAGCGTCGTACAAACTCCCCCAACGCGCATTCGCTGCGTTGAGCGCAAACCTTGCGTTACTCACGGGCACCACAAGTTGTGGTCCCGCGATCTCAGCGATCTCGGCATCGACGCCCGTCGTTTCAATGTGGAACGGCTCGCCGGGTTCCCTCAGGTAAGCGATTTCGCGCAGAAAGCGTACGTATTCGTCGTGATTCCATGCTTCATCACGGCGCGCCATGTGCCAGGCATCGATTTTCTGCTGCAGCGCTTCCCTGTGCTGCAACAGTTTTCGATTCACTGGCGTCAACTCTTCGACGATGGACTCCAGCCCTGCCCAGAAAGTTGCCGAATCGAATCCGATGGACGGCAGCAATTCCTCTTCGATGAAGCCGTGGAACACCGGGTTGACCCTCAGGCCGCCGACCTCGATCAGATCGTTCCTGCCGTCGCTGTCAATCGCCATTGGCACTAATGCCGAACCTCTCATGGCTTCGATGCCGCCCCGGTAATCAGGCGACGAATTGCTCTTCTTCGGTACTGCCATCAAGTGCTGTGGTTGACGACAGACCGTTCATTATCGTGTTTTGGACCGCATCGAAGTAGCCGGCACCGACGAATGACTGATGCTTCGCCGCACGAAAACCGTGTTTCTCGTCGGCAAATTCCTGTTGCTGCAGCCGCGAGTAAGCATACATGCCCTCGGCCTTGTAGGCACGGCTCAATCGAAACATGCTCGAGTTCAACACGTGCCAGCCGGCAAGTGTGACGAACTGGAACTTGTAGCCCATCTTGCCGAGCGCCTCGCGGAAACACTTCATGGTCTCGTCGTCGAGATTCGCCTGCCAGTTGAAGGAAGGCGAGCAATTGTATGCCAGCAGTTTGCCCGGAAACTCGGCGTGGATCGCCGCCGCAAAACGCCGCGCCTGGTCGAGATCGGGCTTCGAGGTTTCGCACCAGAGCATGTCCGCATACGGCGCGTACGCAAGGCCGCGCGCGATGGCCTGATCCAGGCCGGCGCTGGTTCTGAAAAACCCTTCGGCCGTGCGTTCCCCGGTGATGAACGGGCGATCACGTTCATCCGAGTCCGATGTGATCAGGTTGGCGGCATCGGCGTCGGTTCGGGCAATCAATACAATCGGCACGCCGGCAACGTCGGCCGCGAGCCTGGCGGCCGTGAGCTTCGCGACGGCCTCACCCGTCGGGACCAGCACCTTGCCGCCCATGTGGCCGCACTTTTTTGCCGAGGACAGCTGGTCCTCGAAGTGCACGCCGGCGGCTCCGGCTCGTATCATGTTCTTCATGAGCTCGAACGCATTGAGGTTGCCGCCGAAGCCCGCTTCGGCATCGGCGACGATCGGCGCGAACCAGTCGACGCTGCTGTCACCATTCAACGCATATATCTCATCCGTGCGCGTGAACGCGTTATTGATGCGCTCAATCATCTTCGGCACCGAATCGACAGGGTAGAGACTCTGGTCAGGATACATCTCGCCTGCGCTGTTGCCGTCGCCGGCGACCTGCCAGCCCGAGCAATAGATCGCCTTGAGCCCGGCCTGCACTTCCTGAATGGCCTGGTTACCGGTCAAGGCACCGAGCGCGCAAAGTGGTTCTTCCCGGTTGATCAGGCGCCACAGCTTCTCGCTGCCAAGGCGCGCAAGTGTGTGCTCGACCTGAACGGTGCCCCGTAGCCGCACAACATCCGCTGCCGCATAATTGCGCTCGATGCCTTGCCAACGGGGGCTGTCGGCCCAGTTGGATTCCAGTTTGCGTATCTGTTCTGGTCGTGTCATGTCGATTTCTCCTCGCCAGGTCTCAGGTTTCTGAAATAAGCGTGAAAACAAGTGTCTCGAGAGATATAGTACGGGCGCTGTCCTTAAAATTTCACAATAAAAATTTCACATTGTTAATTTCACAAACTGATCGTCATGAGTAACCAGCAGAGCCTGAAGCGCAGGGCGCATTTTCTCGGCACGAAGATCAGGTCATTGCGCAAGCGCAATAACCTGACGCTCGAGGACTTGTCCGTACGCTGCGTCCAGATCGATGCCGAGGCCGCGCCGTCGGTTTCCTACCTGTCAATGATCGAAAACGGCAAGCGTGTCCCGTCCGGGCGATTACTGCGAATAGTCGCCGAAATATTTCAAAAGGATATCGACTGGTTCTACGATGATTCACTCGAGGACGCGGTGATCGATTCGGCGCCATCGACGTCCGCCGTCGTCGGCATGCCCTTCGAGCCCGGCTTTCTGTTCTCGGAACATCTTTTGCAGTTCGCGATCCCCGAGTTGCTTGCGCAGACCGGTACGACCGGACGGCAGTTCGCACACTTGCTGATACGTGCACACCAGGAATCAAGCAAGAATCGTTTTCCCGACATCGAGCGTGCCGCCGAAAGCGTTGGCAAAAAAAACTTTCCGACGCCACTCGATGAAATATTCGGCATAGCAAAGCGACTGGGCCTCAGGATTCGGTGGTTCGACAAACCACCGTTCAAGGACCGCGGCGATGCCGGGATGCCGCTGAACGCGCTGGTTCGGTCTTTTTTCGATGCGCCCGATCGCATCTATCTGAACCGCGCACTCGAATCGATGCCCGCGCGGCTCAAGTACGATCTCGCCAACCAGATCGCACACAAAGTCCTGCACGGCGGAGACGGCGCGCGCGCGCCGCAGCTGTCGGGAGGCCACGCATCGGGTCGCCGCCACGGAGCGGAGTCCCCTAATATCGATGCGAAGGACATCCTGTTCGCCTGGCGCGATTTTGAGTGCAGTTACTTCGCGGCCGCCCTGCTCGCACCGAAAACACCGTTTCGCCAGTACCTTGCCAGAAGCGCGTACGCCATCAACGCCGGCGACAAAGTGGATTTGACGACGGCCCTCGTGATGCGCCGCATGTCCAGCGTCTCGCCGTATCCGCACTGGCATTATTTCGACGCGTACCCGCCGGGTAACCTGCGCGCCGTCTATCGCGGCAACGGCATTCCGTTGCCGTGGGGAAACATGACGATGATTTCGGATCCGTGCCAACACTGGGCAGTTTTCCGCATGCTCAACTCGCGCTCGACAAAGCCCTCGTCACAGATCTCGGTACTGCGTAACGGTGACGACCGGCGTCTTTATTGTTGCCAGTCAGTACGCAGCAAGGACGCGGCCGGCAATCCGCATGTCCTGTGTGCAGGCATCGACCTCGCGCCCGCGCTTGCCGCTCAGAATATCGACGCTGGCAAAACGATTGAAGAGATCGAGGCAAGCTGTAACTCCGGCGGAGGCTCGGGCCCCGTACCCGAGGCGTCACGCCGCCAGCTCGTGAGTATCGCCAAGATTCTGAATATCGGCTGGATCGCCGACGGTGCCGCAAATGACGCGACCATCATTTGCCCGCGAAGTTCCGGATGCCCGCGCGACAAACATTGTCTCGGCCGGGCCGCCCCGAAACTCAAGCCGCAGATAGACGAAATTCGTGAATCAGTTGTGATCCGATGAAGGAATCTTGTCGCGAAGTGCCGGGTAGAACTGTGCAAATACACCATCGTACGCGCCATGTTCCCTGTGCCAACTGACACAATCGTTCGGCAATGGCAATGGCGGCGCCTTTTCAGTCCCCGGGGGAAACAGGTAAAAGTTAAATCCATCCTGAAACTGCTTCGAATCCTTGAGATGTATTTCCGTTAGCGTGAAATCACCCATCAGGAACCCCGACTTCTGAATCGACAATTCACTGAGCGCATTATAAAACCGCAGCGCAAAAATCGTCCCGTCGCCGAACTCTCCGGTATCGAGAAAAGCCTGGTAGGCCGTCGGCTCCATCAGCGCGGAGTGAAACAGGTTCGATCCCCGGGCGTCGAAGCCTTCGTCCGTATATTGCGGCCCCAGCATCATCCCGAGGTGCATCCAGCGATCCAGATCAACCGGCAATTGTTGTTCGTTTTCTGCGTTGAGTACGGGAACCGACAGTAATTCGTTGCGCCGCGAAACACCGTATGTTGGTGTCAGCGGGTTCTGGATCAAGTTCGTTTGCTTTTATCGGTCCGGCGCGACGTCCGCACGAACGCCTATGATATCGTATTTACCGATTACGATTAATCGGTAGACCAAACTGCTGTTCGCGATTTTTCCGCCATGGCCACGCGGCGGTGCCGGGACTTACAGCACCGCCGCTTCACGAAAACGCTGTGTTGCAGAGCAACAATTTTCGCACTACATCGGCTGTACTTTACCTGATCGCCGCTCCGGCAATCGCGTTGAGTGCATTAGTCACCACAAATACGAACACATCGTCTGTCCCGGCGTCGTCTTGCGTAATGCCGAGACCATCGTACGTCCCGGTGAGGCCGCCGCACAGACTGGCATCCAGTTG
>JADFSP010000057.1 GCA_022560695.1 Pseudomonadota bacterium
AACGCAGGTATTGCCACCGACGATGGTCGGCGCGACGTTCGAAATCAAGCCGAGCAGGCTGCTGTCATCGGGCGCCAGAATCGCCACAACACCGGTTGGCTCGAGGACCGAGAAATTGAAATGTGACGAACTGACCGGATTTACGGCGCTGAACACTTGCTGATACTTGTCGGACCACCCGGCGTAATAGATCAGTCGGTCGATGCTGGCATCGACTTCCTTCTGCGCCGCATTTTGCGTGGTGCCCTGCAGTTGCAACTCGCTGACAAACTGTTCGCGGCGCCCCTCGAGCATCTCGGCGATACGGTACAAGATCTGACCGCGCAGATAGGCGCTCGCTTGTGCCCACGCCAGCTGCGCATCGCGTGCCGCCACGACCGAATTGCGAAAGTCCTTGCGACTGCTGCGGCAAATATTTGCAATGACGGCGCCTTTTTTGTCATTCAGCGTGAAATAACGCCCCGACTCGGTGCGCGGGAACTTGCCGTCGATGTAGATCTTGTAGGTCTTGGCGACCGGTACGCGCTCAGCAGCTATAGCCATCGTCACGCCTCCAGGTTGAGATACGCGTCGAGGCCATGCAGGCCACCTTCACGGCCGAAGCCGCTTTCCTTGTAGCCACCGAACGGCGAGGTCGGATCGAATTTGTTGAACGTATTGGCCCAGATGACGCCAGCACGAATTTTCTGCGTCATCTTGAAGATCTTCGCACCCTTGTCTGTCCAGATGCCGCCCGACAATCCGTAGGGAGTGTTGTTGGCCTTGCTCACGGCTTCGTCCAGCGTGCGGAAGGTCTGAATCGCCAGTACGGGACCGAAGATCTCTTCTTGCACGACACGATTCGATTGCGACACACCCGTGAATATCGTCGGCCGACACCAATATCCTTTGTCAGGCAGGGCGCAGGAACTCTGGTGCATCACGCCACCCTCCTGTTGGCCGATCTCGAGATAGGACTCGATTTTCTCGAGTTGCATCGGCGAATTAATCGCCCCGATGTCGGTGTTCTTGTCGAGCGGATCGCCAACGATCAGGGTATCCATGCGATCTTTGAGTTTTTGCACGACCTCGTCAGCAACCGACTCCTGCACAAGCAGGCGCGACCCGGCGCAACAAACATGGCCCTGATTGAAGAAGATGCCGTTGACGATACCCTCGACCGCCTGATCGATCGCCGCATCGGCGAAAACAATGTTCGCGGCCTTGCCGCCGAGTTCGAGTGTGTATTTCTTGTTCGTTCCGGCAAGCGCCTTCTGAATGATGCGGCCGACCTTGGTCGAACCGGTGAAGGCCACTTTTTGCACGCCTGGGTGCGTAACGATAGCCGCGCCTGTCTGACCGGCACCCGTCACGATGTTGACGACGCCTGGCGGCAAACCCGCATCAGCGATTGCTTCGGCAAGTTTCATCGCGGTCAGCGGCGTGGTTTCCGCCGGCTTGAGGACGACGGTGTTGCCGCACGCGAGCGCCGGCGCAATCTTCCATGAGGCCATCAGCAGTGGGAAATTCCACGGGATAACCTGCCCTGCCACGCCAAGCGGTTTGACCTTGCGGCCCGGGAACGCGTACTCGAGCTTATCCGCCCAGCCCGCGTAATAGAAAAAGTGCGCCGCGGCCAGGGGAATATCGATGTCGCGAGATTCGCGTATGGGCTTGCCGCCGTCCAGCGACTCGATCGCTGCGAATTCGCGCGCACGTTCCTGCATGATGCGCGCGATCCGAAAGATGTACTTGCCGCGCTCGGCAGCTTTCATTTTTGACCACGCGCCATTGTATGCCTTGCGCGCTGCCTTGACGGCCTTGTCCACGTCGGCCTCGTTCGCGTCAGCGACTTTGGCAATACACTCTTCGGTCGCCGGATTCACCGTGTCGAAGTAACGCCCGCTTTCGGGCGCAACGAATTCGCCGCCGATATACAGGTCATACTTCGTCTTCAGGTTGATGTGATCAATGCTTTCGGGCGCAGGCGAATATTGCCAACCGCCCTCGAATGCGAGTTTGTTTTCAGGAATTGCCATAATCGATCAACCTGTAGGTGCGGCTTCAGCCGCGACTAATCCTTCGAAAAGTAATCCGCGGACTGATACACGCCGGTTGCCTGCTTCATGAGCTGCATGAGTACGTCGTTGGCCAGCGAACTCGCGCCGAAGCGAAACCACTCCGGCGTCATCCATGCGTTCCCGAGTGTCTCGCGCAGCATGACGAGGTAGTGGATCGCAAGCTTGGCCTTCGATATGCCACCCGCGGGCTTCATGCCTACCATGCGGCCCGTTTTGCAGTAAAAGTCCTTGATTGCCTGCAACATCACGAGCGTAACCTGCATCGTCGCCGCCGGCTGAATCTTGCCCGTCGACGTCTTGATGAAGTCCGCGCCCGCGTGCATTGCCAGCATGCTGGCGCCTTGTACGCGATCGAGCGTGCCCAGCTCGCCGGTTTCGAGAATGACCTTCAGGTGAGCGTCACCGCAAGCGTCTTTGACGGTTGCGATCTCGTCAAACACGCGACCGTATTCGCCCTGCAGAAAGGCGCCACGCGAAATCACCATGTCGATCTCGTTGGCGCCCTGTTCCACTGCAACCTTCGTATCGTCGAGCTTGACGGCAAGCGACGCCATGCCGCTCGGAAATGCCGTCGCAACCGACGCGACTTTGATGTCATGGCCTTCGAGCGCCTGCCGCGCGACGCCGACCATCGTTGGGTACACGCACACGGCCGCGACATGCGGCAAGCCAGGAATCGCGTCGTGCAGATGAATCGCCTTCTGACACAACTGCCCGACCTTGCCTGCGGTGTCCTGACCTTCGAGAGTTGTCAAATCGATCATGCTCAATACGAGCCTGAGCGCTTCGACCTTGGACGCCGTCTTGATGCTACGACTCTGAAAACGCGCAACGCGCTCGTTGATACCGACCTCGTCAATCCTCGATCCCGTGCTCAGATCCGGCATGCGTGATGGCACATTGATTGCTGACAGGTTCATGGCGCTCACCTTACGCGATCGCCGTTGCCAGCGCGACGGAGATCATTGCATCAAACGTCGTCGCTCGCTCCTCGACAGACAGCGCCGCGCCGCTGGTAAGATCGTCGCTGACCGTACAGATTGCCAGCGCCTCGACGCCGTGTTCGACGGCAAGGGGATAAATTCCGGCCGCCTCCATCTCGACGCCGTAGATGCCGTATTTCGCCATTGTTTCGAACATCGCGTGATCCGGTGTGTAAAAAAGGTCGGCCGAGAAAATATTGCCGACGTGATAACGAACGTCTTGTGCCTCGGCCGCCTGCACAGCCTTCTGCACGAGGTCGAAACTCGCGAGCGCCGCGAGGTCGTAGCCGCCGAAACGGATCCGATTGACGTTCGAGTCCGTCGACGCGCCCTGCGCGATTATGAGATCGCGCAGTTTCACGTCGGCGTGCGATGTGCCACAACTGCCGACCCTCATGATCCGCTTGACGCCGTAAGTGCTAATCAGCTCCGAGCAATAAATCGAGGCCGACGGTATGCCCATGCCGTGCGACATGACCGAAATCGGCTGTCCCTTGTACTCGCCAGTGAAGCCCCACATGTTGCGCACATCGGTCACGCGCCGCGCATTGTCGAAATAGGTATCCGCAATGTACTGCGCGCGCACCGGATCGCCGGGCATCAGTACGGTCTCGGCAAAATCGCCGGGGGCCGCGTTCATGTGCTTGGTCGCCATAGTTTTTTGCTCTTCGGCCGTGGGCTGTCCGTTCGCGTCCGGACGCGGCGTCACCACTTGCTTTGCGCCGACATTCCGCCGTCGACGATGAGGTTGGCGCCGCTGATCCATCGGGCCGCGGGGCTCAGCAGGAACAATACCGCGTCGGCGACGTCATTGGGAGCCCCGAGGCATTCCAGCGGCGCGCGGGCCAGCCAGCGTGCGACGCCCTCCGGCCAGTCTTGTTGCAGCCCATCGCGATCGATCAGTCCCGGGGATACCGCGTTCACGCGGATGCCGTGGCTGCCAAACTCCAGCGCGCAGGACTTCGTCAACATGATCAGCCCGGCCTTGCTAGCCGCGTAATGCCCGTGTCCGGCGGCCGGATCGACGCCTTCGATGGACGCGATGTTCACGACGGCGCCGCCCGACGCCGACGCCGTCCAGGCAAGCGCGGCACGACGCGTTACCAGGAAAGCGCTGTCGAGGTTGGTCGCATGAACGTCGCGCCAGTCACCGAGCGACATGTCGGCAAGCGCCTGAACGGGCTGCGTCGCCGCATTATTCACAACGAGGTCCGGCTGCGTCTTTTCGAAGATGGCATCCACGTCCGCTTCATCACGGAGATTCGCCTGCACGATGCTGCCGCTGCCGATCTGGTCGATCAGCTTGCGGGCCGCGAGCTCGTTATTGTGGTAGTGCGCGATGATGACGGCGCCCGCTTCGGCAAGGCGGCGTGCGATTGCCTGACCGATATTGCCGCTCGCACCGGTCACGAGCGCGGTGTGCCCCGTGAGGTCGAACAACTCGTGCACGGCATGGCTGGAAGAAGTACTCATGATCGTAGGTGCTCCGCGGGCCTGAGTGGGGTATTTTCCACCGATGGCCGATAAATCGAAACCCGCGAGCACAATCGAAGTCCGGACGGGGGAGCGCTGCTATATCACGGAGTTCATCAACGACCCCGGGACGCCTGAGGTGTCGGTTGCCCGGTACCGTGTCGAGCCCGGAGTGACGACACAATTGCACAGTTTGTCGGTCATCGAATGGTACATCGTCGAGTCCGGCCACGGCGAGATGCGACTGGGCGACGACCCGCCACTCCGGCTGAGCCCCGGCGACACCGTGATGATTCCTGCAGGTGCCGAGCAGCAGATCACGAATTT